>NZ_JACJSG010000068.1 GCF_014697625.1 Anabaena azotica FACHB-119 | reverse complement strand
AGGCATGGCTACTAGTAATGCCAAACTGTTGGAACTAAAGCCAGAACTCACGCCAGGGCAAACGAAACTGCTGTTTGATGCGGCTTATGAGTACGCGCGGTCATTCAGAGATAGCATAGTCCCAGAACAAAGATTATCAGCCGCCGCCGCCGCTTGGGCTGTTGGTGCAGCAAGGCAAGATGAACTGGAACGTAAGAATAAGCAACATGAAGGTGAAGAGTCGCCTGATGAAGAGAATCAACCCCAAAAGGAAATTATCAAAAAAATCCCCAACTTTGTATTTGCAGCATTCCCCTCGGAGATAGTATCGCGCTTAGAGCAGTTGCAATTCAACGAGTTGACATTGGGAACTCTCAGTAATGAGTCCAATAATTTCCGTGGTCAGGAATGGAACCCCCAACAATTGTACCCAATTGAAATCAGGGCATCTCACCATCCTCCGGGACATGAGCGCCATGCTTCACGATTGGCATTCGTACAAGATAGTGATGGGCAGTATAAAGAATATGCCATGTTGGAGCCAAGAACCGGACAGCTACCAATTGGTACAAAAGCTCTGGCTAACATCATCCCTGGACAGACATACACAGCCAACGCTACAATCTCTTTACCTGGAAAGCTGGACGTAACCTTTCTCATCAGAGAAATGAGTAAGTTTACTTACGCTGGGCGAGTTTTCAACGCCGAAGATGCAACGATAGAGATTGGCACAAAATCAGTGCCTAGCCAAACGGTAAAAATCAAATTAGAAGGGAAAACTTTAGGGGAACTAGATGCTGATTCAATTAAGCAATTGCAAGCATATAACATAGTCAAAGATGAGCAAAAACTGAACCTGAAATTGAAAACAATTTCTGACAACGAAAAGTTTGGATTTGTGATAGCTCAATCGCCCAATGGAAATTTATTAAGAATTAATAATATTGGCAAATATGACTACAAAGGACAGACATTTAACGATGAATCTTATCGCAAGCTGACGCTCTCTGTATCACAAACCCAGGTCAAGGATGCAGTGTTTTTGAACGGTCAACCATTAGGTGTGTTGTTTAAGAATAAAGACAAGGAAGCTCTTAGGGAAATAGGAGCTTTACAGCCGGGAAAATTGACACAAGTACAAGCCACAATCCAAAGCAATTTCTCCACAGCGATATTAAAAATTGACCCCGCAACAGTTCAGTACCCCCAAACCTGGACAAAGGAATCGCAGACTCTTGGCACACAGCAGCCTTCGTTGCAGCAGCAGATGGTAGAGATAACTGCACCGATATTAGCCAAAATCAAAGAGCGCCCCACTATCTTGTTTGCCAGCGCAGAGGATAGAGAGCTTGGCATCACGCGCATGGCAGTGGATAATCATAAGTTTGAAACGGTCAGTCAATGGTTACGACAAAATAATGTCAGCTTCACCAAACTAGCACCAGAAGATGTCCGACTGGAAACGAAAAAGGGATTGTCAGTATTTAGGCTCGTCAACTCTTCTATACCTGAGCCGATATCGAGAAGGATGACCAGTAAATTTGGTGCAGTTGAAGCATTTGACCAGTATCAAGCAAAATTGCGATCGCAGCCAACTCGCCCCAATTCTTTGCAACCGTCAAGTGTCAGCGAGGTAGAAACTCCTTCACCAATTCCATCCAATGCTACACCAGTCCAGGCAGGGGGAGCAGGGGGAGAAAACAGAGCAAGGGGAGCAGGGGAAGAATTGGGGGCAGGGGGAGCAGGGGGAGCAGGGGGAGAAATACCAATTCGCAATGGGCTAAACGCCCCGCTACCGCTAACGCAATTCGCTGCTTTTCACAATTCTCAAAACTGCGAAAAGCAGCGAATTGACAATTGCGAATTGTCTTCTGCCTCCCTTGCTTCCCCTGATGTCCCTACCACTCAAATAGTCACAATTGAAGATTTGCAGAATTGGCACGATAACGCTGATTGCTTAGGCAAGTCTGATGACTACAAAAAACGGATTCTAGAAGTAGCCAATGCTTTCAAAGCAGGAACACCTTTATCCGACAAAGCGATCGCCGCGATGCGCTCCGATGAGACGCAGCTAGACCAAATCACTCGCATCACCGAAATTGCTCAACGGTTGGGGAATAAATGGGGTGTCCAGGGCGAAAACAACCTAACCCTGGTGACAGGCAATAGTTATGACTTGGCATATAACCTTGCTCGTCAGGATTTAGCGATCGCACAAAAAGATGGTCAGATAGTTTTGCAAGTAGAAACCGGGAAAGTAACAGTTAATAAAGTTACACCCCACTTAATAGAAACTTTTGACAATGCGGATAAGAGACTTGAGGCGATCAATCTTCATCTTCAGCAGATGGAAATGCAGCAGTGAGAAAAAAAAAGCCTCCAAGCGGAGGCTAAGAAGTACTTAACAGTATTTAACAGTGGTTAACAATAGTACGGATCAAGCAAGATATGCCACAAACCTAACCACTCGGCTAGGGATACATCTTCTCTGCGTACTGAAGCTTTATACCCGTTAGGAAACAGAACTCTATCCTGTGAGTTAACTTCTACAGATAAGTGAGGCTCACCAGTAACCCAAGATACCTTCAGAATTTCCATACAGCATTCTCCGATTCCGGGGATATTAAAGTCTGTGGCTGGAGTCGGTATCCTTTTCTTATTTAGCTCCTCAAAATCAGCCAGGAAAGCTTCCCATTCTGCGAGTGAGGTCGGTAGTTCTAGGCTATCTTCATAAGCCTTCTGATTTACCTTTTCTTCTTCGGTTAGATTTAATTCCCACAATACATCAATTTCAAAGCCGGACATATATTTTTCTCCAAACTTAACGTTTTCACTAATGCTTATGCGAAGCATCAGTGAGTGAGATTTTTCGTCAAAGCTGAAGTATAGAAAAACGCTAATAGCATATTCTTTACCTCTAAATTTCATTATGTTTCGGCGTAGCCTTTTAAATTTAAGTCCTAGAAAATAAGTAATTATAATAAATTTAAGTACAATTATTATAACTAGATAATTTTGGTAAATAAACAATTATGGAAGCAACAAATTTAGAGCAAGCACAAGCTTTTGCGCTCAATCCCAATTTTGCAGAAGCCTACAACAATCGTGGTTTAGCTCGTCTGAAAATCTGTCATAAATCGGAGTTCCCTAAGATTGTTGAGGATTACAATCAGGCGATTGCTCTCAATCCTAACTTGGTTGAAGCTTATTTAAATAGGGCAGATATTTATAAAAATTACATTGGTGATTTTGAGGCAGCAATGCAGGATTATGAAAAAATAATTTCGCTTGAGCCTAACCGTATAGAGGCTTATGTTAACATAGCTCACATTCATTTTATTTCAGGTAAATTATCAGAATCATTAGCCCATTTAGAAAAAGCGATATCTATCAATTCTGATTGTCCAGAAGCGTACTGCGGACGAGGAACAGTTAGGTTTCATCTAGATGATAAAGAGGGCGCGAAAAAAGATTTGTTCTTGGCTTTTGATTTGTACGAAGCACAAGGAAACATAGTTTATTGTGTTTTTACTAGAAGTTTGATAATGAACTTGTTTCAGGATTACGAAGTTCACAAAGACTTGTTTGGGGTTGAGAGTAGAATGAGAGAAAAAAATAACCACTCTATCAAATAGAGTGGCTTAACTTGTTAACTAATAATTCTCATCACATCAGCCAAAACAGCCGCAGCCTTGTCGCCCGTTGGCACAAACAACCGCTTGCGCCATTGAATGATCTCAGTGAAACATCCAACAGCCACAAGTCGGTCAGCCAGCGAAATGGCATCGACTAGCTCTAGTCGTGGTTCACCAGCAATGGAAGACCGCCGCAAAGTTACGCCTCCGGGCAACTGCTGCGAATACCGCTTGTAAAAACTTGGACAAAATTACCCAGAGTAGGCAAAATTGTACAAAGAGAACTTAGCGGTATATGTTCTAAGAAATCGTCTTTAGTGCCGTAGCTTGCTTTTGCCAGATTGTTCTGACAATCGCTTGACCAAAGACCCCCAGTTAGAGATAGCATAGAAGTTGTGACGCTTGATGCTAGATTTCCCAATTAATTTATTTAGTTGGCTCCAGAGGCTCCATACGTGCTTTCCATCCTTCACGGAGAGATAGGCGGTTATGGAGCCGGGAATATTTTCAGTTAATCGCATACCGCGTCGTGCAATAGCGATCGCCGCAGCACAGTCCGAAGATAGCCCATATTGTCGAGCATACTTCACCATGCCAATTAAACTGGTGTAGGCTGGATTAACTTTTATTAAATAAATGCCACGATTACTTAAAATACTGTCTAGTAATTGGTAAAAACGGCTATATGCCCAACCAGAAAGCATCCGGGCATACTTTCTTCCACGTTCTCTTAATTGCTCTTTCTTGGTAGAAAAGTCTAATTCTTCACAAACAATCGGACAAGCAAATGTTGTGGCTAATCGCGCCAGTCTTAAGCAAGCTTCAACAATCTGCGCGTCTTGTTTGCCTGATGGTAGTCCCATCTGTAGCGGGATTTGACCATGAGATTTGAGATTACCATCTCTATCAATGTATGCCCAGCCAATGGAGCCAGGATTCATATCAATCCCAATGCAGCCATAAGCAGAATGTTTAGAAACACGCTCAACTGGTACTGGTGTAAATTTTACTGCTGCATTCCATTTGTTGTGCTTGCGAAAGAAATGCCATGTCTTAGCGCCATCTTCGGGCAGTCTGTTGATATTGCGGTTAAAGTTGCCTAATAAAGTTTGTACATATTTACCAAACCTTGATTCTAGACAAGGTGGGACGCGGAATCTTAGGATATTACCATCCCATTGACAAACTTGATTACCAAAGCTTTCATCCTTAGAACCAACTACAAATACTTGATTTCTAGGAATAATTGTTTGAATATGGGAAGTTCTTAAGTGTTCTATTTGTTTAGCTAATTTGTAAGCCCGACGTTTTTTATTGTGAATTTTAAAACGTAAATTATTCCAATTAGTGTTACGGAGCTTCAGAGAACAAGACAATGGAAAACGACATCCTGTTTTAGAATTACGCCAGTTCTTTTTAGCGTAGAACTTAGCTGAATCAGATAACTTCTTATCTGACTTGGTAATCCAAGAATTGAGAGATTTTAGTTTACCTTCCAGTGTTTTGATGTGGAGCTTACGGCTTTCTTTAGAAGCATTAACAGCACCTTCAGTAAATTTGATTACACCAGTAGCGTGTCGCCTTGATATGCCATAAGTCTTCTGTAAATGAGTATTCCAACTAGAATTATGAAAGCTATTTACTGTTAAAAGGTGATTAGCTGTCTCACACGCTGCTTTATGAAATACCGAACTGTAAGCAGCTAAAAACATCTCAAACTCTGTGAGTCCTAAGTTATTCAATTCTTCTGCTGGAGTCGGTAATCCTTTTACATACGAGAGAGTCGGCATTTATTTCACCTCATCAATTACATTGGCTAACCCACCAAATAACTAATAACTTGCGGATCTATCGCCATTATCCGCTTTCTAATTGACGCAGGCGGATTTTGGAAAAACCGCTTTAAGTCTTGACTTCTAACCTGATAACAGTGAACAGAGCGCTTTTTCGCTTTGAGCCACCCCTGTCTTACCCAATTTCTGATGGTTGTTGGATGTAAGCAAAGATTCTTGGCTATCTCACTACAGCTATAGTTATCAAGGGTGGGACGGATAGAGTAGCCAAGTTTGTATAATTTGCCAGCGATCGCTAACTCACTACGATAATACCCTCGTCTTTTGAGGCGGAAAGCGATTTGCTTTACTGTATATGTTTCAGCCATTTGTTCTAAAGTTATTAATTCTGCTTCAGTCCATCTTCTGTACATTGATAAACCCCCAAAAACTCATCAAAATCACAACAGAATTGATATTGTGTAGTAAAGACATAAAAGTGAGTCGTTTTTACTGAACTCTTCAATACCAAGGCTTCAAACCATCACCCGTATCAAATCCTCTTCCCTAACCAAAGAAAAGCGATCGCAAACGATACTCGTCGGGACAAGCATTGGTGAACGCCACTCGACGAGGTAATACCAAGCCTGATCTGCAACCTGGACACCCAACACCAAACGCTGCTTCGTTGTAGGTGGATTACTGACTAACATCACGCGATCGCCTACCGCATAAGCCGGCTGTTTCACGGTGTTCGCTTCCATGCGGCTAGTCCCAAGAATCTCTTGTTTGGTGGCGAGTATGGTATCGTTCTCAAGTTCGATGAAGTAGACCCACTCACCTTTACTCCAGCCAAATCCAGAGCAATAGCCGAATGTCCGCAAAGCCGTGAGATAAACTCGCTCCCACACATTGACCTCAACTGGTGGTATTTCCTGACCCCAAGGTGGGGACAAATACCAGCATCTTTCTAACTCGTTGATTTGCTCTTTCATGTTTTTCTCCCCAAAAGATAATCAACAGCTTCGGTATCCAGGCTAGAAATTCGTTTCTTAATTTGTTGCGGGGGGTTGTTGAAAAACTCTTTTAGATGACCTGTACCAATTTCGTAATGCTTTGGGCAGCGTCTATTTACTTTCAACCAACCTCGGTTAATCCAAAGGCGGATGGTAGATAAATTGAGGTGGAGAATACTAGCGACTTGATGACATTTATAGTTGCGTGAGTCGGCTAATTGTTTAGTCATGCGCGTAGTAAAATGTTAAGTCTATGAATAATCGCAGTCGCCCGAATTAATCCGGGCGAGTTTTTTCTAATCAGAAACGGACTTTGTTGTAGTATCAGATTGTTGATTGGTGTCTAACTCATCCTTGAGATAAGACAATGCAGTTTGAGCATCACCCACAGTTAAATCAGGCTGATAGTCAAGTGCAAGATAATCCGGGTGTTGGCTAATCTGTTTAAGAATGACTTGCGCCGCATCAATAAATGACTCTAAAGTGGGTGGAGATTCCCAAGATTTCTTTTGCGCCTGGGTGGGTGTTTCTTGCTGTTTCCCTCCTTGAGCCGTCGCTACAGTTGCAGTTACAGGAATCGCTCTCAGCAGGGACTTCATGTGTTCAAGCTGGCGTGAGTAGTAGTCAATCTCACCTTCGAGTTGTGTCTTTAATTGCTCTGGCGTGAGTAGTTTTACCTTGTCCTCTAGTTGGTGTTCTTCGTCCTCCTGATTCTTGTCAGGGAGCATGACATATCGCCAACCCTCACCGTACTGTTTGCCAAGATAAGTATCCTGGGCGTAGTACTTCATACCGATTATTTCGCCCTGTTCGGTGCGTTGACCAGGGATGTAACGGGGATATTTCCAGTGCTGGGGAATTGATATTGTAGGTTCCATATTTGTGATTGGTGAATGATTAAGGAGAAGTCAGGATTCAGAACTCAGGAGTCAGAATAATTCTGATTTCTGACTTCTGACTCCTGAGTTCTGGCTTACGCTGCTGTTAACTCCGCGCTATCAAGCAAGTGCTTCAACTCTACGGGTGGCATCTGCTCAAGCGGTCTGTACTGCAAGTATTCATTGAGAAAGTCTGCACACTCTGGTAATTCATCTGTTGAAACCAACCAAACCGCGTCAGATGCAGAGTTACAAAAGATACGCTGTTGTGTAGCGTCATCAGTGCGGGTGAACCACCAATTACCGTTAGTCTGTCCTGCTTCCCCTAGTTTCTCGTCGCCTCGGTAAATCCCATCGTCTAGCAATTCCAACCCCAGGTTTTCGCATTCGTTGGCAATCTGCACCATGATTTCGTTACCAGTTGTAGCGGCTGGGGTTTCTGGCTCTTGCACTGGTAATGAGCCAGCTTTATGATGTGTGCAGATGTAGCGGTGACATAGCATTGGGGTGGCTGCACGATGTACTTCTGTACCGTTTACCATCACTACCCAGCGCTGGGTGACAAAATCGTTGTCATCATGCGTAACAGTGGCGATTAGCTTGCTTCCAACGTAATATTCCTTGTCAAAAAAGGATATATCAATCACTCTCGGTTCTTCTGGTGCTAGAGCTTGGGCTTGCTGGTTAATGTACTGCTGTAGTTCAGCTTGGGCTAGGGTTTGTTCGTTGGCGGGTTGCTGTCTATGTGCGATGTAGGTCATAATATTAATCTCCGAATAGGATAAGGCGATCGCAAGTTTTCTCAGGACGGGCGGTCGTCTTTGGTTTTTACGAACGTTGTAGAGAAGTCACAACGCATTCATCAAGATTTGGCGTAGCCATTAATTAAATCTCAACACCAGTAAAGACTTGAGTATTATCAAGACGAAAACAACAGTTGCTCCCGTTAACTATTGATTGCTTCTGGTGATTTAAGTGTCTTGATAAGATTGAGTTTTCAAGGTTCAGCGAGGGATGTAATTGCCTCATATATATAATGTACCTCTTGTTATCCCATATGTCAACACACTGGGATAACGTAATTGGGTTACTTGGGAGTACACTTGTTATTACAATGCTTTGGCTGATAGCGTTGAACAATAAACGAGCAATCACGGAATAACTATGAGTGAGACAAGGATCAACATCAGGATTACCCCTGAAAAGAAAGAAGCTTTTTATGAAAAGGTCAAGCAAGAAGGGAAAAACGCTACTGATGTCCTAATTGAGTTAATTGACCAATACTTGGGCAATAGGGATGAATCTAGCGATATCGTTGAGCTAAGGCAGAGAGTAGCGAAATTAGAAGAGCTAGTGCTGGGGGAAACCGCCGCCTGAGAGAAGACAATGATTCTCTCAGGCAATTACTAGAAAAACTGAAAGAAATGCTCAAAGAAAAACCCGCCAACCATTAGGCGGGTTTACTGCTTTTTAGAGATGGCTCCTGTTGTGATAATACTGTGTTACTATTTGGGATAACAAGGCGTTTCTCGTAAAAGTTATCCACTCTTACTTGGGATTCCGCTAGGTATGCCAAGGGTGACGCAATTAAGCTCCCGGCAGATTGTAAGCGGCTAAATTACTTTTCCTCGCCTCTTACAGTCTGCCTTTTGCTTATTGCTAATCATTCAAAAAATTCAAACCCAAAAGCGCTTGCCTCGAAAACATCGCTCTTGGGTAGGTTTCACAAACTACACAGTTTATGCTCAACCAAACAATACCAGATTTACTCCCATCATGCACAGGAGTATATTACGTTAACTGTCAGCATCTATGTGTGTCAATTCAAAGTAAAACTACTGATAATCTTTCATCAAAGCTCATTTTTAGCACCTCTTGTTGCTGCCAAAACAGGAGGAAGATATGCTGACACTAGACCGCGAAAAAACATCTACCCCTGATTACAATCTGCTCAACGCCAGCATCAAAGAAACCTTCACCTCCCTTGACCGCTTCGAGTGGCAGGCTGTAGACGAACTTCTGCAAATGCGGGACGGGGAACTTTACGTTGAGTCCGGGTACACCAGTTTTAAAGAATATTGCCAGCATGAACTATCCGCCTGGGGTGGCTACAGACGAATTACCCAACTGCTAGGGGCGAAAAAGGTCATCGACACCGCCCAGGAATTAGGGCAGCACATCAGGAATGAACGCCAAGCCCGTCCCCTACTCCGCCTAGTCAAGGAACCAGAGAAACTAAGGGAAGCCGTAGCGATCGCAGTACAAGAAAATCCTTCACCGAGCGCATCGGATTTTGCATCTGCGGCTCAGAAAGTGGTTCCTCACCAACCACGCCGACGCATCAAAGCCCCATCTGGGGAACCAGTGGTTCCCAAAAATCAAGAACCAATAGTTCCCCAATCTGCCAGAGTTACGATTACGTCACTAGATCACCCAAGACATGGAGAATCAGGAACCATTGAGGCAGACCCCCCAAACTACTGGCAGCAGATTGTAACTTTCGCTGATGGGAGTAGGGAACTGGTCAATAATAATGATTTAGATGCCTCAAGCGTTCCATACCCCACACAACGAGCTTATTCGCCAGAGTACGCCGAAGCGATCGCCCAACTGAAGGAGCAACACCAGCAAGAGATTGAGCGACTAGAACAGGAATTGAGAATCGGCTTACTTAGTGAAGCCAAAGCGCAGGCCGAACAACAGGTACAAGAAGAATTGACCTCATGGCAAAAACTGTTTCAACAACAGAGGGAGCAAAACGTCCTCCTGCAACAACGACTGGAGGAAATAGAAGCTTCCAAGCAGTTGCAGTATGAGAACCAACAAAAGCAGCCCGTTCAGGAGATAGAGAACGCTGTAAAAGAAAATTCCATCCAGCAAGGGGAGAATACTTTGACTCTTCAGGCGACTAAAGCAGTCAATAAAGGAGCCAAACAAGCTTTAGACCAGACAATTGACCTGCTATCGCTAGCCCAAGAACCACCCAAGGAAAATGCCCAAGAGTGCTTACGCCTGATGGGTATAGCTTTGGGGAATCTCGCCACTGCCATGAACAACACCCAAGCCTTGCAAGCTGCGGCCTTAATCCTGGGAACTGAGCCAAACAAAAGCGCGATCGCTTACCGTGCCGAACAATTGCAACTATTACCGCAAGCAGTGAGCGATATTCGGGCGGTGCTGTCAAAACCTGACTGTACTTGGCAGGAATATTTAACGGTAGCGCGAGAATACGAGGTTATTGAAGAAGATTACTTAGTCCAATTGACCCCACAAGAGGTAGAGCTAATCACCGCTTTAGAGAAGTCCGCACAACCCAAAACTATAGGTGTCGGGTCTATCGTTGCCCATGCTGATATCTACAGTGCTTTATACAACACCAGAGGTGAAGTTATAGAAGACCTGGGTGATGAAGTTTGGGTGGCTTGGGAGCATTGGAAAGACCGCCCGAAAAAGACAGACCGATATTTCAAAAAAGAGTTGCGGCTGTTGTAGGGCTGACGACTACTCAATAGCTCAAACAACCGAATGCGGCATGAATCAACTGCTGCTGATATTTTCATGCGTCAAAATTTGGAGCAATATATATGGATGCGATGACGTTTCAGATTCAGGACGAGTTAGGATTTTGCACCCGCACCAGCGACGGTGTAAGCGGAATGACCGTCACAGCTTTAGCTAATTTTTGCGGAACTGAACAACATACCATCACTCAATTGCTCAACAAAATTCGTGATTGCGACCCCATCACGAATGACTTACCAAAATCGCTACAACCCTATGCTGGTAAAGAATGGAGACTCATCACGAATGACGCTCACGGGAGCTTGTACGTAATTGACGAACTTTGCCATGCGATTCTTGAAAATTACGCCATTGACGCTCGAAAGTACAAAGGCAAAGCGATCGCCGTGGAAAATTACCGCATGGTAGCTAGAGCCGGAACAAGGGTGTTTATCTGGTCACAAACTGGTTATACCCCGCAGTCACTCAGTTCAGAGCAGATGGCGTTACTTGCGGCTATTCCTGCCATGCAAGAAACCATTGCCCAATTACAAGCCCAAGTACAAACCTTGTTACCCCCGTCATCTGATTTTATACCCCCTGGCTGGGATGCTGAGGTTTGGCGATCGCTGCCCCCACAAGATAAGCGCCACTTCAGGTTTTTGTCCCGTCGCCGTGGTTTTCGCCCGTCCGAGCAAGGACAAACTGAGCCTCTAGCCCTACCCTCTGTCACTGTTGAGCAGTTCAAAGAACAACAACGGGCTGAGGTAGCGCAGTTAGTTGGTGAAGTATCACCCGAAGAAAAACAGCAGTTGCAGGCTGCAAAACTCCAAGCACTTAGAGAATTTTGGTCACAAGCGCCCCAAGAAGACCAAGAAAATATGCCGTTTTAGATATTGAGTAAAATATATGACAAGTAAATTAATCACCCCAGAATCCCCTCTGTTGGTTCCTCCCCTGTTGGCCGCAGAGATTGATTTAACCGAAGCAGTAATACTCCAGCAGATTCATTACTTTTGCCAAATCTCCAAGCACATTAAACGTGATGGTAGACGCTGGTTTTGGAAGACACTCAAGGATTGGGGGCAAACACTGCCATTTCTCTCCACATCAGCAATCAGACGTGCGATCGCTAACTTGAGGGATAATTTTAAGTTGATTGATGTTTGTCGTCACAGTGAGAAAACTTGGTATCAGGCGAACTGGTTCACGGTTAACGTCGAGAACGTACAAGCCCTATGGAATCGCATTTGTCAGAATCAGCAAATCGATGTGAGCGTTTTGGAACTATCGAACTGCTCACAGGTGGCAGATCATAACAAAGACTTCCCCCTCAAAGAGTTCGCTTCACAACAACACAGTGCTGTTGAGCTTGAAAAAAGTGAGGAAGTGAAACCGGAGAATTTGGAGTGTGATCAGGAAGGGTCGAGCCAAACCCCAGAATCAGAGTTACCCCAGATTACTCGCTACGTTGATGAACCAGAACAGGTTAACTCGACTGCCGAGACAGATCATCATGGGGGCAATTCTTCCGCCGCCGTGTCAGGTTTTCATAACGAAGAATCTGGTGATGATGATTACACTGAAACACCAGAAAAATCAGTACAGCCGAGTCAACAGGAGGTACAGGAGGTATTGCAGCAGTTACGCGAAATTCCTTGTACTCCACAGTTTCGGCTCAACGGGGAGATTCAGCGCACGGTCAAGCGGTATTGGGGCAATGTGCCGGGGGCGATCGCATATCTCAAGGAGGCACTCAGAACGTGGAAGGGGGTCAAGTCACCGGAGGCTGTGTTTGTTGTGGCTTGTAAAGAGGGACGGAAACCGGAGTCTGCACAGGCTAAGTCTGGTGTAGTTGCTTGGTTTGAGTGGGCGCGGAAAAACAGGATTGTGATTGCTATGTCGGGTGAGGTTGTGTACACGCCGGATGGTGAGGCGGTGGCACTTGCGGAAATGATGCGGCGGTATCCGGTGGGGGAGTAGGGTTGTGCTACTCCAATCCCAATTCTAGTTGCATTGCTTTCTCAGCTTGCGTTTGTGTATTTTTAGTGCATGAGTGCTTGTTTTAACCATAGATTTCTTAAGTGCTTTGATTTGGAGTTTGTTACGTTTTGCGGCTTCCACCTTGGGATTTACGCAAAAGCTCAGAAATGTGTACAGCCCTGGTGATACCACAACATGATGAGCTTTTTTATTAGCGAGATTTTTGACTAATGATCACATTCACTAGGTATAAATAAACTACCCACAGCAACAAGCATTGTAGAAAGTATGGAGTAATTAGATTATAAAGTATTCATAGATTCAATTTTATCTACGTAATATGCAACGTTCTCGACCAATTTCTGCATTACTTTAGGAAGGTATGCCTTCAGCCGAGGCAAGTCTATCTCATCATCGGGGTATTTGTGATGTTGACGAAGATACTTAATGATTTCTAAACGCTTCTCGTCCGCAATTTTAACCAACGGATCAGAAACTTTATAGTCGTGTAGGTTAGAAAGATGAATCAATTTGCAGCCGAATGAATAAATAATATTTACCCAAAGGCAATCTTTTGATGCAAGATTGACCATTTCTCGGTCTGTAATCCGGCTATATCGATTATCTGCGGTTAGAATTGCCCATTGCTCACCATTTACTGTGTTTTCCATTAACAACCGTGAAACCTGTGATGAAGCACCCTGTTCACATAAGAACGCAACTCGTATCAGTGAATCAATTTCTAGACGAAGCAATGCGACTGCAACACCAAATAAATCTTTTTCCAATAGTATTGCGAGCGCGACTTGATGCTCGGCAGAACGGACACGAACTTGACGGCAGAAATCAATGACAGATTGCTCCATTTATTTTCTATGTAACTATCTATTAGGCGTAAAGTTTCCATACATTGTATATTACTAACGCTCATGGATGCTGTACAGGGTAAGTCCGCTCCGTTGTTGAGTGAGAAACAAGACTTGGGTGATGAGCCGAAAGTCAGTCATGAAGGCCATATTTCCCCGCCGTCCGCCCCTGAGTCGGAAACACAGCCTGACAAATGGTCGAGTGAAGCGATCGCGCTTCGGTCAAAGGCTAGACCCTGGCGCATGGAGAAATTGAAGATGGCAGGGTTACTCAAGGAAAACCCCGGCTTAGATTTCCTCATGGAGTGCTGGAACGATGACCCCGCCTTGCAGATTGTGATTACGGGGTTGGTGAGGAAGTGTCCGCAGTGGGGTTATGTTGTGATGGATGGTCAGTTGTTGGAGTGGGAGAGGGGGTAAAGCAGTTAGCCAAGTCCAGAAGCGATCGCTGCCTGAGCCTGTGGAAAAATCAGTACAGCCCAGTCAACAGGAGGTACAGGACGTTTTGCAGCAGTTACGGGAGATTCCTTGTACTCCACAGTTTCGGCTAAACTGGGAGATTCAGCAGACGCTCAAGCCGTACTGGCAGAATATACCGGGAGCGATCGCGTATTTGAAGGAAGCATTGCGGACTGGGAAGGGGGTCAAGTCACCGGAAGCTGTATTTGTGGTTGCTTGTAAGGAGGGGCGGAAACCGGAGTCAGCGCAGGTCAAGTCTGCTGTGAAGGATTGGTTCGAGTGGGCATACAAGCAGAGGATTGTGATTGCGATGTCGGGGGAGGTTGTGTATACGCGCTTGGGGGGAGGCGGTGGCGTTGGCGGAAATGATGCGGCGGTGTCCGGTGATTGAAGGCGGCAAGGAGTTTGTGTAAAATCCTGGGTTAGATTTTCTCATTAGTCGTGGCAAGATGACCCAGCGAGTGCAGATTGTGATTAAGGGGTTGGTTCGGAAGTGTCCGCAGTGGGGTTATGTTGTGGTGGATGGGGAGTGGATGGAGTAGGAGCGAAAGTAAGGCAGTGCCGCAAGACCGAAAGCGATCGCTGTGCCAGTTGCGTAAGTCCTGAAATTAAGAATTTCAGTAGTTTTGACTGTGACATGAATAAACACATAATGTTATTATTGTAATACGCATAAGCAGAACGTATAAACGACCCAACTCATGAGGCTTAACTCTCAACTTGCACATTTTAAAACCCTTATCTAGTAAGGCTTTGGGAAATACAAAAAAATGTGCTTGTTTCATATTTTGCGGGAGCGTTAACCGCGCCTGTGGGAGGCTCATATCTTGCACCATTACCTTATTGCGAAAAATAAAGCCCGAAATCCTTATGATTACGTAGGGTGGGCAGTGCAGCGCCAGCTGCTTATTGAGAAGGTGCAAGATGTCAGTTAAACAACTCAACTTATATTTAGTTGTTGTGTAGCTTGTTGTGTTGGTGGATCTGTAAAATTGCTCATACTTCATCAGAACTTAATATACAAGTTAAGTAATAGGAGCTAAACAATATATGAAACCAAAGCATTAGTTAAATCCGTGACGTATCTAAATTAAAGCTGGTGCGATCACTTTTTTGTATAAAAAATTTAAACCTTAATCATGAGCATGGAGGGAGTATGTCATACAAGCAACAATTCCGCGCAAAACTAGAAGAATTTGGTTTAGGTCTATCTCGTTTTTATTACGAGAACAAACCTGACATTATTTTTGCCGATGACTCAGGCCAAAATATTAACTTAACTATCGACCCCGTTGAAGTTTATTCCGCAACAGGTGGCAAGGTTATGGTATCCATTTAGGTTGGCAAAATACTGATGTAATTTACCATCGTGCCTCCGATAGTGTTGGTCGTGACAAACATACATAAATTAGTTCTGTTTTCCAATATTGAAAGTTTTTTCATTACCGGGACACAATATAATGATGAATTCTAAACCTGATTTTGAAATCGCTAATTCTCAAACAGAATTTTCTGGGGTACAAGGGCAAAACAACTGGTATTACGGTTATTATGATGGGCCTTTCACCAGTTCAGATTTTCAACAAATGACCCAGTTTAGTGGTGGTTGGTTTGTTCAATACGAAAATTATTGGACTTTTCTTTCCTCTAACGGTGGTCATCCCAATGGAGTCATTACAAGTGGTGGAAGAACTCCTGTTGAACACTGGGCTGTACGTCGCTGGGTGAGCGAAGTTGATGGAGAAATCCAAATTTATGGCACTTTAGCCAAAGCTGATGTAGGAGGGGGCAATGGTATTATTGGGCATATTTTCGTTGATGGAGTAAAAGTTTGGTCACAGTCAATTGCTGGCACTGATGGCACAGGAGTTAACTATCAAATCCAAACGAAAGTTAAACTTGGCTCTGTAGTTGATTTTGCTATTGATCCAAAAGATGCAAACGATGTTGTTGATAGTACTAGCTTCACGGCTCAGATTAATGCTCTCAACCAAACTCCAACCAATCTCACCCTATCTAACCTCCATGTACCCACCTTCAGCACACCTACCAATTTTACTGGGGTAGCTCATCCCAGATCCATAAAGGTAGGAGACTTTAACAGCGACGGAAAACTGGACTTGGCAGTTGCAAACTATGTCAATAACAATGTCTCAGTCTTATTAGGTACAGGCACAGGTAGCTTCAGTAGCGCCACTAACTTTGCTGTGGGGATTAATCCCGCTTCCATCACTACAGGGGACTTCAACGCTGATGGAAAACTCGACTTGGCAGTTGCAAACGTTAACAGTCAAAATGTTTCAGTCTTATTAGGTACAGGCACAGGTAGTTTTGGTACTGCCACTAACTTTGCTGTGGGGATTAATCCCGGTTCCATCACTACAGGGGACTTCAACGCTGATGGAAAACTCGACTTGGCAGTTGCAAACGTTAACAGTCAAAATGTTTCAGTCCTATTGGGAACAGGCACAGGTAGCTTCAGTAGCGCCACTAACTTTGCTGTAGGGGTTAATCCCCAATCGGTGACTGTAGGAGACTTTAACGGTGACGGAAAACTCGACTTGGCAGTTGCAAATGCCAATCCTAGCTTTAATAATGTCTCAGTCCTATTAGGTACAGGCACAGGCAGCTTCGGTGCTGCCACGAACTTTGCTGTGGGGACTCATCCCTCTGCTATTGCCGTAGGAGACTTTAACAAAGACGGAAAACTCGACTTGGTAACTGCGAACTATTACAGCAACAACATCTCAATTCTATTAGGCACAGGTACAGGCAGCTTCAGTATTGCCAATAACTTTGCCGTGGTACTTAATCCCAATGCCGTCACTGTAGAAGACTTTAACAGCGATGGAACACTTGACTTAGCAGTGACGAACGCTGGTAGTGATAGTATTTCGCTCCTGTTGGGAACAGGCACAGGTAGCTTCAGTAGCGCCACTAACTTAAGTGTTGTATCCAATCCTATTTCTGTAACTGAAGGAGATTTCAACAGAGACGGAAAACTGGACTTGGTAACTGCGAATCTATCTAGTGACAATCTCTCAATCTTGCTGAATCTTACTACCAGTTCTATCAACATCAATGAAAACGTAGCAGCCAACACAGTAATCGGCAATTTCAGCACCACAGACCCTGATACTGGAGATACTTTCACCTACAGCTTAGTCACAGGAACAGGTTCAACTGATAACGCTTTCTTTACGATTACGGGTAATCAGTTAAAAACTAACGCGGTTTTCGATTTTGAAACCAAGAATAGCTACAGCATTCGAGTTCAAACAAAAGACCAAGGTGGTTTATCTTACGAGAAACAATTAACCATTGGAATTAACAACATTGATAACAACGCCATCACTGGGACAGCAAATAACGAAAATTTCACCAGCACAAATGACAAAGATATTATTGACGCAGGAGCAGGAAATGATACAGTTACTAGCCTTTTTGCTAACCTGCAACAAAGTGACACCATCGATGGTAATGCAGGTACAGATACCCTAGTTATTACTGGAGGAACAAGTGCAACTAATCTGACTATTAATGCAGGTAACTCCACCAATCAGATTCCAAGTATCACAGGTACAACAATCTTTGGATTTGAATGCTTTGATTTAAGCAGCTTTATAGGTAAAATCAGCTTTTTAGGTACTACAGGTAATGATTGGATTCAAGCAGGTGCAGGGAACGATTACTTAGACCCTGGTACTGGTAATGACACCATGATTGGTGGTTCAGGTAACGATATTTACGTTGTTGATAGTATAGGTGATGTAGTCACAGAAACATCCACCCTGTCCACAGAAATTGATACAGTTCAGTCTTCTATCAGCTATACCTTGGGCGTTAATGTAGAAAATCTCACCCTCATAGGTACAGAAAATATTAATGGTACTGGGAATAGTCTGAATAACAATATCACAGGCAATGTTGCTAACAATACACTGAATGGTCTTGATGGTGATGATGTCTTCTTTAGCCTAGCAGGTGATGATATTATCAACGCTGGTAATGGCAATGACACTGTTTTTGCAGGGTTGGGAAATGATACCCTCAACGGTGATGTTGGCAACGATACACTTTATGGAGAAGAAGGCAACGATATAATCTCTGGTGGAGATGGCAACGATTTTTTAGTCGGTGGTGCTGGTAGTGATACTATTATTGGTGGTTCAGGTAATGATATTTACGTTGTTGATAGTATAGGTGATGTAGTCACAGAAACATCTACCCTAGCCACAGAAATTGATACAGTTCAGTCTTCTATCAGCTATACCTTGGGCGTTAATGTAGAAAATCTCACCCTCATAGGTACAGAAAATATTAATGGTACTGGGAATAGTCTGAATAACAATATCACAGGCAATGCTGCTAACAATATACTGAATGGTCTTGATGGTGATGATGTCTTCTTTAGCCTAGCAGGTGATGATATTATCAACGCTGGTAATGGCAATGACACTGTTTTTGCAGGGTTGGGAAATGATACCCTCAACGGTGATGTTGGCAACGATACACTTTATGGAGAAGAAGGCAACGATATAATCTCTGGTGGAGATGGCAACGATTTATTATATGGTGACGCAGATAATGATACTCTCTCTGGGGGAGCCGGTGGAGATACTTTAACTGGCGGACTAGGTGCAGACCGCTTTGTCTACTCTAATGTTGGGGATTCGCTACTCGGCACACCTGATCGCATTATTGATTTTAATCCTGTTGAGGGCGATCGCATCGTCGTTAATTCTCTGCCTACAGCACTATTTAATGTGGGTGTTTTATCAACAGCCAGTTATTCTACATTGAATGCGGCGGCGATCGCTGCTTATGAAGATGCCAATCCCAATCTTACTGGTTCCCAACCTTTAACTACTAACCAAGCTGTATTCTTTGGCTGGAATGGCGGTACTTATCTATCAGTCAATGATGGTATTGCTGGCTTTAATGCTAGTAGCGACCTGTTCATTAACGTCACAGGTATAACTGGCACGCTAGCTACTGGTTCGTTAACTCCAAACAACTACTTTTCTGTTTGATGACCTTCTGTGAAAGCATAAGGTCAGCAACTTGCTCATCTTATGCTTACGAGTCGTGAACTACTTCGTTCAAAGTTTTATTGTCAGTTAAAGCTGGAGTAGTAGTTGCAGTCATAGTCAAACCAGATATCCTTCTAGCTCGATTCTCCCGCAACTCTTTGACAAAATTCTCTCCAATCACAGCATAACCATATTCTGGTGTGAGATTTGCTCTAACACTTGGCTGATTCATTAACTTTACTTATATCACAGAGCCAACTCAGCCATTTAATACTGACATTGAAAGTTACTAATTTTCAACAGAAATCTACTTATACAGCTATTCATCACGCAGCGATCGCCAAACTTTTCGGTCTACTGACATTTGGTGTAATGCCCAGAAGGTACAAAAAATGAAAGTAGACGGCAACGGACAAGGCAAAATATTAAGCCAAGACGAATTGAGGCGATTGTTCACCGAAGGGTTATTGACCCCACGCGATCGCGCTTTGTTTGGCATCTGCCTGTTTACTGGTTGTCGTGTAAGTGAAGCGTTGGCTCTCAACTTGACTGATATCAAATCAGGAACCATCACTTTCCGCAAGTCTACCACCAAAGGCAAGTACAAAACACGAATTGTAGATATTCCGCCAACGCTATCAGCAATATTGGCTGATTATCAGCCCAAAGGAACGGTGATGTTTCCCGGTAAGCGCGGTGTAACTGAACGGCTGACCCGATTCATGGCAGACAAGATTTTACGGGAAGCCTGCAAGCGGATTGGGGTAGAAGGAGTCAGCACCCATTCGTTTAGGCGAACTGCCCTCACGCAGATGTCCAGCGCGGGGATACCTTTGAGAACTATTCAGGAAATCTCTGGCCACAGCGACCTGGGGACATTGCAGCGTTATCTGGAGGTCACGCCAGAGCAGAAGCGGAAGGCTGTTTCTGTGATTGGGTTTTAGTTTTGCTTCATTCCAATACCCTTGGATCAGCAAATAAAAGCTTTTGGCACAGTCTAGCCTATACCAGGTTACTTTAGGAGCAAAGCAGAATTTTCTCTAAGGAGGATCTTGTAATTTTTATCGGATCCCCGCAACGTAATTTCTTTCTCAGATGAATTATCACTTTTTCTTGTCTGAAGTTGAGTAGTAAATTCTCTGTTGTCAGTAGATAGTATCCATAAAAACTCCCCTGATTTACCAACTGAACGATAATTGATTTCCGGTGTCGGGACTTTTCTCCCATTAGGTGAAACCTCAAAACTACATAGTTCATCTATGTGAATTTCGGTAGAACAAATACTTGTTTGAATATCTGATTGGAGTTGCAAAAATTGAGCTAATCGTTGGTGATTAAGAATGACTTCACCCTGATTACCCTTAACAGAAATCTGTCCGGGAACCGGAAAGTGAAATGATTGTGAATATTCATGCTTTTCTAAAGATAAAAGACGATCCCAAACCAATACAAAGTGAGCGCTAATCCGTGCTACCATTCTGACATGGCTAATATTAGGATAGATTTGATTCCGAACGGTGATGTAATCCAGATTAAGATGACTGCCGGAGCTTATGATTTCTCCGTTCTGATTATTTAAACGATCATTAAGGGGTAAATATCTTTGAGTTTTGACAGGTTGAATAGTTAACCCTTTAACTTGTACCACATTAAAGTCTTTAGCAAGACGTGTATCAGAAGAATAATTCCCATATGTGACTATTCGCTGATTGCCTAGATTGACAGTTAATCCTATAGGATCAGGTTGAAAGTGAGGGGAATTCAGAAAACGATTATGAATGGTAATGTCAAGATCATTTTTCTCTCCACGAATAAAACTGTAACCTCCTTTTGGATTAACAAAAAGACCAGGGACGCTAATTCCTTGCTTTATCTTAAAGTATAAATCTCGTCCAGGAGTGGGTGGAGATAGAGGTAATTGTTTGACATCTTTCAAATAATCAAAAGCATTAATGGTGTGATTATGCCAAGGGACCGTTTCAACAATACCATTATTTCCGGCATATAAGGCAGCAATTCCTAGCATTTTATCCAATTTTTGCATATAAGATTGAGAAACAGGATGTCCACTGTGATAAGCAGCATTTGCAATCTCCATAAAGGTGCGAAGCGTATACAATTGGTAAAAGCCAGATTGCTCTAGATGAATACCCTCTTCCGAAACATTGTCTCGCATTTGCTCTTCTGCACGTTGAAGTCCTGTTTCAATCCATTTTTCATGATCTGGTAGTTTACTAAAGGTCAAACCCAGTGCTAATAGACCCATAGTTTGATTGAGTCCATGATTATGATTGAATTGATATTGCTTGCGACCCATCAGAAAAGTTCCATGTTCCTGTGCCATAGATTGTAATTTTTTGAGAAATTCACGATCGTTTGGAGTGACTTGATGAACTACTCGATAGAGATAGCTAATAAAAATAGTTCGCCACGCCGTACCGTGCTCTTCGTGCGCGCCATGATTATCTTTCCATGACCATTTTTTAGTCTTTTGGGCAAAGTTGTTTTTAGCATTCCAGTCTAAAACAACTTGTTTCACTATTTCTAAGCTTTTTAAATCCCCTTTGGCTCCTCTTTTAGTCAGACAATCTAGAAATCTTAAGCTATGTAAATCGTAACTAGATTGATTCCAGTCAGGCTTAAAATTGACAATAAGAGAGCCTTTGCGAGTTTGTTCGTTGCATTGTTCAGATTGATAGCGAGGGTAAAATACTGTTGGAGCGGATATACGTTCTTGAGGTGAGTGAGGTTCTATCCCACAGGCTGATAAGACAATCATGAGTCCACCTGTTAAAGATATTAGCTTTACCTTCCAAGGTCGACTTCCAGTATCGAAACCTATATTCTTCTGTCTGTTATAAATGGGCGCAGGTTGAGTGAGCATGATAAGGAATAGGACTTACGCATTGACAGAGTGTTAAAATAGTATATCTAATTATGTCGGCATAACCCCAAAATGAATTACCTATCACATAGGGCTGAAAGCCTTACCTAGCAATGATGGCAATGTGTAAAGATTTGGCACAGGTACTTAGGGCTTGCTGAAAAAGTAGTAAAAAAACAACAGGAGAATAGAGTAGGTAATCAGGCAGGAGTAAAGATAATTTTTTGTTTTCTGAAATTCATCAAAACATTAGTTTTGTTAATCAAAGCAGCGAAAAAAGATGTTGTTTTGAAAAATTGACACAAAAACTGACAAAAAAGACGTAATAACAGGGTAGAAAGATTCATAACTAAAAAAGTTATGGCAATAGCGGTTAAAGAAGTATGAGGAAGTTTAGCCATAACTCTACCAAGGCTAAATCTTCGTTTACCTTGTCCGAATTTACCTTCAATAGAATTACGAATTAGCTCATCATCTCGTGCTTGTTTCTTTGTGTCTGGACTGACGTTTTTGGGTGGTCTACCGAGTGGTGGGCCACTAATTCTAATTCCTCTTTCTTGACACCAAGCTCGATTCTCTCTAGTCCGATAAATTTTATCAACATGAACAGACTCAGGATAATATCCGGTGTAGTTTTTGTAGGCTTCTACTTGTGTTTTTAAGTCCCCTGATTCGTTAAAATTATCCCAACTGATATGGTCTAAAAATACATAACCATCAAAGCAACTAGCAGAAAACTTAGCCCCAAATTCTACCTCTGTTCTGGCTTTACCACGGACTATCGGACGAATATGTGGTTGACTTAAACTGACAATCCGGTCTTCTATACTCCGTTTTTTATTTTCATATAACCACAGTTGTTGACGATAAACTTCTGACACGACTAATAACATCTTGTATTGTCTATTACTCAGGTTGATTAGTGACGCACCTGAATCTATTAGTTGCTGAATATGAGAGCAGTTTCTTTTGATATATTGCAGTTGCTTTTTAATGGCTTTCCTTCTTTCATTAAAGTTTACTTTCCTTTTTTTGGCTACTGCTAAATAATCTTTTCTGGCTCTTTTTCTGTAGGTTCTTGGTTTGTTGATTTTTTTTCAGTTAGGGAGTTATATAATCTATCTATAATTATTTCTGTTTGCTTTCTGGCTTGATTTAATAATCCTAAATCTGTCGGATAACTTATATCTGCTGGCGCACAACTAGCATCTAATATTAATTTTCCCCTATTGGTCGCTTCACTTTTTGAAGCCTCGGTTTCTGACTTTTTTGATTTTACTTGCTCCTCCTCTTTTGTTTCTAACACCTTTTTGACCATTTCTTGGTTCATTTTGTTGACTAAGTTCATATCTATTCTTTCTCTAAAATGAACTAGCATTGATGGGTCAAATGGAGGTTCATTACTATAGGCTGACATTCCTATAAAGTATTGCAGATAGGGATTTTCTCTAATCTGTTCTACTGTTTCTCTATCACTTGCTCCTAGTTTTTCTTTGATTATTAATGCTCCCAATGCCATTCTAAATGTTTTGGCTGGTGCGCCCATACTTGCTGAAAATATTTCTGCATATTCTGCTTCAAATTCTGACCAAGGTATCATGTTCGCCATGATTACCCATCGGTTATCTGCTGCCAGTTTCCCCCCAAAGGGCAGTTCAAAGTTTTCTGGAGGCTTGTCTTGTTTTTGCTCTTTTCTATACATCTTAACGCATACCAGTGCAAGTGTTTTTACTCATTTTACCTAGAACTTACGCATTGACAAGCAAGACAAAAAGTGTATGAAGAGAATGCAGAAAAAAATCAGCGATCGCTATCTGACAACAAACCTTGGGTGATGATGTGCCGAGGAAGATGTGGTTTGTATGTGGGAGCCGGGGGAGAGACAAGAGCTAATGCTGCGCTTTCGCATAACAGTGACGGATGTGGTTTTGCGTCCCTGATTCGGATTCTTTGTGGGCGATAAGTTTCATATAAAGTATCTTTTAACCCATCATTTGCAGCCCAATCAACAAGCTCATACTCCAGAACAGCAACATCCTGAAAATGAGTTAATACTTGATTAACTGGTGCTAATTGAGATTTTGGCTGAACGGGACTTAAACGAACCGATTTTGACACCGTTGCACCTGTAGAAGGAGTAGTGCGTTCCCAAACTGGTCGCGGTGGGAGTTGTTCAATCAGCCTCGCCAATTCGTCAAGTTCAACGGTATCGTTAATACAAGTGATGTCTGTTGCATCAGTCGCCGGGATTTTATCGATTACCGTCAGCCGGGTATCAATCTGTGTACCGTGCTTGCTGTATACCTTGCCGTTGATACCAACCGAAAGAACTACTGTTGCTTTCTCCTGCATCTTAACGAAAGTATCTCGCCAAGTAGGATTAGCTGGAGAAAACCAGTTAGCAGATATTGTTATTAGCCGTCCGCGATCGCACAATCGTTGCAACGCCGAGTTAACATGACGCGCCGTCGCATCAGGATTGCGATGATTGAGCTTAGGGGAAGACGAGAAAGGAGGGTTCATCAGCACAACAGATGGCTGAGTCTTGCCTGCCAGATAATCATTAATCTGCTCGGCATTCACGGAGAATAGGGGAACGCCAGGGAACAGTCGCCGGAGAATTTTGGTTCTGTCGGGCGAGATTTCGTTGAGCATGAGACTTGCGCCGTGAAGTTGAGCGAACTGAGCTAATATCCCGGTTCCGGCTGATGGCTCCAAAACTAAATCATTGGTTGTAATTTGTCCAGCAGCGCAAGCCAAATATGCTAGAGACAACGGAGTAGAGAACTGCTGAAGTTGCAACTGTTCTTCACTACGGCGGGTGTGTGTGGGGCAAAGACTTTCAATCAGTTGCAACTGTTCTAGTGGATTGGTGGATAATCCCAAGTGACGCAGGTACAAAATCGCAGCAACTTCCACCGCTTCGTAAGCATCTTTCCACTGCCATGCCCCTTCTGCTGCCGTGCCGTGGAAGTGGCGATTCATCTGGGCTTGAATTGTTTTGTTGGTCAGTTGTCTGTGTTCAGTCAGGAATTTGCTCAACTGTTGACCAACGTTGATTATCGACTGTCCGTAGTCGATAATGCTTTGTATATCAAACAGACTGCCTTGTGTAGCGATCAGGCTTACCATACATTATATATAGATATACATCACTTTGGTTTTGGCGTAGCCGTTCAAAAAAATGAACAATCGAGCGGATCGCACTCTTAAAACTGCGATCGCTCAACTGCTCCCCTCAAATCCCCAAAATCGCCCGATAGAAAAACTCGACCTGTTCTTTAAGGTATTCAAAGGTAGAATAGGCGCGAACATCCAGAGATTTCTGAGTACCTTCGTAAAAAGTGAGTACTAACTGCTCCCCCTCAATTTCCCAGTCAACTAAAAACCTCAAATCCTGGGCTAACTCTAAATACAAGCGAGTATCTTCAGGAATTTCGTGTCGGTGCATTTGGAATAGGAAATGCACCCCAATCGACATGGCCATTTTTGAAGTGATATTCATATTAAACTCTGTTGATTAGTGTTAGGTGGTAGAGGCGCGATCGCACTCTCTTGAAGCGTGGTTGGTGCGATCGCTCAGGGGACTAAACAGCCTTCATGCGTGGTTTTGGCTGGCGCTGGCGTTTGGGAGTAGAGGCGGATTTTCGAGGCGTGGATGATTTAGCTTTAGTCCGCTTGGGTTTGGTCGGTTGAACTTTAGCTGGTGGCAGTAGTCGGATGGTAGGGAATGGAACTATTACCTCAGAAGACGCACTAACAGCATGGTGAGGGGATTGCGGTTGTAGCGTCCAGGGGTCGGGAATTTCCTCAAACTGTGGAGCGGACGCGGGAGATATTTGTGGGATTTCCTGCTGTGGGTTGGGCTGTGGTGCTGTGGCTGGTTCGATCACTGGTGGTTGCCAAGAAGCCGGGGGCATCGGTACACCCCAAAGTCTATCGGCAAAATCGAACAGCATCAACGATACGAAACCCATAACGATTACTTGAATGGCGATATTAAGGATATTTTGAATGTCCATGATTAACTCCAAAGGTGGTTGAATGTGGTGAGGCGTTGCAACTCTCATTTGCGTTTTGGCGCAGCCTTTTTTATCTGGGAGCGTAAAGTGCGTATGTTGGTCTAGAGGGCGTTGCACTATTACTTCATGTTGCTTTGGCATAGCCGTTTTCATTTGTGGCGATCAGCGTTCCGCGCATAGCTTCCCTACGGGACGCTCCGCGAACGCTGATCGCCACAGTCTCCTAAAATGACATATTAGTAATCAACAAATCGTAGTTAGCATCATGCCAGCAGCCATCACTTAGGCTATTGGTCATCCAACATTCAAGCTTTTGAAAAAGCTCTACGTTGGATAAAATTACTTTTTTCTCTTCCTCCGACCATTCTCTTTGACTGCCATCAGAGACAGCAAGAAAGATGGAATCATAAAGTTGCCCTGTCATAATTAATTTTCCTCTTAGCTTTTCACTCTCGCTTTGGCATAGCCGTTAAAATTCAGTCCACAAAAGTGAGTGATTATGTTTACCCCAAGCCTTGAAATGTCGTCATCAAAAGCTAAGATCCAAAAAGTTAATCAATTGAAACAGAGCAATGCCCAGCAAATTAATTGATGTCAGAGAGTACACTGTTAAAGCTCATAAACGCACGATTCACACCCGCACATTCAACTTCGTGTGTAAGCAATGTGAAAAAATGACCAGCCGCGAAACCTATGGCCCACGTCCTCTGTACTGTGAAACCTGCCGTCCGCCCCAGGCTCCCAAGAAGTCTGCCGCCGCACCGCCGAAGAAGGCCAAGCCCAGGGCGAAGGTTTATCAGAGTGGTGTCGATTTTCAGAAATAGTTGTGGTGCGATCGCTCCAGTGCATGTTTCTCTACGGGTGAATTAGTGCGATCGCTATTAGAGTGTGCAGTTACGCTATATTACGCTTCAGTGGGTTTAAACAGTCAGAATTACCTAAATATACCCTAAATAGCACCCATAACAGGGCGAATCTAGTCAAGAAAATCCTTATAAAATACTGGGTGACATATAGCACCCATTTGTTACTCATAAGTGATTTTCTGCTAGATTTAGTATATATAATTTTGCACTTTTGAAAAAGTGCAGTTTTACACTTATTCAATTTTGAAACTTTACTTTTTTAATTTTTTGTACTTTTTACTTGTAGTATCTCAAGTTAAAAAGTTCTATGCCTATATATCCACATAAAGGATATCGCTTTGTAATGCTTACTGTATCCCCGCTTGACTAGATTAAGCTAGTTTAGGCCGAAGAAAGTAAATACAGTTTATGTAACTCTTCAGTTTTTCAAAAGTGCATTTTTAAATTTGTTCAGTGTTGCAATTTTGAAGTTTTGCAATAGTTCAAGTTATCATATATAATGTGTGGAAAATTTAAACTAAGAAAAATTACCTTTCAAAAATGAAAACTGTCAGCTCCATATCTTTGGCGGGAGGGCAGGGCAAGACAACAGTAGTTTTGTTTCTTGCCAGATTATTGGCAAGTCAAGGCCATACGGTTTTGCTGATTGACGCAGATCCTCAAAGCAGCTTGACAACCTTTCTAGGATTTCAAGTTGAATCAGATAGCCCAACTCTATTAGAAGTGCTTAAAAAACAAGTTGCTACAGAAGACGGAATTTACAAAACTCGTTATGAAAATCTATTCCTAATTCCTTCTGATGATGCGCTTGATAACGTACAAGACTACTTAGCAGGAAGTGGCACAGGTGCTTTTACCTTAAAGCGACGGTTAACCCCCATAGCTAAGTTGTTTGACTATTGCATTATTGATGCTCCTCCACAGCGATCGCAAATCTGCTTGACGGTTATCGGAGCAAGCAACGCTTTGATGATTCCCATTGAAACTTCAGTCAAAGGGTTGCAATCCCTCATCCGTACTCTAGAGTTAATCGCTGAGATGAAAGATGATCAAGAGGCTTTTGATGGTGAAATCTTAGGTGTAATTCCCTTTCGAGACAGATGGGTAGGCTTGCGCCGTACCACAGAAAGCGAAAGCAATATTGATTCCATGAAGCAAATCAGTACCGAATGGCTGGGTTCTGATTTGGTTTTACCATCAATTCGAGAGTCAGAAAAATTTAAACAAGCCATTAATAAAGGATTAACCCTACATGAAATGGGTCAAGGCGATTTAGCATATCCAGTTGAAGTAATAGCTGAAAAAATTAAGAAATTAGAAGTTAAGCCTTTATGAGTGAACCTAATGACATTCGCAGTATTCTTGCATCTAAGTCACGAGCTAAGGTAGCTCCTCGTGACACATCTTTAAATCTTAATCGTTCAACTGAGAATAGTGAAGCATCGGCGGAAATTGATGATGAGTTAGATACCCAAGCCAATGAAAAAGCATCTACAACTCCAGACTTGTCAGGGCTACAAGCAGAGTTAGAAAGCCTTCCTACTGTGGGGAAACGTTTGGCGGTTCACTTAGAAAAGGACATTAGGGCTGATTTGTTAAAGTTGTGTGATGCCAGTGATATTACACCTGAGATTTTCATTGAAGCTGCGATCGCTTCATTGCACAAACAACCTGAACTCATGAGCCAAATCATAGCCGATGCTAAAGTGCGATTAGCTCAACGCAAACGTGCAGGGTTAATACGACGCACTTTAGTCATGGTACAAAAATACGGCAGTTAAACAATATCAAGGTAGCGACTCATGACACAAAACGGCGGCTCTAACAGACTGGAACGACTTGAAGCAATGCTGACAACTCATGCCGAGATGCTCAACCAATTAACCCGAATGGCACTAAGAAAAGCTGTAAGGTTTGCAGCATAAGGATTACAGGTTTTAATGCCAAAGAGTGGAGTAATGGACTAGATGAGTGTGATGGTGTAACCGCCCGCCTCGCAT
>NZ_JACJSG010000067.1 GCF_014697625.1 Anabaena azotica FACHB-119 | reverse complement strand
AAGTGATGAGTCGGGATCTAAATGGTGCGCGGGGGATTTTCCTTCGTGCATTGGTTGATACGCCCTCACTCCGTGAGTGTATTTGTTAATGAATGTTAGCGAAAAAGTATCGGAACATTTAACTACCATTCCCATTACTTTCAGTATTTGTAGCTTCAGCAATTACTTCTTTCATCAAGTCACCCGACTTACCAGGGTCTACAAACACAACTTTAGCGTTAGCACTTTCTCCTAATCTGTAGCTGGCATTAATGTATTCTTGGGCTACTAAATAACGCAAAATTTCTTTACTTTCGGGATTAGTACGCAGTCCCTCAGCAATTATCTGCATTGAGGTCTTGGTTGCTTCCGCTTTCTTAATTGCAGCTTGGCTTTCCCCTTCAGCTTCGGAAATCAACGCCCGTTTTTTGATTTCGGCGGCGCGTTCCTCTTCCATCGACTTGCGGACACTCTCTGGTGGCGTAATTCTTTGAATATCTAACCGGATAATTTCTACCCCCCAATCTGATGTTGTTGCATTCAACTCCCGTAAGATTGTGCGGTTCATTTCCTCTCTAGTGACATTGGTTTCCTCAAGAGTGTTTTGTGCAATAATCTCTCGGAGTGTGGTTGTTGCCAACTGCATCAACGCCCCTTGTAAATTTTCTATTGCGTAAAAGCTTTTCTCAATCTCTCTGATGCGCCAGTAAAGAATAGCATCAACTTCTAAATAAATATTATCTTTGGTGATTACATTCTGTGGCTTAATATCTATATACTGTTCGCGCGTAGTGTCTTCCATAACAATCTGATCCACCAACGGCACGATAAAGTTTAAACCAGGATTGAGAGTGCGATGTCTTCGTCCTAAGCGTTCAACAAGGGCTGCATTTCCTTCATTAATAATTTTTGCAGATCCTAAAGCATAACCGATAAGTGCTAAGACTATAGCAATAATTGGCTCCATAGATGCTCCTATTACCTTTGAGGGCAATCTTAGTTTAAAGGACATGGTACTACCATGCCCTATATTTAAGTTTAATGTTTTGATTATGAACTAGTTGGCACTGGTGCTTTTACATACATTTTGGGTTAACTAGCTTACCGCGACAGTTATTTTTTAGATAGCCAAAATAATACCAATTCAAAAAATCTTTGCAACACATCTATTATCTATAGAGACACACAGATGTATGTTCTAATACCACATTTTCCTTCAAATTTGTATAAATAAATATTTATTTAAAAATAGACAATAATGAACGCAGCAATTTTGCAATAGCCCTATCCAGTTCAACAAAAAAATCTGGGGACAAGCAAATTTGACAAAGCCCCCAGTTTATGGCTTGGTTTAAAAACCGAAGATGAACCTAACTACCCCTAAGAAAGTACCTAAAGGCCCGGAAATTAGATTTGCACTATCGCTAGTGCTAGCTAGACCTGAGCGACCAACCAAAACAACATCGTTGTTGCGTAGTATGGGATTGGTCTGCTCGTTAATTCCTTGGTTAAAGTCAATTTTTATGTCGCGCTTAGTCACTGAACCATTGGGATTAAGACGAATCAACTGTACACTGGCTGTACGCGCTCTGGCATCATTAAATCCGCCAGCCGCCAGTATTGCTTGATTTAAAGAACTATTAGGTCTAACATCTACGGCTCCAGGGCGTTTTACTTCACCGACGACACCAACCTGAATCCTATCTGGCGATAAAGTAGTAGTTGCTAATTCCGTGGCTAGTGCTGGGTTAACCCCAGTAGCTTTGGAAATCACAATTGTGTCTCCGTCTTGGACAATTACGTCTTGATTAACATCTCCACTGCGTAATAGTTCCAAAAGATTGATGTCTATAGTTTGCTCACCAGCAGTTCTTGTCGGTCGGCGTATCCTGATATTAGTAACATCCGCTTCTGAGGTAATACCACCAGCTAATTGAATTGCTCTGGTCACAGTTGGTAAACCACTACCACTAGCAACAGGAGTACCAGCACCACCAGCAGTTTGACCTTCTGTTGAACCCCCCGCAGTCACAAGATATGAGCCGGGACGATTGACTTGACCAATTACTGCTACTGTGCGGGGTGCGGTTTGACTAGCAGCAAAGTTAGCTGCAAACAAATTACGTGCTTCTGCTACGTTAAAGCTAGTCGCAGTTGGCACGACTATAACATCTCCATCCCTTAAGGTAATATCTTGAGACGAACTACCTGTTTGGATCAGTTCTTTTAAATTTAGATTAACAACTTGCTCGGTAGAACCGCTTGTTTTGCGTCTGAGCCTTACTTGAGTAACATCTGCGGCTAAGGTGACTCCCTGAGCTACTGTTAGAGCCGCCAATACAGTTGGATATTGTACCCCTGGATTTTGACCTGCGCCTCCTTGCAAGTTCAAGGTATAAGCGCCTGGGCGTGTTACTTCTCCGGCTACTAAAACGTTGATGGGGCGAGGAGATAAAAGGTTAACAGAAATCTGGGGACGCTTCAAAAACTTGCGATATCTTTCTGTAATTACATCAGCCGCTTGTTCGGTTGTTAACCCTTGAACAGCAACACTGCCAATTAATGGTAAGTTAATAGATCCACCTGGGGGAATTTGATATTCACCACCATATTCAGCTACTTCAAATACGTTTACACGAATCAGATCGCCGCCCCCCAACAAGTATTTTGTATCTACTGCTGTGGCTGATGGTGCTGGTCGGTTAGCGGGGGTTACTACTTGCGGATTGGGAAATACTTGTTGTCCCTGAGCTACACTAGCCAACGGCACAAACAAATAGGTAGCCGTCAACAAAGTCGCGCCCACACCTGGCTGTGATAGAAATTTCAGCGAACTGATGTTAAGCATATCTTTTAAACTCTAAGACTACAATTGGTAAAGTATTGTCTAAACATTTTAATCCTGACTATACTTAAGTATTCAAGTTTCCCGACAATTCTCCTCTTCTTGGACATTTAATCTCAATCCGGGTAAATATTTTTGCCCAAGTTTGAATTTTTAGTAAAGTTACAGTAAATTTTAGCCAACTTTACTAATCAAATAGTTAAACGCAATTTTGCCATTAGTATTTTTACTGAAATATTTGTTATGTAGCAGGGGACAGGGAACAGGGTTAAAAGCCTTTGAAAGTAAAGGTTTGAAGATTGAATGATGTCCTAATCTATAAGGCGACTGCTATAACTTCAAAAGTTTAAAAGATACTTGATTAGGGATGCAAAGTAGGGTAGGGCGCACATCTGTGCATCCCTACATTTTTGCAAATTCGTATTATGTATCTTGAACCTTAGTGTTAAAAAATTGATCCTGATTTTGAATTTGGGTGATAAAAAACTCTTCTAAAGATTGGTGAGATAAGTTCATAGAAATAATTCTTCCACCCATTAAGCGAACACTAGCCAAAAAATCATAATAATCGTTTTGCAACGTCCCGTGCCAAGAACCATCAGGCTCAAACGCTAAATTGGGTAGCCATTTTTTGAGGATTTCCCAATCACCACCTTGACCTTTAACATGGTATGTATTGTCACTACCTAGTAGTTCATCTAGAGAACCTGAGCAAATTAATTCTCCTTGGGCAAGAATGGCGATGCGATCGCAAATCTGTTCCACTTCACTAAGAATATGGCTATTGAAGAAAATCGTTTTACCTGCTGCTTTCAGCGACAAGATAATTTCCCGCATCCGGTAACGTCCTAAAGGGTCTAAACCAGACATGGGTTCGTCTAAAAATATCAATTCTGGGTCGTTAATGAGTGCCTGAGCCATACCAACACGCTGTAGCATTCCTTTGGAATAGCGGCGCATCTGTTTTTTTCGCGCATCAGCTACAGATAAACCCACTAAATCTAATAATTCAGGGATGCGTTGACGCTGTACACTGTGAGGAATTTGGAATAAACCAGCAGCTAACTCTAAAAATTCCCAACCGGTGAGATATTCATACAAATAAGGATTTTCTGGTAAATACCCAATACGTTGTTTAACTTGGCGATCGCCTAATGGTTTATCCAACAATAAGCCTTTACCAGAGGTAGGGCGGATAATACCTAATAGTAGCTTTAACAGAGTAGTTTTACCCGCACCATTTGGCCCCAGTAAACCAAAAGTTTCCCCCTGGTAAACCGTTAAAGAACAGCCTTTGAGCGAAACTACCTTTTGATTCATCCAAAAGCCAGTGCGGTAAACTTTTCGTAATTCAGAAGTGAGAACTACCGATGGGGTATCTGTGGTAGTTAGTTGAGGATTGAGACTGTCTGTAAAAGACTGCATTGGGATTCAATTAACAAATACTAGTGACTAGGCAGGATTGGTTATAAAGTACCCAATAAGATGACTGCGATCGCCACTAGTTTGTTAATTGTTGCAGATTTTGGGGAGATGAGGGAGATGAGGGAGATGAGGGAGTAACCCACCCCTAGCCCCTCCCTGGAGGGGAACGGGGAGATGAGGGATATCTGACTTTTCACGGGATCTAAAAGACCCCTCTCCAAACCTCTCCCCTACAAGGAGAGAGGCTTTAATTGCTCCCCCTTCCCTTGTAGGGAAGGGGGCTGGGGGGTTAGGTCTGTCGTTAACTTTTCCACATGACGTGAAAAGTCAGGAGGGAGATGAGGGAGAATAATTAATGTCAACTGTCAACTGTCAACTGTCAACTGTCAACTGCCTCCTGCCTTCTATAGCACGCCTTTAGAACTGGGAATAGTTCCCGCGCGGCGGGGGTCGATTTCTATGGCGGTTCTGACGGCTCTGGCGAAGGCTTTGAATGTGGCCTCGATGATGTGGTGGGAATTGATCCCATCTAATTGGCGAATGTGTAGCGTCATTTGGCTATGGTTGACCAAGGCGACGAAAAATTCTCTAACTAATTGGGTGTCGTAGGTTCCTACACGTTCGGTAGGAATTTGCAAACCGTAGCTCAGATGAGGACGACCGGAAAAGTCTAGTGCTACTTGAACTAAGGCTTCATCTAAGGGGGCTAGAAAATTACCAAAGCGGACAATACCTTTGCGATCGCCTAATGCTTTCGCCAAGGCTTGTCCTAAAGTAATACCTACGTCTTCATTTGTATGGTGGTCATCAATTTCCCAGTCCCCCTTGGCTTGGATATCCAAATCAATCAAGCCGTGGGAGGCAATTTGATGCAGCATATGATCTAAAAAGGGAATACCCGTTGCTGCTGTACAAATTCCCGTACCATCCAGATTGATAGTCACCTGTACATCTGTTTCCCCAGTCTTGCGCTGAACAGAAGCAATTCGAGGGGCTGGGGATAAATTGAGTTGGGGATAATCGCTGATTTGCATAATTGGGGATTGGGGATTGGGGGCTGGGGACTGGGGACTGGGGACTGGGGACTGGGGACTGGGGAAGATGAGGGAGTAGGGGGAGAACTATGGACTATTGACTATGGACTATTGACTATGGACTATTGACCAAATTTTATTACATTCCCATAATTTCATATCCTGAATCCACATACAGGACCTGACCAGTAATACCGCTAGCTAAATCACTTGCTAAGAAAGCAGCTGTATTACCCACTTCTGTTTGAGTTACAGTCCGGCGTAAAGGCGCTACTTCTTCCACATGGTGAATCATATCTAAAATGCCGCCTACGGCACTAGATGCTAAGGTGCGGATAGGCCCAGCAGAGATAGCATTAACGCGGATATTTTGGGGGCCGAGTTCCGACGCTAGATAACGGACACTTGCTTCTAAACCAGCTTTAGCAACTCCCATAACGTTGTAGTTGGGAACTGCTCGGACACCACCTAAATATGTCAACGTAATAATACTACCGCCTTCGGTCATTAAAGGTTTAGCTGCACCGCTTAATTGCACTAGTGAATAGGTGCTGATATCCAAGGCTGTGGCAAAGCCTGCACGGGAAGTTTGGCTAAAATCTCCTGTCAAATCATCTCTGTTAGCAAAAGCTAAACAATGAATCAGAATATCTAACCTACCCCACTTATCCCGGATGGTATCAAAGGTGGACTGGATTTGTTCATCGTTTTGAACATTACAGGGAAGGAATAAGCTGGGATTGAGGGGTTCTACAAGTTCGGCAACCTTCTTCTCGATTTTGCCGCGTTCATCTGGTAGGTAAGTAATACCAATGTTTGCTCCGGCGGCGTGCAGTTGTTGGGCTATTCCCCAGGCGATAGAACGATTATTAGCGATACCTGTAACTAAGGCATTTTTTCCCGTCAGATTCAGCATATACAATTTTGATGTGCTTAATTTGATTCATTCATTAGGAGCATACCTGAATCGTTGACCATTTGTTAGTGGTCAGTCAATAGTCAACCGTCAACTGTCAACCGTCAACCGTCAACCGTCAACGACCAACAAAAACCAACATCGCCTTTTCACGAGAGTTCTTTATCTATGTTTTATACATGGTTTGCAGAAATGTTTATTATTAGGGGTATTTTTTAGAATAAAATGTTTGTTATTTCTTAAGAAATTTTCAAGATTACTTAATTTTTTCCGCAAAAAACCTGATGCTAAGAGTAAGTAGAAGTATCTATCAAGAATTGCTGGCTAAAAATAGCAGAAATTGGGTATCATTATGAACAAATAACTTGAAAGTTGTATGTTTGAGTATAGGAAAGTACAGAACGGTTAACGGTGCTTTATTGATTTTTCAGGTGTATTCTTAGGTAATTAGTTTTTAGTTTTTTATTATTCCGGTATTGGGTAGGGGAAGGGAGATGATCGTGACACAAGATAAGGCCCTAGCAAATGTTTTTCGTCAGATGGCAACCGGAGCATTTCCGCCGGTTGTCGAAACGTTTGAACGCAATAAAACGATCTTTTTTCCAGGCGATCCTGCCGAACGAGTTTACTTTCTTTTGAAAGGGGCTGTAAAACTTTCCAGGGTATATGAGGCAGGAGAAGAAATTACGGTAGCACTGCTGCGGGAAAACAGCGTTTTTGGAGTCCTGTCTTTGTTGACAGGAAACAAGTCAGATCGGTTTTACCATGCAGTGGCATTTACGTCAGTAGAGTTGCTGTCTGCACCCATTGAACAAGTTGAGCAAGCACTTAAGGAAAATCCTGAATTATCAATGTTAATGCTGCGGGGTCTTTCTTCGCGGATTTTGCAAACAGAGATGATGATTGAAACCTTAGCTCACAGGGATATGGGTTCGAGGTTAGTGAGTTTTCTGTTAATTCTCTGTCGTGATTTTGGTGTGCCTTGTGCGGATGGCATTACAATAGACCTCAAGCTATCTCATCAGGCGATCGCTGAAGCAATTGGTTCTACTCGCGTCACCGTTACCAGGCTGCTAGGGGATCTGCGCGAGAAAAAGATGATTTCTATCCACAAAAAGAAGATTACTGTGCATAAACCTGTAACTCTCAGCAGACAGTTCACTTAAATTTGCTAACTGTCAACGGTTAACGGTTAACTGTGATAAAGGGTGGGTGGTGCGTGTTATATTTTCTTTAATAACCCCATAGTTGAAACTAAAGCGAAAATCTTGAGTAATTTCAGCTATTGGCACTCTCCCACCCTCCACAAATAATGATTGAAAGTAGTAGGCTGTATCTGGACGCAATTCGGTAGCTGAAGATGACCACCGGGTACATCCTCATAGCAGCAATTTTAATTCTGGGGGGCGTAATTGCCACTGTTGGCGATCGCATCGGTACAAGAGTTGGCAAAGCACGCCTCTCACTGTTTAATCTACGCCCCAAAAATACGGCGGTACTGGTAACAATTCTAACTGGGGGGTTAATTTCCGCAACTACCTTGGCGATTCTGTTTCTGGCTGATGAGGGGTTGCGAAAAGGGGTTTTTGAGTTAGAAGATATACAAAAAGACCTGAGACAAAAGCGAGAACAGTTAAAAGTCGCGGAAGCACAAAAAAGTCAGGTAGAGAGTGAGCGTAATAAAGTAAATCAAGAGTTAGAAACCACCAGAAGCGAGAAAAGACAGGTAGAAACTCAGCGCGACGAAGCAAAGAAAGAAAAATTAAAGGCGCAACAAGATTTAGCGCAAACACAAGCGCAATTCCAGCGTACTCAAAGCCGTCTGGGACAAGTAGTCACACAATATCAAAAAGCGATCGCCGAACTGCAAAGCGTTTACAATCAAAGACAAGCGCTGCAAGCAGCAGTTGAACAACTGAGGACAGAACGTCAAAGGCTATTTACTGAAGCTAAAAAAGCCATAGAACAGCGCGACAGAGAACTAGCCAACCGTAGACAAGCCATAGAAGAACGCGACAGGGAACTAGCCAACCGTCAAGAAGCTGTGGAACAGCGCGATCGCAAAATTTCCCAACTGGACAAATTAATTCAAAGTCGCAACCTGGAAATTACCCAAAGAGAAGAAGTCATTGCCAAGCGAGAGTCCCGCCTGAAAGAATTAGAAAAACAACAGGACTATTTAGAACAGGAAGTGGCGCGACTGGAAAAATATTACCAGTCATACCGCGACCTCCGTTTAGGGAAACTAGCCTTAGTGCGTGGTCAAGTTTTAGCTTCTGCTGTGGTTCGTGTTAACCAAGTTGCGGCTGCACGTCAAGTAATTCTACAACTGCTACAAGAAGCCAACCGTAATGCCAGTATGGAATTAGCTGAACCTGGGTCGAACTCGGCAAATGTACAATTGCTACGCATTACTCCAGATAGAATTGAACAACTGATTCAGCAGATAGATGATGGTCGAGAATATGTGGTGAGAATATTCTCAGCTGGCAATTATGTAAGAGGAGAAAAGCAGATAGAATTTTTCCCCGATGTAGCTAGAAATGTGCTGGTATTTTCTGGAAGCGAAGTTTTAGCTACAACTACAGCCAATCCTCGCAGTATGACTTCTTATGAATTAAGGCAAAGATTAGACTTGTTAATTTCCGCTTCGCAATTTCGCGCTAGGAATGCGGGAATTGTTGAAGGTGTGCAAATAGATGGTACTTTCTTGCGCTTTATTTCTTTATTAAGTCAGATAGACCAAGCAATAGAAATTAAAGCGATCGCCGCCGAAGACACTTATACAGCCGGGCCTTTGAGAGTGAGACTCATAGTAATTCAAGATGGCAAAGTTGTTTTAGGTACTTAGAATAAATGGGGAGTAATCAATAAAAAATAATAACTTTCATAATGTAGATAGTGGGGAAAGCGATTAGAAAAGCGGCGAATATATAGGATTGATGATTAATTTTTGAGATATAGCAGTAGCCACATAGGTTAGGACATTGATGAATCACAAAATCTTTGTAGTAAGCAGGTCTTGAACCTGTCACCTGTCCCCTGTTACCTGTCCCCTGCTATATAGGTAGAGCGCTGCACTGCCCACCAACAGCATGATATTGTTTCCTGTCACCTAGTTATTTTTATTAATTTATTTTGAATTTATGATGATTGTGAGTGAATTTTCTCCAACACAACCAGTTATTTTAGGCTTTGACCCTGGTAAAGATAAATGTGGTTTAGCAGTGATGGGATTGGATCGGCAATTATATTATCATCAGGTCGTCCCTTCCCCAGAAGCGATCGCCATGATTAATACACTCAGGCAGAAATTTCCCATTTCGATGCTAGTCATGGGTAACCAAACCACAGCTAAACGCTGGAAACAGCAACTACAGCAAGAATTAATCGAGGCTTTAAATATTGTATTAGTAGACGAGCGCTATAGTACCTTAGAGGCACGCGATCGCTATTGGCAGATGTATCCCCCCAAAGGACTCACCAAGTTACTACCACAAGGAATGCGTCAGCCCCCACGCCCCATAGATGATATAGTCGCCATCCTCTTAATCGAACGATACTTAAATCGGCTCACAGAGTCAGTGAATGGGCATTAGTCAATAGTCAATAGTCAACAGTCAACAGTTAGTACTCTTATAAACCTGATTTTATGCCTATTCCCTGTCCCCTGTCCCCTGTCCCCTGTTCCCTGCTATAACTGTGCGCGAATCTTAAAAGCATAGTCCCCTCCTGGCTCTAGCTGATAATCTTGCTGTTCCAAAAAGCGACCGAGGGGTTCTTTAATTAAAGCCCGACCTTGGGAAGGTTTGACTAAAAGTTCTCCCCGACGAAAATTCCATTGAAAATGCCACTCAAAATCGCCAGCACTCACTTCACCTTCTAGGAAGCCGTGTTGCCAGGATTGGCGGGTAATTTTGACATGGGCTGTGGTTTCTGGCAGACGTTTAGCACTCACAATGCTGGATGTTAAGTATGGAACAAAAGTTGAGGCTTAACTATGTAAGCTATTTCTTCTATTTACCAAACTTCGTCCAAATCGACAAACTGACAAAATGAGTATTTGTGATTGATATAGGTATATGTCACTATTCATCTGAAGGAGGTAGATTACACCTCAAACTGTTGATGGTTGTAGGGGCGGGTTTAATTGACATATTATTTTCCCCATGAATTTCTTGCTGAACCCGCCCCTACTGGACTGTTGACTGTTGACTCATGATCAGCAATTTCCCATAGAAATATTAAAAACTTAAAACACCGATAATTGGTGTTTAACTTGACGTTAACGTTTGATTCCTATTCTTACTTAAGTATTTTTACACAAACAACTCTAGTAAATCAAGTTCCAAGCCCATACAACAGTGTTTTGAACACAAGCACTTGAATTACTTTCAGCAATTTCTGTTACCAAAATACTTGTGAGGAGAAATTATGCGACATTTCTTTGGCGTATTTTTGCTGGGAATGGCTACACTAACAGTTATGCCAACCGAAAAAGTCTTAGCCAGAAAATTAACGCTTCAACCGCCTATTGTTATTGGACACCGGGGTGCTAGCGGTTATCGTCCAGAACATACTTTAGCCGCTTATAAATTGGCTATTGAAATGGGGGCTGATTATATTGAACCTGATTTAGTTTCTACTAAAGATGGTGTTTTAGTGGCACGTCACGAAAACGCTTTAGCAGTTCTAAATCCTGATGGTACGCTGAATACTACAGATACTAGTACAGATGTTTATCAGCGTCCAGAGTTTAGCGATCGCAAAACCACCAAAGTTATAGATGGAGTTTCCATTACAGGCTGGTTTACAGAAGATTTTACCCTGGCTGAACTAAAAACTCTGCGAGCGATCGAGCGAATTCCTGCTATCCGTCCCCAGAATACTCAATATAATGGTTTATTTGAAATTCCTACTTTGCAAGAAATCATTGATTTAGCAAAGCAACAAAGTGCTTTACTTGGTAGAACTATAGGTATTTATCCAGAAACCAAACATCCAACTTATTTCGATTCCATTGGTTTATCAATGGAAGAAAAACTAGTAGAGGTTTTAAATGCAAACGGGTATGTTGATGAAACTGCACCTGTTTTCATTCAATCATTTGAAGTGAGCAACTTAAAAGACCTTAATCGGCTAACTAATGTATCTTTAGTACAATTAATTAGTAATAGTGGAAAACCCTATGATTTTGTAGTTAGGGGAGATTCTCGCCAGTATAGTGATTTAATTACACCTCACGGTTTGGCAGAAATTGCTACCTATGCTGATGGAATAGGTGCTAATAAAAACTTGATTATTCCTAGAGATAGTCAAGGTAACTTATCATCGCCTACAAATTTAGTTAATACTGCTCATGCACTGGGTTTATTAGTTCACGCTTGGACATTCCGCAATGAGGATGTTTTCTTACCCACGAACTTACAAGGAAATCCACAAGAGGAATACAAGCGATTTTACAAGACGGGTATTGATGGTGTATTTAGTGATAACCCAGACACTGCTGTTGCTGTACGCTCTACCTTAGCGCCTCAACCAGATAAAATTAAATCTGATATTAGGTCTCTTTTAAGACGGTTATTTCGCCGTTATTAGCGGTTATTTATCAAGTGAAAATAAATTACCGTATTGGCGTGGTAAGGCTAAAATGTGGCAATAGATTTGGAAAAAATTGAACGCAGATAAACGAGGCAGTGCGTTGGGCGGCTCCGCCGACTTAAAGCAACTGCCGTGCAGATAAACGCAGATGAGTAGGGGCGCACATCTGTGCGCCCCTACTGTCACATTCTTTTTTCAAATTGGCATTAGTAGTAAAATTATCGTAATTCCGAGGGTTAAAGACCCCTACGTCTGTACGTAGCAAATTTTCAGTTGGGGTTTAAATCCCCAACTGTTCGCGTAGCGTGCCGTAGGCAAAATGTCTTTAATGCGCGAATGCGTGAATTTTTAATTGTTAACCCTATTCCCTGTTTCCTGTCCCCTCTCACCTAGCTAACCACAAAGCAGCATTACGTACAAAAGCTTGGATATCTTCCAATGCACGAGGTTCTGTCTTCATTCCATTTCCAGACGGTTCATCAACAAAAGAAGGACAACCTTTTTCTATATCCCAGTTGTAATCAACAAAGTGATGAAAACTGGAAGTAGCTATTGCTCTGCCTATGTAATTTTCATCTGTATCTTTATAATGTTCAATTGCTACAATCAAATTGAAGTTACGGCTAGTAAACAAACTTTTCCCTAATGCAATTACTCGTGAATTGAGATTATTTGGTTTTGCTCCGATACCGCCCTCATGGGGATGTGCTGGGAAAAATTCAATTAAGCCTGAAGGGGAATTAGGGTTATATAAAAGTTCGTGAACTGGCTCTACAGGAAGAACTTTTTGATAGTCGCCATTGGCTCCTGAATGGTAGTTAGGCCAGGAAATATAAGTGGTATGCGGGTCGTCACGGCTCCAGCGAGAATCATCAGGGTCAGGGTTTTTAGTATTAAAATAATGGACATCACCAATATCAATTAAGCCGCACATAGAACAGCCCATATCTTGATGGTCTCTTGTTGTCAGAATTCCACCACCCCGTTTTCTAAAGGCGTTAATCCCCGCAATATCTTTGTCTGTTAAACCATCGCCTGTATCGAGAGCAAATAGCCATAGTTGATCAAAGTCTGATTGATCTAGTGTACTTAAAATCGGGTCATCATCTGGGGTATCTGAGAGGCGATCGCGTGCTACAACTGTAAATAAAGGGTTTCCTGATTCATCTTGAATAGAGTTTAAATAATCTTGCAATAGCGAAAACCTAAATATACTCCAGTCATCTTCATTTGTGGCGATCGTTGTTTGTAAAAGTATGCGAATTGGTGTTGCCATAAATTTCCCAAGTTAATTGTTCTACCAATCGACTCATGGCTATTAATACTTGCATTACTTTACAACAAATTCACCAGTAAATATCTAAAGATGGCTGGAATAGGTAAAATATTAACTTTTATTGAATTACTTGAAAATTCTCAACTGTAAGAAATAATTCTTCATCGGCTATTTGAGCGTCATAATCAATATTAATTTGCTTGGGATAACCGAGTTGATGATCGTAACTGACAGTTAGGCTAGATGCTTGACGAGCGATCGCATCTTGAATTACATTAAAAAGCTTGGGAATTGTATCGTAGTTCTGAAAAAAGTCTGGGTTAACTGGGTTACCAGTAGCAACAGAAGTAATGGAAGTTGTTTTACCATTGCGGACTTCAATGATTACAGGGCCTCTGGCATCAGTTATACAAAAACAACTGTTACTCAAAGTATAGCGGTAGCTCGAAATATTTTGCTTGTTCCACAAGTTACGATTAAAAGTTAATTGTCGTACATTCAGCTTATTAGTAGCAACTAATTGTGGTTTTGCTAAAGCAGGTTGAGATATGGTTGGTGTAGCCATGCTCAAAAACAAAAGTAATCCCAGGCTAATAGAAGTAGATAAGCGCATAAATTTTGTTGAGTAAATTTTTTGCAGACGTTATGGCAGGGGACTTTATTCTGCGCTGTAGAGACGTTGCATGCAACGTCTCTACATTGTTTATTAGGCGCAACTTCATGGAGAATTGGTATCATCTATCTGACGACTACGATATCACCACATCTGGATACTAATTCTTCAGCTTTAATTGATTATTTTTATATAGGCTGAATATAATTAAATCCCCGACTTCTCAAAGAAGACGAGGATGATTGACAAAATGTGCCTATTTTTATTTTTCAGTTGTCTTGCTAAAAATTTTGTAATACAACCAAGTACTTGTTTCTTTCAAGGGAAATAACATATAGGTAAGAGGATTAATCGTCACAATAATATCGCGGAAGTCTCGACGCGCTAGAAACAAAACCATTTGCGCTACTTGCTGTGCTGACATTACTCCGTAAGGATTGAGTTGACTTTTGAAGGGGCCGAGAATTAATTTGCGAATTACACAATCACCATCTAAGCGCTTAAGAGTGACCATATCTCCTAATGCACGTTTGCTGAGTTCATAAAGCGGACTCAATGCTGGAGATACTTCCGCCTCGGATGTATTTACCCAAATTTCTTTAGTTGCTTTGGCTTGCGGCCCTGTTACCGTTGTTAAGAATACATCCATCAGTCGCAAAGCGGAGAAAGTATTCACCTCATAGGAAGAATTAATTGCTTGCGGTGTGCGCTGGTCATAAACATTAATTCCGTGGTTGATGATTAAAATATCTACTTTTTCTAAAGTAGTTTTGAGTTCAGATTCATTGCCCAATTGCCAAGGAATTACTTTTATACTGCCATCAGTTGGTAATTTATCTGGATTAGTGGTTAACGCCACAACCTTAGCATTATGTTGACGCAATTGTTCTATTAAAGCTTGTCCTAAAGCACCGGATGCACCAGTAATAGCAATAGTTTTACCTTTGAGTGAAAGTCCTGTTCCTAATACCTTATCTACTAGAGAAAATACACCACTATAATAAGCGTCAACATCATCAAAATGGTGTCGCCAATGGTAAGTGCGATTTACCCACCAAACAGAGGGAATTGTCTCTAAAGGCCCTGGTAGGTGATTGTAATCTGTTTCGATACTTCCTTGAAAATACCGCAGGGACGCACCAAGCAAGAAGGTACAAGCATAAACAACTCCCAACCATAAACCGATTTGTGGGACAACTAAAGCAATTATCGTTAATACAACTACTAATAAACTCGACTCTAAAATGTCGTGATAGAGTTGCGATTCTTGATAAGCTTTGAGTGAAACTATCGACAAATCCCGGCGATATGCTGCATGATGCTTGTTGTGCCATTTACTTAGCCAGTTGACTTGGTGACATAATGCGTGGTAACTGTCTCTGAGTATCTCCGCTAGCAGTAGGGAGAAAAAACCCCAGATGGCAAACTGCCAACAGGTATTTACAAGCGTCCCATCAATCTTTAACCTAGTCCCAATATCAGTTAAGTTAAGAGCCAATATCTGTATCATGTCGTTGTGCGCGTTACTTGTCTTAATCTTTGTTCATATTCTCACCAGGATAGATTAAGCCAGAGTTATAAAGCAAACCCAATTGGCGATTTTAGGATTAAAAGTTGCGGCATTTAGTTGGTGTCGTTATAGGCGATCGCCAAACCCAAGTATCATATCACACAAATACACTTAGATAAGAGTGAATTTTCAGTAACTTACTCAGGACTTACGCCACTAGCACATGGGGTAGGGTGCGTCAGATGTGGAAAATCCTTGAATATATACGAAATTATTGGGGCTGACGCAGCCTACAATTATTTTGATTATGAGACTTGCGTAAGTCCTATTACTAAAAAATGTTACTTAAACATTAATTTATCAACCCTGTATCTATGTTTGAGAGAAAATAAAGATGTAGAAGCACTCAATGCTTCTATAGATTCGTTCAATACCTCATGAGACTCTACAGTAGTTATAAAAGGGGGTGTACAATGACTCACGATTTTCCTATATATAACCCTAGCACTTACCTGATTGTTAAAATTAGCATTCTGGTTTTGACGCTGTTGATATTGTTAGTAATTTCTTCAGCCCCAGCTATTTAAATATTAGTTGATTCCATCTTCATTATCCTCATTGCACTAATTTATGTGAAATGGGGATAAAAATATGGTCAATAGAAACAATCTCGCACAAACGCTAGTAACTCTTTCCCTTTTGTTACTCATTGGGCTAGTTTTTACTCAACCAGTGAAATAACAGCAAAGACTGCTTTTGGCGTTAGGACAAAAAGTTAATATTGCAACTTTAGCAAACCTGATCCTCAAGACTGGCGGGATGGCGCAGGCGTTGATGGAAATGAATTTTGTCTATATGCTGGGTAAATAGATTGGTCTTCCATCACAGCTTTAACAGCATCAGAAGCAGTTAACGCATTAACACCAGCCACTTCAATTTCAATAGGAATAGAGCCTAGTAAATCAGGTTTATCTCTCAATTTTTTTCCGTCAAACTTGTCAATAATACCAAGAATCCTATTGAAAGATTCACTTGCTGAATCTTGTATTGCTTTAATGGCTGCTTGGCGGTCTGACCTTGTTTGTCGCTTGTTTGCTAAATCTTCAATATTTTTAATTTGAAGTAATACAATCAAACGCACTTTATGTTGAGGCTCAAGATTAGTTAACCGAGCAGCAAACTCAGGACTAATCTTGTTTAAATTGGGTGCATCGTGCATTTGCATCGTGCTGATCCCCGATTATGTTTAAGTAAGAACTTTCAAAGCTTCAACAGGCTGAATTAATCCACATCCCCAACGGTTACAAGGTCTAAAGTCATTCCCATTAGGATGGCTGGCAGTAGTTTTCAGTGCTTCTATTATATCAGTTGCAGGTGACGTTGGATTTGCAGCCATCAATAAAGCAGCTACACCCGCTACATGAGGAGTTGACATGGAAGTGCCATCCATGAAATTGTACTCATAAGTACCATGAGGGCCTTTACTGGGAGGAATAGATGAATAAATTTGCACACCAGGAGCAACCACATCAGGTTTAGTTACCAAAGGGTTTGTTTGACCAGGAAAAACTAAGCTTACGCCACTACTAAAGAAAGTAACATCAACATCATCAGATTCCGTTTTTTCGACTGCACCCACTGAAAAGGCATTGTAAACATTACCTGGAGAACTACTATTACCGTGATTTTCATTCCCAATTGCTACGACAGGTAAAATACCATATTGATTAAGTAAAATTTCTAAAACCTCAGCAAAGATTGGCTCGTAATAATTATCGTCAATTGACGGCATAGTCTAAGTGTTTCCTAGTACCATACTAAATTGCTTAGAAGCTATTGTGACATACTTAATAGAGTCATAGCATTTCTAAAAATCTTTGTAACAGATGAATCCTCTGTAGAGATGTACAAGTTTCTCCTCCCAACTCAGGTACTATGGCTATAGTCCGTTCTGTAAAAATTTCGCCTAGCTGCTGGCTTACTTAGATCATGGCTCAAAAAATCCCCGTTACTGTCATTACAGGCTTTTTAGGTAGTGGTAAAACTAGCCTCATTCGCCACCTACTGCAAAATAACCAAGGTCGTCGCATAGCAGTTTTAGTCAACGAATTTGGCGAACTTGGTATAGATGGCGACTTGTTGAAATCCTGTCAAGTTTGTCCTGAAGATGAGGAAGGCGGGAATAATATTTTTGAATTAACTAATGGCTGTCTGTGCTGCACCGTCCAAGAGGAGTTTTACCCGACGATGCAGGAGTTACTCAAACGCCGAGATAGCATTGATTGTATTGTCATCGAAACTTCTGGTTTAGCTTTACCCAAACCGTTAGTTAAAGCCTTTCGTTGGCAAGAAATACGCAACGCCGCTACTGTGGACGCTGTGGTGACGGTGGTAGACTGTGCTGCTGTAGCATCGGGGACTTTTGCGAGTGATTTGGATGCGATCGCAGCTCAACGCCAAGCTGATGATAGTCTAGAACATGAAACACCATTGCAAGAATTGTTTGAAGACCAATTAGCCTGTGCAGACTTGGTGGTTTTAAGCAAAACTGATTTAGTTGATGCCGAGACTAAAGCACAAATTGAGGAATTAGTCAAGCAAGAATTGCCGAGAGTGGTGAAAATGGTAGAGAGCGATCGCGGTCAACTCGACCCATCTATACTATTAGGATTCCAAGCCGCAGTAGAAGACAACCTAGATAGCCGTCCCAGCCATCACGACACCGAAGAAGACCACGACCACGACGAAGACATCACCTCAACGCACCTGATTTTAGACCGAGATTTTGACCCCGAAAAACTGCAAGCACAATTGCAAACACTAGCAAACCAGCAAGAAATCTACCGAATTAAAGGCTTTGTCTCAGTTCCCAACAAACCCATGCGTTTAGTCATGCAAGGCGTAGGTAATCGATTTGATAAATTTTATGATCGCCCTTGGCAGCCACAAGAAGCAAGACAAACCCGCCTAGTTTTCATTGGTCGTGATTTAAACTCAACACAAATAGAGTCACAATTAGTAGCTTTGTAATTGATAACAGGGAACAGGGAACAGCATAGAAAGCCGCTTATTGTCGAGGTTGTATGATGTCTAGCGACAACTATATCTGCAAAAGCACACCCTCTATACTGTAACCTATACCCTGTAATATCAAGTCCGGCTAATTGCTGAAGATATGCTTGGTTTAGTCGGTAATGGGTAATGACGAATAACTAATTGTTTTCTACCATTACCAATTACCAATTACCAATTACCAATTACCAACCCCCACGATATGATAAGTATTTAAGCGGACATGATATAACCCCTATGAACATCACGCAACTATTCAATATAGCTAATATTTTTGTCTTACCTTTCTGGACATTAATGATTCTTCTCCCCAATTGGAAAGTCACAAGGCGAGTCATGGAATCATATATACCTTTTTTGTTTTTAGCTGGAGCATATTTATATTTGTTCATTACCAGCATTACACCCGAAAATGCTCAAGCTTTATCTAACCCTCAATTAGCGGATATCGCTCGTTTCTTTGCTGATGAAAAAGCTGCTGCAACTGGTTGGATTCATTTTCTTGTGATGGATTTATTTGTCGGACGCTGGATATATTGGGAGGGGCAAAAAACCGGAATCTGGACAATTCATTCCTTAATACTTTGTTTATTTGCTGGCCCTTTAGGAGTTTTATCACACATCTTTACTTATTGGATTACTAAAGCTATTTCTCCCAATTTTCCCAGTGGTGCTACATCACCAGAACAAGCTGTTTCTTCAACAGGTAGTTAATGATAAATCAATAGAATAATTAACCGCCGATAAACGCCGATAAACGCCGATAAATAACCTGACTTTTCACGGTGTCTAAAAAACCTCTCCTACAAATGTAGAGACGTTGCATGCAACGTCTCTACATTGATTGATCCGCCTTCCCTACAAGAGAAGGGGTTTGGGGGTTAGGTTTGGTGTTAACTCAGATAAATAACCCCCAATTTTTATCAAAACTTGGGGGTCTTGTTATTTATGAACTAAGTTAAAAACTTAAGCGTTCTTATAATTTGCATCTAGCCAACAACGTGGCAGACTTTCACCAGAAGGGAAGACAAGACTTTCTTTTTTAAAAGCATCAGTCTCTTGTTCTTCTTGTCCTTCTTGCTCTTGTCCATGCACAGTATCAATATTCGGGTCTATCAACTCCTTAATGTCAACAATCTTGACTAAATCGCTACTGTCTTTGATTTGTAAAAACATACAGATGTCCTCACTATTAACTGTTTAATTAGACTCTTCGATTAACTTTTTAAAGCGCATATACGCTTCCTCTGGCGTTAAAGGTTCATTGGTTTCATTAGGGATGTAATATTGCCTACTATCAGGAAAATAACGCACGACAAAACTAGGTATTAGATTTAGTTTCACCGCTTCTTTTCCTAATTTATCTGCTGTTTCTGCTAGAGTATATTCATCGTGAAATTCACGGGTAGGTATATATATCACCTCCTAAAGCCAGGGGTGCAACAACATTAAATGCTTTAATAGTTTCAGGAAAAAATTATATTTCGCGTTGATATTTTTCTAAAATGTCAACCAAATTTACCTGACATTGTAGTGGTAGTAAATCAATTAAAGGCAGTTCTTTTTTACCACCACCAATTTTTACTGTCATAGATTCTAGTACTTTGACAACTCGGTTTTCTGTGATGGAGTTAGTAGTAATTAAAGGATACAATTGTTCAGCAACGACGGTATGTAGTTTGGCATCAGATAAATATAGATGCCATTTGGCAATATCTATATAAACATTTTCGCCAATTTCGGCTGCTAGGGCTTCTAGCAACTCTGTAGTGTTAGTCTTAGCCATAAAAATCACCCTATATGAAAAAGTGCTGAGTCTTAAGTGCTGAGATTTGAGTTTTTTATTCTCAGTTTATAACCTCTAGCCTAAGCGCCTCTAACCTCTTTTCCCTTCCTTTTTGTGAACGTAGTTGATATGGCAGTAGCCACATAGATTAGGAGATACATAAATCATCAAACTCTAATAGCAAAAGCTGTTGAGCCTGTCACCTGTCACCTATCCCCTGTCCCCTGCTATAACAACTACTCAACATTATGGCGCAATTCAACAGATGACTGTACTACCACAGGTTACAATTGCCCTAGCTTGGTTAGTCCATCTTCAGGTGGATTTAGGCGGGGTGGGTGAGTAATCAGCGATCGCCGCAATATAAATTAGATGTCCTAACAATACAATAGCCCAACCACCAGTTACAGGCGGTAGCCATTCCCATGTAGCATATGTGAGGTTATGAAAAAACCATAAACCGGAGTTAATGGTTGCAGCCACAGCTACATGGACGGCAAAATTCATCCGGTCATCTAACTTGCGAAATTCTGGATCATTGCGATCGGGTTTGCGAGGCCAACGAGGAGGCATAAATATTTGTTACATATTTCAACACAAACTGATTATAAGCTGTTGCGGATCTAAGCTGCATATACCTTCTTGTAGGCTGTTGACGCTTAACCGTTAACCGTCAACTTAGTTAACCATGAAAACAAAAAATGGCAGATTTTTCCTGCCATAATTAAAGGTAAAATCTACACTGGGTTAAATCCTATGACTGTCTACGGGCAAATAGACCCTAATATTCTCTTTCCTGACAGCGACGGCAAGCCAATGGCAGATAATACAGAGCAATTTCGTTGGATTGTTTTAATTAAAGAAAATTTAGAGATTTTATTTGCCAGTAATGATAATGTTTTTATTGCTGGGGATTTGCTTTGGTATCCTATCCGTTCTCAGTTAATTACACCAGTTGCACCCGATGTCATGGTTGTCTTTGGTAGACCAAAGGGTAAACGGGGTTCTTACCGTCAATGGCAAGAAGAGAATATTCCCCCACAAGTTGTTTTTGAAATCCTCTCCCCTAGTAACGATAGCAAAGACATGGATCGTAAACTGGAATTTTACGATACCTATGGTGTGGATGAATATTATTTATATGACCCTGAAAGTTTTCAACTAAATGGTTGGGTGAGGCAAAATGAGCATTTAACTAAATTGTGGCAAATGGACGGCTGGGTTAGTCCACATTTAGGGATTAAATTTGCGACTGGTCTGGGAGAACCAATAATTTACCGTCCAGATGGGCAAAGATTTTTAACCTCGATAGAACTAGATCAACGAGCAGAACAAGCTGAGTTGTTGTTAGAACAAGAGCGTCAACGTGCCGAACAAGAGCGTCAACGTGCCGAACAGTTAGCAGAATATTTGCGTAGTCTTGGCGTTGATCCCAATAACCTGCCGCCACGCTGAAGCAGTCGGCTTAGTTGCGGCAACTAGCGTAAGCTGACTCTACCATTTTCAATAATTTAGGGATTTCATAGGGTTTTTTAATAAAATGAGTCACACCTAAAGAAGAAGCTAATTCGTCCAGATAGCCGTGTGCTGTAGCTAAAACCACGGCTATATTAATGCCTTTTGCTTGTAGATACTGGTACACTTCAGCCCCAGTTAACTCCGGCATTCTATTATCCAAAATCAAGAGATCAGGCTTGTCTTCTATGACTTTTTCCACAGCTTCTTTACCGTTACAAGCCTCGTATACATCCCAACCTTCTTCCTGCAATATAAAAGAGAGCATGATCCGACTGTCATCATCATCATCAGCTATTAAAACTTTCCCTTTTCCTAAAGTTTGATTATTCATATTTCTTGATTGTTGCTGGTAGAAAAAATATCAATGGGGTGGGTTCTGTATATGTATTTAAGACTGCAATGGGCATAAACTTCACTACTATAATTTCGGAATTTATCATCCTATGTGCAGTTATTTCTATTGTTCCCCCTTTACCTGCTTTCTCTAAAGATTGCAAAAAATATCGTAACAAACGGCGCAGAAGAGTTGCTGATTCGGTAATTACTGTAATTGGCTCTTGCCAGTTCGTGATCACCTCTACTTGACGGATGGCGGTTTCAGTGGAGAGTAATTCCACTAAGTCTTGGATAGTATCAGTCAGGGAGATAGCTTCGACACAACCAACTTCACTGGAAGCTAAGTTACGCCAGATAGCAACCTGATACTGAAATATGCGAATTGATTTTCCCGCCTGTTGCAGTAGTTGTTTGGCATAATCTAAGCGATTTACTGCTACCATACGAGAGCTGACTTCTAATTTTAGGCGTGCGGCGTGATGTGCTTGAATGATATCCTGACGTAGTTTTTCTAATGATTGATAGTCATCGGGTTGTGACACCAGTACACGATGAATATCTGCTTCTAAATTTGTGATCAAAAATTCTGCTTCAATAGCACGAGACGCACAAAGTAATATTTCTTTTAAGCGCTGTCCTGCATCTTGGCGTTGTGATGAAATGCTTAAGATTCCGACAATTTCCTGTTTTTCGTTACGTAAGGGAATACCTTGACAAGTAAAAGGCTGAAAGCCATCAATAAAATGCTCGGCGGCGACAATTTCTACATAATTTTCCTCTGCTAAGGGTGTACCGATACCATTAGCCCCAGCTACACTTTCGGATAATAAAGAACCAGCTTGTGGAAAAGATTCTGTGTTTATGGTTTGTTCATCACCTGCTAAACCTAGCAATACTGCCTGGCGATCGCTTAACATTACCGCATGAGGTTCTTTCCCCGCAGCCTGCGATAAAATTTGAAAATAAGGACGCACCGCATTCAGCAAATGACTATGCTGCTGTACTAAACGCTCTGTCTCTAAACTTGAGAGTTTTTCTGCTTGCAAGGCGCGGGGATCGGCTCCTTGTAAATGGGATCTCTCCCACGCACGATAAATTGTGGAACGCAGCATTTTCTCTGGTAATGCGCCTATACTTTTATATACACGTCCTGCTTCTAACGGATCATGCTCTAAAGTGGACATGGCTCTAATACTTTTAATTTATAATTTATAGGTATTCTAATGTTAAGCCCGGTTGCTGTGATAGTCAGCTAATTATTTAATTACTGGCATAAAAATTTTATTAACCAAGAATTACAGCAGTTTGCAAGTAAATGAGGTACAAGTGTAAAACCCAAAACCATGTAGAGACGTTACATGTAACGTCTCTACAGTATTTCACGAATAGCGAAACTGCTGTATATAAGCTAGAAGTTGATGACTACATAAAGCGTAAAATGAACGGTATCGGTTTCCACCCCGCCAAACTTGGTAAGATAATTAACCGTTCCAAATCAACTAAAGACTGATACTGTATTCATTGTCAATTTTAAATTTCCCCGATGGGGTTGACTAATTGTTGTGCAACCAGTAGATTTTACGACCCTGACAGCTACTTGTAGCGAACTCCGCGCTCAGTGGCTACCATCGCGTCTAGAGCAAGTTTATCAACGCGATCGCTACACTATTGCCATAGCCTTACGTACCCTCAACCAGAGAGGTTGGTTACAAATATCTTGGCATCCTCAAGCAGCTCATATTTGTATTGGTGATCCACCACCACGCGCCCCAGATACCTTTACCTTCAGCCAACAATTAGTTCATCAGTTGGGGGGGTTAGCTTTAGTCGCAATTGAGGCGATCGCACCCTGGGAGCGTGTAATTGATTTACAATTTGCTCGTCGCCCTGGTGATGAGGTGCTATATCACATCTACGCGGAAATCATGGGCAAATACAGTAATGTCATCCTCACCGATGCCAACGATTCAATTATTACTGCTGCTCATCAAGTCAGTCAGCAACAATCAAGCGTGCGTCCCATACAAACCGGACAACCCTACGAAACACCGCCAAAACTCACTGGAACTATCCCCAGTTTGCCAGAAACTCAAGCACGCTGGCAAGAACGGGTGAGTTTAGTTCCAGGTGCAATTAAGCGTCAGTTGCTCAAAAGTTATAGCGGCTTGAGTGCGGTTTTGGTAGATTCGATGTTATTAGCAGCCGATATTATACCAGAAACTTCCACCGATAGCTTAACTAGTGAAGACTGGCAAAGATTATTTACAAGCTGGCAAGAATGGCTACAAGCTTTAGATAGTAGCAAATATCACCCAGCTTGGATGAAGAACGGATATACAGTCATGGGTTGGGGTGCAGTTGCACCAGCAAAAGATATCCAAACATTAATCAACGAATACTATACAGCACAGCTAAATCAACAATTATTTGCCCAATTACGGCATCAATTAACTCAGAAATTGAGTAATATTTTAGGTAAATTACGTAACAAAGCCCAAACATTTAGCGATCGCCTGCAACAATCAGACCGAGCCGATGAGTATCGCCAAAAAGCTGATTTATTGATGGCGCATTTGCAAACTTGGCAACCGGGGATGAAAGAGATTATCTTACCTGATTTTGAGACAGGTGAACCTGTAGCGATCGCACTTCAACCAGATAAAAATGCGGTGCTAAATGCTCAAAATCTCTACAAACAGCACCAAAAACTCAAACGCGCCCGTGCAGCCGTCGAACCATTACTGCAAGAAGTACAAGCAGAAATCGATTATTTAGAACAAGTAGAAGCCGCAATTTCGCAAATAGATAATTACCAAACCGCCGAAGATTTGCAAGCCTTAGAAGAAATTCGCGACGAATTAATAGGACAAAAATATTTAGAAGAATTAGAGTACCGCAGCCGCAACAATAACAACGAAACTACCACTAACTTCCACAACTATCGTACCCCTAACGGCTTTCAAGTCTTAATTGGTCGCAACAATCGCCAAAACGACCAACTAACATTTCGGGTAGCTGGGGATTATGACTTATGGTTCCACGCCCAAGAAATCCCTGGCAGTCATGTACTATTACGTTTAGACCCTGGTACAGTTCCAGAAGCAACTGACTTGCAATGTGTAGCCGATTTAGCAGCTTACTACAGTCGCGGTCGCCAAAGTGACCAAGTACCAGTCGTATACACTGAACCCAAATATGTTTATAAACCCAAAGGCGCTAAACCAGGAATTGCCATTTACAAGCAAGAACGCATCATTTGGGGAAAACCGCAGTTAGTCTCGTTAGAGGGGCTAGAGGTTAGGGGTTAGAGGTTATAGGTACAGGTTACAGGCTACAGCTTTTTCTTCCCAATCCCCAATCCCCAGCCCCCAATCCCCAGTCCCTAACTTTGCAATCTCAGATCAATGACAGTAGCGTTAAAATTGTAATTAAAGCCTTCCAATTCAAAAGGCATACCAATTTTCACCTTACTGTTACCTAAAACTGGGCCGTCTTGAGTCACTTGTGCTTTACCATCCAAGGTTAAAAGCATATCGGTACTAAAGTTGTTAGCTTTGGGATCTGGTAATTCTTTAACAGAACCATCTGGTTGAGAAACTACTACTGTTCTGGGTAGAACTTTTATAGATTTAATCTCAATCTCACCATAAGGCTGATTGCGGATGATAACTTTGGTTTTACCACCCTTCTGTAAACCATTAGCAAATAACTGTTGTGGATCGCGCACATTCAACCCGCGCACCACTAAATCTACCTCTATAGGTACTGTTTTAGCATTGATTTGAGCAACAGTGCTGGAAGTACCAGGAAATACGAAAATACCAAATATAACTAACACAATAACTAGCAAAGCGCCTAAATCAAGGATGTTTACTTTGCCAAACAAGCGACCTTTGGAATCTAAAATAGCCATAGAATATTTTCCAGCTCAACAGGAAGTAATTGATCCTAACAACAAGTTTTATCAACTACACAGCAACTTTTCCACTAATGGCAGTTGCAGTTACGCGCCAGTTTATCACGAGATTGGGGAATGGGGAGTGGGGAGATGAGGGAGATGAGGGAGTGGGGGGAGCAGGGGAGCAGGGGAGCAGGGGAGCAGGGGAAAATAACTGATAACTGATAACTGATAACTGATAACTGATAACTGATAACTGATAACTGATAACTGATAACTGATAACTGATAACTGATAACTGATAACTGTCAACTGTCAACTGACTGATGACTAATGACTAGTTAATATGCAACTTAGAAAATGTAGATACGTCATATTAATTAATGTTCTCCCGAAATTGTCTTCTAGCTGGATTGATATGAATAGGAAAGGCTTGGTTGCAAATTACCTTGTGTGGCGGCGACGCTTGTTGTATCCATTAATTTCAGTGCTTGTCGCTTTAGGGGTGTGTTTAGGTACACCTTTAGTTGGCAAAGCTTTAGATTTACGACCGCTTTTATTTCAAGGAGTGCAAGTACTTCAGTTGTCTAATATGTCAGATCGCCAAGAAGTTGAACTAGGCACTCAGATGAATCAAGAATTGCGTAGTGGTCAAGTGAGACTTTCGCGCAATGCAGCAATCAACCGCTATGTAGAACAAATTGGAGAGCGCTTAGTACCTTATAGCGATCGCCCTAATCTTCCTTTTACATTTCAAGTAGTGGAAGATGATGCTGTCAATGCTTTTGCCACTTTAGGCGGTTTTGTTTATGTAAATACAGGTTTAATCAAAACCGCAGACAATGAAGCAGAACTAGCCAGTGTTATGGCTCATGAAATCGGTCACGTTGGCGGTAGACATCTAGTAAAACAGATGCGTCAAAAATCGCTAGCCAGTGGTGTAGCCTCAGCAGCAGGTTTAGACCGCAACACAGCTGTAGGAATTGGTGTGGAACTAGCGCTAAACCGTCCTCGCAGCCGTCAAGATGAATATGATGCGGATACAAGGGGATTAAGAACTTTAACTAGGGCTGGTTATGCTCCCTCAGCAATGGTTTCTTTTATGCAGAAGCTCGTCAAAAGCGGCGGAGGTTTGCCAACATTTTTAAGTACTCACCCTGGAACTAGCGATCGCATCAATTCTCTCAGACGTGCGATCAGTTCCCAACCTAATCAAGGAGGCGGCGGTTTAGATAATGCCGCCTATCGAGCTAAAATCCGGTCAATACTATAAGAAGTGCTGATTGCTGAGAAGCTATTTATTAAATACTAGCGTGTCCAGACTAAAATAGTGCAATACCAATCTATCATCTGCGTTTATCTGCGTTTATCTGCGTTCAATTTTTCTCAAATCTATTGCCACATTTTAGTCCGTCACGCCACTACTGGCGTGGCAAGCTTAAAATGTTGCATTAATTAACCACAGAGGCACAGAGACACAGAGGTTAGAGAGGAAACTTATTGCACTATTTTAGCCTTGCCACGCTACTACTGGCGTGGCAAGCTTAAAATGTTGCATTAATTAACCACAGAGGCACAGAGACACAGAGGTTAGAGAGGAAACTTATTGCACTATTTTAGCCTTGCCACGCTACTACAATATTAAGGTTTACTCAAGTTTCCCAATCCCCAATCCCCAATCCCCAATCCCCAGCCCCTAACCTACGCTCGCTGCTGGCTACGACGGACAGCTATTTGCGCTGGATCAACTTGAACTACTCCTTCCTCTAAGGGTATGGTGCGTAGCGAGTCTGTAAAAATATTAATTTGGTAGATTAAGTTATTTGAAATATCTAAACCTGTTAACCAACCGCTACGCGGGTGGTATGCACCAGTATCTATATCAAGCCAGCCCTGACCTTGAGCTAATTGACCAGGATTTACACCAGGGAAGGTAAAGGTGATAGTATGACCAATGATGATCAACTTGTCAGGAAAGTAGGGCTGGCGAATACTGTGAAAATCTTCTCTAATCCAGCAAAACTGCTCTGCTGTTTGTTCTGACAACGATAGGCGGGGGTCAAGACCAGCATGAGTCAACCAAACATCACCCAAATCTAGATATGTAGGCAAACTATGCAACCACTCTAAATGTTCTTCGGGAATGCTTCTATCTTGATAACTGGCGATCGTTGCATTACCTCCACTATGTAGCCATGCTTGCATTGTCGCAACCGAGATATCACTGCTGATAACGTTTAGTAACATCTGCTCGTGGTTTCCCAACAGACACAGATAATTATTTTTTTGAACTAAATCAATTACGTATGAGCTATGGGGGCCACGATCAATTAAGTCTCCCAGAAAATATACTTCATCATTCGCACCTGGAGCGATCGCTTCTAACAAAGTCATCAATCCCTCGTAGTGTCCATGCACATCCCCAATAACTATTCGACGTTGACTAGTTTGACTCATCGCTTCTTAACTGGAATATCTCAGTTGAATACTTTTGCTACAGTTTAAGTAATTAGGATTCCGCAATGATAGGTATAGCAGTAGCCACATAGGTTAGGACATGGATAAATCATCAAATCCTTATAGCTGATAAGCTTAAGCGGCTGTCACCTGTCACCTGTCCCCTGCTATAAAAACTACTTGAAGAATTTAAAGATATTTTAGATGTTTCTTTATAAATCCGCTCTGGACTACAGAGGTAAATGTACTCTTGGTTAGCTTAAAATTTATTAAGGTATTTTAATAATCTTCCATTTTAACAATGTCTGAACAGTTTTCTGCGGAAATTAGCTCACGCATTTGCAGCCACATGAATGAAGACCATGCCGATGCGGTAGTTCTCTATGCTCAGGTTTTTGGCGGAGTTAACCAAGCTGACTCCGCCCAATTGCTAGCAATTGATGCCCAAGGTATGGATTTAACTGCCGAAGTCAATGGAGAATCTGTCCCTGTTCGTATCCAGTTTGACCATGTTTTAGCAGATGCAGAAGATGCTCATCACACTCTAATTGCAATGGTCAAGCAGGCAAGAGTTCAGGCAAAGTAAAAGTATGAGGGAAGGGTATAGAAGTATAAATGTTCAAAACTCTTACACTCTCACACCCCTACACCCTCACATGGTGAATACTTTCGTTGCGTAAGTTTTGATTTCTTCAAGCCGCACACTCGTGACTTCGAGTCATGAGTTAGGCGCTCTATATTTCCATATTTGGTTTTACACATGGTTACGCACATGGTAAGATAAAGTATGGAAGTAAAACACGGAAGGGGTTATGTTTATGCAATTGAATATCATATTGTATGGTGTGTTAAATACAGGC
>NZ_JACJSG010000066.1 GCF_014697625.1 Anabaena azotica FACHB-119 | reverse complement strand
TGGACTGGAGGGGGCGGAAGGAGCAACTGGAATCTTGGGAAGGAACTAGGGTGAGTGAGGAGCGATCGCTTGTACCTCAATCTTGGTGATTGCTTTTACACAGTAAAATTATTCATAGGGGCATTAACTTAAACGTTTTAACTCTTTGTGAAAAAGTCACACAACCTTAGCAACACATGAAGCCGATGATCAAAAAGTCCGATTTACGCATCATCAAGAAAACTACCGCCCCACAGTCTCCACTACCCCCAGTTGAGCCAGCCGATGATATTGATGATTTTGTTGATGCTGTCAGCCCTTCTTTTGACGAACAACCAGATTTAACGCCGCAAACCTCAGCTACAGACAGCTACAAACCCCATACCCCAGTCGCAGATTATCCACTAGTTAGGTCGGTAGGTAACTCCGGCTGGCAGGTATCCGACATCTGGCGCGATCTGCGTGTGGATGCTTTTTGTGATTGATTTTACGGGGTGTTATGCTACATCCTCAAGCGATCGCTGATCGCTTTTATCTTCTGGTAGATTTGCAGAGACGCTATTCCCTGAAGTTGACTATGTAGATGGGTTGTTTTGTTATCACAAGTAAACTACCTACACTGACTCTTCGAGTACAGTATATATACAATAAATTTTTAATAGTTCTCTTAATTAAATAAAGCATTCAATTAAACGTTCATAAACGCATATATATAGAACTGGCTTTGTTTATTATTTCAATAAATGTTCTCCCTATTTTTATACATCTTTAGATAGATGAAATATTAATTTAAGAGTGAGTATTGGATAAATAATTATTTTTTTGAACATCAAACCAAAAAATCAAGATAGTTGCTTGCTAAATTGTTCATAATATGTAAAATTTTTAGATATTGCTCTTAAAAAGAAATTAACTCACTTCCTTTATTTTTGTAGCGCTGTTAGCAATAGTAGCGTCTTAGCTTTTTATGAAATTTAATATTAGTAATGTTATAGCTGTAGGATTTTTTTGCTCATTTATGACTACACCATCTAACGCACAAGTTATACCTGATGCAACCTTGCAGAACAACACAACCATCAATATCAACGGTACAACTATCAATATTGAGGGTGGGACTCGGTTAGGAAATAACCTCTTTCACAGTTTAAGAGAGTTTTCTGTTTCCACGGGCAGCACTGTTCACTTCAACAATCCCATCGGTATCGAAGCTATCATTACCCGCATCACTGGCGGAACTGTATCTAATATTGACGGTTTGATCCGCACTAACGGTACTGGAAATTTATTTCTGATTAATCCCAGTGGTATCGTTTTCGGCCCAAACGCACGGCTTGATATCGGCGGTTCGTTGTTTGTAACTACAGCTGATGCTTTGGAATTTGCGGATGGTTCTAGTTTTAGTGCAGTTAATCCAAAACAACCATTATTGACTGTTAGTATTCCTATCGGTTTGCGATTTAGCAGTAAGTCAGGGAGTATCACGGTTCAGGGGACAGGGGAAGGGTTGACTGCTCTCAATACAGGAAGTACTCCTATTATCAGAAACTCTAATCCTAGCGGAATCTCTGCGAACACTGGGAAAACTTTATCTTTGATAGGAGGCGATATAAACACCGTAGGGGCCACTTTATCCTCTGCTGAAGGAAATATTAACCTTGTAAGTATCAACTCCGGTTTAGTCCGTTTTAATTCTTCTGGTTCTTCCTTCAACTTTGACAATACAGTTTCTTTTAAAAATATAAATTTATCGGAAAGATCACTGGTTGATACCAGTGGTAATCAAGGCGGTTCAATTAATTTATTTGGGAACAATGTATCTATCAATAGTGGTTCAGCACTGCTAATTCAGAATCGTGATTTATCTTCAGGGCATATCAATATTCAAGCCAGAGAAAAAGTAGAAATTAGTGGTATTTCACAAAGTAATAACAGATTTTATACAGTCGTTAGAACTGAATCTCTAGGCAGTCAAAGAGCAGGTCACTTAAATATTTCTGCAAAAGATTTAATTATTGAAGGAGGAGGAAATTTAGCTTCTAGAAACTACAACTCAGGTGACGGTGGTGACATTACTATCAATGTATCAGATAGGCTTAACATAGCAGGATTCTCATCATTTAATTCTTTAATTGGCAGTAGTATTGTCACTTCTACACTATCTTCAGCAACAGCAGGCAATATTACAGTCACAGCCAGAAGAGTAACAGCTGACAATGGAGGCACAATTGCCAGTTTGACTCGTGGTCAAACTGGAGTTAGCGGTAATCTGACAATCAATGCCAGTGATTCAATAGAGCTAAAGGATTCAATATCCAATTCAGGAATTAATTATGCTGCTAGCGCTTTTACCTCGGCAACTACTGGATCTGGCAATGCCGGAACCTTAGAGATCAATACTGATAGGTTGACTGTGCAACCTAAAACCAGTATAAACACATCAACTCTTAGTGCAGGGAATGCCGGCACACTGAGAATTAACGCTAGAAATCTTGAAGTGAGAGGATCTATTAATTCATCAGCTACAAGAGCAAATCAGAACCAACAAAGTGTATTTGGCGCTCCACCAATTCCTAGTGGTTCGCCTGGGGAAGTTTCTATCAATAGTAATTCATTAAACATCACTGATGGCGGACAAATTGCCGTTGTGAACGAAGGGACTGGTGATGCAGGGGTGTTGAGTGTCAGATCCAACACAATCTCTCTTGTAAATCAAGGTGCTATCAACGCCACAACAACCTCTGGGCAAGGCGGTGATATCAGCCTGAACTCCCAAAACATCCGCTTAAACAACAGTTCTATCTCTGCAACTGCTGGTGGTACGGGCAACGGTGGAAATATTAACATCGATACCAAATCCATAATCTTGCAAAACAACAGCAGCATTACAGCGAACGCCTTTGAGGGCAACGGTGGGAATATTACAATCGATACCCAAGGTTTCTTTATTTCCCGTAACAGCTTTATTACAGCTAGCTCTGAGCGAGGTATCGACGGTACAGTCCGGGTCAACTCTGCTCAACGGAATTTCATTGAACTGAGCAACCTAAAAATAGTTGACCCACCGCAAGTTCAAAGGGGTTGCTCTGCGACTGAAGAAGACTTGCCTGTACGACTAACCATCACACCTAATCCCGGACTTCCCGTCAATCCAACGGATATGCTCACCCCGATGATGCCCTGGATCGATGAAAATGCACCATCAACTCCACTCCCACAAGTTGAGTCGTCGAACCAAGAAGAACAACCCATATCTGCACAAGGGTCTAGACGCAATCCCGACGGCACAATCAGCCTGACTGCACTACCGGAAGAGGGACAGAATTTTAATTCCCAACCTTCAACAAACCCAACTTCGTCCTGCCAGTTTAATATCTCACAGCAGTTAGATTAACTATAATAAATAAAGAAAAAGCTGACGGAATCCGAGAAGAATATGATTCCGTCAATTTATATATTAATCACTGTAATTCTAACATGAAAATGAGTAGTGAATACACAATTAGTTTTAGCATCTTTAGTAGCAGTACATAGCTCATTTTTGCCAATTGAGCCGAACAGTATTACACCTAAACATCTAACGATAAAGCCAAATATTTCTACTATTAATCAAAGAAATGACAAATCTATATTTAGAGTAAAAGAGTTTGTTTTTCAAGGCAATACAGTTCTATCTAGTGAAGAACTACAAAAGGTAGTAGCTCAATTTGTAGGGAAAGAACTATCCTTTAATGACTTGTTAGATGCAGCCAATACTGTAACTGATTACTACGTAGAAAAGGGGTATATCAACTCTGGTGCTTATCTTCCTGTCGTACAAAACCAATCTGTAGATCCAAATAGTGCGGTAGTAACTATTGCTATCCTAGAAGGGCGGATTGAAAAAGTTGATATTATTGGTGCTGGAAGCTTAGAAAATTATATTCGCACCAGGGTTCCGCCAGAAAATTCAGTATTGAATAACAATAGCTTGTTAGCCGCATTACAACTTTTACGGCTAGACCCATTAGTAAGCAAAATTAGAGCTACTCTAACGAAAGGTTTATCAGCAGACAAAGCTATTTTAATTATCAATGTTCAACCCAGTCAAGATTTTAAAGCTAATGTAACACTGAATAACTACCGTTCTCCAGCGATCGGTAGTTTTGAGCGTCGTCTACAATTATCAGCGAATAATTTATTAGTATCAGGGGATGGTCTAAAAGTAGGCTATCGGAACACAGACGGCAGCAATGCTGTGACGGCTAACTATTTAATCCCTGTAAATTCTCAAAACGGGACAATTGCGTTTAATTACCTTTTTTCTCGCAGCAATATCATTGAGCAGCCGTTTACCCCGTTAGATATCGTTGGCGATGCACGAGTCTACGAAATTAGTTTTCGTCAACCTTTGATCAGACAAGCTACCGAAACTTCTATTCAAGAATTTGCTTTGGGGCTGACAGCTTCTCGCATTGAAAGCGAGACATCGTTGCAAAATAATCCTTTTCCTGTAGGAGAAGGAGCGGATACTTCGGGACGTACACGTATTTCGGCGTTAAGATTTTCACAAGATTGGTCAAGTCGCAATACTAACCAAGCTTTATTTTTGAGTTCCAAATTTAGCTGGGGGCTAGATATTTTCGGCGCAACAATCAACACTAATTCCCCTGACGGTCGATTTTTTACCTGGGTGGGTCAAGCCGACTGGCTCAGGCACTGGGGTGAGACAACTTTAGTTGTACGAACAAAAGTGCAATTAGCTGACCGACCTTTGCCAATACTTGAACAAATCAGTACTGGTGGCATCGGTTCTGTTCGTGGATATCGCCAAGACCGATTCATCTCTGACAATGCTTTTTCATTTTCTACTGAGTTGGCTATTCCTGTATGGAAATCACAATCTCAGCAATTACAAGTAATTCCTTTTTTTGATATTGGTACAGCCTGGAACAATAGTGAGGAATTGTCAGACACCTCTGGCACATTAACCTCTGTTGGTCTGGGACTGCAATATCGCGGCGATCGCTTTAATGCCCGCCTCGATTGGGGTATTCCTCTTAGTGACACAACTAACAACTCAAACACATGGCAAGAAAACGGAATTTACTTCTCACTCGATTATCAACTGTTCTAAGGAAGCACAAACATACTTTTGTTGGACTAACCTTATTAATAGTTCTCAATCAGCCCGGAGTAATATTAGCTAACAAGCCTGATCTAGAACAAACTGCACAAAATCTGAATCTACAGGGAGTTGTACAGTTACACCAAGGACAGGCTCAAGCTGCGTTAAAATCCTGGCAATCTGCCTACCGCACTTACCAAAAATTAAATAATCATCAAGGTATGGTAGGCAGCTTAATCAACCAAAGTCTAGCCCTTCAAGCGACTGGTTCCTACAATATTGCCTGTCATACTTTGGTGCAAGCTTTAAACTTAGAGTATTGGATTTGCCCAACTTCTGCTGGTCAGCGCCAGCCAGAAGATTATTCTGTTGATAGACTAAATAAACTTCTGCAAAAGCAACCAGCACAAAATCTGCAAATTTTTGGTTTGTATAATTTAGGTAACGTGTTGAGGCTAATGGGAGAACTAGATGCTTCCTCTGTTATCCTGCAAAAAGCTTTAAGTATCAGTCAAACTATTTCCGGCAATACCCAAATGTTTAATCAAATATCCTTAAGTATTGCTAATACAGATTTTGCTCTTTATAAACGAGCTAGAAACCAGTTCTCATTAATCGATGAACCTGTAGCTAAAGAAAAAGCCTTAAATTTAGCTGTATCTAAGATTAAATCTGCTTTATTAACCTATGAAAAATTCAGCTTCAAAGAAGATGAGTGGGCATTACAAGCTAAACTTAATGAATTTAAACTTTTAATAGAAGCCGCTTCTTTACCTAATTATTCTCCTTCAGAATTTTCCCATAACTCAGATATTTTAAACCTAATTGAAAATATATTAACTCGATTTTCAAATGTTCAGAATATGCCGATAATCAACTATATTGATTATCGCCTTAATTTCGCATACTCTCTAATAGAGTATGCGGATAATAATTCTAGAGATTTTAAAAAAAATGTCAAGGATAATTTATTATCTACAGCACTGCTAATTACTCAAAATGCTCTAGTCCAGTCTCGCAGTTTAAATAATAATCGAACTATCTCTAACGCTTTAGGAATACTCGGCTATGGATACAGTTCAATAAACCAATTGAACGATGCAGAGACTTATTTTAAACAAGCTATAGCTTTAGCCCAATCAGTTCAAGCTTGGGATTTAGCCTATCAATGGCAATGGCAATTAGGAAAATTGTATAAAACCATGACAAATAATTCAATTGCTATCCAAACATACAAGGAAGCTATTAAAAGTTTAAACCAAATTCGGGGGAATATTCTCTCAGCTAATCCAGATATTCAATTTGCTTTTAAAACTAAAATAGAACCAGTATATAAACAATACATGGAACTAGTTTTATCCCAGGAAGATGCAGATGTATCACAGGTAATAAAAGCTCAAGAACAACTGAATATGGTTGAGTTGGAAAACTACTTGCAATGTGGCAAACTCTCAACTACCTCTTTATTAGATAGTCAAAATGTCCGAAATCAACCCCCTTCTATTTACTTAATTAGGCTAATAAATCAAGTAGAGGTAATTATCAGAGATCAACAAGGTAAATTTCATCGCCATTCAGTTAACATTAAGCTACTTGATAGTCTACTTGATGAATTAATCAGCCTCAGTCAAACTGAAAGGTTTAAATATTTTTCCGAGAATGATTTATTACCTTATTGTCAGGAAATCTACCATCTATTACTATCTCCCCTTAAACAGTATTTACCATCTACAGGTCATTTAATATTTGTCTTAGATAGTTATTTCCAAAACTTACCTATTCCCATTTTACATGATGGGGAAAATTATTTAATCAAAAAATATAGTATTTCCTTGTCTTCTACATTCCAATTTTATAAAAAACAGGATTTTAAACAAGATGACCTTAAGGCCCTAGTTGCTGCAATTTATCAGCTAAATCCTAAATTTTCTCAGAAGTTTACGCCTTTACCCGAAGTAAAAGCAGAAATTCAAAATATTAGAGAAAATACAGCTTCTACTTTAGAACTTATTAACAGTGAATTTACTATCGCTCATTTTCAACAAAAAATTAAACAGCCTCCATCAATCGTCCACATTAGCTCTCATTCTCAATTCAGTTCTGACCCTGAACAAACTTTCATTTTAGCTTGGGACAGTCTGTTGACTCTTAATCAGTTAGATTATATGTTCCAACGACAAAACCCTGAGTCGTTGATTAATTTGTTAGTTCTTTCTGCTTGCCAAACTGCTAAAAGCGATCGCCGTTCTGCTTTAGGTATCGCCGGTTTAGCCGTTCAGTCCGGCGCTCGTAGTACCATTGCCTCCTTGTGGTTGGTAAATTCTGATTCTACTACTTACTTAATGGGCAAATTTTATCAAGGGCTAAAAAGTGGACTTTCTAAAGGAGAAGCTCTACGGCAAGCTCAGTTGAGTTTACTTTCCCACCCCAAATATAGCCATCCTTACTACTGGGCGGCATTTATGTTAATCGGTGCGTGGGATTGATTGTGACTGGTCTGACAACCACAAGTTGAGTATTATTTGGTATTTGCCTCCAGAAATTCTAAGGCTGTTTGTGCCTTTGCTATTTCATCTGTGTTATTCTGCTTTTGAGCTAGAGAGAGCGCTTGCCTATACGCATTGTTTGCCGCTTCCAGGGTTTTGGGTTCTAATAAGCCCGTTTCTCTGTAGCGATCGCCTAACATTCGGTAAATAGTCGGGTTGGAACTACCACCCTCAATTCTTGCTTTTAAGGAGCCAATTGCTTCTGTTAGCAAGTTTTTGGACATATACACTGTGTCTAAATCCATTGCTAGTTCATCACCTGCTAAATTCAAGTTTTGAACCTGCTCAATTATACGTTTGATCTCTACTTCCTCTTTTTGTGGTATGACGATTGTATGTGAAGAAGTAGCTATTTCCGGCCCGTCTGCGTTATTGGCAATCACATTGATTTTATAGATTCGCCCCTTCTGCATCGCTGGCTCAGATTTTGGGTACTCCAGTGAAGTTTGTACCACTTTTCTCGACCAATTCACCCCTGCACCTTCGACCTTTACTGTATAACTTGTTGCTCCTGGCACATCTAGCCAAGATATCAAAGGTTGAGGGTTAATGATTCTCCCTACATATGGCGTAATTAACGTGGGTTTTTTCCTTCCTTGAGGATTCCTGGTATTGAAACAATAACTTTCTGTTGGAACACATAACTCACGAGGTTGAGATACTCTTTCCCCACATATCTGCTTCACTTGATTACTTTGCGTAACTATGACAATTCTCCGGCTATTGTGACATAAAACCTCAACACTGTAACCATTGGCTGGTTGAATTTTATCTTCCAGGCAAATTAACCTTCCTGCCTTAAACAACGCATCTCCACCATTAATTATCCGTCCTACTGGTTTAATACATATACTTTTAGCCAAGTTTTGCTGTTGGCTCCAAGATGGTGTGGAGTTTGACACGACTAACAGCAAGCTAATTAACAACTTATTTATCGCTTTGGTGCTTATCATATTAATTAATAAATCTTCTTAGGATTTTTTCACAAACAAAAGCTTTATCAAGAAAGAATTCAGGAGTCAGGAGTCAGAATGAGCGTATGAATTGGAGTCCGACTGGTGGATGAATAAATGGGTTTAAGCACGGAGCCAAATCATAGATTTGGAGGTCTTCCCTACGGGACGCTACGCGAACAATTAATGGTGGGTTTGAATCCCCCATTAATTGATTCTGACGAATGTATTCTGACTTCTGACTTCTTCTTCAATCAAGTTATTATAATTTATCTAACAGCCTATTTAGTAATTGCTGTCTCCACATCATTACTTCTGGTAAATTAGATTCTGTACTCATACATACATCCCATGAGATTTTAGCATTAGCTTTGTCACCCATAGCCGTTTGCACTTGTGCTAACAAGCAGTAAGTATCTGTCCTTGTTGGGTCTAGTTCTCTAGACATCTGTAAATATCTATTCGCTTGAATATAATCTTTCTGTCCTAATTTAGCCCATCCTAAATTTTTATATAATGTAGTTTTTATTTTGGCTTCATTGGTGAGTTCCAGCCCCTTAAGAGCTAAAGTCTCAGCTTCCTTATACTTTTCCTTTATATTTTTAATTCGAGATAAATTATTTATAACTGGTACTGCCTTCTCATTTAATTTAATTGCTATATTATATTGATTCTCTGCTAACTCATATTTATTAAACTCATCATACATATCTCCTAATTCATAATGTAATTGCCAATCGTTAGGTTTAATTTTAATTGCTTCTTTATATTGATTAAATACACAGTCACTTTGGTTTAAATATTTGCAGACTAAAGCTAAATTTCTATAAGCATCTATATCCTGTGGGTTATATTTAATTACTTTTTCGTAGTAAGCTTTCGTTAACTCTAAGTCTTTGAAATTACGCCCGGCTTTTTCAAAATAAAAGTTAGAAATATTCTGCCTAATTTTAGAGTTTAATATTATAGCCCATTGAAAAAAACTCTGAGCTTGTTCTGGTTTTCCTTCTACTTCTAATTTTTGTCCCTCGGACACTAAACCATTAGCTATTGCTGGTAGCACCACCTTAAAAATTCCTAAGCCTCCTAAACCAATCAATATCAATATGGCACTAATCAGAAAACTTTTAGACCTTGTAATTTTTTGGATTTTACTTTCTAAAGTTAAGTTTTTTAATCTGTAGAGAATTATTTCTGTAGTTTTTGGACGTTGAGCAGGAAACGGAGCCATCATTTCATCAATTAAATCCGCCAATGATTTCTCAATTTGTGGTGCGTGTTTTCTCCAATGTAACTGTCCTGTTTTTTCATCCGTCGATATTTTTATTAAGGGTTTCCCAGTTGCCAAGCAAGCAAAAGTTCTCGCTAATGAATAGAAATCAGATTGCGGTACTGCTTTGCCATTAATTTGCTCCAATGGTGTATAGCCAGGCGAAACCACTGCCGTAATTTCATAATTGCTCATACTCGTGCTAGTTCCACCACTAGCACTCAGTTTTGCTAGATAAGTATCGGTAATTCTTCTCGCTCCCCCAAAATCAACTAATACTAACTTTCCATCTGGCTGAAGAACAATGTTAGATGGCTTAATATCTCTATGGAAGACTTCTCTATGGTGTATATAATCAAGAATCTCCATCATTTGCTGCATCCAGTCTAACGCCTGGGACTGTGAAATCTTCCCATTGGATTGTATCCATTTATGCAAGTCTTCTCCTTCAACTTTATCCATTACTAAGCATCGTAATGTTAGAGGAAATCCGTTAGGGACGACTATAAAAAAGTCATCCATTGTACTTCTTGCAATGCCTGGGTGATCTAATCGCCGCAAAATTTTAGATTCCCTCTCGAATAATTCGATGATTTTCTCCGACCCCCATTTGAGAACTTTCATCACTCTGTTCCGTCGCTCGGTATCCCACTTTGTCCCCATGTCATCTACCTCCCATACCTCAACTCTTACATGGGGATCGTAGTTCAGTTCTCTCAACGGACGCAGTAACCTAATTCGCCCATTGATCAGCAAAGGAGTACCGCAAGAGTTGCAATTGTCCGCATCATCTGCATTTTCTCTGATTTCACAGAACGGGTTTATGCAATAACATGACATATTTTTGAGATTTTAATTGATACTGGTAACATAAAATACTAGTTGTTTTTGGATAATAACTAAATGCACTTTTTGTCAATACTGATAGCTAATTAATACTTTTGGTACTTTTTGACATTATCTTGCTAAAGATGTATAACTATCTCTTAAAATAGGGTATTATATGTTTCATTCCCAATCAAGTTTTTTTTGCTCCTAAGTAGCTTGTGTTTCTTTTAGCACTAAAACTATGAACTATTCTGCTGAATCCAAAGAAACTGTGTTTTCCTTATCCTCTCCTAATGCAGAGGGACAAAAACTTAAAATATCGATGCCAGAGAATTTCCAGCAGACTTTAGCCGTTATCAATGATTTAGTGTTTGCTAAAATAGGTAGGCGCTTATCCAGCACGGAAATACTGATCATAAAAGGAGCATTGAAAGACATTGATTACCAAGAAATAGCGAATTTTTCTCCCTACAGCAAGAATTATATACAACGTACATTAGCGCCTCAGTTGTGGCAAATTTTAACTGAAACCATTGGTAATGGCGAAAAAGTGTCAAAAAAGACACTATCGCATTTTTTGCAGCAAATTAATCAAGAGTACAACATTGATTCTTCATACATAACAACTAATATTTCTAATTTAATAGTCCAAGGACAGATGCCTGATATAACAAGTTTTTGTGGAAGAAATAAAGAACTTGAACAATTAAAACAAGTGTTAGACAGTAAGCAATGTATATCAATAATGGGATTTGCAGGCATTGGCAAAACCGCACTTGCTGCAAAGCTAATACAAAAAGTTTCTTCAAAACGCCACTACAATTTTGACTATATAATTTGGAAACAATTTAATTATTCCCCATTAATTCAAGACTTTTTAATTGAGCTTATAAAATTAATTTCTCCCTCAAATACTTATTTTCCAGAATATAATCAAGCATTGATATCTTTATTTATTAATTATTTGCGTGAATATCGCTGTCTCATTGTCTTAGACGGACTCGAACATTTATTTTCAAAAACTAACTATTTTCATAAAGTAGAATATGAAACTTTTTTACGTCGTTTGGTAGAGGAAGACCATAAAAGTTGTTTTCTTTTAACTAGTCGGAATTTTCCTGACGAGATTGAGGATATTATTTCAGGTAAGCGTAATACGGAACTTTTAAAACTTGAAGGGCTGGATGAAGAATCAGCTAAAAAGTTTTTGATAACCAAAGGGTTTGACCCTTCCGAAGATCCTACTCAGTTTATTCAAACTTATTCTGGGAATCCTGCGGAAATGGAAGCAGTTCTTAATAAAGTTTCTGTTTATTTCGCTAATCAAGAAAAAGCTTTTTTTGAAAATCCTACAACTTTAATCAGTGCGAAGCTTGAGATTATATTAAACGAGATGTTTGGAGAATTGCTCAAGGATGTTCATAAACAAATTTTAATTTATTTAGCAGAAAAGATGTTGGTAACACGAGAGCCTATTCCTTTCGCCCAATTGATGGCAGAAATGAAAAACAGAGGAACGCAACAGTTTTCAACCTCTGATTTAATTAAAGCTTTAGAGAAGGTTGAAAGACTTTCTTTGATTGAAAGCATAAAAAACTCAATTACAAAAGAAATTACTTTCAAACTACAGCCCATTATTAGAAAATATATTATTACAGACCCAGAAGGCTTAGTACATACTTTTGACCATAAAAGTTTAAAACTTGCATCTTAGCAAAGGATTTTATGATTACAGGAAAGTTAGAATTAACAATTAAAATCAACGAGCTACCTGAAGCTCAAACAGTAGAAAACAATTGGCAACAGTTTGAAATTGACTGTGACGGGCGCATCATCACTGTTACCGTTAAACCAAAAATGTGGAAGAAACTTACCGACGCTGCTAATAACTATCCTCAATGGGTAGCAGCGATATCCGGTAAACTAGGTCAGCAAACCGAACATGGTTTCGTCTTGATCGAACCTAATATACAAGTTTTCGAGCGCAAGCCCAAGGCAGAGGACACCACTACACCAGGGGCGGCTTGAGAAACCCTACTCTGTAGGGCAAATCCGAATACAAGTTAATAAATACGGAGGTAATTAAAGTAAACAATCAAAATCTCGCTAGATGCGAAAAGTCCCGAAGTTTTGTAAGATCAAGCTTGTCAATATGTATGTAGGAGGAATGCAGACAATACATAAAAATGTAGGCAAAACCTACTAAGGAGTAGCGCTTTGCCTGTAGTTGAAACAACCGAATAACCTCAGAGCGGGGTTGATCTCGAATTGACGAAGAAAGTGGGGTTTAAAGTTTGCCGACTTGAAACCACTGACTTGTCAAGACAACACCACGCAGTTTTACATTGCCAATTATAGCGATAAAGGGGTAGGTAAGGACAACCTTTTGTTGCTTAATTTTTGGTGAATTGCTGAAAACTTAAAATTTTTTTAAGTAAATTTTTGTAAAGCGGTGTGAAATAAGCAATCCAGCATTCTGAATCCAGCAAGAAAACCGTCCCTAAGTCAAGCATAGGCAGGCGGGAGAGTGCGAATACTTCTAAGCCTTGTGCGATCGCCTGTACCAATTCGCAATTCGCAATTCGCAAGTCGCAATTGAGGAGAGCGCCTGTACACTCGTTTTGGCTACTGGATTCAGAATAGAAGCAATCTCGTGGGAACAACGCAGAGGACGTAGCACCCAAGAGGTGCGACTACATCTAACTCCCTAACTGCGAACTGCGAAAAGCTGGAAATTGCGAATTGATTATGCCCCCTCTGAGACTGAAAACTCAAGTTATCAGAGGTAAAACCGTGAAAAATCAAGACCACGAGACACCACTGTTCAGTTGCAAGCTGGCTGGTGTGGTAACTGTACCAGATAACCACAGCTTAAGTGCTGTGGCATGGAAGAAAAAGCTGATTAGTTCCTTCCCCCAGCCCCGATTTAAAGATGTCCTAACAAGAGCGACAGTATTACCGAGAGTAAGCTGGTTCTGGCATAGCTGTGAGATGATGCAGATATGTCAACAAGCGATCGCAATCATCGCCAGCGACACAGACGACTACCGACAGATATTGATTAATTGCAATCATCTGTCCAGTACCTTACAAGACTTAGACGCATCGGCGGCACTATTATTAATGATTTCCCCAGGACAAGATTTTGTCTTTGGTTTGAATTTGACCACAGGGGAATTTTTCAGTACGCATATTGTACTAACTCAAAAGCAGCGACCCAGTAACTTAAAACAGGGTGTAGGGTGTAGGGTGTGGGGTGTAGGGGAATCATACGCCCCATCTTTTCAAGAAGATAGTATTGGTCGGAGTGTCAAGCTCATTCCCATGCCGTCTTCTCTACGAGAGGCTACGCCAACACTACCCCCTACCCCCTACCCCCTACCCCCTGTTGATGGCTGGAGAAAGATATGTTGACCCTAGAGAGAGGGGAAACATCGACCCCTGACTACAGCACTCTCAACTCCAGTATCAAAGAGACTTTCACCACCCTAGACCGCTACGAGTGGCAGGCAGTAGGTGAACTCCAAAAAATGAGGGATTCTGAATTATACCGGGAAGCCGGCTACAGCAGTTTTCGTGAATACTGCCAAGCCGAACTATCCGCCTGGGGTGGTTGGCGACGAATTAATCAACTGTTGGGGGCGAAGAGAGTCCGCGACACCGTGGGCGAGTTGGGGGAACACATCAAGAATGAACGCCATGCCCGTTCGTTAGTGCGTCTGCTGCGGGAACCAGAGAAACTTAAGGAAGCTGTGGCGATCGCACTCACTGAAAACCCCTCACCCAGTGAATCGGACTTTGCATTGGCGGCGCAAAAAGTGCTTCCTCGGATTCCACGGCAAAAAAACCACACTCAGGAACCATTGGTTCCCAAATCCAACTTCGTAAAAATTACCTCACCATCACACCCTCGTTATAACGATGAGGGAACCATTGAAGCAGACCCGCCCAACCCTACGCAGCAGATTGTCACCTTTGCCGATGGCTCCAAGCTGCTGGTCAACAACACAGATTTAGATATTCCAACATCACCAGTAGAACGGACTTACCCGAATGGATACCTTGATGCGATCGCACAACTAAAACAACAGCACCAGCAGGAATTAGAGCGAGTTGAGCAAGAGTTGAGGATTAGGTTAGTGTCCGAAGCCAAAGCCCAGGCTGAACAACAAGTACTTGAACAACTCATTTCATCGCAGCAGCTATACCAGCAGCAGAAGCAACAAAACATTGAATTGCAGCAGCGTTTGGATGAAATGGAAGCGCTCCGGCAGTTGGAAGTAGAAAACCAACAGTTAAAGCAGCGCATTCAGGAGCTAGAGAACGCGGTGCAACAAAGACCTGCTCAGGAGTGGGGTAATACTCTTACCAAGCAGGCGACTAAGGCACTGAATAAAGAAGTTAAGCGATCGCTCGACCGAACCCTCGACCTGCGATCGCTGGCGCAAGAACCACCGAAAGAAAACGCCCAAGAGTGTTTACGCTTAATGGGCATTGCGCTTAGTAACTTGGCGACGGCGATGAACAATACTCAAGCGTTGCAAGCAGCTGCAATCATCCTGGGAAGTGAGCCGAACAAGAGTGCGATCGCCATTCGTGCCGAACAATTGCTCCTGTTACCCCAAGCTGTGAGTGAGATTCGGGCTGTATTATCCAAGCCCGATTGTAGTTGGCAGGACTATATCACAGCAGCCTCTGAGTACGAAGTGATCAAAAATGATTATCTGGCAGAATTAACCCCAGGTGAAATCGATCTAATCAATGCACTAAAACAAGCCTCAAATTTCACAATTGGGGAACCAATGGTTCCTAACTCTACCCCAGACGATTCTAGTTCCGACTCTATTTTCACAACCTCCGAACCAATGGTTCCTGATAAAATTCCCGCCGACGCTAATTCAACTGATAGCCCGTACTGCGCTTTAGACCAAGCAACGGGAATAGAAAACTTGAGCGACACAACACAGTAGGCCTAATAATGACAACAGAATATCCTAATAATCTCACAAAACAGGGTGTGGGGTGTAGGGTGTGGGGTGTAGGGAAAAATACAGCCCCTGACTCCTCGTTACAAGCCCCATCTTTTCAAGACGATTGCATTGGTGGGAGTTCCAAGCCTCCTCCAATACCCTCTTCTCTACGCTCTTGCTACGCCAACACTACACCCTACCCCCTACCCCCTACACCCTATTAATGATGACAACAGAATACCCCAACAACCTCACCGCCGCCGAGTACCATGAGCTAGCGGTGGGTAGCGCCATTCACCCAGATTTAATTGAGCGCAATTTCCGGCATATTGAGGGAGAAGAGGTTTACGAGTATCTATTCATCTCCCCAACCATCCCCCGCAAAAATGCTGGTCGAGTGACTGATGGATTTTTGAAAGCATATCTGCATCTACTAGCCGGGGGGATGTGGATATCGGGATTAGACCCGCAGCGCAACTGGCTACCAATGGAATGGGGACGGTTGAAGCCAACCCAACCGAGAATCGACTGGCAAAAAGGGAAAATAGTTAAGTACGAATCCCCGCCGAAGACAGCCAACAGAGTCACCTACTTTGATGTACCTGATTGCATTTGGAGACTAGTAGCACGACGGTACAACATCAAGCTATACCACTCATCCCTCTCTCAACGACTACAAGATAAACGCCGCGCACTGATATTCTGGGAGTGGGTCATCGCTCATCCCCAAATCCCCATTATTCTTTGCGAAGGGGAAAAAAAGGCGGCTTGTTTATTGTCACTGGGGTTTGTAGCGATCGCACTACCGGGTATTTGGAACGGTCGGATAGGGCGTAGGGACTTTGACGAGAGACTACACCCAGACTTATTACCACTAGCCCAACCGGGGCGTAAGTTCCAAATACTATTCGACTACGAAACCAAACTTAAAACCCGTTGGTCAGTGTACCAAGCCACAGTTCGCACGGGTAAAGTGATTGAAGCGGAGGGCTGTGTATGTGAAGTGGTGCAACTGCCAGGCCCTGAAAAAGGTGTGGATGATTTTGTAGTTGCACGCGGTGAAGAGGCTAACGCGCTAATGACTGCGATCGCACACGATGCGTTATCACTCAAAGACTACCAACAATCATTCTTGTTGAACCACCGTTCTATTCGTAAGTACAAAGCGGATTTGATTGTAGATGTACAGTACCTCACCCAAGCCCTGGTGATGACTGAACAAGAACTACTTCAAGATGAAGCCCAACCAGAAGCTTCCTCAGACCCTGTTTCATCCCCAGTCTGTTTAGAACCACCCTCAGATAATGATTCTCCTGTCAAAAAGTACAAACTTAAAAAGTCCCACAACAAAGAACCAAAACGCTTTCTCTTCCCTGCCTCTGGGTTAGTCGTACTCATAAGCGATATGGGTACGGGGAAGACAGAGTTGATGCGGAATTGGCGACTGGCACACCCCGACCAAAGGTTTCTCAACAATGGCCATCGGGTTAACCTATTGAAAAACTTGGATGTCCGTCTGGATACCGTGATGTACTCTGATTTGGGTTATGTGGGGATGGCCAAAGCCAAAGCCTTATCCATAACCATCGACAGCTTGCATAAACTAAATACCCAGGCGCTGACATACGGCTGCATATTTATAGATGAAGCTTGCCAGTACCTAACACACTTACTTTTGAGTAAGACTTGCAAGGAACATCGGGCGATAATTCTAGAAGTGCTGCATCAAATAGTGTACAATTGCCCGTTGGTGGTTTTGTCCGACGCACATATGGATGATACCACCATCGACTTTTTTATGTCCATGCGTCCAGAAGGTGAGCAGCCTTACATTATCAAAAACGAATGGCAAAACGGCGATCGCACAATTTACTGGTACGAGGGGGACAACTCCTCAGCCTTGGTTGCCAAGATTAGCGCTGCAATCATGACTGGACAGAAAGTCATGGTAGTCAGCGATTCCAAGAGATTTATTAAGAAACTTGAACAGGCTCTATTAACTCTACAAACTGTGGTAACTGACGATAGTTCTAATTCCGCACCACCTCAAGGAAGAAGGAATTTACGAATTTGGTCAGTGCATTCTGATAATTCAGGCAGTGATGAAAATGTGGCCTTCATCAAAGACATCACCAACGCTGTCAAAAATATAGATGTGTTATTAACCTCTCCCAGCCTGGGAACTGGGGTTGACATCTCGCAGTATCATTTTAATGTGGTGTTTGGGGTATTTCATGGCGTTTCACAGACTGCCACCGAATGCGCTCAACAGTTGTGGCGTTATCGTCCAAAAGTACCCATCCATGTTTGGGTAGCTCCAAAACCCCCATATGGATACCTTGACACCAACCCGACTAAGATTAAAGAACAGCTGCTGCAAACCAACGAAGTAACAGCTTTTCTGCTACGGATTGACAGAGAAACGGGTAAGCGTGGGGCTGAGAAAGACTGGGCGCTAGATGCCTACTGTAAAATCAAATCTGCCCGTCACCAATCCATCAACAACTTGCGTACTGACCTGCGCGAATTGCTCAAGCAGATGGGTAATGAGATTGTAAGAGTTGGAGATGAAAATGATGCAGAGACTTGGGAATTGTTGAAGGCGGCATCTGACTCTCTCGACTCGGCGCATCATCAAGCCGTCGCCAGGGCAAATAACATCTCCAAAAGCGAGTACCGCGCACGGCAGAGTAAAGATTACCTTTCACCTGAAGAAGTCTATGAATGCGAGAAGTTCCGTATCCATGATTCCTACGGTATGGAAGTTACGCCGGAATTGGTCGAGATTGATAACGGTGGTCGGTTGATAAGTGCGATCGCTGCCCTCGAAGCTATCTTATCTCCACCAGAATCAACTGATGACAAATATCCTACTCCCCCGGCAATAGTCGCTAACAAAGACCGAGCCGAGCGAGATAAACTGCCCTTCTGTATGGATTGGGGGAATTATTCTGCCCGGTGGCTGGCACGATATAACCTGGGGCTGCACCATATTTTGGCGCGACTTGTAGCCGGTGAGGAAGTTAGGGCTGATGACCAACAGCTATTGAAGATGACGGCGATCGCCATTGACTGCGCTGCTCACATCAAAGCCATCCTTGGCTTTACCATTCCCCCTGACCCCAAACCGATTTGGCTGCTGGGGATTTTATTGGATCAACTGGGGTTAAAGTTAACTTACCGCAAGCAAGGGCCTCGCGGTCAACAGGTGAAACTGTTCTCTTTGTCCAAAAAAGAATTAGAGTTTGCACAACAAGTCATCAATCACCGACAAGCTAAAAGAGCCGAAAATCAAGCACAATATCAGTCCGCCCACCCGGAAGCTGTGGTATTCACCCCCCCCACAAATGGTATAGTAAATTCCCCTTATGAGGAAGGGGGAACTACCGCTCTTGGAGCAGGGGGAGCAGGGGGAGAAATACCAATTCGCAATTCGCAATTCGCAATTCACAATTCTCAAAACTGCGAATTGCAAATTGACAATTGCGAATTGTCTTCTGCCTCCCCTGCCTCCCCTGCTTCCTCTCTTCCTGACCGAAATTTCATACTTCACGGCGTGGAAATGCTGCGTTCTAGTATTTCCTCTGGGCTGGAAGCAATCAAGGGCATTCTCCGTCGCTGGGATAGGGACTTGCGGTGGCTGGTCGTGCTGGAGTGGGAAGCGATCGCGGCGACTGAATTGCGATCGCTCGAACAACTTGTGCCTGATTTTTACTCGCTGTTGAGTGAGGATGTGTTGCCGATGGAGGGTTGTTAAAATCGCTGCCCTTCAGGGGGCGACAATCATTGCAAAACCAAGCCAGCTAAAGGTTTAGGAGAAACATACCCCTTGAAAAAACGGTGGTCTTATTGAGAATGAACTGTGCAGTTATTAACCCATCTTCCGCACCCCCAAGTGTCACAGAGGGAAATTACTGAGATAAAAAAGCCAAGCAGGAATAAAAACAGACATATTTAGTCAAAAAAGAGATTTGAGCAGCCATGAATTAGCAAAAATGGTATCAAAGCCTATTGTCAATAACCAGCAATAAGAACTAATGGAAGATAGATTTGAATGAGATAAATAAATGAAGATGTTAAATGCTTTAAACATAAATTAAATTAATAATTAATATTGAAAAAACTAGATTATTGGCATAGTAAATTAAAGCTATTAATCAAAGTTACCAGCTTTATGGCCTTGTCAATATTAAATTAATGAAGAGAAGATTTACCTGACTAATTGATAATAATGGAGACAATCATCTGGTAAAAGATTCAAAATAAAATTTCTGTCTTGAGTCCAATTAGAGATGTGTTTTTCATTGTTAAACTCAACTAAATGAATAGACTGGAAGCATTGAAAAATCCAGCGTAAAGTGGGGTGGTCAGTTGGTTTTCCCAACTGATTCTTAACGGTTGATTTAGACTCTCTGAGTGCGGCTCTGATTTGACGTTGAGCCAAGGTATAAACCAGTAGACATAAACCCATAATCATTCCTAAAGATTCAATTCTCTCGCTGGCTTTGAGGAAAATACTATCTGCCAAAAACAATGGGTCTTTGAGAAAAGCAAATCCTCGTTCACAGGATTGTTGAGCTTTATATTCACTCAACATTAGCTCTTGACTCAGTTGACTTGTTTCTAAAACATTAGTAGCAATAATAAAACGCCCTGCACTTTGTAATTCTGTATTGATTTTATTTTCATTTTTGGAAAGCGTAGCTAATATTTGGTAAGACTTTTTTGTGGGATTATCTTTTTTATTAGATGTAACTTCAGTAAATTTACTATCCTGAATTTGGTGATATTTAAATTGTTTTGCTAGTTTTGATAATGCTTTAATAGCATCAGCTTCACAAGCAAAATTATCCTGTGATAATTTTTTCAATTCCCTCAGTGCCTTTGATTCTGCCTTGACAATTTTTTGTGACAGTTTACGTAGGTCTGAAGCTCTTCTTTCTTCGCTCTGCACTACTAACCATCTCTGTTCACACCCTGCATAAGTTACTGTTTTTTCTACAAACTTGTATCCTGATAATTTACTGGGGGTAAATTCTGATTCTGGTAAGGTTGATATTAATAATTGTGCTAATTTGATAGTTAAAGGTACTCGGCATAACCAGCGCAACTCTGACATCAACTTAATATTCGATTCTGTATATAAAGCTGAATCTGCCACTATGAGGCTATCAACCTCTATTTGTTTTTGGTAATCTACTGCTATTTGACCAAAGCATGATGAGTCTGCTTGATTTCCCGATGCTAATTTCAAAAATATTGGTATATCTCCATCTCCTGAACATATTAGCTCTATAATAAATTGTTTCAAATCCGGTCTATGGTCACGAGAATAACCGTAGGTGATTGTAATCTCTTTTGGTGAACATAGAGCTAATTCAACGGATTCTTCAATATTGACTGTTTGCTGGTTCTCAAATATTACTTCTGGTAATCTGGTATTATATTCTCCATGTACGTGCATTGATGTTGAGTCTAGGTGTGATGATGACAGAGATACACCAAATTTTTTAGCAGCTTTTAAGGCAATAATTAAAAATATTGTATCTAGCCCTTTTATAAACAGTTTATCCATGACTCTCCCCAGTTTATCGTCGTTAAGATATTCTGGTTTTACTCCGGCTCCTATTAAATGCTCACAGGCTATTGTTTCAAAATATTTGGGAAACATATATAAAGGTTTGGATACAAACCCTAATCCATTCAAGATCATAGCCTTGACTACATGACCAGGACTTACTTTTTCTCCTTTTTCCTCACCTATTAATTCATTGATTATTTCTACTAATCCTATCTTGTCTATGATTCCTGCTACTATCCCTAAATGATCTATGTTTTTAATTTCCATTTTTTAAGTTAAATTACAACAGATTTCTCCACTACTCCTGTTGTGATTTTCTCATTTTATTTTCGGTTATCAATTAATTTTTACTGGGCAAGTTTTTCTTTCTTTTATCTTTGTTACATAACTTTTCTTTCTCCGTCCATACCAAGTTTAATGCTAAATCTTCCCATTAAGCCTCTTAACTCTGGAATTAGCTTTAGTTATTTTGTACTACTTTAGCGGCTTTTTTTGATGTGTGACAGTTAGGGTGCGGAATAGGGGTTATTAAGCGCTCATCTATGAGGTACAGTTTGATGGTAAAAAAGAACGGTCTAGTCCATTAAACAAGACCGTCATTATAATGTTGCCTTCATTCTATCAAGAGTTTCTAGAAAAGTATCTAAATAAATCGCAGTTAATTACGCTGAAGATGCTGGTATGGTTACTACAAAATCAGAAGCAAGTGAAGATAGAAAGGCTAGCAGCGACACTACCATTACCTATACAACAAAACAGTCGTAGGCGGCATTTACAAAGGTTTTTAACATTAAATGCCTTAAGTGTAGTATTGTTGTGGTTTCCGATTATTGAAGCCCTAATTAACCAATATTTTAAACTGGGGTCACAATTAACCATTGCGATGGATAGAACACAGTGGCAGGAAAATAATGTGTTGACAGTGAGCGTAATTTACCAAAAAAGAGCGTGGCCAATATATTGGTGCTTGCTAGAGAAAGATGGTAGTAGCAACCTCACTGAACAACAAAAAGTATTACGTCCAGTAATCCGCTTATTAAAAAAGTACAAATTAGTAATTATCGGAGATAGGGAATTTCACAGCGTAGAACTGGCACAGTGGCTTCACGAGCAGAATGTAGGTTTTGTACTCCGTCAAAAAAAGGATACTACTTTTCGCCAAAAAAGACAGAAATTTCAGCCTTTAAGTAGCATTGAAATTTATCCTGGTGTCCGCTGCTTTTACACCAACGTCAACGTTACTCAAAAACGTGGTTTTGGTCGGTTTAACTTAGGAGTCTATTGGAAAAGAAAGTACAGGAGTAAGCAAGAAAAAGACGCTTGGTATTTATTAACTAATTTACCAGACTTAAACATTGCCCTCAAGATATATGCTCAACGTTTTGGGATTGAAGCAATGTTCCGTGATTGTAAAACTGGTGGATACAATCTAGAAGATTCTCAAGCTAACCCTGATAGACTTGTGCGTTTAATTCTCTTAATCGCTTTAGCTATGACCAGTGCTTGGATACAAGGTCAAAAAATTAAATTACAACGACAACAATCTTATGTTTGTCGTCCCCAAGAACAGAGTAAAACTGAAAAAAGACATAGTAACTTTTGGATAGGTTTATATGGTTTTAATTGGATAATTGCTTGGCATGAGTGTCAAGTCTGGGTCGAGGAACTGGTCAGTTCCATTCGCAATAAGCAGACATATTATCAGCGAGGTTTAAGGGCTATGAAGCTTATACAGCAAGCACTTTAGGGAGCTTGTCGCCCCTTGAATCGCTGCCCCCACTCCGCATATTTAATGTTGTTATAGACACCCGAAAATTTCGCCAGGTTAGGACTACAACCTTCAGCGATTGAATTAGTCGGATGTCTCTGTTCGCATTGTGTAGCTCAAGCTACCCAATAACTCACTGTCGTATTTTTAGGACGGCGAGGATTTGACTACGATTGTGTTTTCTTCCACTCTTCGAGCGTTAAACAATTTTTTCCAGTGGGTATTAATCCTGTAGTTGCGGACACACCAAAATTGGTGATTGCGTAGTTTTCCACCTCTGCGTCCTTGAAGGCTTGTTCTACCGCTTCTTGCTTTTCTTGCCTTGACAAAACTTCAACTTTTACATTCTGTGGCGTAGGAGTAGTACTTGTTTTCTCGATCATGAAATTTTTCACGTTGTACAAGCCTTCTTCTCGCGGTTTGCCAATATTCAAGCACCCTCTTGATTTGACAAAGAGTCCCGCCGTCCAGAAACTTCTGACAAAATCTTGTTTGTTAACAAACTGAACTCCATTGGCTCCCCACACATAGACAGGCTCGAAATATCCCTTCGTTTTAGGGATTCGGGTTTCGCTGCACCTTGTTCCGTTGTTGTAAGGAGCAGTCCAGTCTCCGCATACCTTCCAACTAATTCTGTACAAGTCGGGAGTATCTTCTACATACTTTCTTATCTGCTCTTTTACGGCATTTTCTTTTTGGGTTTGCTCTTGTTCCAACTTAGCCGCATAAGCTGCTCTCAAGTCCCTCTGAGCCTGAGCTACTTTGTCCTCCTCAGACTGGCAAGCTCCTAATGTCGTACCTATCAAAGCAAGGGCTGTGAATAGAGCTATTTTCTTCATAAAAAACTCCAAAAAATTCATTAATTAAATCAATTATCAATTTCTCGTTTAAGGCGATATCTACTTCCAGAAACCGTTTAACTACGATCTGCAAGTATTATATATATTTGTACTATTTCTGCAATCAAATTCTGCAATCAAGTTTTAGTAAACTACCTACACCGCCGTGAAAGGTCGGTGTAGGCTTTGTCCCAGTTTTCGCCGCCAATTGGAAACAAGCTAAGTTATCCTTCCAACAAGCAAGCAATCCCCGGAACTTCAGGGTTGTTTACAGCACATCAACCTCTGGTATGATGGGCTACCCCTTGAGGCTTTTAGTTGGCGATCGTTTAACTTCAAGGGAATAGGCTAAGGATAGGTAATCCAAGACATGGTGAAATATCAGACAGGGATTATATAGCAATCATAAAAAAAAGACAAGACACTTTCTTACCAAAAAAAATAGCACGAAAGTTTCTTTATTTTTTGATGCAGAATATGTCATAGATAAGAGGTCTACAAGAGAGCAAATGGTGTCAGATTGATAAATTCTAAATTAGCAATGAAGAAAATATGGACATATTGGGAATTTGACCATCCATTAGGTAGCACAGTGAGGGTAATATCGACCCCATCAGGGCTAGAGATATTTGCTGAAGATGTATTTAAAATTATGTCCCCAGAATTAAATAATGAAAAAATAGTACCTTTGCATATTCAGACTCAAGAACGCCATGTGGTTATTCAAGGGGAAGAAAGAAGTGTGAAAACTTTAAATGCTTCAGGCATCTATGATTTAGGAGGCATAGTAGAAAAACAATTAATTAGAATTTTCACACAATGGGTAAGAAGCAATATTTTACCTATATTTCAAAGAGATTTTTTATAAGTACTTAACAGTGATTAAGCAATGAACAGGAGAAACAAGAGAATGACTTGCACTACCGAGAATAATCAGAATGGAAAAGGCGCTAGTGGTGACATTCAAGCAATTGAACTAACTAAAGTGGAAGAGGTAGAGGTAGAGATAGAAAAAGTACCACAACAAAATTTAGACTTACAAAAAACAGCAGAAAACACAGATACAAAACCAGTAGATGTAGCCCCAGTCCCGGATAAAGAAATAGAAGAAGTTGATAATAAGGCACAAGTAATAACAAAAAGTCTCCCCATAAGATTTGTAGTAGTACATGGGGGGAAAGGTGGAACTGGTAAATCGATGTGGACGAGGGGGGTCTTACAAACTTGTATAGATGCCAAGAGAAAGATTGTGGCAGTAGATGCAGATAATACTAATCCTGATTTGTTGAGATATTATGGCGAGTCTGGCGAACATTTCCAGATACAAAAGCTAAATGTGTTTAAAGATGGGAGTATGGATAGATTTTTTGATCAGATAAGGAAAATGATTGAGCCACAGCTAGATACATATAATCAACCATCACCATCACCATCACTGTTTTTATTAGAGTTGCCACCGCAATCAAGTCAAGTATTTAAGAAATTTATAGAACAAGGATTTTTGGAAACAGCCGCCAATGATTACAATATTAGAGTGACAATAGTAGTGGTGATTAGTCGGGTATCAGATTCAGTAAAACAATTAATAGATTTGTATAGTTATTGTGGAGATAAAGTTGACTATATAGTAGTAAAAAATCTCTTTTATGGTGAAGAAGAAGAATTTTCCAGATACAATAATTCCCCAATAATCGAACAAATAAAGCAAAAACTATTAGCTTCAGGTACACCTATATCTGAGGTGACAATGCCCGACTTGCTTGAATACGTCTATGATTATTTAGATGAAAAATCGCTGCCTTTTTCCGAAGGGATAAAGCAAACAGAATTACCAGGGGTAAAAATGCGTGTGAGAACTTGGTTAAAAACTTTCAAGCAGCAAATAGAGCCAGTTAAGCATCTTTTAGGTCTGGAGAGTATGAATGTTGAAAACTAATAAAAGAATGATTTGGACTGTAGGCGACTCGCGTGTAGGCAAGTCTACCGTCATCAAATTATTAATAGAAATCTATCAAAAACAAAATAAAAAAGTTAGAGTATATGACCATGATAACCGAGACAGGCTCTTGGCATATAAAGATTTAGTGTGTATTGAAAAGATAGATTTTTTTAATAAAGAAACTGACAGGATATTTGTGGAGCTTGTGGCTGATGATATAGACATAATCTTGGTGGATATGCCTGGACAGTATACAGATAAAATTTGTCAATATATTATTCACTCTGAGCTATTGGCGGGTTTGGCTGAGTATGGTTGGAATCTCACCTTTCTCCAACCTATTTCTCACAGAACAGACTGCATAGACTACCTAAACCAAATCATCCAAACTGCTGGTAATAATGCTAATTATGTCGTAGTGAAAAACTATCATTTCACACCAGAGTTTAGAGAGTATGACCAAAAAATGCGCCCGAATCTGTTAATAGTAGGAGGTACAGAAATAGAATTGACGGCTCTACATCGAAATCACTATCAAGCAATGGAGAAAGCCGGGATACCATATTCAGAAGTTAAAGATGAAAAATCAATAATTTTATTTTGGAGAAGTTTTATCTTCCAGTGGATTAAAAGGTTCCGTAATTCAGTGATGAGTAACAATTTAGCTATTAAATATTTAGGATTAGACTAATGACAGTACAAGAGATACTACAAGGTTATAGCCCATCAGAACAAAAACGCATAGTAGAAGGGGCCTATCAGTTGGGAATTACGCCAGATGACCCATCATTCAGGATGATGGCGACGCTAGGTCGGTATGAGGAAACTATAATAGACCTCCAGGCAAGGATGGAGGCAATGATAGAAAGTTGGTCGGTAGAATTTGACCAAAAACTGGAGAATACAACTAAATCCGCCGAGTCGATGCACTATAAAGTTGTTTCTAGTGCAGTACGTGATGAGATAAAAAAAATCAAACCCCCAGGCACAACCGATATAAAAGTGCAAGGGGGATGGGGATTAGGGGCAGTATCAGCCCTGTGTGGATTAGTCGCCGCCACCTCTGCGGCGCTTGGTTCGTTGACAACATGGAATGCTGTCTCTAACTTAGGAACCAATCAATCAGTAGTAGTATCACGTAATGATCTCAAGATTCTGCAATGGGCAAAATCCCCACAAGGAAAACAGATGTATCAAATTATTTTAAAAAATCAAGGTGCAATTGAAGCCTGTCAAGAAAAAGAAGATAAAACTAGAGGCTATTGTTTGATCCAAGTAGGTAAGTAAGCCCTAACTGACCTGGGCAACATTATTGGAATTGGAGATATAGCCGAGTTCACAGCCTTTCTTGACAGCATTTATCCGCTTGTTGACCCCTAATTTAGAGAAGATGTTTCTCGTATGATTTTTGGCTGTGTTCTCGCCAATAAATAGCTTTGTAGCTATCTCTTTATTAGAGAACCCAGCAGCAATCAATGTTAAAACACTAATCTCTCGCTCGCTTAAAGAGTCGTCAAAAATTCTGCCTCTGCCTCTGCCTTTGTGGTTGGGAAAAAATTTCACCAATCCTCTTTTGATAATCTCGGAATCAAATAAACTTTTGTTGTTGTAAGTGGTTTTTATAGCCTCTATAATTAGAGGAATATCATTCTTTTTGAGAATGTAAGATTCAGCACCATTGTTCACCGCCGCACTGATAATTTCTTGAGAATGATTGCAGGAAAGAACAACAATTTTAGTACTACTCCTATAGTCCTTAATTTTTTTAATGACCTCGACTCCAGAGATGTCAGGTAGACCAATATCTACTAAAACTACGTCGGGGTTGAATTTCTGAACTAACTCCACTCCTTCATTGCCTGTACCTGTAGCACCTACAACTTCCATACCTAGCTGTTGATTAATAGCGGTAGTTATTCCGAACCTTGTTATAGTGCTGTCCTCAATAAATACTACTCGAATCATAGCCTTTAATTACTTCAATTGGAGATATCAAATATTTATAACATGGTTTCTGATGTTCAATATTTTACTTTTCATATAAATAAATATGAAGACAAACCTTTCAAGTTAGGGAACTAAAAAGTATTAACCTTCAACTATGATTGTATAAAAATTTATCTTTAAACTAAAATAAAAATATTCTAAAATTTGCAAAATCATAAAAGTAGCTAAAATAACAATCTATCTCAGGAAACATATATGCAGGGAGAATTTTTCAGCAAGCAATTGGATTTATCAGCTTTACTGCACGAGGTATCAAACGATTATCGAGGAGCATTAATACTGCTCAATCAGTTAATAGAAGGAACTTATGGGCAATCTTTAGAAGAAATCAGGCCATTTCTGTTGGCTTTGCGGGATACTCATGACCGAGGCATAAGCTTACTTGAAGCTAACAAAGTCAAAGAAGTTAGAGCAATATCAGTAACTCAGTTTGATATGTTAGCTTTGTTACAGAAAACCTATGATTTATTCAACCCCATAGCTCAGTGTCATTCGTTGAAACTGCACTTTTCTTCGCAAGTAACGTACAAGCATGGAACTCAAGTAAGGGGGGAGAGCATCGGTATCGATAGAATGCTCTCCAATCTTGTCTCCAACGCCATCAAGTACACTAGTCGCGGAGAAATCTTCTTAAGACTACTTAATCAAGGTGATGATTTAATCGTTGAGATTGAAGATACAGGCTGTGGGATTCCCACCGAACAATTATCAAATATATTTATTCCCTTTTGGCGATCGCCTAATTCATCACATCGAGTAGGAGGCAAGGGACTAGGGTTATACATTGCTCTATCTGTGGCTCACACTCATGAACTGGACATCAAGGTAGATTCAATTCCAGAGCAAGGAACCAAATTCACTATCATATTTCCTTACAAGGAAAATGGTATTTATGGAGTTGATGATAGTATGTTGCCCAAGTCACACAGGAGACAAGATGCGTTACCTATATGATGTCAAGCTGTGGGATAAGATTGAAACTGTTGTAGAAGTTCTAATTTTTATAAGTTTGATGATAGCAGGAGTCATCAAACTAGTACACAACGATTTTCTCCAAGCATTGTTCTACGTAATACTTGCTTGGGTTATCTCACCCTGGTCAGGGATTGACCGGGTAAAGAAGCGTTATGTTTTGGTAACTGTGTACTTTTTGGGGCTATTTGTGGGATATTTTCACTAGTCCATTTCAGGCCCGTCTAGGGATTGATTATTTTGTTCTGGCTGTGGTTGTGGCTGCGGCTGTGACTGTTGTTCGCGCTGTTTGATATTAAAGTTGATCAGCTTTTGGGTTTCCTGTGGTGAAAGGTTATTGTGTATGACCTTGTATTCCTCCTTACCATCTACTTTATAGGCACTAAAAGCTGACTGATTATCACTCTTGCGCCAAACATTCAAACGCTGCATCCCCTGTCTCATCAGCAGATGCAACCGATAAAAGTTGCCCTCATATACTCGACCATCATTCGTATCAATTCCCCTTGTGACGATAATATTCATCAACGCTGGAATCAAAGACTTTTTAGCCGTTTGGTTTTGTTCACTCTCAACAGGTGTTGGCTGTTGTCTATTGACTAAAGGTAAGTTGCGACCTTTAGACTGTAACATCTTCTCTAAGAAAGTCTTTTTCCTCTCGGCTACCAGTTTGTCAACTCTGGTCGAGTTGTTTAATGGTGTTTTTTCAGCCTGAACCAAACTAAATTTTTGCCTGTACTCTTGAAGATATTTATCCTTGAGTGAGCGCCTATATTCTTCAGTAGTTTGAGCATTCTGGGATAGAGATAGAGTATTTCTCATCTCGGTAATAATATTGTCACGCTCTTTTGTATCTAGTACGGGGTTTGGCTGTATTGACGCTTGCGGGGGGTATTTCTCCATCATCAATGCCAGTCTGTAGGCCATCTGGTTGTGGGAAAGACCACTATCGCGGTTAATAGTGGTAATTGTTTCTGTGACTAAGCTAGGCATAAATATATTGAATAACAGTTATTAAAATTCTATTTCTGCTTCTGTTGAATTATTCGGCTGTTGTGGTTGAGATTGAGATACTTGATAATGCTCCTCAACCTTGGGGGTGTAAGTATCTTGGATCATCCTCTCACGCTGTTTGATTAAATCGTCAACAATTGACTCAATAGGAGGAAGGGAGATATCAGTTTTCCCATTATTTTCTTGTTGAATCTGACTTTGGATAACCAATTCATTGTAAAGCTGACGTTGTTCTCCAATAGTTAGCTTACCAGTCTTTTCTAACTTATCTAATAAATTATCCAAAGACTGATCTCCATCAAGTGATGTTTGTTCAGCACTTGAGGTAACGGATGCAACTTCGTTATTTTCGCTCCTCTGTCCAACTAATGGGGAAGTGTACTCCTCTTCGCCCCCCTCCTCTTGGTGTAGCTTTTTGGCTGATAATAAAGAACTAACCAACTCTGAAGTCACTCTTGAACTTTCACCTTGTTGAGGTTGTATTTTATCTACTTGGGATTTAATAGCCGGATGAACAGGCAAAGGAGTGTCACGGCTGCTGTTGCAATTGCCAAACAATGCTTTGTAATCAATATGTAATCTCTGTGCAAGTAAACCTAATT
>NZ_JACJSG010000065.1 GCF_014697625.1 Anabaena azotica FACHB-119 | reverse complement strand
GCCTATGGTGCATTGGTCCCACTCTGAACCCATCCCGAACTCAGTTGTGAAACTCTGCTACGGCTACGATAGTTTAGGGGTTGCCCTACGCCACAATCGCTCGGTGCCAGGTTTATTTTTCATCAGAAAAGCGCTCTCAAATACTGAGAGCGCTTTTTTGTTGGCTAATTTTATATCTGATGATTGACTATAGTTAATATAACTCCCTGCGTCCTTCTAATGCTCTTGCTAGTGTAATCTCGTCAGCATATTCTAAATCTCCACCTACGGGTAACCCAAAGGCGATTCGTGTCACTTTAGTAAATGGCTTCAGTAGTTGACCTACATAAAGGGTAGTTGTCTCTCCTTCTACGCTTGGACTAATTGCCAAGATTACTTCTCGTGGTTTTTGCTGACTCACGCGCCTGACTAACGCTTGAATAGTTAACTGTTCTGGGCCGATTCCATCAATTGGAGAGATGACTCCGCCTAAAACATGGTATTTACCTTTGTATTCGCGAGTTTTCTCTAGTGCAATTACATCACGAGAATCTGCGACAACGCAAAATGTGTTGTTGTCACGGTTAGGATTGCGACATATTTCACAAACTGGTTCAGCAGATAGATGGAAGCAGACAGAACATAAGCCTACTTGTTTTTTGGCTTCAACCAATGCTTGGGCTAAAGCTTCTACTTCAGATTCGGGTCGTTTTAAAATATGCAATGCTAGTCTTTGGGCAGTTTTAGGACCAACTCCTGGTAAGCGTTGCAATTGTTCTATTAACCGTGCTAAGGGGCGTGCGTAAACCGTGGTTTTGTCTCCAGAATATTTATTACTTTAACTATGATGACATTTTTACAGAATTGTGAATTGTTTATTTAATTATGATGACTGATTCATATTTATAAGATGACTTTTGTAATTCACGTGCTAGTTCAGACAATCAGCAGTCTTTTAAATTTTACTAAAAACTCTCTTTCTTCAACATACGGTATTTTGTAAATGAACGTATGTGTTTTCTAGCTATAAAATCGGATTGATATCAATATGAAAAATGCGATCGCCCTTAGATTCCGCCTTAGTATCCCTCATTACACAACATTATTTTGCATCTGCTCTGTCCTAGTGACAGCTTGTGGTAAGAGTAGCAGTGTTGGAATAGACTCCGCCAATAATGCCACAGCCACAACAAGCCCAGCTAACACTATTCCTATTGGTATTGCCTTTGCCCAAACAAGTAATGTAGCGTTACTGGGTCAAGAAGGAACTGACGGGGTAAAGATTGCCGAAAAATATTTTAATAGCAAAGGTGGTATCAACGGTAAACAGATTAAATTAATATTTCAAGATACGGGTGGCGATGAAGTTGGTGCGATTAACGCCTTTCAAACTTTAATTAATCAAAATAACGTTGTTGGCATTATTGGCCCTACCCTGTCACAACAAGCCTTTAGCGCTGACCCCATAGCAGAACGCAATCAAACTCCAGTTATTGGCTCATCAAATACAGCTAAAGGTATTCCCGAAATTGGTGATTATGTAGCCCGTGTTTCCTCATCTGTGGCTGTCGTAGCCCCTTATGCAGTGAAAGCAGCACTTAAACAAAATCCTCAAATCAAAAGAGTAGCTGTATTTTACGCACAAAATGATGCGTTTAATAAATCCGAAACAGAGATTTTTCAGAAAACAGTTAAAGATTTAGGATTAGATTTAGTCACAGTCCAAAAGTTTCAAACTACAGATACTGATTTTCAAACTCAAGCCAGCAGTGCAATTAATTTAAAACCCGATTTAGCAATTATTTCTGGGTTAGCTGTCGATGGAGGAAATTTAGTAAAACAATTGCGAGAACTTGGTTATAAAGGCATAATCATTGGTGGGAATGGATTTAATACATCACATATATTTTCAGTCTGTAGCCTGCTTTGTGATGGCATAATTATTGCCCAAGCTTACAGCCCAGAATACAAAAATGAAATTAACACAGCATTTCGTAAAGCCTATATAGAGCAATATCGTAAAGAACCATCCCAAGTCAGCGCCCAATCTTTTGCTGCTTTACAGGTATATGTAGAAGCGTTGCAATCTTTAAACAAAAAAAGACAAATTAATAATTTATCAATGCCACAGTTGCGTAAAGAATTGAATCAAGAATTACTTAAACTAACCTATCAAACTCCTCTTGGTGAAATTGCTTTTACACCAGTAGGCGAAGTAATTCAAAAAGAGTTTTATGTAGCTCAATTGAAAATGGAACCAAACGGTGTCAATGGTAAATTTACTTTCTTAAATATCAAATAAAAGAAGTTTGTAATGAGGACTAAAGTCCTCATTACATATTTACGAAAATAAAGTACTAAAACCCCGAAAATAAGAAGCTGTCAAGCCTGTTAAGAGTCCCCTGTCTCCTGTTCCCTAACATATTCCAGTAAACCCTCACAAGCATCAACTAGCAAATCAATTACCTGATTGAATCCTTCTGTCCCACCATAATAGGGGTCTGGCACTTCCTTCAATTTGTGGCGAGAGCAAAACTCACACATCAAATGCACTTTGTCATGATATTTTCCAGTGGTCTCAAGTGCAATAATGTCGTCGTAATTGTCTCTATCCATTGCCAAGATGAGATCAAATTCTTGGAAATCAGCTTTAATAAATTGCCTAGCTCGACCACGCAATGTAATTCCTAACTTTGCCACCGCCGCAGCATTCATTCTTCGATCAGGTGGGCTACCGATGTGATAGCTAGAAGTACCAGCAGAGTCACAAATAATTTTATCGCTCAAACCAGCCTGTTCAATAAGATGATTCATAATATTTTCTGCCGAGGGTGAGCGACAAATATTCCCCAAGCAGACAAACAGTAGTTTGTAAGGCATAAATACTAATACGTAATTAAGTAGGGTAGGCAATGCCCACCTTATTATAGTTTTAGTGGGCATTGCCTACTTATATTTCTCAAATTCAGTATGAATCCTATAAATTAGTTTGATTAAGTTTTATAGCAAGTAACTTCTGATACTGTCACCTACTATCTTTCTATAAGCTTGTGTGAAGTACCACAGGTTCCGCTACGCTGCACCTGTGGCTTCCTGTCCTGAACTAGTATCCCGGTTCATCCCTAGTCTTTCAACTAGCTGATCAGGCGTAAATTTCCCTTCTTCCAAGGGTATTTTTGACTTCATAAACAGCATCAGGTTCAGGGCAGCATTTATATCTCTGTCCCATATTTTTGAACATTCTGGACACCGCCATTCACGAATGGCAAGGGTTAAATCTTGCTTAATGTAGCCACAATTAGAACATCTTTTAGAACTAGGGAAGAACCTATCTACGTAGTGAACTTCACAACCATAGATATCTCCTTTGTATTCCAACATGGTGAGGAAATTACCCCACGCCACATCACTGATCTGTTTGGCTAATTTACGGTTTTTTACCATCCCTTTAATGTTTAGACTTTCTGCTGATATTCTTTGGTTCTCGGATACCAGTTTCCGACTAATTTTGTGTTGGTAATCTTGCCGTTGATTAGCCACCTTTTCATGAATCTTAGCTACAACTAATCTAGCTTTACTGCGATTACTAGAAGCTTTCTGTTTTCTGCTTAATCTCTTCTGTCTTATCTTGAGTCGGCGTAAAGATTTTTGAAAATATCTAGGATTCTCAAACTTCTCACCCTTTGATGTAATTGCAAACTCTTTTAACCCTAAGTCTACACCAATCTTGTCACCATTTAAGGGTGCATGAGGGATGTCTTGTTCACTTACTATTGATGCGTAATACTTCCCAGATGGGGTCTTAGATATAGTAACATTTTTTGGTGTTCCTAGTATTTCCCTATGAATTACCATTTTGATAGGTGTCATCTTAGGGAGCTTGAGAAACCCATTATTGTCTATTAAAAAGTGTTGTGGCACTCTGAACGATTGCCGATTACTTTTCTTTTTAAAGTTTGGGAATCCTCCTAACTTTTTAAAAAATCTGACAAATGCTGACTCTAAATCCTTAAGAGTTTGCTGTAGTGACTGGGAATTAACTTCTTTGAGCCATTCAAAATCTGACTTCAAATCTGTTAATAGCTTCGCCCATTCTTTGTAACGCAGAGACTTTTTAGAATCGGCGTAGACATCTGTTGTGAGCCTTAAAAAATGGTTGTATACAAACCTGGAGCAACCAAAGCACTTTGCCAGAAATGCAGATTGCTCTTTATTTGGATAGAGTCGAAATTTGTAAGCTTTATTTCCCATGATGCTTACTATACAATACTTATCGCTCTTCAACTCAATTAGTTAAGTGCCATAGACTTTGGCTTTGCTTTCATCCCCAAGCTCCACTTTCCTAACGGCACGCTACGCGAATGTTTCGCATGGGGTCTTCCCGCAAAGATTGATAAATAAGGTCAAAAGTCAGTAGTCGAAACTCTATAGTCTACAAAGCTGTTGACTAATGACTAATGACTAATGACTAATGACTATTAACTAAAATCCAGGTAATTCTAAACCACTGGTCAAATCTTCCATACGTTCGCGCATGGTGGCTGTGGACTTGTTGTAAGCATCTTTCATTGCAGCCGTTACCAAATCCGAAAGTAAATCTGCCCCCTGTGCTAAAGCATCCGGGGAAATTTCTACCCGCTTTGGTTCTTGGTTGCCACTGACAATTACCTTGACTAAGCCACCGCCAGATTCTCCCTGAATTTCCATTTGCTCCAATTCTTCTTGGAGTCGCTTTGCGCCTTCTTGAACTTGCTGCGCTTTTTTGAAAGCATCGGCCAGTTCTTTCATTTTTCCCAAGCCAAAGCCAAATCCTTGTCCTTTTCCTGTCATAATTGATAGTCCGCGTGTGCGTTGAATAACAAGTCAAATTCAATTATAGATGCGGTGGGTGATTTGCCTCTTTTTTTACCGAAATTTTAGCGATTGGGTGTGTCAGTTATCAGTGAACATAATCTGATAACTGTTCACTAATAACTGTATCACTGACTGAATCCCCAGTCCCCAGCCTCTCAAGCCGCCTGAAATTCTCCAAGCATTTTCACTTCTGGTTCTAACAGGATTGACCAACGTTCTTGAACTTCCTGTTGGATATGACGGATGAGGCGGAAGATGTCGTTGGCTTTGGCTCCTCCACGATTAACGATAAAATTGGCATGGAGATTAGCTACTTGTGCGCCGCCTATTTGATAGCCTTTTAAGCCAGATTGTTCAATTAACCAGCCTGCCGCATAGGGTTTGGGGTTACGGAACACACTGCCACAACTGGGGTAGTTGTAAGGTTGGGTGCTTAGACGATGCTGTCTGTGTTGTTTAGTTGTGGCTGTGACAAGAGCGGGGTCAAAGCCTGGTTGTAATTGGAGTGTGGCTTGGGTAACTACGCGATCGCTCCCTTGCAATAATGAAGTACGATACGCATAACCCAATTCCTCTGGCGTAAGTGTCTCCAAGGTGCCATCTGGTGAAAGTACCTGAGCGCTTACTAATATATCTGCGATGCAGCTATTATGCGCTCCGGCGTTCATCACTACCGCACCGCCAACACTACCAGGGATACCCACAGCCCACTCTAATCCTTGCCAGCCCAGTTTCGCCGCTTCTAATGCTAGGCTGGGAATTGATTCACCAGCCGCTACAGTTATTTGTCCGGTTTGGTGGTCAAAATATTTGTAACGCAGGTGTCGGGTAGCAATAACTAAACCAGAGATCCCGCGATCGCTAACTAACAGATTAGACCCTGCGCCCAAGGTTGTTACTCTTAAATCACGTTCTTTTGCATACTTAAGACTCGCTTGCAATCCTTCTACATCACGAGGTGCAACATATAATTCAGCCGCCCCACCAACCTGATAGGAAGTATAGGCTGATAACAAAGCCTGGGATTTAATCTCGCAATTTGTACCGGGTAAGTAAATAATTTTACTCTCTCTTGCTCGATTGCTATCCTGTGTCGCTACATTGGAAGCAGGAACTGTGCAGGCGTTTCCGACTGCCTGGGAAATTTTCATCTTACATCAATTATTTGTGAAATTTTTACATTTATTTGCCGTAAAAATACGGCAATTTTGCTAAAACTGTCGCTAAACAGACACTTATAAGTATCCTTACAATGTGGCTGTAGCAGGTTCGCATAGTGTGGTAATAATTTCTGGAATTGCTTGATTGAGATTTCCTGCACCCAGAAATAGGGCTAAGTCACCAGGGCGGAGAGTTTTCAGTAGGTACTCGCAAACTGTGGCGATCGTTGGCTGATAAACTACCTGTGGATGTTGTTGAGCAATTTTCTCTGCCAACTGTTCACCACTAATTTGTCCTAAATTCGGTTCGCCGGCGCTGTAAATATCGGTCAGAACTACCAAATCAGCGTGGCTGAAGGACTCGGCAAATTCTTCTAAAAAGGTCAGGGTACGACTATAGCGATGGGGTTGGAAGATAGCAACCACTCTTTGTCCTGGTCTGGCTTGGAGGCGGGCGGCGGCTAAGGTAGCGCGAATTTCGCTAGGGTGATGGGCGTAATCATCAATGAAGGTAATACCATCGACTTCGCCTCGAAATTCAAAGCGTCGTCTTGCACCTTCAAAGCTGGCGATACCTTTAGCGATGTCCCCAAATGCTAAACCCAGGTGGCGACCAACAGCTACTGCGGCTAGGGCATTACTCAAGTTATGGCGACCTAGTAATCTTAATTTCAGCACACCTAAAGCTTTGCCTTTTTCCCAGACTAAAGCAGTAGTCCCATCTGCGCGGTAGTCAATATTCGTAACGGTGTAGTCAGCTGCTGTATCTTGATGGAGACTATAAGTAATTGTTGGTTTTAGGCGATCGCCTCCGGCGTTGCGTAGCAACTCGCGCACTGTTGCACAATCGATACTACCAATCAAGGTTTTGCAACCCTTGGCAAATGTCTGAAAAATCTCAACTACTTCTTCTAAGGTGTCGTAGTGGTCAGGATGGTCTAATTCAATATTAGTGATAATGCCAATCTCTGGAGCGTGTTTCACCAAAGAACCATCTGATTCGTCTGCTTCAGCTACTAAATAGGGACTTTGACCTATTCTAGCATTGCCTTCCCAAGCATTAACTTCTCCACCGACAATAATTGTCGGGTCTAAACCTGCTGCTAGTAACATATAGCCAATCATGCTACTAGTTGTGGTTTTACCGTGAGTTCCGGCTACAGCAATGCTATGATGTTCGGCAATTAAAGCAGCTAGTACATCTGAACGATGAAAAATCGGACAACCTAATTTTATTGCTGCTTGATATTCTAAATTGTTGGCGTTAATTGCGGTAGAACATATTACTTGGGGTAATGTTGAACTTCCACCCGGAAACCTTTGTTGTGAATTTAATTCTATTTCTTTAGATTCTACTTTAGTCCCAAAGAACTCAAGATTACTTGCTTCTTGTCTACTAAATATATGAGTGCCGATAGATTCCAATTTGCGCGTAATATGATTCGGTCGTAGGTCAGAACCCGAAACTGGCAATTGACGTTTTGCCAGAACATAAGCCAGAGCCGACATTCCTATACCGCCTATGCCGATGAAATGAAACGGTCTACCAGCAAAATCTACGCTATTATTCATTGATTACTCCTCTTAACACCACACCACACCATAAATCACAAATGACACGGGTATCATAACAGGATTTGTATTTTTTCTGTAACTACTCCGATAGGTTTTTCAAGGATGATTTTTTACTAGGGTTTTGATTATTGAGAATGATTTTACCTTGGTTAGAGGTTTTTGCTATTTCTATACTGTTTTTATGATTATTCAGTAAATTTTTGTCACATCGGGAAAGAAATTCTTGTAATGTGAAATACATACTATTCCATTCCTTACTGGTATTGCCTACATAACCATATTCCTAGCGAAACTGCTTTGAATATTCCATCAAGCCTGAGCATGAATTTGATTAAAATTATGATGTTGCCGATGAAAATCATTTTCAAGCGCATATAGCCAAGACATCACCATGCAGCATTTGGCAATTTTTGGCGGTACATTTGACCCCATCCACTGGGGACACCTACTCATAGCCGAGACGGCTTTACAGCAGTTACCCATAGAAAAATTAATTTGGGTTCCCTCATCAAATCCTCCTCATAAAAAAGCGTCTTGTTTTAGACATCGCCTGGAAATGCTGCATTTAGCTACACAAGATAACCCGGCGTTTACTGTCTCCTCTGTGGAGAAAAATCGCCCAGGAGTTTCTTATGCGATCAATACCTTGATCGACTTATCTGCTTATTTCCCAAATATTCACTGGTACTGGATAGTAGGCTTGGATACCTTCCAAACCTTACCTCACTGGTACCGTGGACATGAACTAGCGCAAATGTGTGATTGGTTAATCGCACCCCGATTGCTAGGTGGTGAGAATATAGCTCAAAGTGAGATAATCTGCAAGCAAGTGAAGCAAAAACTGGGGGAGCAGTCAATTACTATTCACTGGCACTTATTGCATATCCCCTTAATGGGAGTTTCGTCAAGTCTAATTCGTAAACTTTATCGCTCAGGCAAGTCAATTCGTTACTTAGTGCCAGAAAATGTTAGAGCCTACATCACAACTCACAACCTCTATTCAGAAAATTCTGAATAAAATATGTATTTTTTTTTGGATCTAACACTTTATGGTTATAAATACCTTCCCCCTTTGCGATATGATTGGGGTCAAAGATATCAACTTATAGGCATAAATACAGAGGGCAAGACACTGTGATTAGAGTCGCAATCAACGGGTTCGGGCGCATCGGACGTAACTTTGCACGTTGCTGGCTAGGAAGACAAAATAGCAATATCGACCTAGTAGCTATCAATGACACATCAGATCCAAGAACTAATGCTCACCTCCTAAAGTATGACTCCATGCTTGGGAAGTTAAAGGATGTTGACATTACGGCTGACGACAACTCTATTATCGTTAACGGTAAAACCATTAAATGCGTATCTGATCGCAATCCAGAAAACTTGCCCTGGAAAGAATGGGAAATTGATTTAATTATTGAAGCCACAGGCGTGTTTACCAGCAAAGAAGGTGCGTTAAAGCACGTTAATGCTGGAGCTAAGAAAGTTTTGATTACAGCCCCCGGTAAAAACGAGGATGGCACTTTTGTAATTGGTGTCAATCATCATGAGTATGACCACAACGTACACCACGTTATCAGTAATGCCAGCTGTACAACTAACTGTCTAGCTCCCATTGCTAAGGTAATACACGAAAAATTTGGTATCATCAAGGGTACGATGACCACCACCCACAGCTACACAGGTGACCAGCGCTTATTAGACGCTTCTCACCGTGATGTGCGCCGGGCAAGAGCAGCCGCCATCAACATCGTCCCCACCTCCACAGGTGCGGCGAAAGCAGTGGCCTTAGTTATCCCAGAACTCAAAGGCAAACTGAATGGTGTTGCCTTGCGCGTACCTACCCCGAACGTCTCAATGGTAGATTTCGTGGTTCAGGTTGAGAAGCGTACTATTACTGAAGAAGTCAACCAAGCCCTCAAGGATGCTTCTGAAGGTCCACTCAAAGGCATTTTGGACTACAGCGAACTGCAATTGGTATCGTCCGATTATCAAGGAACCGATGCTTCCTCTATCATTGACGCAAGCTTAACCCTAGTTATGGGTAATGACTTAGTAAAAGTCATGGCTTGGTATGACAACGAGTGGGGTTACAGCCAGCGCGTTCTCGATTTGGCAGAATTGGTGGCCCAGAAGTGGGTTTAAGTTAGTCAATAGTCAATAGTCAATAGTCAACAGTTTTTAATTATGGACTATGGACTATAGACTATTGACTAAAACAGTTTTTAATTATGGACTATGGACTATAGACTATGGACTAAAATGTTGAAATCCCTGGCTAAGGTTGAGAACTTGGTCAGGGATTTTTTGATTTTGATGATGCAATAGTACTTTTGTATCTGATGTAATGCTGCCGATGATAGCTGCGTCTTGACCTAATTGTTGTACTAGGGTTTTTGCAGCTTCTGGTGGTAAACACAACACTAATTCAAAGTCTTCGCCACCGTATAAAGCATAGTTCAAGGCTTGTTCTGATGTTAGCCAATGATCAAAGGCTGTTGGTAGAGGAATTTGGGAACTTTCTAGCACAGCACCAACTCCACTGGCGCGACAAATTTGTAACACCGCATCGGCTAGACCGTCACTGCTATCCATGCCGGCGACGGGTGTTAGGGACTGGGGACTGGGGACTGGGGACTGGGGACTGGGAGAGTTGTTGATTCTTAATTTTGAATTTTGAATTTTGAATTTTGAATTGTCGAGGATTTTCCATAGGTGGGGGAGGACATCTAATCGTGGCTGAGGACGCTGGTGTGCTTTGATTAAAGCCGCCTGTTCTGTGGTGGTGAGGTGTTTGCCTATTTGGGGGTCTAAAAGCAGTTTTAAGCCAGCGTGGGAGGCTCCATGAACACCTGTGACAACGATCGCATCCCCAACTTGAGCAGCACCACGGCGGATAATCCTGTTGGGATGGACTTGACCGAAAGCAGTAATGGATAAGCTGGTGATAGGCGATCGCACCACATCCCCACCCACAATCGGGGTATGGTATTGTTGCAAGCACTCTGTCATGCCTTGGTATAAGCTTTCTACCCAATTAACACTCAAATCCCCTGGAAGCCCCAGTGCAACAGTGATCCCCAAGGGAGTAGCACCCATCGCCGCCAAATCGGACAAATTCGCCGCCGCCGCCCGCCAACCGGCATCTTCTGGGGAAGTGGTAGCATTGCTAAAATGCACACCATCAACGAGCATATCTGTTGTGACTACCAAAGATTGCTCTGGGTCTGTCACCAGTACCGCCGCATCATCACCAATAACATCTGGTGGACAGAAGCGTTGTAATCTTTCCAGTAGTCCTTGTTCGCCAATATCTTTTACTTTGGTCATTGGTCAGTTGACAGTTGACAGTTGACAATTGACTGTTGCCAATAATTAAACACCCAAAACATCCAACACCTGAGTGATGGACAGTTGACAGTTGACGGTTGGCAGTTGTCTGGTTATTTCCACTGTTCACTGATAACTGTCCACTGCCTCAAGTTACGATAATTGTATCGTCTAGGGGTCTGTTGAGATGGTCACTACACCAGTAACAAATCTCACCTTTGAAGAGTATTTAACTTATGATGATGGCACTGGTTTTCATTACGAGCTTGTGGATGGCAGGTTGGAATTAATGAATCCCCCGACAATTCAACATTTTTTGATTGTGGCTTTTTTAGATACCGCATTAATAGCAGAAATCCATCGCTTGAGTTTACCTTGGTTAACTTTTCGAGAAACTGGGGTGAGGACGGGGAAAAATAAATCTCGGTTAACTGACCTGTCTGTAGTGACGCAGGAACAAGCAAAAGAATTGCTCAATGTATCAGCCGTGTTTGAGACACCACCATTACTGATTGTAGAGGTAGTCAGTCCAGATTCTATCAAGCGGGACTATCGCCATAAGCGGTCTGAGTATGCGGCGGTTGAAGTGCCAGAATATTGGATTATTGACCCACTAGAAGCGAAAATTTCTGTATTCTTGCTCGAAGAAGGGTTTTATGAGGAGACTGTGTTTACTGCTGACCAGAAGATTGTATCGCGGACTTTTCCCGAATTAGCGATCGCACCTGAGCAAGTGTTGGCTGCTGGGAAGCTTGATTAGGTCTTTGTAGTAAGCGCTTTAGTTGGGTGTCAGCACTAAAGTGCTTACTACTAACTTTATAGATTAGGTTGATTGAGGTTCTACTAGGTTTTCTATACCTTGAACTACGGTGGCTGATTCGATTTTGTCGCCGGCTTTGAGTGTATCTAAAATATCTTTACCTTCTATCAGATAGCCAAAAACTGAATAACGACCATCTAAGAGGTTGCGTCCGGCTGGGGTGAGTTCTGGTTCAAACAGGAAGAAGAAGACTTGAGAAGAACCACCATCAACTTCGCTTTCTGGACGAGCCATTGCTAACGCACCAAAGGAAGAGAATGGTAATACTGGCATATCTAGGTAACGACCAGCATCTTCTAAGGTAATGCCATAGGTGGGTTCTTTATCGCCCTCTACGAGAATTTCTAGGGGGATAGCTCGATATTTACCTGTTGTAGGGTCAATAAAGCCTTGTTCTTTGCCTGGGGGGTCTCCTGTTTGTAGAACGTAAGATTCTTCAGAACGGGTAAATTCTAAACCGTTATAAAATCCTCGTTGTACTAAATCTACAAAGTTCCCGGCGGTGACGGGGGCGCTGTAACCATCTACGACAACGGTTAAATCGCCTTTATTGGTTTTAATGGCGATAGTGGCGCGTCCTTTGAGTTGGGGAAGGTTGCTGTACTCTTCGGGAACTTCAAAGGGAAATTCCTTGACCATTGATTCTTCCAACAGGGAAACTAAATTTAACAGTTTCCCTCTCTCTATGAGAACTTGTTCTTTATTTTTGGTTTGAGCAAGTTCTTGAACTTTTGCTACACCAGATTTCAATTCATTAATCCAAGTTTCGGCTTGGGGTTGGTGTTCTTCCGGAACGCTGGTTAGGATTTGTGAAGGTTTATCAAGAATGCGGGATGCTTTACTCAGGTCTTTGGAGACAGCACCCCAGCGTTTATTAGCACGCAGTTGGTTAGAAATATCTTCTAAACTGGCTTGTAGTTCGCGTACTGGCTTATTATCTATCGGGAGTGCATACCGCAACAAAGCTCTGCCGTCAGTAATTGCATTTCCAGATGGTAAAGCAGCGTTACTGGAAGGAGTCCAGACAGCTGTATTTATGCCTAAAAATATTGTTACTAGCAGTATTGCCATGAGGCTGTTCTTCAGCCAGGATTTTAATAAATTCAACATGGAATAGCTCAATGTAGCATCAAATTGTTGACTAGGCGTAACCCATCAATCATCTTCCCACAGTACGAGCATGAGTATTCAAGGGATTGGGGAGATGAGGGAGATGAGGGAGATGAGGGAGATGAGGGAGATGAGGGGGATGAGGAGAAAAACTAATGACTAATGACTAATGACTATGGACTAATGACTATGGACTAATGACTATGGACTAATGACTAATGACTATGGACTAATGACTAATGACTATGGACTAATGACTCCTGTTGAAGGGTACAATAAATGCCGATTGTCTTCCAAAATTTGAAAGCTTCATGATCTCTAGTAACGATTTTCGACCTGGTGTATCCATTGTCCTTGATGGGTCTGTATGGCGAGTGATTGATTTCCTTCACGTTAAGCCTGGTAAGGGTTCTGCCTTTGTGCGGACAACTCTCAAAAATGTGCAAAGTGGTAAGGTTTTAGAAAGAACTTTCCGGGCTGGGGAAACTGTACCACAAGCTACGTTAGAAAAAATTACGATGCAGCATACCTATAAAGAGGGCGATGAGTTCGTCTTTATGGATATGGAAAGCTATGAAGAGGGACGGCTTAGTGCATCACAAATTGGCGATCGCGTCAAATACCTCAAGGAAGGTATGGAAGTAAACGTGATTCGCTGGGGCGACCAAGTGTTGGAAGTTGAACTCCCTAACTCCGTAGTTTTGGAAGTTGTGCAAACAGATCCTGGTGTTAAAGGTGATACTGCTACAGGTGGTACTAAGCCTGCAACTGTGGAAACAGGTGCAATTGTCATGGTTCCTTTGTTTATTTCTCAAGGGGAACGGATCAAAATTGATACACGCGATGATAAATATTTAGGCAGGGAATAAGTTTGATCTCATCCGAGAACAACTCCCGATTTCAATCCCTATTTAGGGATTAAATCCCCTGCCACACTAAGCCAATTCAAAATTCAAAAAACCAGATTCCATTATTATTTTTGAGCTTGGAACTATGGATTTTGCCAAATTGGTATTAAATATTCTTAATTTACGGACTGGTCGAGGTAATAAAAACTGTGCCATTGGACTTTAATGAAATCCGTCAACTGCTGACAACTATTGCACAAACAGATATTGCAGAAGTAACTCTCAAAAGTGATGACTTTGAACTAACAGTACGTAAAGGTGTTAGTGTTACTAATCAAGTTGTGCCGGTTGCTCAAGCGACATTAAGCGGTGTGGTTGGTTCGGGATTGCCATCGGTAACACCGATTATCACCCAGGCGGTTCCTACTCCAGCGCCAGAGGTGGGGACAAGCCGTACTTCAGATAACGGGGGAGCTGCTACTACACTGCCAAGCGCAAAAATAATTGACCCTAAATTGGTGGAAGTACCTTCGCCAATGGTGGGGACGTTCTACCGCGCTCCGGCTCCTGGTGAAGCGGCGTTTGTGGAAGTTGGCGATCGCGTGCGTCAAGGCCAAACGGTCTGCATTATCGAAGCGATGAAGCTGATGAACGAAATTGAGACTGAGGTTTCTGGACAAGTTGTGGAAATTCTCATCCAAAATGGCGAACCTGTAGAATATAACCAACCATTAATGAGAATTAAACCTGATTAAGTATTAATCTATATTAAGTGAGTCATTACTAACCTAAGTTACTAGTTATGTATATATGGTTGTTGGGTTCGGTAATTGGTAATTGAAAAGAAATATTAACCTATTACCTATTACCCATTACCCATTACCAGCCCTGAAATTGATAACTAACAACTGACGTATAGCAATGAACCATTTGTAAAACAGTCAGTCCTGCGGGTCAATCCTGATGAAACAAGCCTTGCCTGTATCTCCAGAAGTGGTGCAACAAGTAGCCGAATACTTCAGCCTGTTAAGTGAGCCGATGCGTCTGCGGCTGTTGCACTTGCTACGGGATGAAGAAAAATGCGTACAAGAATTGGTAGAGGCGACCCAGACTTCGCAGGCGAATGTTTCCAAACACCTGAAAGTAATGTGGCAAGCAGGCATCCTCAGCCGCCGCAGCGAAGGGACTAGTGCTTACTACAGGGTAGAAGACGAAATGATTTTTGAGTTATGTAATCGGGTTTGCGATCGCCTGGCGACAAGGTTAGAACAGCAAGCCCGTAACTTTAGGGTGTTAAATAAGAATTAGTCGATAGTCGATAGTCCATAGTCCATAGTCCATAGTCCATAGTCCATAGTGTAAAGCAATTGACTAATGACTAATGACTAATGACTAATGACTAATGACTAATGACTAAAGCGGATAATCTTTCTTGAAGCTGTCGCGGGTTAGGGGTTGGTCTAAAACCACACCTTCGCCTCCCAATGTATCTAAGGATTTTCCATTTACCTCAATGTAAACTTTGGCATTGGGGTTTAATGTTGTGGCTGTATAAACTACTTGTCCTACACGTCCCATCATTGAGGTGCTACCGCCACCACTGGTAAATTCTTCTGATAAGTTAACGTGTACCTCATTATTATTTTCCACTTTTAACCCTAAGAGCTTGGTTCCCTTGGGAATGGTGGTAGAGTTGGTTCCTTCAGTCGGGCCTTCTAACAAGTTTTTAAAAGCTATCTCTAATACTTGATTTGGCTGTACAGCAGCTACTTTGATAGGTTGGGGTACTAAATCAACATTGTTGCCTTTCGGTTGTAGCCAGTAAACATTGGCTGTTTGCTCATTGTTATTACTTGGCTGTCTGGTTGTTGGTTGGTTTGGTTGCTGGACGCTGTGGGATGGGTTTGAGGGTGTGGATGGACTGGGGGTCTTGGAGGTTATCCAAGCCACGCCACCGCTAACCGCTACAACTGCTGCTGAGACTGCGGCAATAACACCTGAAGATATACGATTTGATCCTTGTTGGTTATTCATATTTAAAACCTTCCTGACTGTGGGCTGAAACAGGATTTACACGATAATTTCTTGAAGTAAGGGTGTAGGGGTGTGAGGGTGTAGGGGTGTAAGGTGGAAACCTACATTCCTATACACCTATACCCCTATATCCGCCTAAACCATAACTTTTCTTCATCATGGGTAATTCCTAAAGTAGTCTTGATATGAAGAGCAGCCTGGTTAAGGACGATGTTAATAAATGGAGAGTTTCCAAAAAAACCTAAAGGATAGCTCTGTAGATCCAAATGCTGCGCTTTCTCATTCTAGAAACTTTATATTTAATTTTAGAATTTGCATTTGGATTCGTCACCTGTCAAATTATGTAAATCTGTAAATCTTAGTTTTTTCTTGAGATTTGCAACGATTAAATTAGAAATGTAGAGAAAAGCGGAATCATCTGTCGTGTATTGAACTTGTATATGCTTTCGTGGGAACTGTTAACTGTTAACTGTTAACCGTCAACAGTTAACAGTGAGCAGTTAACAAAGCGTAATAGCTTATTGATTATTCCGCATCTGTGAATATTCAATTTTTATTTTCTGTGGCTGCTTTAATCCACTGTTTGATTGTGATAATCACTTCATCAATGGGGATTTCTTGAGATTGGCGAGTGGCTCTTTCTACTACTTCAACTTTACCGTTGCTAATAGCTCTTCCGGTAACAATACGATAAGGAATGCCAATTAAATCGGCATCTTTGAATTTTACTCCGGCTCTTTCATCACGGTCGTCTAATAAAGTTTCTACTCCTGCTTGGTTCAGTTCAGTGTAAAGCCTTTGGGCAATTTCGACCTGTTGAGCATCGTTAATGTTAGGAATTGTCACAATTGCATGATAAGGAGCGATCGCTACTGGCCAGATAATGCCATCTTTATCATAGGATTGTTCTACGGCTGATTGGGCTAACCGTGATACACCTACACCATAACAACCCATGACGAGGGGTTTTTCTTCTCCCTGTTCATTGGTATAAGTTGCGCCTAAAGCTTGGGAATATTTTGTACCCAATTGGAAGATGTGACCGACTTCAATTCCTCTAGCACTTTTTAAGATTTGTGTAGGGTCATGAAGTGCGCGATCGCCCGGTCTCGCTTTTCGCACATCGACAACAATTTCTGGTAAGGTAAATTGTTCGCCCCAATTCGCACCAACGACGTGATAACCAGCTTCATTTGCACCAGTAATGAAGTTTTTTAACTCAACGACTGTTTTATCAACAAAGCGGACAAATTTTGGATGAATTTGTTTATTTCCAGCGATATAATCATCAGCAATATCTGGTGCAATATAACCTAATGGTAAAGATTTTGCCGTCCATGTTTGCTGTGTTTCTGCACTGGGGACAGTTAAACTAATGATAGTTTTAGCACCGTAATTAGCTGCCAATTTTGTCAATTCGTTTTGTAATTTAACATCATTGACTTCTTGATCACCACGAATATTTATCAATACCAAAACTGTTAAACCGTTATCATATACAGCTTGGTAAAGAACATTTTTCACCACTTGCGTAGGAGACGCATTGAGGAATTGAGTCACCTTTTCAATTGTCTCTGTTCCCGGTGTTTCTCGCTTTGCAAAAGTTGTAAATTGTGATGGTTCAGCATCCGCAGGTAAGGAAACGGCTTTTTCTACGTTAGCGGCGTATTTTCCATCATCAGTGTAGAGAACTTCATCTTCCCCAGCATCCGCCAACACCATAAATTCTGTTGAACCAGAACCCCCAATTGCACCAGAGTCAGCTTCTACAGGACGAAACGCTAGACCGGCACGCCGTAGCATATTGCTGTAGGCTTGGTACATATCCTGGTAGGTTTTTTTCAGACTTTCCTCATCGACGTGGAAAGAATAACCGTCCTTCATGATAAATTCCCGTCCACGCATCAAACCAAACCGGGGACGAATTTCATCCCGGAACTTGGTTTGTAGCTGATATAAATGTAGGGGTAGCTGACGGTAAGAGCGAATCATATCACGAGCGATCGCTGTAATTACTTCCTCATGGGTCGGCCCTAACCCTAATTGTTGTTCACGACGGTCAATGAGGGAAAACATAATCCCCTCAGCTTTAGTATAAGTATCCCAACGTCCCGATTCCTTCCACAATTCTGAAGGTTGTAATTGAGGTAAAAGACATTCTTGTGCGCCTGTAGCATTCATTTCTTCCCGCACAATTTGGGAAACCTTTTGCAACACCCGCCACATCAGAGGGAGATAAGCATAAATACCGCTACCGATGCGACGAATATATCCTGCACGTAATAACAACTTATGGCTAGGAATTTCCGCATCCGCCGGATCATCCCGCAGTGTAACGAATAACATTTGTGACAGTCGCATCGTTATCTTCCTTTACTCCTAATTGCAAAATCACTTGACAGTTGACAGTTATCAGTTGACAGTTATCAGTTATCAGTTGACAGTTATCAGTTGACAGTTGACAGTTATCAGTTATCAGTTGTTCTTTTTCCCCTTTCCCCTTTCCCCTTTCCCCTTTCTCCCTTATCTCCCCCAGTCCCCAACATATGATTTACCAAGCACAACCACCTTTAGAATTTATTCCCCCAGCATTTAATCCTTTATTTCTGCGGTTTTTTCACTCGTTCTTACCATTGTGGTTACGCAGTCAAACAACCATTAACCACATTGAAGCAGAGAATGTTGAGGTTCTAGTGAAACTCTATCGTGAGTTTCAGGAGAAGAAAATCCGCTTTTTATTGGCTTTTCGCCATCCGCAGACAGAAGATCCATTTTCTTTGGTTTATCTGCTTTCGCAAATCGTGCCGAGGGTAGCACGACAGCAAAGTATAACACTAGAATCTCCTATTCACGCTCATTTTATCTACGATCGCGGGATTCCACTATGGGCGGGTGGCTATGTTGGCTGGCTTGCGTCTCAATTGGGTGGGACTCCTATACAGAGGGGTAAGGCTGACTGGACTGGGTTACGTTCGGCGCGGGATCTGTTCGCCAATGGTAAGTTTCCGATGGCGGCTGCGCCAGAAGGTGCTACTAATGGGTTATCGGAGAAGATGAGTCCATTAGAACCGGGAATTGCCCAAATGGGTTTTTGGTGTGCTGAAGATTTGCAAAAAGCCGGACGCACCGAGCAGGTTTTAATTGTACCAGTTGGGATTAAATATAGTTATGTTGATGCGCCTTGGGGTGCGATCGCTCAACTTTTAGATGAGTTGGCTGTAGCTAGCGGTTTACCTGTAGATACAACTGCTAATACCCAAGTTCCTGATTTAGAGTCACTTTATCCGCGTTTGTTGACTTTGGCGGAACATTTATTATCTTTGATGGAACAGTTTTACACGCGGTTTTATCATCTCCAGTTGTCTGTGGTGACAGAGGAGGTAGGTGTTGACCGCAACGAAGCTTTAAAATTGCGGTTACAAGCTTTGTTGAATGCAGCGCTACAAATAGCCGAGCAGTATTTTAATATACAGTCTAAGGGAAGTTTGAGCGATCGCTGTCGTCGGGTAGAACAGGCGGGATGGAATTATATATTTAGGGAAGATTATAAGGATATTAAAGGATTATCTGCTGTTGAGAGGGCATTAGGCGATCGTGTTGCAGAAGAAGCCAATGCGAGAATGTGGCACATGAGATTAGTGGAAAGTTTTGTGGCTGTTTCTGGTAATTATATCCGCGAAAAACCAACTGTAGAAAGATTTGCCGAAACCGTTTTAATTGTCTGGCAAATGTTAGCGAAAATTCAAGGGGCAAAATCTTTTCAGCGTCCTAAATTAGGCAAGCAAAAAGTCAAAATTACCATTGGTAAACCGCTATCCATAACAGAAATGTATCCCAAATATAAAGAGAGTCGTTTAGGTGCAAGACAAGCCGTTGCTGATTTCACTAACGATTTACAACAAGCAATGGATAACTTACTTTAAAATTCTTAGGTTAACCTGAGTTCGACGACTGGAAAAAACCCCACTTCCATTCCTCTCCCCTAAAAGGAGAAGTGAACAGTAAGTAGGGGCGGGTTGATTGAGAAATTCATGGGGAAAACAGATATGTCCGCTAAACACGCCCGTACTTAAATACGTTGGTAAAACACCACACCAATTGGTGGAAGGCGGTATTTTGGCGCTTCTTTATCCCCCACCATATGTCGTCAGGACTGATAACTGATAACTGATAACTGATAACTGATAACTGATAACTGATTTAAATAATCTTATCAGGATCTATTCCCAAAGCACGTAATCTTTCAGCTAACTGCTGGGCGCGTTGTTGCGCTGCTTGCGCTTGTTGTTGCGCCTGTTTAATCTGTTCTTGGGGTGTTGGGTAACGCTTTCCTTGTTCGTCGTACCAATACATCCATTCTCGCGTTACTCCACAATAATTTCCCCTTTCACAACCAATTCCTAAACCAATTTCTGGTAGCCAAACGGGGTTTCCTGTTTGCAGTTCATATTTACCATTAACTAATTTATGTACTTCTAAACGCGGTTTACGGCGACGGTGAGAAGAATAAATCACGTAATAGAGTACACCCAAAGCGGCATAATCATTTAATTTATCGCTGTATTCTTTGCGATATTTTGGCGAAACCACTTCTAACACAAAAATGGGAACCACCTTTTCATCCCAAAGTACATAACTGGGACGCAGTTCCTCATCATAAAATCTTTCCACCCCAAGACTCAAGAAGCCATCAGGAACGATCGCCGATTCATCTGGGTGATAATAGATACCCATATCCACCCCAAAAAACCAATCCATGCGTTCCGCCCAAAGTATCAGCAGAATAGCTTTAAGTAAGCCGGGGACGAGTTCTTGCAGTTCATTATCCACTGGCGCATCATCAGAGTCGGGTAGTTCGTCGGCTGAAGGTAAGTACCTTGGTAGGTTCAAATTTAACATAACTGGTGACAACAAATCTTCTACGCCAGCGTTTTTATCAGTATTATAGCGATTTATAGGGGTGTAGGGGTGTAAAATACTTAAGAGTTGCCAAAGTTAAGAGTTAAGCGATCGCCACATCGGTTAATTGATCAGCCATAAAATCCTTACCTGTCACCTATCACCTGTTAAGAGTCACCTAATATCTGACTTTTCACGGGAAGTCCTAAAATCCCCGTCAAGACAGGGGGTAGGGGATAGGGTGTAGGGTGTAGGGAAAAAGAAGAAAGCCTTACTACACCCTACACCCTACACCCCACACCCTCTGACTTTTCCACATACCGTGAAAAGTCAGACCTAATATAGGCGATCGCCCATAATAAATCATGGCAACCCTCAAGCATTAAAATGAAAGGATAGCGATCGCCAAATATCTTACAGCATAGATGAACCATCAAATCTTGATACCAAGTAGCTTTTAAGTTTATACCCAGTCTCCAGCCCCCAATCCCTTACCACTAAGGTTAAGTTGTTATTAAAACACAGATTTTTTTGCTGAATTGTAACGAATAAAGACTAAACTAAAAAGTCTTGTGCAGCAATTGTCACTATATAAATGATGTAATCATGTCTAAGGTTCTCGTCTCCGATCCTATTGACCAGGCTGGCATTGACATTCTCTCGCAAGTCGCTACCGTTGATGTCAAAACAGGTCTAAAACCAGCAGAATTAATAGAAATTATTGGTGAGTATGATGCGTTAATGATTCGTTCGGGTACGCGCGTTACTCAAGAAATCATTGAAGCAGGTACACAACTGAAAATCATCGGTCGTGCCGGTGTGGGTGTGGATAATGTCGATGTTCCGGCTGCTACCCGGCGAGGAATTGTCGTCGTCAATTCCCCGGAAGGAAACACCATCGCCGCCGCCGAACACGCCCTAGCAATGATGTTGTCATTGTCTCGCCACATCCCCGATGCTAACGCTTCCGTCAAACGCGGCGAGTGGGATCGCAAAACTTTCGTGGGTGCGGAAGTTTACAAAAAAACTTTAGGGGTTGTCGGCTTGGGTAAAATTGGTTCCCATGTGGCGACTGTAGCCAAAGCAATGGGGATGAAGTTGTTGGCTTACGACCCCTTCATCTCTACAGAACGGGCAGAACAACTAGGCTGTCAGTTGGTAGATTTAGATTTGCTGATGCAGCAATCTGATTATATTACCCTGCACATCCCCAAAACCCCGGAAACCACCCACCTGATCAACGCCAATACTCTGGCGAAAATGAAGCCCACAGCCAGGATTATCAACTGCGCCCGTGGTGGCATCATTGATGAAGCAGCCTTAGCCGCAGCTATCAAAGAAGGGAAAATTGCGGGTGCGGCGTTGGATGTGTTCGAGTCTGAACCTTTGGGTGAGTCAGAACTGCGGACAGTTGGTAAAGATATTATTCTGACACCCCACTTAGGTGCATCCACTACAGAAGCCCAGGTGAATGTGGCAATTGATGTAGCCGAACAAATCCGCGATGTGCTGCTGGGTTTACCTGCACGTTCCGCCGTCAACATCCCCGGACTCGGCCCCGATGTGTTGGAAGAACTCAAACCCTATATGGAACTAGCGGAAACCTTGGGTAAGTTGGTAGGACAGCTAGCAGGCGGTAGAGTAGAATTACTTACAGTTCGCTTACAAGGGGAACTCGCCACCAACAAGAGTCAGCCTTTAGTTATTGCCTCACTCAAAGGACTACTTCACCAAGCCCTGCGTGAACGGGTAAATTACGTCAACGCCAACATAGAAGCCAAGGAAAGGGGAATTCGCGTGATCGAAACCCGCGACGCTTCCGCCCGTGACTATGCTGGTTCCCTACGCTTAGAAGCGACAGGAACGTTAGGAACTCATTCGGTCACTGGTGCATTGTTAGGTGAGAAAGAAATTCACCTTACCGACGTTGACGGCTTCCCAATTAACGTCCCCCCCAGCAAATATATGCTGTTTACCTTGCACCGCGATATGCCGGGAATCATTGGCAAACTCGGTTCCCTGTTGGGTAGCTTTAATGTCAATATTGCTAGTATGCAGGTAGGACGGAAAATCGTCCGTGGTGATGCTGTAATGGCTCTGAGCATCGATGATCCCTTACCCGATGGCATTTTGGGGGAAATTACCAAAGTCCCTGGCATCCGAGATGCTTATACAGTAACTCTATAGTGTGCTGATACCAGTTCTATGAGCAGCCGCACCAAATAAATCTTGTAGAGGCGTTGGATGCAACGTCTCTGCAACAATCAACACTCAGCACTTAAACATGGCAAACACTTGGTGGGAATTACAGATTTTATGTGAGCCGGCGCTGGAAGACTCTGTTTCTTGGCGGTTGGAAGATTTTGGTTGTCGGGGAACAGCTAGTGAGAGTAAAGGGGAGTCTTGCTTGGTTAAGGGTTATTTGCCAGTATTTCAAGCACAGTTATTAGATTTGGCGGCGTTGGGGCTGTGGTTGCAACAAGATGCGCTGTGTATAGGTTTATCTGCGCCTAGCTTGACTTGGCAGTTAATTGATGAGGAAGATTGGGCGAGTAGCTGGAAGCAATATTGGCATCCACAGGAAATAGGCGATCGCTTCCTCATCAACCCCGCCTGGCTACCATTACCGGAAAACTCAGATAGGTTAGTAATTCGCCTCGACCCTGGTGTAGCTTTCGGCACAGGCAACCATGCAACTACTCAATTATGCCTAGAATCCCTAGAAATGCGGCTGAGTGAAGTACCTAAATCTTTTCTCAGTCAAGGTGGTAAACAAGAATCTGTGGTAATTGCGGATATCGGTTGCGGTTCTGGTATCCTTTCAGTTGGTGCAGTGCTGTTAGGTGCGGAAAAAGTCTATGCTGTAGATACCGACCCTTTAGCAGTACAATCAACCTTCAGTAATCGCGCACTTAATGATGTTAGCCCAGAACGCTTAGTACCAGCCGAAGGTAGCGTAGATATTTTAAAGAAACTAATTGAACGCCCAGTAGATGGAATTGTCTGCAATATTTTAGCTGATGTCATCATTCAATTATTGCCAGAAATTAGCGAAATATGTAAACCGAGTACATGGGCTATTTTTAGCGGTATTTTAGTTGAGCAATCTACCTCTGTAGCTGAGGCTTTAGCAAAAAATGGTTGGGTTGTCGCTACTATGTGGAAGCGCAAAGAATGGTGTTGCTTAAATGTTAGGCGTTCTTAACTGATATTTGATTTGGGAAATAAGTTTGTAGTAAAGACTTTAGTCTTTAATAGACTTCTTACTACAAAACTCATCTTCTCTCAGGCAAACAGTTAACCACCGCCGCCACCGCCACCGCCGCCACCACCGCCGCCACCACCGCCGCCGCCACCACCGCCACCACCATCACCGGCGTAACTGCTGCTACCACGACCACCAAAAAGTATGAAACCAAAGAAGAAGAGAAACATGAATACGCCCATAATTGACCCAAACAAAGCAGAATCATCGGACTGAGAATTTTGCCATTGAGGGGTTTTTATTTCAGTACCTGAGCGATCAAATGTCACCTGCACTTCTAACTCTTGCCCTGGTTCTATAGCGGTTTGAGCTACAGCTTCAATCGTTTTTGCATCGACTTTGCGGATGTTAGCCGATGTGCCAAAGCTTTGGAAATCCTTGATGGTAGCAGCAAATTTTTCAGGAAATTCTACTCTTACTTGTGCCTGTTTTACAGGGGCTTGACGGTCGGAAAATATAGCTTTCCAGTAAACTTGAGCATCATTACCGTTAATGTGTAATCCACCAATAACACGATATTTTAAGACGAATGTATGGCTTTCGGGCGGGTTAAGTTGATGTTGCCAACGAATCCAAAGTTGATTATTTTCTCTGCCTGTTTCACTGGCTAATAATTTACCGTTTTCTGATACTGTTACGTCGGTAATCTCGTCTACTTTGTCCAAAGGAATATACCTGTATCGTTGATTTTTATAGTCGCCTGTAAATGTATATTTTTGGGTTTCAGTGATTAACATATCACCGTTAGTTTGCACAGCAATATCAACATTAATAAATTCCCAATAAAAAGGCACTGATTGAGCTTGAACGTGATGCAGAGAAAACGTGAGGCTGAGAACAACTGCTGTAAAAAATAGCAACACCTTTTGAATGATTTGACGAAACATTATGAATTACTCCATATCTAAAATTCAAAATGCCATTACCCTTCCAAGGGAATATCGTCAGCTAGGGGGACAACTACCAGTTTTTTTTACTTAAATTTACAAACAGTTTTATTTTTGATGAGAGGTAATTTTTTATAACTTTTAAGAAACACAGGTGACAGGTTACAGGTGACAGGTTACAGAAACAAGAAAATAGGGAATAGTTGTGTTTCTTTCATATTTTGCTCTAGCGTTCATCACGCCCGTGGGAGGCTTTTAAGAAACACATTTTTCGTAATTCTCTCAAAGCCTTTCTGACTTTTCACGTCATGTGGAAAAGTTAACGCTAGACCTAACCCCCCAGCCCCCTTCCCTATACTAACTTTTCACGTTATGTGGAAAAGTCAACGTCAGACCTAACCCCCCAGCCCCCTTCCCTACAAGGGAAGGGGGAGAAATCAAAGCCTCTCTCCTTGTAGGAGAGAGGTTTGGAGAGAGGTCTTCTAGATGCCGTGAAAAGTCAGTTCCCTATAAGGGAAGGGGGAGCAATTAAAGCCTCTCTTTTTGCAGGGGAGAGGTTTGGAAGTGGGGTTTTTCAGATCCCGTGAAAAGTCAGCAAAGCCTTAAGAGAATGGTGCAAGATGTAAGCGCCCCACAAGGGGGAAGTCAAAAGTCAAAAGTCAAAAGTCAAAAGTATTAAACCCCCTTGCAACGAATAAAACAAACACATTTTTCTTGTTTAGCTAAAAGCCTTATTCTATAAGGGTTATAAAATGTGTTAGTGAGGAGTATATGTACCGACGCAGGCTACAAACTACTTTTGATTTTGGCAAGGAACATTTTCCACATTTTTGACCAAATCAAACTTCAAATTAATATTAACAGTAAAGATGGGTTGTGCGGTGATTTCTTTGCGATCGCCTCTACTATCAAAACTAATCTTTAAGCCTTTAATAGTAGCGCTCGATGCTGCTGTTTCAGGTTTATTAGCCATTTGCGATAATTTTTCTTTTATCTGTTCTCGATTAACAGATGTCCCAGAAAGTTCAATTGCTTTTAAAACTGCTGTCACAGCATCAAATGATAAAGCCATTCTTCCATTCAAATCACCACCCCAATAAGTACGGATTTGTTGGGCAAATTCTGCTGCACCACACTGCTTAGGATGCCAATCATCTGCTATAAATAGGCGATTGACTGTGGCATTTTGGGTTTTATTAATAGCTTCTTGGAGATATAAGGTATTCGCCGCTAAAATGTATTTTTCACCTCTATTCAACTTGATAATATCAATCGCTTTTTCCCATGCTGTACTATTGTTAGTTCTGCCATCAGGTAATAATACTAAAGCATCTGCATCTTTAACTTGCGGTGGTAGTTGATTGCTGTTGAAATTCGGATCAGATAAGTCAAAGCTAGCAATTATACGTCCATCAAATCTATTTGTAACAATATCGTTAAACTGAGTGAACAAATCCTTGCTAAACAACTCATTTTTATTGTAGAAAACAACTACTTTTGGCTGAGGTTTGTTGAGTCCATTTGGTTTGACTAAATATTCCACCAGACTAAGCGCTTCTATATAACTTGTCGAAGTGGTACGAAAAAAGACTTTGTTGATATCGCCGCAATCTGGATTGGCTCTAATATTAACTAAGGTGGTAGTGGGAGAAATAACTACTAGTTCATTTGGGGAATAAATATTCAAGGCTTCACAGGTATTAGGAGAAGTGAAATGTCCTACCACAGCCAAAATTTTCTCGTCATCGGAGAGTTTTTTGGCGATTTGCTGCGACTGAGAAGGCTGATTGCGATCGTTAGCAATTACAACTTGCAAGTTCATCCCTTGCTTGACAGCTATATCTTGGGCTTGGGCAACTCCTGCTAATATATCGAATCCAGCATTGTCATTCAATGGTGCAGCAACAGCAATTGTGTAAATTGGCAAATTGGGGTAATTGGTATTCCGAAGATGCACAAAAGCGTTGTTACGATAAATTAAACTTTCGGGGTCTTTGGTTAGGCGACTAGGTAGCTTTTCAAAACTTGCGACTGCATCGGCATATCTACCTTCAGAAAATGCTTGAATTCCTTCCTGCTTGAATGCGAAATATTTCTCATTTAGTTTGACTATGCTATTTACACTATTATTAATTAGCAGCTTTTCACCAGAGCTAATAAAGTCGTTAATATTATCAATTGAAGGAGGTTCAGTTTTTGAGCAGGTTGAGGGAAAAATTTGACATTTGTTGACTTGAAGTAATCTAGATACAGAAATAATCCCCACAACAGCAATTAGCGCCAGCATCATCTGAGGGCGAATTAGGAAAGATTTGATGCGTGAAAGTGAGTTGAGGAGGAGTAAAAAGGGTGAGGGAGGTGGTGGCGGGATGATGATGTCGTCAGGCCAAACAAACTCTGATTGATTAGGATTTAAGCAAACGGTGGGGAGCCAGGTAGCAGCCGGAAAATCCCTTTGTAAACTTTCCAGGCGATCGCGTCCTTTACGCACTGCTAAACATAAGGGTACACCTTGAGAAAATTCTTGCAAAAAGTGCAGCAAAAATTGATAAGCAATGCGATCAGCAACAGGTTCTCGCATCACAATTACCGTCGGTACATTCAACTTGCTTAAAAAATCTGCAATTTTTAATCCGTCACAAGAATTGAAGATTGCTAATTTTAACCCTTTTGTTACAGCACTGGTAAACCGTTTTTCTAATGTATGTAACGGTATACATATACCCGTACTAATTTGAATCTTCCCACTCATCCCCTCACTAGATGAGTGACCAGCGAAAAATAGAATCTGCCATTCTTGATCAAAAAACAAATGCGAAAGAGTATCATCATCCGGCTCAAATATTTTGGTAATTTGCGCTCCACGTTGTTCTAATAGTTCTAATGCTTTTCTATCTTCTTCTAGTCGTAAACCTCCTTCAGGACTGCCGAAAATAGCTAAAACTCTCACTGGTGCGGCGAGAGTGGGAACACTCTTGGAAAATTTTGTAAATAAGGCAAACTCAGCATTTTTTAGGCTCGTAAATAAATCCCATGTATGCCAAGGGATTCTGCGTAGCAGTTCATTTTGGTCGTTATTTTCTGCTTGGCATCTAATGATAATCGGGATAGATTGGTTATTGTTGATGTTGATATTGGCGAGAATGCAATCGCGCAAACTCTTAAACGCCCAATGTTTAAACCAACTGCGACAATATTGTTCTAGTGCTTCAGCTCTTTCTTTCCAAGCTTCAGTATCTACTTCTTGGTGGGTGATTTGTGCTGGAACTGCTTGTAATTTACGACTGTTCTCTAGTGAGGTATTTTGCCAACTATCATACAATTGAGGCATTGCCGGTGCAGCCGGAATGATTGGGAAATCATTGTCTTCGCGAATGATCACACCATCTTCTAAGATCCGCAGCTTCACGGAAAATCCGTTATCGAAGCTACCGTCACTAAACTCAAGTATGACACTGACATTTTCATGGGGTTGAGGACTAGAGGATGATGACACCATAACCAAGACAGAGCATTGGGAAATGAAGAATTTATTTATAAGATAAGCATGATTTTGTAAAACTAAGCAATAATCAACTAACGGTCAGTTAAATCACAAAATTATCAGTAAAGCTAGCATCATCCAAGACAACAGACACCGTAAAGCGATCGCCTCTATCTCCGGTAAACTTAAATTGTATATAGGCATCTTGCTGGCGTGATTCCACCTCAAAAAATAGGTTTCCTTCCTCATCTAGCCCTTTTAGCTTCACCCCAGGTGGTAAATGAGACTGTTTTTCGGGAGGGTACAACCTCAACAAAATTAACATCCTGCCATCAGATTTAGGCAAAATCCCCACAATCAACACTATAGCCTGACCTAACAGATAAATTCCTAAATCCTTGGCACTGATGACGGGACAAGCTGGATGTTTGGGATCTAGTTCCCACAACAATTCTGCACATTGCCAACGAATCTCATCATCGGGGGTAGTTTGGATGAGATTTACCAAAGCTTCTTGAGGATTGAGATGATGGGGAATTTGTATTCCACGAGGAGACTGTCGGCGGTATAGTTGTTCAACCTGTTGACGAATAAAAACATCGCTGCGTTGTGGTTCGAGTTCTTTCATCATTTTCCGCAACTGTTTGGGAGGTCGCCAATCATATTCAAAGGTGCGTTTGAGCCAATGACTCAGTTGCACCATTGGTTGTGGTTGTGGCGATGAGGTTAAACAATCTAGCAAGACATCAAGAGTTTGAAAATAACTACGTGGTAGTTCTGCAACAGATACAGATTCCACAAATCCCACAACTTGCGCCTCTTGGTAAGGCTCATCAAGTTCAATTATCACGTAACCCAGACGTTCTGACCATACCTCCGGGGGAATGTAACATTTGCGATCGCTCCTGTGCAAGCAACGACATTCTACAAAACCTTGCAAACTAGGAATATATAAATCTGCAATATTTTCTAGCTGCTGTTCTAAGGGATTCCAACTATGACTGGCGGCTAAATCTGTATCAATACCTAGCATTTGTAAACAACGCTGTGTGACTAATACAGCTAAAGTATTACGGTAAACTTGTTGCGATCGCTCTCGCGTTGGCTGTTGTTGAGCAAACTCATAAGCGAGCTTACGGTCAGCAGATGTTATCGCAATTGTGATAGGTTCAATCATGGTGCATAGCAAAAAAACGTTTGGACTTTGCGGTATCTTATTCAGACAACAACTGTTTAAAAATAGGGAAGCACCGCGTCTTACAAAATCTCCTTAATGAAGACTGATCGACTTTATACTGTTGAGCTAAACTATGCCAAGAAAATTTTCCAGAGTCGCGTAACATCTGCAAGATTTGCATCAATAAAAACTGACAGTTAATATCAGGATGATTTTGCATTCGACAATTTCTCAACTGTGAATGTCGCTGCACTAACTCTAGCCATTCTTGAATAGTTTCATGCCAACTTTCAGGCTCAGGCGCAGGCGGAAAAATCCATTCATTATTTTCTTCATCGGGAGGAAGATGTAAACGCCTATTACGTTCTCTCTCCTGTTCCCGAATCACATCTAAGATTCTGAATTTCAGCCTTCGGTTAAACCAAGTGACAAAGCTAGCTTTTTCGGGGTTATATGCTAGACACAATTCCTTGTTAAACCATTCCCAGGTGCGTGATAAGGCTTCCTCATAAATATCTGGCGATATCTGTCCAGCACCATACCAAATCAACCTGGAAAATTTCATCATGTTGATAATTAAATTCTTTGCCTGAATTGCCAAATCGGGATCATCCGTTTGACAGGCTTGCTCAAATAACCATTGACGCGCCGGAATATCGCTCATGATTTTCTGGAGTTTTTGAGGTTGCTGTAACAGCTTGCTCTTTTCAATGGGATTACTTAAAGCCGCTTGCACCCAGCGAATAAATTCATTAGACATAGAGATTATCCAGACCCAATTAGTTTAGGTTTGAATATGATCACAGCACCAGTCCTCCTCTGAATGATCTGAAGGGTTATCGCAGTTGGCGGGCGAGGAATTGGTAATTTTTTACAAAAATTTATATATTTTATGTCCTAATACCGTTTCTTGATGAAGTAGAGACGTTGCATGCAACGTCTCTACATTATTGCTCGCTATATAAAGCTTCACTCCCTACTCCTTGGGTGTAGGTTCGCCGAACTTAATTAAAAGAGCGATCGCAATACTCACAGCCAAAATTAATGTCATACTCAAAGCTGAACCAAATCCCCAATTTTGAGTAACACCAAGAAATTGGTTATAAACTAACCGCGCCGCCGTCATACTAGAAGCACCACCTAGTAATTCAGGATCGATAAAATCCCCCAAGGCTGTAATTAAGACAAGCAAAGAACCAGCCGTAATTCCTGGGGCTATTTGGGGAACTGTGACTTTCCAAAAGGCTTCCACAGGATTTGCACCCAAATCTGCGGCTGCTTCTAGTAACCGCCTATCTAATTTCTCTAGGGAAGCATATAAAATCAACACCATGTAAGGCAGTAAGCTATAGCTCATGCCAATTAAAACAGCTGGTGTGCGGTTGAGTAATTCTAAAGTGGGTAAACCTACACTACTAAGCAAACTGTTTAATAAACCTGTAGGACGAAGAATAGTTATCCAAGCGTAAGAACGAAGGAGAGAAGAAGTCCATAAAGGTAAAACAAAGCCTAATACCAGTAAATTTCGCCAACGCTGAGGGGCAATTTGGGCGATCCAATAGGCAACCGGGAAACCTAAAATTAGACAAATTGCCGTTGTACCGAGTGCTAAAGTGAGCGATCGCCAGATAACGTGCAAATATAACGGATCAACTATGCGAATATAATTATCAAACCCGCTAGGGTTAACTATATCCCCTGGTCGAATATTAGGTACTAAACTCAACTGAAAAATTATTAATGTTGGTAACACCAACAAAAGTAATAACCAAATACCAGACGGTGCTAACAATACCAAAGGTTGAATAAAGTTGAACCGTGGACGATTTAATTTCTCAAGTCCAACAATATCATCTGGAATATCACGTATTTTTGTAGTCACTGTAGGGATAGGGGATAGGGGACAGGGGACAAGGGACAGGGGATAGGGGATAGGGGATAGGGGACAGGGGACAGGGGACAGGGGACAGTGAACACAACCTGACAACTGATAACTGACAACTGATAACTGATAACTGATAACTGATAACTGATAACTGATAACTGATAACTGATAACTGATAACTGACTAACTACTAGTTAATTGCGTCCAATAACGTTCGTAAACTTCCTCAAACGCACCCACGGGGCTGATGCGTTCACACTTTTCTAGAATTGAGGAGGGAGGATATAAATTTTGATTATTTTTAACTTGTTTAGGTAATTGTTCAAATGCAGCACTATTAGGAGTGGAAATCTTTAATCGTTCGCTAATATTAGCTGCTACTTCTGGTTGGAGAATAAAATTAATCCAAGCATAAGCACCATCCACGTTAGGGGCAGATTTAGGAATTACAATTGTGTCAGTCCACAGGGAAGAACCACTACGAGGAATGACATACTTCAACTGAGGATTTTCTTTGATAATTTTGATAGCATCGGCTGAGTAACACATAGCTAATACTAAATCACCTGCTAAGATTTGATTTCTCCAAGCATCGGTATCGAAGGCGGCGATCGCGGGTTTGAGAATAGTTAATTTTTCATAAGCTTGTTTAATTTCATCTTCATTTGTAGAATTATAAGAATAGCCCAACATCCGCAAAGCCGCGCCTATAACCTCACGCACATCATTTAATAAAGTCATGCGCTTATTAAGTAACTGTTGGTTTTGCCAGAGATATTCCCAATCTTTTGGCGGTTGTTTGAGAACTTCTGAATTATAGATTAATCCAGTAGTTCCCCAACTAAAAGGAATACTATAACGGTTTTTGGGGTCATAGCTAGGATTTTGGAATTGGGGTAATAAACTATTTAAACCAATTAGGCGATCGTGTTTTAATTCGGTTAATAAACCTCGTTGCACCATCTTTTGCACCATATAGTCAGATGGGTAAATCAAGCTATAACTACCACCCCCACCAGCCAGCAGTTTAGCTAGCATCACTTCGTTAGAATCATAAACATCTACAAGCGCCTTCAACCCAGTTTGAGAACTAAAAGTTTGTAATAATTTTTGATCAGAATATTGTGTCCAAGTATAAAGATACAATTGATCGCTGCGACCAGAACCCGCAACAGCCCGCACATTAGCTAATCTCCAACCACAACCAGCTAAAGATAAACTAGAAAGTGCAGTGATTCCTTGTAAAAATTTTCTTCTATTAGTCATTAGTCAACAGTCCATAGTCAATAGTCAATAGTCAATAGTCAATAGTCAATAGTCAATAGTCAATAGTCAATAGTCCATAGTCCATAGTTGATGGTTATTTTTCAACATTATTGCCGATGGATTTTAGGTAGGAGTTTAGTTGAGGTGCTAGGTCATTAATCATAAGCCTTAATGTGTCTATCTGTTCTACAGTTAACAATTTACGAGTGTATGCTCGTCTTAGCCAATGTTGTGTTTCATTTAAAGAACCTCTGGCTATTCTGATAAATATTTTATTATCCTGAAAACTACCTCTACCAACACCTTCTGCTATATTCGCTCCAATACTATCTGCTGAACGTACTATTTGTGTACCTATTGTATTTTTAGCAAAAATATCCCAATCATTAACTATTTGCCAAATTTCGTCAGCTAACTTTTCAGCTAATTGGTAAACTCGTAATTCCTGAAAATACTTACTAGCCATCTGTAAAACTATAAACTATGAACTATGAACTATGGACTATTGACTATGGACTATGGACTATGGACTATGGACTATTGACCATGGACCATGGACTATGGACTATGGACTATGGACTATTGACTAATTGCCAAACAATCACTTTCCGCCCACCAAGCATAAATCGGTGTGTTACAGTCTGGTAAATTACCTAAAGTATTAGGCTGTAAAACATTAATATTAATGCCGTTAATTAATTGCACAACATAATTAACGTGTGTGCCTAAATACATGACATTTACTAACCTACCCTCAAAGCAGTTATTAACTAAACTAGGTTGATAAAGGGAAAGTTGAATTTTCTCTGGGCGAACGCTGACAACTACAGACTTTAATAATTCTGTTGGTGTATCCTCAGTACGGGCGACAACAATTGAAAGTCCAGTTTTCGTGACGATTTGCACGTATTCAGCTTCTAATGCTGTGATTTCACCACTAAATAAATTGGTATCACCGATAAAATCAGCAACAAAGGCTGTTTGAGGATGTTCGTAAATTTGACTGGGTGTGCCAATTTGTTCAATTTTCCCTTGATTCATCACAGCGATGCGATCGCTCAACGATAACGCCTCTTCTTGGTCGTGAGTCACCATAATAAAGGTTAAACCCAGGTCTTTGTGTAAATTCGATAACTCGACCTGCATTTCCTTACGCAGTTTTAAATCCAACGCCCCCAAAGGTTCATCCAGCAACACCACAGCAGGACGATTAACCAAAGCCCTAGCCAAAGCCACACGCTGCTGTTGACCACCAGAAAGTTGACTAGGAAAACGCGATCGCAAACTTTCCATTTTCACCAGTCTTAACGCTTCTTGAACTCGACTTTCAATTTCCGATTTACGGAATTTTTTTAGACGTAATCCAAAAGCGATATTATCCCAAACGTTAAGATGATTAAATAAGGCATAGCTTTGAAATACAGTATTGACTGGCCGCCGATAGGGGGGAATATGAGTCATCGATTGACCTTGAATCAATAACTTACCAGCGTCAACACTTTCAAATCCGGCAATTAAACGTAATGTTGTGGTTTTGCCACAACCAGAAGGCCCTAAAATACTAAAAAATTCCCCTTGCTTAACATCTAAGTCTATTCCATGCACCGCCGGTTCTTGATTGAAAAACTTGAACACACCACGCAGTTCAACATCAAGCGGTTGAAGCGTTTTCATGCCCCTGGTATTCTGGGTTACAGTTTGAGCCATATTCATTAGTAGAATGCCGTGATTTTAAAGAGTATTGTGATTTAATGTAGTCGATTAGACTCTTGATTGCTTGTGCTTTATTTTATTCTGCCCAAAACAATAGTTTAGTTATTAGTCAGTTGTCAGTTGTCAGTTGTCAGTTATCAGTTATCAGTTGTCATTAGTTCCTTTCCCCCTTCCCCCTTCCCCTTTCCCCTTTCCCCCTTCCCCAGTCCCCAACATACCGAATTGTTACAAGCTCAATAGCTATAGTAATTTTCGGGAATTATATAGAAGTTAGTCCCTATATTTTTAAATTTTTATTTAACTTATGGCTTTATTACCCTCATTTCTACGGAACCATAAAAAAGATACCCGTACAGTAGGACGAAGTTATCAATCTATATTTTTCATCCTATTTACCCTAGCAACACTCGCTGGGATCGAGGCTCGGTTAGCATTTTTACAGATTTTTGAAGGGCATGACTTCCACCAACGTGCTGAAGCAAACCGCATTCGGATGATTCCCAAACATCCAGAAAGAGGAAATATTTTTGACCGTAATGGTAAGTTACTCGCCAGTACAAGGTATCCCCGTTCTGTTTACCTTTGGCCGATGGCACATACCAAGCCTTCATGGTCAGTGGTCGGGCCACGTCTAGCGAAGATTTTAGATATTTCTCAAGAAGAGATGGAAAAGAAACTACAAGAGGCTGGGCCTAACTCTTCTTCACTTATCCGCATTGCCCGTGATTTAAATGAAGCACAAGTGACAGCCTTAAAAGAATATGAAAGTGAATTACCTGGCGTAGAAATCAATACAGAAGCAGTGCGTTATTACCCCCAAGGTAGTGCATTAGCCCATGTACTGGGATACACGCGAGAATTAAACGCTGACCAGTTAAAACAAAGGAAAAGCGAAGGCTACCGCTTGGGTGACGTGATTGGTCAAATGGGTGTGGAAAAAGCCTACGAGTCAATGCTACGGGGCGAATGGGGCGGTCAACAGGTGGAAGTAGATGGTGCAGGTCGCCCGATTCGGGTTTTGGGAGAAAAAGAAGCAAAAGCGGGTAAAGACCTGCATTTAACTATAGATTTAGTCTTGCAGACAGCAGCAGATAAAGCTTTAGGGAATCGTCGAGGTGCAATTGTCGCCCTTGACCCTAACAATGGTGCAGTCTTAGCGATGGTGTCTCATCCCAGCTTTGACCCCAATATTTTTTCTAAACAAAAACTCTCTCAGAAAGATTGGGAAAGCGTCCAAGGTAAAGACCATCCTCTAGTTAATCGCGCCTTGAGTGCCTTTCCTCCTGCTAGTACGTTTAAAATTGTTACCACAACCGCCGGATTGGAATCAGGAAAATTTTCTCCTGATACCATTTTACAAACCTATGGTTCTCTCAACATTGGTGGAGTCAACTTTGGTGAGTGGAATCATGCAGGATTTGGCCCCTTGGGTTTTCCGCGTGCGATCGCCATGAGTAGTGATACATTCTTCTATCAAGTTGGCAGAAAAGTCGGCGGCCCCACCTTAATCGAATGGACGCGCAAATATGGCTTTGGTCAAAAAACAGGGATTGAGTTTGTCAATGAAGAATCTAAAGGCTTAGTCCCCGATGAAACTTGGAAACAGAAAGTCTGGAAAATGCCCTGGACTATAGGCGACACCATTAATATGTCAATTGGTCAAGGTGCTTTACAAGTTTCCCCACTACAATCAGCCATGATGTTTTCCGTCCCCGCCAATGGCGGCTATCGAGTCAAACCCCATTTACTCAAGGACAACGAACAAGCAAAAAGCTGGCGAGAGTCTCTAAACATGAAAGCAACCACAATCTCAGTTTTGCGCGATGGACTGCGGAAAGTGGTAAGTGAGGGGACAGGTAAACGTTTAGATGTACCTTCAATTCCCCCCGCATCAGGTAAAAGTGGTACGGCGGAAGCTGGTATCGGTCGCCCCAACCATACCTGGTTCGGTGCTTATGCACCCAGTAATAAACCAGAGATTGTCGTAGTCGCTTTTGGCGAAAACTCCGGCGATCACGGTGGTACAGTGTGCGGGCCGATGGTATTACAAGTATTAGAAGCCTATTTTCAGCACTACCACTCAGGTCAATACGCCAAACCCCAACAGCAAGAATCAGAAGTTAAGGCTAATGGAGATTAGTTAGGTGACAGGTGACAGGAGTGGGGGGAGATGAGGGAGTGGGCAGGGTAGTTTCATACAATCAGAGAAAAAAGATTATTGTGTTTCAAAGCCTCTCCCCCCGTCGGGGAGCCAGTTGCGTGGGCGGGTTTCCCGACTTGAGCAAACTGGCGTGAGAGGTTTGGAGAGGGGGCAAAATCTCTGCTACAACACTAGAAATCAGAACTTATAAATTTTTCTTTTTCTGTATGAAACCACCCTGGGGGGAGATGAGGGAGATGAGGGAGCAGGGGAGCAGAGGAGCAGGGGAGCAGAGGAGCAGAGGAGCAGGGGAGAATAACAACTGATAACTGATAACTGACAACTGTCAACTGTCAACTGTCAACTGACAACTGATAAACAAAAAAGCTAGAAACTAGTGTTTAATCCCCAGTCTCTAGCTTTTATTTTTCCACTATGTTGACTCTTAGTAGAGTTCTTCTTCTTTGTGGGTTTGGATGACTACATCAGAAGTTGGGTAAGCAACACAGGTCAGGACGTATCCAGCTTCGATTTGATCGTCGTCTAAGAATGATTGGTCAGATTGGTCAACAGTACCAGACACTAATTTACCAGCGCAGGTAGAGCAAGCACCTGCACGACAGGAATAGGGCAGATCATAACCTTGTTCTTCAGCAGCGTCTAGAATATATTCATCATCGGGAACTTCGATTTCATTCTTAGTTCCTTCAGCTTCGTTGATCAATGTAACCTTGTAAGTTGCCATTTTCGTAATCCTCTCTTGTGTGAACGGCAGTATAAGTTATCCTAAAGCGAGTCTACACGGCTACTCGTAGGTGATTAGCCGCAGATTTAAAATTAGCTCACTTCTGATACTACGAGAAAAAGTCAAGTATATAACTGGAAATTCACCACGATTAGTAATGAAATTTAGTTACCTGATAAAAATAAGTTTTATTTATACTTGAACTACAATAAAGTCATAAATATCAGTAAAACTTATGATTTGAATCGGAAATATCAAAATAAATGTCAGGGGTTGCTATGGGATCACGACTCATACCATTTCACCTTAAGTTTGATAGGACTTACGCAAGTGTCATAATCAAATTAACTGTAGGGTGCGTCAGCCCCAATAATTTCGTACAAATTATATCTTGTCCGGTAAAAGACTTATCATTAAAACTGCAAGGGGGCAGGGGGTAGGGGGAGAAAGAGTTTTCACCTTTTTGCACAGATGCACCGAATTACAACTAATTAGGCGGACATGATATTAGAGGATTTTTCACATCTGACGCACCCTACCCCAAGTGCCAGTTGCGTAAGTCTTGTTTGACGCAAATAGTCCGTAGGGGGAAGGGGAGAAGGCTATGCTCCTTCAATGGACTGTTGACTATGGACTATGGACTAATGACTAATGACCAAAAAAACAAAAAGGTTGCTGACTCCAGCAACCTTTAATTTTGGGAACATTATTTTTTTATTCAACGGATGCTAAACCAGCAACTGTTAAAGGTTTTGTATTATTTGTTTGCACAATTGATTTTGTACTAATAGGGTCTGTGTTTACAGAATCTGTATTAAATTCATTGCTGCTAGGGTCGTCCATGACCAAGCGATCGCACGGAATGGTGTCAGATATAATTGCACTCGCCATCATACCTGTATGAATTTCCATGTGAGCTTCTACAGGAGCTTCAAACACGAGGCGTTGTCCAGGAAATACCACCCTTTCAAAGTACCAATTAGGAATATTGGTGATGCGAGCGACCTGGATTTTGCTCGTGGCATTAACGTAGCAGCAGAGAACTTTTCCTGATTGCTCAGGTGGTAGAGGGTCTAGTATTTGAGCCATAACTGCTGAGGAGCTGGTTGCCACAATTTTACATTACACTTGCAAACTTAACACTTGCTGATCCCCATCTGCTGTAACTCCGACTACCAACTGAAAATTTCTACGTTATTTCTATCTAAAGTTATGTTCAAGTTATCAAATTTTTATACAAAAAATTGCATTTTTTATAATTATACAGTAATAGATAATTTTTTTTAATTTTTTCGCTAATAAATTAAGAATCTCTGCCTTAAGGTAGGGATCAAAGATAGCAATGACTCAATTGCTAACCATTGCCGGAAAATTTTTGATTTTCTTGATTGCGGAACTTGCCAGCAGGGATCATCGCTTAAGGAATGAACTCAATGTTATGGTAAAGATATATGAATTTTTTCTTCATAAACCCAATCTATATGACGTTGCTGCCAAGTTACTGCCTCTATCAAGAATCTGCTTAAATGTCAAGCAAGCTTGTCATAAAGACTTCTCACTAACTCAGACTTGGCATATTGATTGTTTCTTTGAATTTCCCCGGTATAAGGCAAGATGGAAGTTAAAACACCCATGATGGAAAATCGCATCCTTTACGTTCGCCTTCCTTGTAACCCTATCTTTCCCATTGGGGTTGTTTACCTGAGCGATCATGTCCATAAGATTTTTCCTCATATCGAACAACGCATTTTCGATTTAGGAACAGTGCCACCTTTAGATTACGCCTCTGCTTTAGATCGTTGTATAGACGAATTTCAACCCACATTGTTAGTATTTTCTTGGCGGGATATTCAAATTTATGCCCCTGTTGGTGGACGTGGTGGAAATCCCCTGCAAAATGCCTTTGAATTTTACTATGCGAAGAATCCGCTAATTAAATTGCGTGGTGCTTTGGGTGGTTTACGCATCTTCATAGCTTACTATGTAGAGTTATGGCGTAACTTGGGACTGATTAAACGTGGCTTAAAGCGTGCCGCTAAATATCATGCTGATGCTCGTGCGGTTGTGGGTGGCGGTGCTGTCAGCGTCTTTTACGAACAACTGGGTAAAAGTTTGCCTAAAGGTACAATTATTTCCGTTGGTGAAGGCGAAACCCTATTAGAAAAGTTCTTAAGCGGTAAAGAGTTCCGGGATGAGCGTTGTTATGTGGTGGGAGAAGCGAAACCACGTCACCGCCTAATTCACGAACAACCTACGCCACTGGAAAAAACTGCCTGTAACTACGACTATATCGAAACTATCTGGCCGGAGTTTAACTATTATCTACAAGATCAAGACTTTTACATCGGTGTGCAAACCAAGCGCGGTTGTCCGCACAACTGCTGTTACTGCGTGTACACCGTTGTGGAAGGTAAGCAGGTACGCATTAACCCAGCCGATGAAGTCATAGCGGAAATGCGGCAGTTATATAATCGTGGCATTCGCAACTTCTGGTTTACCGATGCCCAATTCATTCCCGCAAAGAAATTTATGGATGATGCTGTCGAATTGTTACAGAAAATTGTCGATTCTGGCATGACAGATATTCACTGGGCAGCATACATTAGAGCCGACAACCTCACACCAGAATTGTGTGAGTTGATGGCGAAAACCGGGATGAACTATTTTGAGATTGGCATTACTAGCGGTTCTCAAGAACTTGTTCGCAAAATGCGGATGGGTTACAACTTGCGGACTGTGTTGCAAAACTGCCGTGATTTAAAAGCTGCTGGTTTTAATGATTTGGTTTCTGTCAATTACTCCTTTAACGTTATTGATGAACGTCCTGAAACCATCCGCCAAACTATCGCCTACCACCGCGAACTGGAAAAAATCTTCGGTGCTGATAAAGTCGAACCAGCGATTTTCTTTATTGGGTTACAACCGCATACTCATTTAGAAGAGTATGCTTTGAAAGAAGGTATCCTCAAACCAGGTTACAATCCCATGAGTTTGATGCCTTGGACAGCTAAGAAACTCCTATGGAACCCGGAACCCCTTGGTTCTTTCTTTGGTGAAGTCTGCTTACAAGCTTGGCGACAAAACCCCAACGACTTCGGGCGGGAAGTCATGAATATTTTAGAAGAAAGATTGGGGCGTGCTGATTTGGAAGCAGCACTTTCTGCACCAATGGAAACAAAAGGTAAGCAATTAGTGGAGGTTTAAGTTTAAATAAGCAAATAATGGGTAATTTGTGCATTAACTACAAATTACTCATTATCAGGAGAAATAACTTGTCACTACTAACGGGACTTAAACAAAACTAGAGAGCAAAAAGGGGTATAATGTTTAACTAGCATAGGTTTCACGTTAAAAAAAGCTCATGAAAGAAACCACCCCCGCAGCCATGCCTCCATGTT
>NZ_JACJSG010000064.1 GCF_014697625.1 Anabaena azotica FACHB-119 | reverse complement strand
TTCAAAGCTTTCACAAAAGAAAACTCATGTCTGAGAACCTTGCTAAGACGATATAAGTCTTTCTGCCCTACACCTCGGTTATCCATCCAAAAACGAATAGCTTTGTTGCGAACGAATTGACAGGTTCTCATCGCCTCATCAATGGCTGCATATTGAGTTGTTTTCCCTTTAGCTTTAAACTCTAAAACAATCATTTTATGTGGAAAACTCCTACGCAAATATTCTACCATAATCAAAGCCGTCCAAGAAGGACGGGGCTTTAGACCCAGTTTTTTGGTAAATCTGCTTCCAGTTCTTGAATAAATTTTAAATCTTCTGCTAACAGCGTTTGATGATTGTTGTTAGCATTCTCATCTAAAAAGTTGAAGGCTTGGCGGAATTGTTCGGGACTAGCGGCAAATGGTGCATCAAAGTGACAGGCGATAATCTGTTGAAAATCCCATTTCGCTACCGTATCAGCCCAGTTGCGGACTTGTGTTGGGGCTTGGGGCAGAATTAATATTTGTAAAATGGGGGCGACAAAGGGTCGTCCATTGGCGGATAAGGCAGTAAATGATTGTTGCCAATTTTCTCGCCAGCGAAAGGGGAAAAAACCAAAGTATGCTTTTGGTGAATGATCTGGGGCTTTGAGGGCTTCGCGCCACATCTGGACAAACCCAGATAATTCTATGGCGCTGGGACGAAAGTAAAGGGCAAATAGGGCAATACGTTGCCATCCTTGGCGACGGTTAGCTGGGGTATCTTCAATAGCTTGGGAGGCGTTGTCCCTGGCGTGAAATAATAGGGGATAAGGTTCTAGTTGGAGGATAGTCGGTGGTTGGGCTGATACGGATAGCACAGAATCAGTCACCAATAGAGTATGCGATCGCCTGTGTAAAAATGCTACCTCAACAAAAGCACCCCGCCCTAAATTAATATCTAACACTGCATAATCAAACTCATCAGCAAACGGAGTTTGACGGGAATCTTCTGGTAAAGTTTGAGTACGTTTTTGGGGAAAACCCAGCCAACTTAAGGGCAAGTTAAACGGAAAACTCCACTGATGAGGGGCAACAAATACCTGTGCTTGAGGAAACTTTCTGGCGAAGGGGCCGACGAATATTTTATGCTCAAGTCCAGAACTGGTAGGGAGAATTATATACTTAACTTCGCCGTACTTGGCGACTAACTCATTTACTAGTCGCACACATTCCTTAGTTGGTGCAACCGGTGCATAAACTAGTAAACCACCCGCATTCAGCCTAATTACTGACATCCTAATCGGTACTACTGTATACAGAATGCCTTGAACTTGGTCGAATGTCCAGATAGTATCTTTAACTATCTCCCGGCAAACTGTGCGCCTTCTGCCGTAAGGATAAAGCGGTAAAGCCGGCCAGAACGGCCAAGACCAATCTTGAGGATTATTTTGTGACTGTATTTGTGAATTCATCATTATTTGCCCATTTCCATCTGCTGATCAATTTCTAGCATTAGGCAGGTTGAGAGGGTCGGGCGTATTGATTAATAATTAAGGTAGGGAGATGAGGAAGTAACCCACCCCTACCCCTCCCTGGAGGGGAACAAGAAGTGGGGGAGACTAATGACTAATGACTAATAACTAACAATTATGAATCAAACTGCCTTAAATCTAGCGGCAATAGCTGTTTTTCTGATGACTTTATCGGCTCTTTTGGGGCCGTTAATTAATTTATCACCAACAATTCCGGCGATCGCTACCTTCACAATTCTGGGCATAGCAACTTTTGATAGTTTTAGCTTGCAAGGTAAGGGTGGTACTATCTTTTTGGATTGGGTATCAGGGTTTTCACCACAATACCGCGATCGCATTATTCACCACGAAGCCGGACACTTTTTGGTAGCTCACTTGTTGGGTATTCCCGTTACAGGTTACACTCTCAGCGCTTGGGAAGCTTGGCGAAAAGGTCAAGCTGGCCAAGGTAATATTTCCTTTGAGGATGGCGAATTAGCCGCTCAATTAGAACAGGGTAAAATCAGCAATCAGACATTGGAGCGCTACTGTACTATTTTGATGGCAGGAATTGCTGCGGAGACTTTAGTTTTTGAAGATGTTGAAGGTGGAACTGACGATAGAAGAAAACTAGCAAATATTTTCAAAATTTTGGGTTTTTCTGAGTCAGTTTGTCAGCAAAAACAACGGTTTCACATTCTCCAAGCAAAAACTCTCATCCAAGACAACTGGGTGAGTTATCAAGCCTTAGCCCAAGCCATACGCCAAAGGGCGGCGATCGCAGACTGCCAAAAAGCGATCGTCGATGCTCAAGCTAGGGAGTAGGGAGGGGAGGAAATGTGGTTCTCTGCGTTCACTACGGGACGCTACGCGAACGCGATAGCGTGTCGTAGACAGACGCTCCGCGAACGACTGCGCGGTAATCGAGCGTTCGCGTAGCGTAACTGGAGCGTCGTGGCGAAACACCTTTTACATCAATTAGGAAACTTTATTATTCAATATTCATACTTCTGGAGGATTGACTGACAGTACAACAGATAACTCAAAAGCAGGAAAAGTATAACGTTATTTTAGATATAAATATTTACAAGCGCATCTGGATATATCCATATGGGTAATGGGTAGCAGTTCGGCTTTGCAAAACATTGATTGGTGGGCAGTGCATCCTGACTTTTCACGTTATAGCAGGGGACAGGTGATAGGGGACTCTTGACAGGTTTAAAACCTGCTTACTATAAAGATTTTGTGATTCTTCAATGTCCTAACCTATGTGGCTACTGCTATATGTGGAAAAGTTAACAGCAGACCTAACCCCCCAGCCCCCTTCCCTTCAAGGGAAGGGGGAGAAATCAAAGCCTCTGGACTTGTAGGAGAGAGGTCTTTCAGATTCCGTGAAAAGTCAGAGTGCATCGGCCTAAAAATACTATCCCCAGTCCCCAGTCACGCCAGTTCGCTCAACGGAGGGAACCTCCGCACGCGACTGGCTCCCCAGTCCCCAATACCTACATTAAAAAAAACGCTGCAAATTGTCTCACAATTTGATACCCTAGCAAGAACAGATTTGAGAAAATTTAACAGCGTGGAAATTCAACTTGGGCGGGGGAAGACAGCTCGTAGAGCCTACGGCATTGATGAAATTGCTTTAGTCCCCGGTAACAGAACACTCGATCCGAGTTTAGCCGATACTCGGTGGAAAATTGGCAACATTGAACGCGAAATCCCCATTATCGCCAGTGCGATGGATGGCGTTGTTGATGTGAAGATGGCTGTGCGGTTATCACAGCTAGGTGCATTAGGCGTTCTCAACTTGGAAGGCATTCAAACTCGCTATGCTGACCCAGAACCGATCTTAGATCGGATTGCGTCAGTAGGGAAGGATGAATTTGTCTCCTTGATGCAGGAACTATATGCTGAACCCATCAAGCCTGAATTAATCACCAAGCGTATCCAAGAAATTAAAGAACAAGGTGGAATTGCGGCTGTTAGTGCCACGCCTCTAGGCGCAAGTAGATACGGTGAGGTAGTAGCCCAAGCTGGGGCTGATTTATTCTTCATCCAAGCTACAGTAGTTTCTACCGCCCACCTGTCACCAGAGTCAGTAACGCCGCTAGATTTGGCTGAATTTTGCCGTTCTATGCCCATCCCGGTGGTGTTGGGTAACTGTGTGACTTACGATGTCACCTTAAACTTGATGAAAGCAGGCGCAGCCGCCGTATTAGTGGGAATTGGCCCTGGTGCGGCTTGTACTTCTCGCGGGGTGTTGGGTGTAGGCGTACCCCAAGCAACGGCGATCGCAGACTGTGCCGCCGCACGCGATGATTATTATCAAGAAACTGGGAAATACGTCCCCGTTATCGCTGATGGTGGTTTAATCACAGGTGGCGACATCTGTAAATGTATCGCTTGTGGTGCTGACGGCGTAATGATTGGTTCCCCCTTCGCTAGAGCCGCCCAGGCCCCAGGAAGAGGCTACCATTGGGGTATGGCCACACCCAGCCCAGTATTACCCCGTGGAACCCGCATTCGTGTCGGGACTACAGGTACTCTCGAACAAATCTTAACAGGGCCAGCCGGGCTAGATGACGGTACTCATAACCTCTTAGGAGCGTTAAAAACTAGCATGGGTACACTGGGAGCCAAAGATATTAAAGAAATGCAGCAAGTTGAAGTGGTGATTGCTCCCTCATTGTTAACTGAAGGCAAAGTATATCAGAAAGCTCAACAATTAGGCATGGGTAAATAAACAGCTTTTTGTCAGTTGTCAGTAGCTAGTAGTCAGTCTGACTTTTCACGGGCTGAAAAACCCCACTTCCATTCCTCTCACGCCAGTTTGCTCAAGTCGGGAAACCCCTTCGGGTTCGCCAGTTGCCTGCGGTTCGCGTAAGCGTCTGTCTACGACACGCTCCGCGAACGGAGAGAGGGAAACCCTCCCGCAGCACTGGACTCACCGCCCACGCAACTGGCTCCCCTACAAGTCCAGAGGCTTTAATTGCTCCCCCTTCCCTTGTAGGGGGCTGGAGGGTTAGGTAGGAGCGTTAACTTTTCCACATGACGTGAAAAGTCAGTTAGTCAGTAGCTGGCGATATGTAAAGCTAGCTCCCAAAGACATGAGTATGAGATTGGCACAAAACAACTGTCAACTGTCAACACTTCCGTGAGCTTCAGTGCAGCGCTGTCAACTGTCAACTGTCAACTGCCAACTTTAAATTATTCAGAAATTTTTTCCAGAGTTTTTCACATCCACTGGAAAAATCCCATATGTCGCCTACAATAGATATAGCGGAGACGCATGTTTCCGTTCACTCCTCACACCACACTCCGCCCGGACTACTGTTCGGGCGGTTCCTTATATGTACATAAATTCTTCAGCTTCTTTGCAAATGTACATCCTTTGTCTTTTAGGCAGTTGTTTTTGCTATGGTAGAATTTTCACGAAAGTCAGAAATATAATTGGCAAAGGTTTTTAGGCATGTCAGCAGCCGCACAAGTTACAGATTCTACTTTTAAGCAAGAAGTAATCGACAGCGATGTACCAGTTCTGGTCGATTTTTGGGCCCCTTGGTGTGGCCCTTGCAGAATGGTCGCTCCTGTTGTCGATGAAATAGCTCAACAGTACGAAGGTAAAATCAAAGTAGTGAAAGTCAACACTGATGAGAATCCCCAAGTTGCAAGTCAGTATGGCATCCGCAGTATTCCCACTCTGATGATTTTTAAAGGTGGGCAAAAAGTCGATATGGTAGTCGGCGCAGTGCCTAAAACCACATTATCTCAGACTGTGGAAAAATACGTTTGACAATCAATCAGTTGTCAACTGTTGTTGAGGAATCTATTGTCAATAGGGTTAAGTAAATATTCATTTACTTCTTTATGAGGCGCTAGAATCTGCGCCTCGTAAAATTTTCTATCAGAGAATAATGTACTTACACGCCCCCGTCAACTGACAAAATATTCCTCCTGCAAAATTACTCCTAAGCTATATTTTGGAAATGCTGCCTTTAGATATCAGCATACATAGAAATATTGCCTAGTTTATAAAATTATTTGTAGAGTTTGGTAATGGATATTCAGGAAGCGAAAAACTAGAAATAATATAAAGATATATTTTTTATAAAAATATAATATTTTGTAAAAAATAGCTTAAATTATAGATGATAAAATCCTCATGATAGACTGTATAAGCAAATAGCATAACTAAGAAATAAAATCATGCTCATCGAAAAAAGTGAACTATCTTTAGATAGAGTTAAGAAAAATTTGTTTTTATAGTTATCTGCTCAATTTTTCGTAACTTGCCAAGCAGTTGATAAATTGGACACAAAAATTAGGTAAAATGTAATGCCATTGTGGTGGCAGTTCTCATGACCTCATCTGCGTCTTTCGACACATTCGAGTCTCTCCAAGCCGATATTGCGGAATTAATCGATCGCTTACCGACCTTAAAGAATCGGCAACTCATTTATAATGCTTTGGCAACCATCATCCGCCTAGCTGATAGTGATATTGAACGTCTCGATTGGAAAATATTGTCTGCTGCCTTAGCAGACATGGAACAAGGCTTTAAATTGTTTTATGATTACCGACACGTCCGCAAAGTAACTATCTTCGGTTCGGCGCGTCTATCACCAACAACCCCAGAGTATCAAATGGCGGCAGAATTTGGCCGTGCTGTGACCAAGCTAGGATTTATGGTCATGACAGGGGGTGGCGGTGGTATCATGCAGGCTGGTCACGAAGGTGCAGGGCGAGAAAATTCCTTTGGCTTAAACATTCAACTACCGTTTGAACAGCAGGCGAACCCAGTAATTGAAGGTGATCCTAAGCTAATTCACTTTAAATATTTCTTTACTCGGAAGCTGTTCCTCCTCAAAGAAAGCGATGCGATAGCTTTATTTCCTGGTGGGTTTGGCACTCAAGACGAGGCGTTTGAGTGCATGACCTTGAGTCAAACCGGGAAATTTGGCCCTGTACCAGTGGTGTTAATTGACCATCCAGGCGGTGATTATTGGCAGGCTTGGAGTGAATATATTAACCAGCATCTGGTAAAAACCGGGCTAGTCAGTCCTGAAGACCCCAACCTGTACACAGTCACTGATAACCTAGAAGTAGCCTGCAATGCCATTACCCGCTTTTATCAGGTGTATCACTCCTGTCGTTACGTAGGCGATAAGTTAGTAATTCGCTTAACTCAAAAATTATCAGATGCTGAGGTTGACCAACTGAATAGTCAATTCAGCAACATTCTGGTGAAAGGCAAGATTGAAAAAAGTCAATCCTTACCTCAAGAAAGCCAAGATGAAACGATTGATTTACCCCGCCTAGTTCTGTACTTCAATCAACGGGACTTGGGACGCTTATATCAAATGATTGGCGTGATTAATCAAATGGGTGTTAGTTCGACCAAAGAACAGGTACATCCAGAGAGGAAGTAGTCATTGGTAATTGGTAATTGGTAATTGGTAATTGGTAATTGGTAATTGGTAATTGGTAATTGGTAATTGGTAATTGGTCAAAAGTCCATAGTCTCTATTTCTCCCTGATCTCCCCCTACTCCCTCATCTCCCCCATCTCCCCCTACTCCCCAGTCCCCAGTCCCCAGTCCCTAGTCCCCAGTAAACAATTTCCTACTCCCCAATGAGAAAAACACCAGTTATGATTACTCCATGCTGATAATCAGCAGGAAGGGCGTATATTAGCACAGGAAACAATATATTAAAGTGTAACTGGGGAGTGAGTCATGCTGGAATTGTTGAGTTCGGGTTTAGTTTCTATCTGGCTGGAAATGGCTGGGGTAAAAATCAAACCGACAGATGCTTTAGATGTGGTAACTTGGCAAAGTAGCCCTGGCTTGGTTATTGCAAATGACCCCAATCCAGCAGGAGTTAATACAGTTAAGGAATATCTCCAAGGATTAATCACAACCAAATTAATAGCCCAGAATCTGGGGGAAAGCCAAGGCGTTTGGTTACAGTCGGGGCCGATGCTAATGGCTAATCATCAAGGGACTACGCCTCTGCCGGCGGCTTCTCTGACGAAAATTGCGACTTCACTGGCAGCTTTTACTACTCTGGGGCCAGATTATCAATTTGAAACTACTGTGGCGACTAATGGTTCAGTGGTTAATGGTGTAGTACAAGGTGATTTAATTATTAATGGCGACGGCGATCCGATGTTTGTTTGGGAAGAGGCGATCGCTCTAGGTAATACACTCAATAAAATGGGGATTAAGCAAGTTAAGGGAAATCTGGTCATTACAGGCAACTTTGCCATGAATTTCCAACGCCATCCCCAATTAGCTGGGCAAATGGTTAAACAAGCATTAAATTCTAAAATTTGGACTCGTCCGCCAATTTATATTCATTCCATTATGCCAAAGGGAACAGCCAAGCCCCAAGTAGCTATTAATGGTACAATTAAATACTCAGCCCAACCCATCGCTAAACAAACTCTGTTGATCCGGCATCGTTCTATACCCTTGAAGCAGATCATCAAGGAAATGAACGTTTACAGCAATAATGAAATCGCCCAAATGTTGGCAGATGATATAGGTGGACACTTGGTAGTGCAAGACAAAGCTGCCAAATTAGCGCGAGTCCCACATTCAGAAATTCAGTTAATCAATGGTTCTGGACTTGGCCCGGAAAATCGGATTTCTCCCAGGGCGGTTTGTGCGATGTTGATGGCTTTGCAACAAGAAGCCGCCGCCCATCAACTCAACTTGGCTGACTTGTTCCCCATGTCTGGGTTTGACCATAGAGGAACAATGCACTTTCGGCATTTACCCTTAGCGACTGTGATGAAAACTGGCACATTGCGCGATGTGAGTGCTTTAGCTGGTGTTTTCCCGACACGCGATCGCGGTTTGGTTTGGTTTGCTATCATCAACCGTGGCCCTCAAATTGGCGCTTTCCGTCAACAACAAGACAAACTTATACAACGTCTTGTACAGTTGTTACAAATTGCTCCCAATACACCTACAGCCCTCACTCCCCATTCACCGAATTCTTTACCCGACCTGGGTAATACTAAGCGTAGTGAAATTGTTTATGGGGGTTAGTCATTAGTCCATAGTCCATAGTCCATAGTCCAGAGTTATTTTCCCCTCCCTCCTGCCTCCTGCCTTCTGCTGACAGTATTTTTTCGGTTGCTGGCTGTTGTAGACTACATCTAAGTAATCTACGTGCATCTTCTTAATTTTTAGCCCAGTGAAAACCATTCTGATTTTGTCAGCTCATCCCATTGACTGTGAACCTCTGCGTTTAGATCAAGAAGTACGGGACATTGAAGCGGGTTTAGAACGTGCTAGAAACCGAGATCAGTTTCGAGTGATTTCTAAATGGGCGGTGCGTACTCAAGATTTACGGCGGGCGCTGTTAGATAATGCGCCTGAAATTGTCCATTTTTCTGGGCATGGTGCAGGTAAGGCAGGTTTAGTTTTAGAAGATGAAGCTGGGAAAGGTCAGCTAGTGAATACAAAAGCACTAGCCAAGCTATTTGAGTTGTGTAAAAACTCAATTCAATGTGTATTTTTAAATTCCTGCTACAGTGAGGTACAAGCAGAGGAAATTCATCAACATATTGATTGTGTTGTGGAGATGAATGACGAAATTGGGGATGTAGCAGCTAGAGAATTTGCGATCGCATTTTATGATGCACTAGGCGCTAATCGGTCATACGAGGATGCTTACGAGTTTGGCTGTAATGCACTCGACTTACAAAGCATACCAGAGTCGGCAATTCCTGTGCTGAAAACTAGAAGAATTAACAATAAGCTAACCCAGGCAATTCAGCCCTTATCTTTAGAAAATCCCGAAGGGCAAGTTTCCCTAAATTCAGCTTTATATGTTAACCGTCCGCCAATTGAAAGCGACTGTTTTGAAGCAACTCTCACAGCCGGAGCGTTAATTCGCATCAAAGCTCCCCGGCAGATGGGTAAAAGCTCATTAATGTCAAGAATTTTGCATCATGCACAGCAACAAAATTATCGCACTGCTTATTTGAATTTTGAGGAAGCGCATGCAGAATTTTTAGGTAGTTTGGATCTATTTTTGCAGTGGTTCTGCGGCAGTATTAACGATAATTTGAATTTGCCAAATCAGCTAGAAGATTACTGGAAAGGAATTTTGGGAAGTAAAAGCAAAGCTAGTAATTACTTCCAAAAATATTTATTAAAGCAAATTGATACGCCAATTGTTTTAGGTTTAGATGAGGTGGATGAAATCTTTAAACACCCAACAATTGCCAGTGATTTTTTTGGGTTATTGCGTGCTTGGCATGAACGGGCGAAAAATGACCCAATTTGGCAAAAACTCAGGCTGGTGATAGTTCATTCTAAGGAAGTGTACATTCCTTTAAATATTAATCAGTCCCCCTTTAATGTGGGTTTACCTGTGGAATTACCAGAGTTGAACCAAAGCCAGGTAAAAGATTTAGTGCAGCGTCATGGGTTGAATTGGTCGAACTCCCAGATAGAAAAGTTGATGCTGTGGTTGGATGGACATCCTTACTTGCTCAGGGTGGCATTGTATAACATTGCAAGGGGGAGGATGACGTTAGAAGAGTTAGAACAAGTTGCACCCACGGAAGCAGGTTGTTATAGCGACCACTTGCGCCGCCATTTGTTGAATTTACAAGCTGATCCTGAATTGTTGGCGGCTATTAAAAAAGTAGTGAAAGCGGAAGATCCCGTGGATGTGGGAACGGTAGAAGCGTTTAAACTCCGCAGTATGGGGATAGTGAAATTTCAGGGGAATAAAGTTATGCCATTGTGTAAATTGTATCGGCAATATTTTGGCGATCGCTTGAAGGTATGAAGGACTGGGGACTGGGGACTGGGGACTGGGGTAATGCACAATATGATGGTTTTGGAGGCCAATGCCTACTGGCGTGTCTAGACTAAACTTGTACATTAGCCAACAATCTAACATCTTAATCATCTGCGTTCATCTGCGTACCCTGCGGTAAGGCTGCGCCAACATCTGCGTTCAATTTATTTCCAATATATTGCCACATTTTAGCCTAGACACGCTACTACTATGGGTAATAACAAGAGAAATAATTATAGCTAAAAGGTAGAGGCAAATGGTGCAAATTATTCAGGGAAAAGATGTCACTCTAGCTGGACTAATTGAGCAATTTGGATTACAAATTGCAGACGATGAAGGCTTTTTTTCGGAGTGGGAACAAAATTTACCTGAGTTAAGTGAGTTAGAAAAGCAATCCCTTAACCAAGTAAAAGCAGAATATTTACATTTATCGCTTTATCCGGTTTTGGAACCCGTAGTCAAGATGGTGGTGCTATCTCCCCTATTACGTTTAGCAGGTTTTTATCAACCACCTTTTTACATTGCTTCAGCACAAGAAGTAGAAATTTCTTCAGAAGATGAAGGCACAGTCATTAGAGGACGCATCGACATTTTAGTTTTTCACCCTCCATTTTGGGTGCTTGTGATTGAAGCTAAAAGAGCGCAATATTCTTTAGAAGTAGCGATTCCTCAAGTATTAGCTTATATGCTAGCAAGACCCGACAATGCAAAACCTCAATATGGTTTTGTAACCAACGGTCGAGAATTTCAATTTATTAAACTGATGCAGCAAGATACACCAAAATATTCATTATCTTACACACTGTCACTAAATCGTGGTGATGATTTGCATACTGTTGTGAAAGTTTTAAAACACCTAGCTAATCTAATTAGTCAAAAAGTACAATGATGACCCCTCTCCAAACCTCTCCCCTAAAAGGAGAGAGGCTTTAAAACCCCCATTCCCTACAAGGGAAGGGGGCAGGGGGGTTAAGTCTTTATGATTTTAATGTCAGCAATAAGTAGAAGGACTTAATAAAATATAAGTTCGTAGTAAGGGCTTTAGCCCTTCAGAACCTTGTAAGAGAGCGATAAATCGCTTACTACAAACAAAAGCCTATTTTATATTTAATTATGTCTAACTACTTAATACTTTTCAAACAACCTCTAAGTCTCAAATTTTTTCATAGCCGTAACACACCCTATTTAAGATTTACTTTATAAATGGTTTCTAAGTATTTGTAGAGTGGGCATTGCCCACCGTATTATATCTTTGGTGGGCAATGCCCACCCTACGTATATTTCAAAAATCTCGTTCTCTTTAATTTTGAATTTTGAATTTTGAATTGATTCCTCCCCAGTCCCCAATATGACTAAATATCAATATCAAGTCGGGGGTAGTCTTCCCGCAGATGCGCCGACTTATGTAAAACGAAAAGCTGATGATGATTTGTATGCAGGCTTGACGGCTGGCGAATTTTGTTATGTTCTCAATTCGCGGCAAATGGGTAAATCTAGCTTGCGGGTGCAGGTGATGCGGCGGTTGCAAGAAGAGGGGTTTGCCTGTGCGGCTGTGGATATTACAGCGATTGGGACGGCTGATATTACCCCTGAACAATGGTATGCCGGGGTGATTGATATTTTGGTGGGAGATTTTGATTTATATAGTGATTTTGATTTGGAAACTTGGTGGTATGAAAACAATTTACTTTCGCCAGTGCAGCGTTTGAGTAAGTTTATTGAACAGGTTTTATTGTCAAGAATGAGTGAGAAAATTGTCATTTTTATTGATGAAATTGATAGTGTTCTCAGTCTTGGTTTTAATCTGGATGACTTTTTTGCCGTGATTCGGGATTGTTATAACCGACGGGCGGATAATCCTGAGTATGAGCGGATTACATTTGCTTTGATTGGGGTGTCTACTCCTTCAGATTTGATTCAAGATAAACGCCGCACACCTTTTAATATTGGGCGAGCGATCGATTTAACGGGTTTTCAACTCGATGAGGCGGAACCTCTGGCGCGGGGTTTGGCTGTGGTGGGAAATCCTCAAGAGGTTATGGCGGCGGTGTTGGCTTGGACGGGGGGACAGCCGTTTTTGACGCAGAAGGTTTGTAGTTTGGGGATTGGGGAGGAATCAATTCAAAATTCAAAATTCAAAATTCAAAATTGAAGACAACGAGTGATGGAGATGGGGGAGATGGGGGAGAATCCAAAATCCAAAATCTAGAATCCCAAATTGAGGAGGTTGTGCGGAGGCGGATTATTGAGAATTGGGAGGGACAGGATGAGCCGGAGCATTTATTGAGGGATTGCTGTTAGCAGTGCAGAGTGGGGAAAAACTCAAAACTTTAGTCAAGGATAAAAAATCTTTAGCAGATTATCCGGCTTATAGTCCTTTGTTTAGTTTGCAGAGTATTCTACTTAATATTCGGGAAATAAATCGCCTAGAAGGTCATAGCGAATCGGTCATTAGTGTGGTGTTCAGCCCCGATGGCAAAACATTGGCATCCGCCAGTCGTGACCAGACGATCAAACTGTGGAATCGGCAGACAGGTAAACTCATCTCCACCCTTCCTTCGGAACGCTACGCGAAAGAAGGTCATAGCGATAGGGTCTGGAGTGTAGTGTTCAGCCCCGATGGTAAAACATTGGCATCCGCCAGTGGTGACAAGACCATCAAACTGTGGAATCGGGACACTGGTAAACTCATCTCCACTCTAGAAGGTCATAGCGAATTGGTCTGGAGTGTGGTGTTCAGCCCCGATGGCAAAACATTAGCATCCGCCAGTGGTGACAAGACCATCAAACTGTGGAATTTGGATCTGGATAATTTACTGGCGCAGGGTTGCAGTTGGCTGAAGGGTTATTTGATTAGTCATCCTAATGCACCAAGAGTATGTGCGAATAGGGAGTAGGGAGTGGAGGAAATGAGGGGATGGGGTTTTTGGTGAAGAGGCGATCGCCTGCCAGAAAACTCATGATAAATGTGGTGTAGAAGGCAATCATTGAAGAAATTAACAACATTGTTCAAGTTCAAATCTTGAACGTTCTCGTTTCCACCCTGACGTTTCTCGTTGAAAACTAAAACGTTCTCGTTTCCACCCTGACGTTTCTCGTTTTTAGCTTCAATGCTCCGTTTTAATAGCGATCGCCCTATAGTAAAAAGTAATTATTCTGTGCATAACCTATGAAAGCTGAAGAATATCCATTTGTTCAAGAATTAATTACCGATAAACAAGGTCAAGTCCTCAAAGTAGTCCTAGACTTTGAGGAATATCAGCGTTTATTAGATGCTATTGAAGATGAAGGACTTTATCGAGCCATGCAGGCAGTTAAGGACGAAACACCTTTAAGCTTAAATGAGGCGCTAGTATTTTTTACCTAAATGAGATCGCCTCTGGTCGCAGACCATCACTCTAATTTCTCGCACTTGGTTCTTCGGGGATAATTTCTGTGACTACGCGATCGCCAGAATTCCCGCCTGTGACTACTATATTTTCTGTATCCAAATTCCCGACGGCTGTCTCACCATTAAATGTGAGCGCTGGTTTAACTTGTTTGTATACCACATTCCCCTGGGCTTCTACTAATTGCCGATCAAGATACCATGTCAGTTTTTGCGAATTTAGGGTTTGACGACGTTGACCCACAGCATTCACATTACCTGTAAGATATGCTGTCTTTTGTGGTATTTTCATTTCTCCCTGGTTGGCAGTTACTGTTAATTGTTCCACACGTTGGAATATGCGGAGGGGAGATTTTGTTGTCACTGTTTCTGTGTTCATATTCCAGTTCAGGAATTTACCAGTTATATCTACTGGTGGGTCTAGTAAATAGATTTGAGCATTTTGATTAACTGTAGCTACCTTGGTTTTTAAGTTAACTTCCGCCGAGTCACCCCGACCGCGATCTGTGATTTGATTGTTTTTGTAACGGTCAAATTGCATCGGGCGATCGCCGATTAATTTTTCTTCTTTAATTTGCCAAATTAAATGTTCAGTCCGCATTTGCATCTGGGGATCAAGAGAGTTAGCCACTACCCCACCAGAAAATTCCATCTTTTGTTCACGGGTTTTTACCTTAGCTTCCTGTGCGGTGGCTTGTAGCTGTTTATGAGTACCATTAATTTGGTTACGAACAATTAATAAACCCTCGTTTGGTCGCCATTCTAATTCATTACCTTGTAAGACTACACCATTTTTTGGGTCGGTAGCTAATATTTTTCCTTTGAGAAATAGCTGTTTACCATCTTGTACAATATCGGCTTTTTCCCCTCTAACTTGGTAAACTATTTGCCCTTCTTGGTATAATTCTCCGTAGGGACTTATCGCTTCACCTATTTCTTTTTCCTTGGTATATTGCGCTTGTTTGGCTTTAACTCTCCAAACGGGTCGCCCTACTTCATCTGCTTGTTCTAAGGTGACATCGAAGAAGGTTAAATTACTATCTTTTCTACCTGTACCAGCATTATTTTGTTGATTATTTGTAGGTAATTTACCGACACAAGCTGTTAAGCCGATGATTAAAAGAGTAGTTAGAAATAGATTATACCACTTGATTTTCTTTAATCTCATATTTATAGTTAAGTAAAATAGAATCTTCTATTGATTTTGGTAGGGTTAGATGGGAATTGCCCACAGTATCATGGTTTTGGTGGGCTGAAAACTGACACCCAATACAAATAAAAGTGGGGGGACGTTGTGGTAATTCCCCCCTGTTGAGTTAAATTGATGATTTTCTGCTACCTTTTATATATAGCAGTTGCTAGATGAATGATGATATGTAGTCAACAGCTTTTCAAACTGTCCCCTGTACCCTGTCACCTGTCACCTAACAATCAATCAAGAATCTTGGATTTCTAGGTGTCCGTCGCTGGGGTCATCCAAAAATCCCATAGCGGATAATGGACGATAGGGGTAGCTTTGGCGCGGGGTTTTTTGGATGTCTTCTTTGATGGCTTCTAAATCAATGTAGCGATCGCTCACATTAATTAAGCTATCACTTGTCATTGACCTTAAACTCACAACTTCCACCCGCACGCCACGATAACTGACAGAATTAACAGCATAAGCCAAATCCCCATCACCACTGACCAGAACAGCAGTATCATAAGAATCGACTAAAGCCATCATATCCACAGCTATTTCTACATCTAGGTTGGCTTTTTTTGAGCCATCTGGCAACTGTACCAAGTCTTTGGCGATGACGCGATAACCGTTACGCCGCATCCACAACAAAAACCCCTGTTGCTTCTCATTGGTTCTATCTACACCAGTGTAGAAAAAAGCCCGCAACAACCGAGAACCGCCAGTCAAACGACATAGCAATTTTGTGTAATCTATTTCAATTCCTAATTGCAAAGCAGCGTAGAATAGATTTGACCCATCAATAAAAATGGCAACCCGTCCGCGATTTTCTAAAACCTGTTCTGGCGTAAATATCGAATCATTTTCTAGATTATTCAACATTGATGTCATACCTCGATTTTATCCTTGTTATTTTTGATATTTATTAATCAATTTTGGTTGGCAAAATCAGCTTATGTTAATGTTTCGGGGCTAATATAAGGTTCAGCCCCGTTAATTTTTGGAAGAAAGAATTAAGATGAACTGAATTGACTTTAATCAAAAATTAAAAACAGTTAAACTTTTTTTGTTGCTTCTATGCGTTTAAAAATGGGTTGGGGTTGACCCAATTTTTGTTGATGAGATAGCAAGCCCCATTGTGAGTGCATCTCAAAAGGAGCAATATCTGTTTGTGCGTTGAAGTCAATTCCAAAGCCCAGTTGCTGATAAATACTGCTACTGATATTGGGAATTACTGGCGAAAGTAGATAAGCTGCGAGTCTCACAGATTCTAAAACGGTGTATAGTACCGTTTCCACCTCCTGCTGTCGCCCTTGTTTATATAATGTCCAAGGCGCTTGTTCATCAATAAACTTATTGCTGGCTTGCACTAAGGACAGTACAAGTTCGCAAGCTTGATTAAAAGCTAACACTTCATAAGCTTGTTTGACTTTTTCTCCTAAATTTAAACCTAGTGTTTTCAAACTGTTTTCCGCCGGAATATCCTCATTGGTAATTGATAGCGCGTAATCAGCGCAGTATTTTTTCACCATGTTTAAGGTGCGGTTAAGCAAATTACCCAAATCATTCGCTAAATCTGCATTTAGTACATTGATGAATCTAACTTCATTAAAATCGCCATCTTTGCCAAACTCGATTTCCTTAAGGAAGTAATAACGAACTGCATCACTTCCATACTGCTGAACTAAACCTACGGGATCTACTGTATTACCCAGACTTTTGCCCATTTTTTGCCCATCTTTGGTTAAAAAGCCATGTCCAAAAACGCGATCAGGTAAAGGTAAACCAGCAGATAACAGCATTGCAGGCCAATATACCGCATGAAAGCGTAATATGTCCTTACCAATGAGGTGTAAGTTCATCGGCCACCATTTCGCCAGTGCATTTTCTAGGGTGGGTTCATCTTGGGGGTCTAATAATGCTGTGACATAACCCAGCAAGGCATCGAACCATACATATATGGTATGTTTGGGGTCGGTGGGTATGGGAAAACCCCAATCTAAATTCACCCGCGAAATCGAAAAGTCTTGCAAACCTTGGCTGACAAAGCTCAGAACTTCATTGCGGCGGCTTTCTGGCTGGATAAAGTCGGGGTGAGACTGGTAAAACTCCTCTAATTGGGTTTGATATTTGGAGAGACGGAAAAAGTAGTTTTGTTCGTCTCGCCATTCCACTTCCTTATTGACATGAATAGGGCAACGATTTCCTTCTAGGAGTTCCCGTTCTTCCTTAAACTCTTCACAAGATACACAATACCACCCTTTCTGCTGCCCTTGGTAGATGTCGCCACCTTCCCATACCCGCGCGAAAAATTCGTTGACAATGGCGTGGTGACGGACAGCTGAGGTGCGACTAAAGCGATCGTAGCGAATATTCAGTAATTCCCATAAACTCATGAAGCTAGGGACAACACTATCACAAAACTCTTGTGGCGCTTTCCCTAAACTCTCGGCTGAACGCTGAATTTTTTGCCCATGTTCATCTGTACCTGTGATCAGCAGTACCTCACGCCCTAGTAGCTTCTGAAATCGAGCTACTGCGTCTGCTGCTATTGTTGTGTAAGCGCTACCAATGTGAGGAACATCGTTTACATAATACAGAGGTGTGGTTAGAGCAAATGTCTTTTTTACTTGATTCACTAGAGTCATGCAAAATAAAAAGTTTACTTATAAAAACGTTTTATATCTTAACTTCTGTTAGCAAAGCGACGCAATTATATAACATTACCCCCATTTTTTCCCAGAACCCTTTAATAGTAGCAAATTTCCTACCCCAAGAATTATTTCGTAATATCTATAATTCCACCTAATGTTGAATGAAAGGCTGAAATCAACTGTTAATATTCTCGGAGAATGGCTTCATGAAGCTTATCGTGACAGAGAATACAAATCCGGCAAATTGAGTAATTTGATGGCTTTTGTAAATAAGACATTTCTACCTTAAGGCGGTCATGACATTGGTAAAGAAATGTAAAAATTAAATCAAGATCAGCTGCGATATTTTCCCAAAAAAACATATTAATCAGATATGAGTGTAAATAACTCCTTAGATATTTCTCGGACATTCCTAACAGCACTCTCTACTAGAACTTTTCGCTATTACGAGGATCGCATCCCCCAAGATGCTAGTTTGTTAATAGTGAGCAATCATCGCAGTTTTATGGATGCACTGGTGTTAATGGCGGCTTTATCAAGCCCAATTCGCTTTGCTTGCCATCACTATATGGGACAAGTGCCAATATTGCGAGAGTTTGTTACAGGACAATTGGGTTGCTTTCCTTTGGAAGAAAATCAAAACCGCCAGCAAAGCTTTTTTACCCAGTCACAAAGGCTACTACAATCAAAGCAGATGGTAGGAGTATTTCCAGAGGGGGCTGATCCGATGGTAAAATATACACCAGCCAATAGGGTAGGTGAATTTCGTCGCGGCTTCGCTCATCTAGCGCTACGTTCTCAGGTGCAAGATTTGGCAGTTTTACCAGTGGCGATCGCATCCTTAGAAGAAAGTAACACTGCGGCATTTCCCCTAAAATTGTTGAGTCTGTTTGATCCTTCCGAACCATTATTTAATCAATACGGTTGGCATCCATTGGTAGTCTATCATCGGGTGGCTATCTTAATCGGTCGTCCTTACTGGATTACACCCCATCATCACCACCAATATCACGGCAAACAGGCGAAAAATGTTGTGGCTGAACTAACCACACACTGTCATGATGAAATTTCTAAGTTATTATACCAGGGGTGTTATTGAGGTGATAGGGGACTGGGGACTGGGGAATTTTGAATAGCTGTTATGTAATCTACGTAAAGAACAAATTTGATTATTTATATATTTATTTTTGGGATACTCATCAATAATTCAAAAAATACTTATTATTAAGTGGCATTAATCAAAGTATCTTTAAATAAAATTTATACCGCCAAGCTATGATTTTAACTGAACTATAAGCATCGTAATTTACTTTTGCCAAGACTCAGGATACCGATATTTCTCCTCTCACCTGTAACCTGTAACCTGTAACCTGTCCCCTAACAGTGCATTCAGAACCAAGCTTGATGCTGGGATTGTCCCAGTTAGACAAAGTATACTCTGTTGATAGAGTAAAGTTTATAAAAACGTTAGATAAAATCTAAATTTAAAAATGCCAGAAGTTGAATTAAAACCCTGTTTCCTGACTCCGAGACGCATACAACCAGAGTATCCGTTGTTCGTCTATTTACCAGGAATGGATGGGACTGGTCAATTATTGCGATCGCAAACTGCGGGGTTAGAAAGAGGGTTTGATGTCCGTTGTTTAGCGATCCCCCGCCAAGACCTCACAGGCTGGGATACCTTAACAAATAACGTTTTAGACTTAATTCATACAGAATTGGAAAAAAGCTCCCAGAGAGTAGTTTACTTGTGTGGTGAGTCCTTTGGCGGTTGCTTGGCGATGAAAGTCGCCATAAAAGCACCAAAATTATTTAAACGTCTGATTTTAATTAATCCCGCTTCCGCCTTTAAACTGCGTCCTTGGTTAGATTGGCTGTCTCAACTGGTAGAATTAGTGCCAGAATGCTTATATGATGTAGGCGCACTAGGATTATTACCCTTTTTAGCATCTTTGCAACGAATATCCGACAATATTCGCCACGAATTGTTAAAAACCATGCGTTATGTCCCAGCAGAGACAGTAGTATGGCGCTTATCTTTATTGCGAGAATTTGATATTGAAGATGAGCAATTACGCTCTTTAACGCAATTAACATTATTAATAGCAGGTGGAAGCGATCGCCTACTACCATCGGTAAACGAAATTACCCGCCTAGCAAATATCATTCCCAATTCCCAACCAGTAATTCTACCCGATAGTGGACACGCCTGCTTACTAGAGGAAGATGTCAACCTCTACGAAATTATGCAGCTTAATAACTTCTTAGAAGTTAAAAGTCCCAAAATACCTCATCTCAAAATCCCTCAGCAACATCTGTAAATTTCTTCTCTGTGTCTCTGTGTCTCTGTGGTAAAAATATTAAACCCAGAGGTACAGAGAACTGTCCTAATTGGCAGATGTCGAAGCTTTCACAGATTAGCTACAACCAAAAGGAAGCGCTGATCAGGAAGAGAACCTATGTCAGATAAATTACCAGCAAAAACAGAAAATATTAATATACCCTCTTTATTTGATGCTTTTGCTCAATTTGGGCAAGCTACAGTTAAACAAACACAAAATTTATTTGAGCAAGGAACACAAATTACTGGTCAATTTATCAATGGTTTGGGTGACAATTGGCTAATTAGAAAAGTATCAGGTGTTTTAAATCTTAACTGGCTAATTGGTGCAAGTGATAACGTAGATATAGAAAAAGTAGCCGCATCAGTTAACAAACTCAAGCAACAATATCCCCAAGAATCACCCAGCCAAATTGCTCACCGCATCATGGTGGATAAAGCTACGAAATCCGGTGGGGTAGGGTTTGCCAGTAGTATTTTACCAGGAGTAGCCGCAGCTTTGTTGGCAGTTGACGTAGCCGCCACAATGAAATTGCAGACAGAAATGCTGTATGAAATTGCGGCTGTGTATGGGATGGACTTAAAAGACCCCGCCAGGAAAGGGGAACTGTTGACAATTTTTGGTCTAGGCTTGGGTGGAAATAACCTCCTGAAAGCAGCAGGATTAGCTTTTTTGCGAAATATACCCTTTGCGGGTGCAGCGATCGCCGCTAGTTCCAATGCCACAATGTGTTATTCATTAGGATATGCAGCTTGTCGGTTTTATGAAGCCAAGTTAGACGATGCAACTGAGATTGATTCTCCAGAAACATTGGCAAACCTCAAAGCCGAGAGTGAGAAATATATGGAAAAAGCGATCGCCCAACAAGCGATCATGGATCAAATACTCGTTCACATGATCCTCGCCAGCCATCCCGAAAAAACCTGGGAACAAATTTTACCAGACTTACAAGCCGCGAACCTCAGCCCCGCATCCTTAGAAGCCATCAAGGAAAATATTAAATCACCCCAACCATTAGACCAACTGCTGAACCAATTAAACCGTGATTTTGCCATCCCCCTACTAGCCCAATGTCGCAAAATCGCCCAACTTGACAAACAGAGTACACCAGTTGAACAAGAGATTATTAGTGCGATCGCCAAGAAATTTAATATTAGTCAATAGTCAATAGTCAATAGTCAACAGTTAACTATTCTCCTCTGGATCGACACCGAGCGATCGCAGTCGTTCTTTCAACTGTTCTACCTGTTGTTCTGCTTGCTGTCTAGCTAAAGCTTCTGCATCAACCCTTTGCTGTGCTTCCCGGAGTGCTTGCGCCTGTTCTGTGGGATTTAGTAGCTTTTCCCCCGTATCTTCCCGGTAAAAAGCGATTAATTCCCCTTCCACTTGCAAGCGCAGCCCCAAGGGTTCACTGCGATGATCTGTAATGGGTTCATATATATTATTCCGCAACCGATAACCCTGCAACTGTCCTTGCACCCATTCACCTCTGGGATCAAATAGCCAGTATTCTTTTACACCAAGTTGCTCATATAGGGTTTTCTTAAATTCCTGGTCATGGTTTCTCGTCCCTGCTGAAGTCATCTCAAAAATGACAGCAGGAACCTCGCCCTCTTCCCAAACCTTATAGTGATCCCGTCCCCCAGGTGCGACATTAAAAATTACCATCACATCAGGTGCAACCCGCAACCGGGGAAAACCCTCAGAGTAGTAAAGAAACTGATTAGCGAGGACTGTAGCTTGTTGTCCTTGCAAATACTGGCGCAAAATTTCCAACGTCGCCAGCAAAACACACAAATGAGCATAGCTTTCCGCCACAGGTTCGCCATCAGAACTCGGATAGAATACTTCTGCCCGTTGGTTTGGGGATAAGGCTGAAGTCATAAGTTACGCCATACAGAAGGATAATTTTAATTATATGGTCATTAGTCATTAGTCCATAGTCAACAGTCCATAGTTATTTTCCCTCACTTCTAAAATTCTTTTATTTTGAATTTTGAATTTTGAATTTTGAATTGATTGCCCCCTATCCTGAAACAAAAATTTTGAGCAATACTGGTACAAGAAGGCATATATAGGCAAAATTCCAACATGGCAATTCAATTAAGTGATAAGCCTCTGCTAGAATGGGCGGGCGATAGTTTGGCGATCGCATTATTTGAAGATGCAGTCGAGTTAACTGGTGAACTGGCGAGTTTAGATGAGAGATTTGCCGGCATTTTAAAAGAAATCATTGCCGAAGAAGAATTTACAGGCAAAGCCAACACCACAGTCTTTACCCGCGTCGGTACTGGTAATTCATTAAAAAAAATCATTTTGGTAGGTTTAGGTAAAACTGAAGCCTTCAAAACCGAAAGCTTACGACGGGCGGCGGCGGCTGTAGGTAGGGTAGCTAAAAAACAAAAAAGCAAAGTTCTGGGCTTGAGTTTTCCCTTGTGGAACAATGATCCCACAACCTCAGCCCAAGCCATTGCTGAAGGTGTACAACTAGCCCTATATCAAGATAATCGTTTTAAATCAGACCCAGAAGATAAAGATTCTACAGTTGAAACTGTCGAACTACTGGGTTTTACCGGACAAGAAGCAGTCATCAACCGCGCCAACCAAATCGTATCAGGGGTAATTTTGGCTCGGCAATTAGTAGCCGCACCCGCCAACAGCGTCACCCCAATTACTATGGCAGAAACTGCTCAACAAATTGCCACTGACCACGGTTTGCAACTGCAAATATTAGAGCGGGAAGAATGTGAAAAGCTAGGTATGGGGGCATTTTTAGGAGTTGCTTTAGCCTCAGATTTGCCGCCTAAATTCATTCACATCACCTACAAACCAGAAGGCGCACCCAAGCGCAGAGTCGCCATCATTGGTAAAGGTTTAACTTTCGATTCCGGTGGACTGAATATTAAAGGTGCAGGTAGCGGTATTGAAACCATGAAAACGGATATGGGTGGGGCCGCCGCCACATTAGGCGCAGCCAAAGCCATTGCCCAAATCAAGCCAGATGTAGAAGTTCACTTCATCTCTGCCGTCACCGAAAACATGATTAGCGGTAAGGCTATGCACCCTGGAGACATCCTCACCGCCTCAAATGGCAAAACAATCGAAGTCAACAACACCGACGCTGAAGGGCGTTTAACCCTGGCTGATGCGTTAGTATATGCCGATAAATTGGGTTTAGATGCGATCGTTGATGTAGCCACCCTCACCGGTGCTAACATCACTGCCTTGGGTGAAGATATTGCTGGTTTATATACTCCCGATGATGCTTTAGCCACGCAACTAGAGCAAGCTTCTAGCGAGTCTGGCGAAAAGCTGTGGCGGATGCCAATGGAAGAAAAATATTTTGAAGGGCTAAAATCTGGCATTGCCGATATGAAGAACACCGGGCCACGTGCTGGCGGTGCGATCACAGCCGCCTTGTTCCTCAAGGAATTTGTCAAAGATACCCAGTGGGCGCACTTAGACATTGCTGGCCCAGTCTGGTCAGACAAAGAAAACGGTTACAACGGCCCAGGCGCAACCGGCTACGGCGTGAGGTTGTTGGTTAATTGGGTATTGAGTTAATCAGTTATCAGTTATCAATTAGTGTTCACTGATAACTGGTAACTGTTCACTGTTCACTGAACTCCCCAGTCCCCAGCATTTCATGCTATCCTTAGCTTGCCGGAGAAAATTGTTGCAATAGTCACAACAACTATGCGGTAGTTATTGACACTCCCCGAAATAGAATTTCGGGGATTCTTGCCTCACAGGGAGATCCAAAATGCCCCAAGGAATAATCCACAAAGCAACATCTCAGATTACTTTACCCTCCGCAAGCATACACCGGCTGCCCGACGGCGAAAAACACTGTGCCACCCATTTCGAGACAGGTTCCTCCCTTTCGGTGAGACTCTGCCTGTGTTGTGGATAATTCGATTCTACCACCATCACGACCGAATAAATGAGCCACTGCGCTCTTGCGCTCTGCCGACTTGTAGCAAGTGGCGTTCGGTCATTCGCGCTTTACCCCCACCTCAAGGACGTATGAGACACAAAACTTATTGGTTGTGTGCCTCATACTTGGGGGCTTTACGCATCACGACTCGTAAAGTTAAGATTTTTCAGCCAAGCCATCTGGTAAAATTTGTAAGGTTTCTAGAAGCTCTGAGCAATGGGATCGACTGGTGTACGGATAGCAATTGACGCAATGGGAGGGGATCACGCACCCAACGAAATCGTAGCTGGCGCAGTCAGAGCTAGCGAAGAATTGGGTGTAAAAGTCCTGTTGGTGGGTGATCCCCAACAAATTGCCTCAGCCTTGCCACCAAAAACTAATTTGGAGCGGGTGGAGATCGTTCCTACCGAGGAAGCGATCGCAATGGATGAGGAGCCTTTGAATGCGGTAAGACGCAAGCGCAAGGCTTCGATTAATGTGGCGATGGATTTAGTCAAGCAGCAACAGGCGGATGCAGTATTTTCTGCTGGTCATTCTGGTGCAGCTATGGCATCAGCTTTGCTTCGCTTGGGACGATTACCAGGAGTTGACCGTCCAGCAATTGGGACAGTTTTTCCAACAGTCAAAGCTGGTAAACCTGTATTGATACTCGATGTTGGTGCTAATGTAGACTGCCGTCCCAAGTTTTTAGAACAGTTTGCTGTTGTAGGATCTACATACAGTAAGTACGTATTAGGCACAGACGAACCTAAAGTGGGTTTGTTAAATATTGGTGAAGAAGACACCAAAGGCAATGAATTAGCCCTACGTACTCATGAACTGTTACGGGCAAATCCCCATATCCAATTTATTGGTAACGCCGAAGGTAGAGATGTACTCTCCGGTGAATTTGATGTGATTGTCTGCGATGGCTTTGTCGGCAACATTTTACTAAAATTTGCTGAAGCGGTCGGCGGTGTAATTCTGCAAATACTACGGGAAGAATTACCCCAAGGACTACACGGTCAAATCGGGACAGCCATCTTAAAACCTAACCTGAAGCGAATTAAGCAGCGTATGGATCACGCCGAACACGGTGGTGCTTTACTGTTAGGGGTATCAGGTGTTTGTCTCATCGGACACGGTAGCTCTCAAGCACCTTCAGTATTCAACGCCATCCGCATGGCTAAAGAAGCTGTAGACAATCAGGTGATGCAACAACTGCAATCCCAATACGAAATTTTACACAACAGCAGTGATTAGTCATTAGCTCTACCTGTTATTAGTCTCATGACTAATGACTAATAACTAATGACTAATAACTCATAGCTTGGGAGACTAGGAGTGCAAAATTTAGGCATCGCAATTACAGGAAGTGGTTCAGCAGTACCAAAAACTTCCCTTCACAACCAGGAATTAACCCAACTGGTTGAGACATCAGACGAGTGGATTAGCACAAGAACGGGGATTCGTCAACGGCGGTTAGCCCAACCAACTGAATCCTTAACTGAACTGGCGGCGGCGGCGAGTAGAGGGGCGATCTCGGCGGCGGGGATCAGTGCAACTGACATAGATTTGATTTTACTGGCAACATCCACCCCAGACGACTTGTTTGGTACTGCCTGTAAAGTTCAAGCCGCGATAGAAGCTACCCAAGCTGTTGCCTTTGACTTAACAGCCGCTTGTTCTGGCTTCGTATTCGGTCTAGTCACAGCAGCCCAATATATAAAAACTGGTGTATATCAGAATGTACTGTTGATTGGGGGTGATATCCTCTCTCGCTGGGTAGATTGGCAAGACAGACGCACTTGTGTGTTATTTGGTGATGGTGCAGGAGCCGTGGTATTGCAAGCCAACGAAAGCGATCGCCTATTAGGTTTTGCTCTCAAAAGTGATGGTACACAAAACCATCATCTTAACCTCACCTATCAAGGTAATTCCCAAGAAATTATCCCCAACGTCAACGTAGCTCAAGGCACTTATCAACCTATAACCATGAATGGCAAAGAAGTTTACCGCTTCGCAGCCCAAAAAGTTCCAGAAATCATTGATAAAGCCTTATTTCAAGCTCAAATAACTGTTGATCAAATCGATTGGTTAATACTGCATCAAGCAAATCAACGCATTATCGATGCGGTAGCCGAACGCCTAAATATTCCTGACCACAAAGTAATCAGCAACCTCGCTAATTACGGTAATACCTCCGCCGCTTCCATTCCCATAGCCTTAGACGAAGCCGTGCGACAAGGCAAAATTAAACCTAACGATATCATTGCTACATCTGGCTTTGGCGCTGGTTTGAGTTGGGGTGCAGCCATCTTTCAATGGGGAAAGTAGGAACTGTTAAGGACTTGCAACTAAAAAAATATAAAATCACTTTGGTGAGCAGGGGAGGAAGAATATAATCAGTTTCTCAGCCTTCAGTCATTGAATAATTTAATTTCTGGAAGTCCCTAACCGTTGACTGTCCATTCTTACGGCTACAAGCCACTCCCCCTTTACGTTCGCGTAGTGTTGCAAACAGACGCTACACCCACAGGACAGAGGAGAATAACTATGGACTATTGACTATGGACTATGGACTATGAACTAATGACTAATGACTAATGACTAATGACTAATGACCAATGACAAAAACTGCATGGGTATTTCCCGGACAAGGTTCTCAAACCCTGGGAATGGGAAAAGACTTATTAGATATACCAAGTGTTCAGGAAAAATTTGCTCAAGCTGAGGCCATCTTAGGATGGTCTGTTAGTGAAATTTGCCAAAACGAAGAAGCAAAATTATCACAGACACTCTACACTCAGCCTTGTCTTTACGTAGTCGAGAGTATCCTAGCAGACTTGATACGGGAACGAGGACAACAACCAGATTTAGTGGCGGGTCATAGTTTGGGAGAATATGTTGCCCTTTACGTTGCTGGTGTATTTGAATGGTCGGTTGGTTTAGAACTGGTGAAGCGTCGCGCTGAACTCATGGATAGTGCCGCAGGTGGACTGATGGCGGCTATGATCAATTTTGACCGCGAAAAGTTAGAAGCAATAATTGCCCAGACCCCTGATGTAGTCTTGGCAAATGATAATAGTCCAGTACAGGTTGTCATTTCCGGTACACCCGAAGCAGTACAAACTGTGATGACGCAAGTAAAAGCCAAGCGTGCTTTACCCTTAAAAGTTTCTGGCGCATTTCATTCACACCTAATGGCGGCGGCGGCGGCAGAGTTCCAAGATATATTGGAAAGTATAGAATTTCAAACAGCGACTGTACCTGTATTATCCAACGTCGAACCAGAACCGGCAGTTGATGCCCAAATTTTAAAACAACGACTCACTCAGCAAATGACTGGTTCAGTACGCTGGCGAGAAATTTCTTTAGCATTACCAGCACAAGGTATTGAGAAAGTAGTAGAAATCGGCCCAGGTAACGTACTCACTGGTTTAATTAAACGTACCATTGCTGATTTAATTTTAACAAACGTCCGTAACGCTGCGGAATTGCCAAATTAGGGACTGGGGAGCAGGGGGAGCAGGGGGAGCAGGGGGAGAATTTATATCTCCCTCATCTCCCTCATCTCCCTCATCTCCCCAATCCCCAGTACCCAATCCCCAATCCCCTATGTCTCGAACCCGTGAACCTTTAATTAGTCTGGCACTTTACCATGCCTTTAAGTGGTCGATTGTTAGTCCAATGCTGCACGGTTACTTCCGGGGTCGAATTTATGGTGTGGAAAATGTCCCCCCAACTGGCCCGTTAGTAGTTGTGAGTAATCATGCTAGCTATTTTGACCCGCCAATTGTCTCCAACTGTGTACGTCGTCCAGTCGCATACATGGCCAAGCAAGAATTATTTGAAGTTCCTGTTTTGGCACAGGCGATTAAATTATATGGTGCATATCCAGTCAGCCGGGGAAGCGCCGATCGCAATGCCATCCGTTCAGCTCTAGAATATCTAGAAAATGGCTGGGCTGTGGGTGTATTCTTAGAAGGTACTCGCACCCCAGATGGACGCATTCATGACCCCAAAAGAGGCGCAGCACTGTTAGCCGCTAAGGCAAAAGCACCCATATTGCCCGTGTGTTTGTGGGGATCGGAGAAGATTTTACAAAAAGGCTCGTCTTTACCCCGTGCAGTTCCTCTGACGGTGAGAATTGGCAATTTAATTGATACGCCTACTTCTACAAATAAGGAAGAGCTAGAAGTTATAACACAAAAATGTACTACCGTAATTAACCAAATGCACGATTTAGGACGGTAATTAGATTTAAGAGTAGTGGCGTGACCGGGCTAAAATGTTGCAAAAAATTTTCTTGTGGTGTAGGCATCTTGCCTGCACTGGACGGGCAAGATGCCCATCCCACAAGAGTTTGCTAATGCACAAATTTAGTCTAGACAGTCCAGTAGTGGCGTGACCGGACTAAAATGTGGTAATAGATTTGGGAAAAATTGAACGCAGATGAACGCAGATGTTGGCGCAGCCTTCCCGCAGGGTACGCAGATGAACAAGATGATAGATTGTTAGCTAATGCACAAAATTAGTCCGGTCACGCTAGTAGAAATACTACAATAAAGTGGCAATCTATCTGTTTTAACTGCATAATTGTCCTGTTTTCGCTAGCAAAGCAGGTAAATAAAAAGTATTTGCCCATAAAAGTAACAGGGGACAAGGTACAGGCGCTGAAGCTGTCACCTGTCCCCTATCACCTGTAACCTGCTATGTAACACCATATCACTGCATCCAAAAATTATGGATTTATCGAACTTTACCACACTGCAAAACTTAGAAGCTGCCTTTGGTGGCGAATCGATGGCTAATCGCAAGTATCTGTTTTTTGCTGATGTAGCGCGTAAGCTGGGATTTACAGATTTAGCGAAACTATTCCGCGAAACCGCAGAACAAGAAACAGAACACGCTTTTGCCCATTTTGAATTACTACACCCAGAACTGGTTGTCAAAGATGCGGCTGCTTTGACGGACGAACAAAAGCGAGAAATTGTCTCTCGTTGCTTGTCTTTGGCAATTGAGGGCGAGACTTACGAGTATACTACAATGTATCCTGAGTTCGCCGCAGCTGCTCAGAGCGATCGCGATCATCCGGCGGCTGAGGAATTCCTCAAACAAGCGCAAGAATCTAGCGAACACGCCAACATCTTCCGCGACGCAGCACACCGCTTTGGTTTATTAAAATTTATCGAAAATTACCACGCCGATCGCTACGCTGAAGCTTTAGAAGTATTAAATGGTGGACAACCTGTTACCAGAGTAGCAGGTACAGACCCCAGCACCCGCAAATGGATTTGTAAACTATGCAGTATGATTTACGATCCTGTAGCTGGTGATCCCGATTCTGGTATTGCACCCGGTACACCATTTGAAGATATTCCTGATGATTGGTATTGTCCAATTTGTGGTGCTACTAAAAAGACTTTTAAACCACTTGAGGAAAAAATCGCTGCTTAGAGGATGTTTGAAAAGTATTATTACTGACATCAAAATGTTAATGACCTAACCCCCCAGCCCCCCTTCCCTACAAGGGAATGGGGGTTTTAAAGCCTCTCTCCTTTTAGGGGAGAGGTTTGGAGAGGGGTCATTAGTATACTTTTCGACTTTCCAAACATCCTCTTAGAGTCAAAGGACTTACACACTAAGGTTGTCTGTTGAGACTGAGTGTAGGGGGGTAAGGGTTTTGAACACATACACCCCTATACCCCTGCACCCTTACCAATTACCTATTACCCATTACCCATTACCCACTAAATCAAGCATATCGTAAGTAATTAGCCGGACTTGATATTAATTGGGCGGATCTAAACGGTTGACAACTGTAGCCCATAAAATCATCGGTGAACCTACACCTAAACAGAATAACCACTGCTGTAAAGTCAAGGGCGCTGTTTCAAAGACTTCATTAATTAATGGCACATGAGCAAAGGCAATTTGTAAGAGAATTGCCCCAAGAATGCCAAAACCAATGGCGGGAATATCCACGTTTTCTTTCAAGGTTCCATCCATTTTGGCGATGAGATTGGGGATTAATTGGCTAATACTTAATAGGTAAAATATTCTGCCAGCAATTAAAGAGTTAATTGCCATTGTTCTGGCTAAATCTAGATTACCTGTGGTTTGACGGATGTATTCAAATACCCCAAATATCACAATCCAGTTAAATAGAGAAATTGCTAAAATGCGTTGAATACGACTCCCTGATAGTAAGGGTTCGTTGGGATGACGGGGTGCTTGTTCCATGACGTTTTGCGCCTTCGGTTCAAATGCCAAAGGTACTGTCATGGTGATGGAGTTCAACATATTTAGCCAGAGGACTTGTAAGGATAAAATCGGTAAGTCTCTCGCCAATAATGTACTAATTAAGATTGTCATTGATTCCCCACCATTGACAGGGAGAATAAAACAAATTGCTTTAATTAGGTTCTTATATACAGAACGTCCTTCTTCTACCGCCGCTTCAATGGAGGCGAAATTGTCATCGGTAAGTAGCATATCTGCGGCTTCTTTGGCTACTTCTGTACCTGCGCCACCCATTGCAATCCCGATATCTGCTTGTTTTAAGGCGGGTGCATCGTTGACACCATCCCCAGTCATGGCGACAACTTCGCCTTTCGATTGTAAGGCTTCGACTAGGCGCAGTTTTTGTTCTGGCGCAACACGGGCAAAAACTACCCCTTCCTCAGCAACTTGGGCGAGTTCGGCTTGATCCATTTTGGCTAGTTCTGCACCTGTGAAAGCCAGAACTGAGCCATTTTTGTTGATTCCCATCCTCCGTGCGATCGCCTGCGCTGTCACAGCATGATCTCCGGTGATCATCTTCACCTGAATCCCGGCTGTTTGACAAGCTTGCACCGCTTTAATCGCACTCTCACGGGGTGGATCAATCATCCCCTGCAAGCCTAAGAAAATTAACCCATCAGCTATATCTAGATGATCTACCGCATCTTGTTCATTACTAACTGGTTTTTTGGCTAAGGCTAACACCCGTAAGCCTTGACGCGCCATAATATTCACTTCTCGTTCGATGGAACTTTGTTTTAAGGTTTCCACACAATCCAAAGGACGAGGCTGACCATCGGTATTTAATATCAGGTTGCAGCGTTGGAGAATAGCCTCTACAGAACCTTTCACATAGATAGTTTTACCTGTGGGTGTCTGATGCAAGGTAGCCATATATTGATAGTCAGATTCAAAGGGAATTCCATCTAGTCTAGGCATTTGTTTAGCTAACGTCGGCTGGCTAAAATTGGCTTTATTCGCCGATGCAATTAACGCTCCCTCGGTGGGATCTCCCATGACTACCCACTTACCTTGCTTTTTCTCTAGGTGCGAATCGTTACAAAGTAAGCCGGCTATCAGACATTCTTGCAATCCCTTGTCACTGTTTAAATTTACGGGTTTCTCATCTCTGAGAATTTCCCCATCGGGTGCATAACCCACACCAGTTACTGTATATTGATGTCCTCCCGCATAGATGGCTTGTACTGTCATCTGATTTTCTGTCAATGTCCCGGTTTTATCGGAACAAATCACAGTCGCACTACCCAAGGTTTCCACAGCCGGGAGTTTGCGAATAATCGCATTTCGTTTTGCCATGCGGGAAACACCAATAGCTAAGGTAACAGTTACTACTGCTGGCAAGCCTTCGGGAATGGCACTTACGGTTAAAGCTACTGCTGCTTCTAAAGCTTCGTTAAACCCTCTAAAACCTAACCCTACAGTAAAACATAGGGCGGCTAACCCAAGTACCATATATAGCCAATTGTGGCTAAATTTATCAAATTTCCTGGTTAATGGTGTGGAAATATCTGTATGCTGCTCCATTAACTGGGATATTTTCCCAGTTTCTGTATTATTGCCTGTAGCTACGACAACACCAATCCCTTGTCCGAAGGTGACGAAGCCTCCCGCATAAGCCATGTTAAGGCGTTCTGCTAATCCTGTATCTGGTTGCAAGATGGATGTATTTTTTTCTACTGCTACAGATTCACCAGTCAAAGCCGATTCATCGATTTGCAAGTTCCGCACTTGAATCAGGCGTAAATCGGCGGGGACTTTATCGCCGGAAGTCAATAGCACGATATCACCGGGAACTAAGTCTCGTGAGGGGATGCGGATTTTTTGTCCGTCGCGGATGATGGTGGCTTCTGTGGTGATGGCTTTGGCTAAAGCGGCGATCGCACCTTCGGCTTTGGCTTCTTGCACAAATCCGATAATGGCGTTGGTGGTTGTCACACCCCAAATCACCCCAGCATTGACAAAACTACCCGTTACTGCTTTTACCAACCCAGCACATAACAAGATAATTAATAGCGGTTGATTGAATTGCAGGAGAAACTTCAACCACCAAGGCTTACTTTTCTTTCCTGTCAGTTCATTTGCACCGACTTTATTGAATAACTGTATGACTTGGGGGCTACTTAACCCGGTTTCTGCATCAGTGTGCAAACGAGCGATCGCTTCGTCTATCTCTAAGGCGTGCCAAATTGTCGGCTGTTTCTCTCCTGGTGCAACGGTAGCTACAGCTTTAACCATAATTATTAAATTCTTGTAAAGAGTGTTACTAATAATTTAACACTATAAATTAGTGTTGTATAAGATTTAGAACCAATAAAATCTAATGATTATCATTACTTAAGCTAATGGGTGGCGAAAAATTGACCTTGCTTTCCCTTAAACTAGGGATGAAACCGAAAGCGAAAAACTTGTGAGTCTGGATTTATCTACCCCATTACAACTGATAGGGCGTTCTGTAGAGTTTCAGCGCATTGTAGAAACGCTAGCCCAGGATGGTAACTTATTAATTACCGGAGTACCTGGTAGTGGTAGGCGTACCCTAGTGCGGTGGGGTGTGGTGGAAGTGGGTGCGATCGCGCTAGATATAGACTGCATCCGCGCCACAGATGGAGAGCGATTTTTACAGCTACTAGCCGAAGCGATTAGCCAAAACTGGGAAGCAGAGAAAATTCAGGATTGGGTGGCGGAAAAGAAGAGTGAGTTTTTCGTCTTTGATGCAGAAACTAAACTCAAATTGATACGTTCTCTCAACCAAAAGCAACTATGGCAAGCCTTTGAATTGTTGTTGCAATTACCACAAATCATGGCTGTTGATGTAGATAAGCGGGTGGTGGTAATTTTACAGAGTTTCCCACATATTCGTTCTTGGGATCGTCACAATTTATGGGAAATGGCATTCAGGAATAAAATCAACCAAGATACCCATGTTAATTATGTCTTAGTCGCCACTATCGCCGAGACAGGCAATTATTCCCCAGATGAGCAGAATCATTTAGAAACTATACAATTACCACCCCTCAGCCGTGATGTATTAGCAGTCTGGGCAAGGGAAATATTACATACAGCCCAACTCACCTTTGATTCTCGTTCCCAAGCATTGCAATTATTTTCAGATGCAGTACAAGGACACATTGGTGATGCGATGGCGCTAATTCGCCGCCTGAAAACATCCTGTAATCCTGATAGCTTAATTACTGAAGCTGACGTAAAGCAAGCAATTGAAGGACTACTCAAAGATTTATCGATGACTTATGAATCTTTATTGATGTTACTACCAGCAAATCAGGTACATCTGTTGGAATGTTTAGCGGTAGACCCTACAGAAAAACCCCAAAGCAGAGATTATATTCAAAAACATGGACTTTCCAGAGGCGGAAGTCTCCAAGGTGCGCTCACAGGATTGCATCACAAGGGATTAATTTATGGTGCAGAGCAAGGTTATAAATTGGCAATGCCGTTATTGGCTTTGTGGTTACGACAAAGGTTAAGTTGAAGGGGCTGGTAATGGGTAATGGGTAATTGGTAATGGGTATTTTAGAAAACAATTACCCATTCGCTATTACCTATTACCAACCTTAGCAACTATATCGTCAGCAATTAGCAGAACTTGATATCAACTAGCCCAAGAATGTTGTCGTGTTTGGACTAAATGCAGCAGTTCTTGAGGGGTGAGGCTGCGTTTCTTTTCTACAGATTCTTGTCTAACTGCATCTAGAACGGATTGAGTTTCTTCTTGATTAAGAACAATGCCATGTTGCTCCAAGATACTAGATAATAAATGCCTACCAGAATGTTTACCAACAACTAAACGGCGCTCTCTACCAACTTCTTCTGGTGCATAGGGTTCGTAGGTATGGGGATTTTGTAGTACACCATGAGCATGAATCCCTGATTCGTGAGCAAAGGTATTTTCACCCACAATTGCTTTCCAAGGTGGTACAGGATAACCTGATGCTGATGCTACTAATTGAGAGATTTCCAATAAACGTTTTGTATCAATTCCTAAATCATATTGATATAAATGCTTGAGAGCCATAACCACTTCTTCCAAAGCAGCATTACCAGCTCTTTCTCCTAAACCATTAACTGTAGTATTTACTGATAAAGCACCTGCTTTAATCCCGGCGAGGGCGTTGGCTGTGGCTAAACCAAAATCGTTGTGAGTGTGCATCTCTACAGGTATTGTTAAAGATGTCACCAATTGTCTAACCTTGTTGTAAGTTGTGAAAGGGTCGAGAATACCTACTGTGTCACAAAAGCGAAATCTTGATGCGCCCCATTCTTGAGCCACCTGGACTAAATCAAGTAGAAAGCTTTCTTCGGCTCTGGATGAGTCTTCGCCACCGATGGAAACAAATAAACCATGATCAACGGCAAAGCTAATACTATCATGGAGTTTCTGCAAAACGACTGAAGAGCGTCCTTGGAATTTAGCTTTGATTTGAATTGCCGAAACGGGAACAGAGATATGTACTCGCTGCAAACCGCAGGCTATGGAAGCTTGGATATCGGCAATAACAGCGCGGTTCCAACCTAGTAGATGTGCTTGCAAATCTAAGTTAACAATATTGGCGATCGCTTGTTGTTCGGCTTTACCCATTGCGGGTATTCCTACTTCAATTTCATGCACACCGATAGCATCAAGAATAAGCGCGATCGCTATTTTTTCTTCTACGCTAAAAGCAACCCCAGCCGCTTGCTCTCCATCACGTAGTGTAGTGTCATTAATTAGCACTTTATTCATTTGCAAAATGTCTCCGAGGAAACAGAGGTAGATTATTCACCTGATGGCTAATTGCCAAGGGAATCTGACAAAGGATACAATAAAAGTAAACGAATTGCTCACCCAAGTTGAGTAAATCTCATTACCAATGCAAAACACTTAAATTAATTAAGGTGCAGAATTTGGTACGACAAATTAGCCAATCTTTTCAACCAATTCTTATTTTTTTGACTAGATGTAAGTCTTAACATAACACCTTCATAAGTTTATGCACACTGTGGACATAATTATTTAATTGGTGATTTTTGCTAGCTGGAAAAGAGGAGTTAGAGGTTAGAGACTAGAGGCTTGACAAAAAATATTTCTTTACATCCTTGTCTGCTGACCCACAGGGGGATTTATCTTGAAATATAAGCTAGAATTAAGCTGCCGAAAATACTCTGGATGAATTACCTGCTGTACTTATGGCGATCGCCTAACAATCTGCTTAATTTTTAATTCCCATGAATCGATTCACGAGATAATATTTCTTTGCTATCTTCATGGCTTTCATATTCAGTAATTCTCACATGATCAAAAAATTTGGATATCCAAGGTAACGCTATCAGAATACCCGACAAAACTAAGAGAAATATAGAAATACCTATAATTTGGTCACGGGGTATTTCTAATACTCCACGGATAATTACTTCTCGCAATGCCGAAACTATGGTAATTTCTGCGGCGGCTCCTACTGATATCTTTTGTGTCTGTAAATAATCAATTAATAAGCGAAATAGCTCTACTAAAATCAAAATAAACAAAATATCAGATGTTACTTCCCGCAAATCAAGCGGATGTAAAAAAGATAAGAACATATCCGCCAAACGCAGGAGCATTATCCAAAACAAGCCCAAACATAGCGAGATAATAATAATATCCTGAAAAAATTCTAGATTGCTGACAATTTTATCCCTCTTAAACCAGGTGTTTATATGTCTAATTATTTCTTTAGGCATACAATCAGTAATAATTATGAATTAACTAAATTCATCATAAGCAACCTCAAAAATTAATTTTATAAACAAAAAGACAATTTTCTTAATTAAGAATATTTTATCAAGAAAATAAAATTAATGTAATTAAAGATACTAATATATTTTACATTCTCTATAGGATTCATACTTGATTTTTGAAAGATATGTAGGGTGGACAGTGCAGCGCCGTATCATTGTCTTGGTGGGCATTGCAGCGCCCTACAGTAAATTTAAAAATCGTTATGTTAGCACAAAAATATAAAACAGACTATTATAGGTGATAATGATTATCCATTTGGTAAGATAAGAGGCTTTGATAGTATGGTAGCTGACGTAGTTGCAGATTCAGTTCCCGTTACTGTTCTGACTGGCTATTTAGGAGCAGGTAAAACAACTCTACTCAATCACATTCTCACTTACGAGCATGGTAAAAAAGTTGCCGTGATTGTCAATGAATTTGGGGAAGTAGGCATTGATAACCAATTAGTTATCGATGCAGATGAAGAAATTTTTGAGATGAACAACGGCTGTATCTGTTGTACGGTTCGCGGTGACTTAATCCGCATCATCGGTAATTTAATGAAGCGCCGTGATAAGTTTGACCATTTAGTAATTGAAACTACAGGATTGGCTGATCCTGCGCCAGTGATTCAGACATTCTTTGTAGATGAAGATATGCAAAGTCAACTAGCTTTAGATGCAGTAGTGACAGTAGTAGATGCCAAGCATATCTGGCAACACTGGGACGCAGACGAAGCCCAAGAACAAATTGCCTTTGCTGATGTAATTTTACTTAATAAAACTGATTTAGTTACCCCAACAGAATTAGATGAATTAGAAAAGCGGATTCGGTCAATGAATGCAATGGCAAAAATCTACCGCACCCGTAATTCCGAATTAGGAATGGACGCTTTGCTGGGTGTGAAAGCCTTTGATTTAGACCGTGCTTTGGAAATAGATCCAAATTTCTTAGGCGAAGATGCCCACGAACATGATGATACAGTTTTTTCTGTGGCTTTAGTCCAAGAAGGGGAACTCGACGGCGAAAAATTAAACGCTTGGCTATCTGAATTATTGCGTACCCAAGGCCCGGATATCTTCCGGATGAAAGGTATATTAAATATTGCTGGTGAAGATAATAGATTTGTCTTCCAAGGGGTACATATGATATTTGATGGTAGACCCGATCGCCCGTGGAAACCAACCGAAAAACGCAAAAACGAACTAGTCTTCATCGGTCGCAATTTAAACGAAGCCCAACTTAAGCAGGATTTTCTTGCTTGTTTAGTTTAGGGGCTGGGGAGCAGGGGAGCAGGGGAGCAGGGGAGCAGGGGAGCAGGGGAGCAGAGGCGCAGGGGAGCAGGGGAGCAGGGGAGCAGAGGAGAAAATAATTACTCCCCCTTTCCCCTTTCCCCCTTCCCCTTTCCCCTTTCCCCTTTCCCCTTTCCCCTTCCCCCTTCCCCCTTACCCCTTTCCCCTTCCCCCAATCCCCGACACTATGAAACCAACAATCAGCAATACTAAGGAATTTGAAGAACATTTTTCTGGGACACTGGCAGAATATGTAACTGCGATCGCTTGGTGTCCCCAAGGAGATACCTTAGCCGCAGCTTCGGCGGCTGGGGAGGTGGTAATTTGGCAGGATGGTGTTTTGACAACGCTGCAAACTGGTAATGGTCAATCTGTCGATTGTCTGGCTTTCTCCCGTGATGGCAAATTTTTGGCTATTGGTGGACAAGATGGCCGGGTGAAGATTTGGCGGGAACAGGAATTAGTCGCCACTTTAGAAAATGCGCCTGCATGGGTGGACAAGTTAGCTTGGAGTTATGCTAATAACCATTTGGCTTTTAGTTTAGGGCGCTATGTACAGGTTTGGGATGCTGAGGCGGGTGAGGTTGTCACTACCCTAAATTTTGCTGACTCATCGGCGTTGAGTATTGATTGGCGCATTGATGGAAAATATTTAGCGATCGCTGGTAACAAGGGTGTGAAAATCTGGCAAGCTGAAGATTGGGACGAAGAACCTTATATTTTAGATATGCCTACTGTGAGTGTGACTATGGCATGGTCGCCTGATGGTAGATTCTTAGCATCTGGAAATATGGATCGTAGTGTCACCGTATTGGAATGGAATAATCCCGACCCTTGGGTGATGCGTGGTTTCCCTGGGAAAATTCGTCAACTAGCATGGTCAGAACTCACCAACAAAGTAGGTGCGCCTATACTAGCCTCTTCTAGTGTGGAAGGTATTGTAGTTTGGGAAAAACTAGAGGATGAAAACTTGGGATGGGAAGCACAAGTTTTGACTAATCATGTGGGTGTGATTAATGCAATCGCCTTTGCACCTCAAAGCTTTACACTCGCCTCAGCCGCAACTGATGGCTGGTTGTGTCTATGGAAAGGAGCCAAGCAAGTATCGCAAATTCTCACAGGCGTTGCTGATGGTTTCTCTACCCTAGCCTGGCATCCCCAAGGTAAACTATTAGCCGCAGGTGGTGAAAAAGGGGAATTGCTTATTTGGTCAAAAGGGTAATTAATTTACAAACAATTCACATCTCTGGTAATAGGTAATAGGTAATTGTTTTGGCTCTTAACAATTACCTTTGTCGGATGATTTTCTATAGGTTAGGCATTGTCTACCCCGGTCTTTTCTAAATCAATTACAAATACTATATAATTCTCTTAATCAATATTATTATTTTTATCCAGTTAGCACCAGTGAATAATGCCATAAAATTCATTAGCCAAGCATTCCTTAAAAGCAAACACACAGGCAGCGCATCACCCGCAATCAAAGGAATAACATCCAGTCACCCGTTATTATTAAAGCTTCTCCTAGTCATCTTCGTCAGTGGATTTTTTGGGTGTAGAAATCAAACTACAAACACATCCATCACTCAGGCTACTAATGTAGTTGATCAAAATCTTCCCAAAGTTGTCGCAACTACAACTGTACTGTGTGATTTAACTAGACAAATTGCCGAAAATACAATTAACCTCATCTGCTTAATTCCCCCTAACCAATTCCCCCAGACTTACCAAGCAAATGCAGAAGATAGTAGCGCTATTGAACAAGCTAATCTTATATTATATAATGGTTATAATTTGGAACCACAATTAATCAAACAAATCAAGGCTACAAAAAACTCCGCATCTAAAATTGCTGTGAGTCAAATTGCAGTTCCTAAGCCACAACAATTTATAGCAAACGGTCGTAGAGTCAATAATCCTTATATTTGGCATAATCCCAAGAATGCTAGCAAAATGCTGGAAGTCATCAATAGTAACTTGAATAAGTTAGAACCCAGCAATACCAACATTTATAATGAAAATACAAAAAGAATTAAAAGTGAACTTACCCAGTTGGATAAGTGGATTAAATTAAAAGTTGCTACTATTCCTAAAGAAAAGCGTAGATTAATCACAACTAGTAATGCTATAGATTATTACACAAAAGCTTATGGTATTCCTTCAGTTACTCTAGGTAGCGAAGCACAAGCAACAGAACAACGAGTTAAAAATTTGGTTAAGTTTGTGCAGAAAAGTAACGTGCCGACTATTTTTGCAGATATGTTAGATACATCCAAGGTGATGGAATCTGTCGCTACAGAGGCGCAAGTCAATTTATCACAACGGCAATTATATACTCAAGGACTGGGAGAACCAACCAGTGATGGTGACACCTATCAGAATATGATGGTTGCTAACACAAGGACAATTGTTGAAGGGTTAGGCGGAACATATTTAATATTTCAACCCAAAGCCCGAAATTAGTCGGGGTTAGTTTCAAGAAACACAGGTGACAGGTGACAGGTGATAGGTGACAACTTAATACTCTAGATTATTAAGCTCACCCAAAGACGCATTCGCGTAGCGTCTCCTAGAGAAGGTACAAAGGAACAACATTTTATTAAGTGCATCATTACAGAGAATTGGTATTAGCAATACTGACATCTTGCACCTTCTCAATAAACTAGTGGTGGGCGATGCCCACCCTACGAAATCATAAGGGTTTCGGGCTGCGATTTTCGCAATAACAGAGTGGTGCAAGATATGAGAATAGATAAATCATAAAATCCTTCTACCAAAGGGCTTTTAAAGCTGTCACCTGTCCCCTGTCCCCTGTCCCCTGCTATATTCCAGATGTGGAAAAACTTAACTGCCGAGTAACTAAAATATGTCTGAAGAACAATCTAATCAAGCACAATTGCCACCTACTGATGCGATTGAAGTTGCATCACTACGTCAGTTCGAGAGTTGGTTTGAGTATCCTGTAAAAGTTCATCCCCACCACACTGACTATGCAGGTATTGTTTGGCATGGCAGTTATATAACTTGGATGGAAGAAGCCAGAGTAGAATGTTTACGTTCTATCGGGATCGAGTTTGCTGATTTAGTTGCTTTGGGCTGTGACTTACCTGTGGTAGAACTTACTGTACGCTACCATCGAGCGATCGCATTAGGTATGGCTGTAGTGGTTAAAACCCGCATGGTTGATGTGACAGGTGTCCGCATCAACTGGGATTATGCAATTGTTTCCACAGATGGACAGCAGCTATTCGCTACTGCCAAGGTGACACTAGTCGCGTTAGATAAAGAGAGAGGCAAAATTATGCGCCAGTTACCCACAAGCGTTAAGGATGCCCTAGCAAAGATTTCTGCTCTACACAATAATTGATGAGAGACTGGGGACTGGGGACCTTTCAAGGGCAGGTTTTTTGTTTAAGCAGAAGAGAAAGCGGTGGGGCTTCTCCAAGATTCAGGGAAGAAGCTACCAACAGGCAAAGGTTGACCAAGTAACAAGGCGACAATG
>NZ_JACJSG010000063.1 GCF_014697625.1 Anabaena azotica FACHB-119 | reverse complement strand
GTTGAGGTGGATGAATGAGTAGTTGAGGTGGATGAATGAGTAGTTGAGGTGGATGAATGAGTAGTTGAGGTGGATGAATGAGTAGTTGAGGTGGATGAATGAGTAGTTGAGGTAGATGAATGAGTAGTTGACAGTTGACAGGAGACAGAGGTTAAAGGCTTCTTTTTTCCCCTTCCCCTTTCCCCTTTCCCCCTCATCTCCCCCCACTCCCCACTCCCTCCACTCCTTGCCTAAGTTACCTACAACTCAGTATCAATATCCAAAGTCCGCACCAAAAAAGCCCATCTATCTGCGGCTTCTTCAATAATTTTCGTAGTCGGTTTACCTGCACCATGTCCAGCTTTAGTTTCAATTCTAATTAAAACTGGTGCATTGCCATTGTGAGCCGCTTGCAAGGTTGCAGCAAACTTGAAACTATGGGCAGGAACTACGCGATCGTCGTGATCTGCGGTAGTAATTAAAGTAGCTGGGTAAGCTGTACCTGGTTTGAGATTATGCAGTGGTGAATAAGCATAGAGTGGGGGAAACTCCTCTCTTTTATCTGGTGAACCATATTCAGCAGTCCAAGCCCAGCCGATGGTAAATTTGTGAAACCGTAACATATCCATCACCCCAACTGCTGGTAAAGCTGCGCCGAATAACTCAGGACGCTGAGTCATGCAAGCACCGACTAATAAACCGCCATTGCTACCCCCGGCGATCGCTAACTTTGCAGGTCTTGTATAATTATTAGCAATCAACCATTCAGCCGCCGCAATAAAATCATCAAAGACATTTTGCTTTTTCTCCTTCATCCCTGCTTGATGCCATTCTTCGCCATACTCCCCACCACCGCGTAAATTCGCCGAAGCATAAATACCGCCCATTTCCATCCATACCAAGATATTTACAGAAAAATTTGGGGTTAGCGAAATATTAAAACCACCGTAAGCATAAAGACAAGTAGGGTTATTGCCATTTAATTTAATCCCCTTTTTGTGTGTAATAAACATCGGTACTTGCGTACCATCTTTACTTTGATAAAATACTTGTTTAGTTTCGTAATCCTCTGGATTAAAATCTACATTTGGTTGCCTAAAAAGCTCACTTTCTCCCGTTATCAAGTTGTAGCGATAAATAGTCACTGGGGTTGTAAAACTAGTGAAGCTATAAAAAGTTTCCGTATCATAACGTTTACCGTCAAAGCCATTCACTGAACCAAGCCCTGGCAATTCTACATCCTGAATGAATGTACCATTGAGGTCAAATATTTTGATTTGGGAGTGAGCATCTTGTAAATAATCACAAATCAACTGATTATTTAAAAAATTTACACTTTCTAATGTAGCTTGATTTTGAGGAATAACTTCTCGCCATGCTTCCTTATCTGGTCTAGCAATATCAATAGCAATTACTCTACCTCTTGGGGCATCTAAATCAGTGCGAAAATAAAACACAGTTTCATCATGTTCAATAAAACTATAATTTGCTTCAAACTGGCTAATTAGTTCTACAACCTCAGCATTCGGTTGAGTTAAATCTTTGTAAAAAACTAGATTTCTAGAATCAGTTCCTAACCAAACTGAAATGATTAAATAGCAACCATCCTCAGTTACATCACCCCTGAAACCCCATTCTTTTTCGTCAAGACGCTGGTAGATTAATATATCTTCAGATTGGGCTGTACCCAAGCGATGATAATAAAGCTTTTGATAATAATTGGCATCTTCTAACTTAGTTTTTGCATTTGGCTCATCATAACGACTATAGAAAAAACCTTGATTATCATTTGTCCAAGATGCACCAGAAAATTTAATCCAATTGAGATGATCTGGTAATTCTTCACCCGTTTTTACATCAAGAACTTTCCATTCTTGCCAATCAGAACCAGCAGTAGATAAACCATAAGCTAAAAGTTTACCATTATCACTAATAGCTAAACCCGAAAGTGCAACAGTGCCATCAGCAGAAAGTTTGTTGGGGTCCAGTAAAACTCTTGGTTCAGAATCGAGTGATTTTAAAGTATAAAGAACGCTTTGATTTTGCAATCCATTATTTTTGAAATAAAAATAATTTTCCCCTTCCTTAAAGGGAATGCCATATTTTTCATAGTCCCAAAGTTTGGTGAGACGCTGTTGAATTTTTTCTCTCACAGCAACTTCACCCAGATAAGCAAAAGTAATTTGATTTTCTGCCTCAATCCAAGCCTTAGTTTCTTCTGAGTTTGGATCTTCCAACCAACGATAAGGATCTGCGACTAAAGTACCGTGGTAATCATCAATTTGATCGCTCTTACGAGGCAGTGGATAATTTAGAGGTTTTGGAGAAGATGACATATTAATCAATGAAAAACTCTACTTTCCATAGTACAAGGCTAGTCCTCAGCACTACTACATTTATTTTTATCTGCTCAAAGTAATTAAAGAAATAGGACTTACGCAAGTGTTATAATCAAACTAACTGTAGGGTGCGTCAGCCCTAATCATTTCGTACAGATTCAAGGATTTTTTATATCTGACGCACCCTACCCCAACTACCAGTTGCGTAAGTCCTTGAAAAATAAACATAGACATAGCGCTTTTTTCTCCACTCCCCATTTTTTCGGTAAAATATTAGCCATTACTTGTACCGTCGCCGTCAAGCAAGTCCTTTGCCATAATAAATAACTAAAGTACTAACGAGGCATAGCACCTGAGTAATGACAGACAACCAAGTTAAAATTCACCTACTTGTTGGTATCAGGGGGTTGACTTTACTGGTTTTCTACACAGAAACCGATTGCTGGCAGTTCCGGTTTCTCAGTTTGGGTGGTGCTGTATTCGGAGAACGCAAAATATATTTCACAGCCCAAGCAGCCGAACAAGCTGGGCGTGAATCGATTTATAAAGATTTCTTGGACTGAGTAGCTATCGCCAGTCTAAAATCTACCAAGAAGATAAAAAATTCCACCCCTCTGTTGTTTCTGGAATCTCCAATTTTTTTTGTTGAACTACATTCTCATATTCGCCTGAGTCAATCCATTTCAATAATTCATGAGTACGCATCACCGACCAAGAAAGTTGATTATTAGTATAACTTAATACTTTTGTTGCTCGATCTATGCTGTCAAAGCTAACGGATGGAAACTCACGGGCTTGAGAAATAAAATCTTCAATTACAACATCATTTAAGTATTCTGGGGGCAAACCAGTGGCTTTCAACAGGGCTTTAATTGCTACGTTAATATCTTGGCAAGCGAGCAAACCAGCACGATCAACTGTTAACTCAGCCATCATTCGCCAATTATATAAAGCCAACTCCATCCCACTAGCTACTAAGCCACCTAATCCCAATGTACTGTTGCTCATCAAATCTTTTAAAACGGGCATGACAATAGCCATTTGATGATATATTAGATGCTGGCTTTTAATATGAGCGGCTTCGTGTCCCAAGGAATAAATTAACTCATCCCTATCCAGCCACTCCATTGCTTCTAAATTAATACTGATAATCGGTTTTTCTACCCCAATAATATGTGTGTCAATATGACCTGTACCTCGACACAGATGTAACTCAGGAACTGGATCAATATCTATAATTTGGCAAGCTTCCACAAATGTCTCATGCAATTGCGGGAAATTTCGGGAAGTGACTCTTATTTCACTACCAAGACATTGCAACCTCAGTAAGCGATCAATACCGTACTCGTTAATTTTTTTAATGAGCAAAGAGACTCCTGGTATTTTTTGCAGAGCTGCTAAGGCTTGGCGATCAAAAGGGTGTTCGTAAGCTTGTGAACTTAGTCCTGCTAATATTTTTCTCGTCATGGGTTTTGAGCTTTTAGTTAACCTGTTTAACAGTGAACAGTAATATCATGTCCGCTTAAATACTTATCATATATTGGGGGCTGGTAATAGGTAATCGGTAATCGGTAATGGCTCACAACAATTACCTATTAGCTATTACCAATTACCGACCAAAACAACCATATTATAAGTAATTAGCCGAACTTGATATAAGTAGGGGCGGGTAGGGGCGGGTTCAGTAAAAAATTCATGAGGAAAACAAATATGTCAGTTAAACCCGCCCGTACTTAAATGAGTTGGTGAAACACCACATCAATTGGTGGAAGGCGTATTTTGGCGCTTATTTATCTCCCAGCATAGGCCGTCATGACTGATAACTGATAACTGTTTAAGAAGTTCAGCTACTCGGATATCTGCATCATTCAGCTGCAAAATGTGGAGATTTACATAACATAATTTCAGATTTCGAGAAAATTATCAAAGTCTGTTGGCTAAGTTTCACAACCCTGCTGACTCAAAACCTGAAAATCTTGCTCACGCGCTAGTGATAATGAATTGCTTCTCAAAGTGATTGCAAACATAGCTCCGGCTACAGCACTGATAGTTGTAACAATCAATCGCTGAATACTAGCTTCATTGTACTACCGTGGATAGATGACATTACTATAACTGCTGCTATGATTGCAAAGAATGGACATTGCCAACGCTACCCTGAGCAATAATCAAAGAGATAGCTGATGCGATCGCTATTTTGGATGCCATCTTACCTAGCAGCGTTGACATTCCTTTGGGCGTAGTAGCCCAGGTAATGAATTTGGAGATAATTGGCTTTTTGACAGGGCTAGCTTCACAGGGGAGTCTATTAGATGCCTTTGCCATGAATATTGCAGTTAGACTAGCTTACACTAAATTAACAACAATCCAAACTGCCAAAATTCAACTCTACTTTTGTTGAAATTTGTAACACAGACGACTTACAACCCGATTAATAGAGAGAGGAATTATTTTTATAACCTTCTGTCCTCTGTCTTTCCCTGTGATATTGGGTGAAAACCAAAGTCAAAATAAAGGCTTGTCCAACTTCTTGGCAATGTATTTAGGATAGTAAGTAATGTAGCTCCAAAATTATTGCGGTGACACTTATGCGAATTGCAATTATTGCGTTAGGAACTCAAGGGGATGTTCAACCCTATATTGCTTTGGGAGCGGGCTTAAAAAAAGCCGGTAACTTGGTCAGATTAGTAACCCATGAAAACTTTGAAAATCTAGTAAGTTCGCATGGGATAGAGTTCTGGCCTATCAAAGGGAATGTACAAGATGTTATTCAGAGCGAAGAAATGCGTGGGGCTGTAGAGAAAGGGGATTTTCTCACAGTAACATTGAAGATGATCAAACAAGGGAAACAACTAGCTATTGATGGGGCGAAAGAAGGTTTAGCAGCTTGTCAGGGAATTGATCTAGTGCTTGCAGGTATGGGGGGGTTGTATCTTGGTGTCTCCCTTGCAGAAAAGTTGGGGCTTCCGTTTGTTCAGGCTTACGTAGTTCCTTTTACTCCTACAGAAGCCTTTCCTAGTGTGATACTTCCCCAATCTCTATCCAAACTGGGAGGTATTTTTAATCGCTTTTCACATCATTTAACCCAACAGTTTGTATGGCAGCCATCTCGGTTAGGCGATAGCCAAGCGCGAAAGGAAGTTCTTGACTTGCCCTCCGCCCCTTTTTGGGGGCCATACAATAGCGATATCCTTCATAAGTCTCCAATTCTCTATGGTTTCAGTCCTTCTGTGATCCCCAAACCATCTGATTGGGATGACAAGATTCATGTCACTGGTTATTGGTTCTTAGATTCAGCATCTGATTGGACTCCGCCTTCAGACTTGATGGCTTTTCTAGAGGACGGCCCACCCCCCGTTTATATAGGCTTTGGGAGTATGAGCAATCAAGACCCTGGAAAAACCGCCGACCTCTGTTTGGAAGCTCTTGCAAGAACTCAACAGCGTGCCATATTCCTCTCTGGCTGGGGAGGTTTATACAAGGAAGATTTACCAGATACAGTTTTTATGGTGAACTCAATCCCCCATTCGTGGCTCTTCCCGCGTGTCGGGGCTGTTGTACATCACGGTGGCGCTGGCACAACAGCCGCAGGTCTTAGAGCCGGTGTTCCTTCTATCATTATTCCTTTCGGTGCTGATCAGTTGTTTTGGGGAAAACGTGTAGCCGAATTAGGGGTTGGGCCAGAACCTATTCCCCGTAAGAAATTAACGGTTGAGGGACTGACGGAAGCGATTCAAACAGCTATGACAGATCAAACCATGCGTCAGCGTGCGGCCAATCTAGGGTCGAAAATTCAAGCTGAGGATGGAATAGCAAGGGCGATCGCCATCATACAAGATATGGAAAAACCTGTAGCTAGCTATTGATTTGTGAAAATTAGTGAGCTTCAGATCCCCGACTTATTTGAGAAGTCGGGGATCTTGGTAGCTATTTTTGTCCACTCAAGGTCAAAAATTAATGATTGTGAGAATGCTCAAATTCATAAACATAAAATAGGCGCGTGAGTTTTTTCAGTAAATAGCCTATTAAAGCAAATAGCACCGCGCCAACTATAGCGATCCAAAAGCTCTGAGGTGGAACCCAATTCATAACTGATGAAGAGGCTTCTGGAGAGACAGACAATTGTACTGCTTGAAGAGCTATATGACGAGCATCAGCAATTATTCCCCCAGTTAAGCAACCAATTGAAACAACATAAGCAGCTAGAGAAAGACGATTGATATTCTTCAATGCTTGTTGACAGACATAACAATCTTTGGTGTGAGTATTCCAAACATCGAATAGCTTTCGTTTGTCGTATTCAGGAGGGGGAAGTTGGCGATCGCAGTTTTTATCCCAAGGTATTTCCCCACCAGCTCTTTTTTCCCACCATTGACGAAAAGTGATGACCATTTTATCTGAAGGATTGGGAGTATAAACTCTAGCCAACCATTTCTCTTGAAGAGACTGCGCCATAAATTTTTCTTGGTAATGTAGAAAAACTGAATCTTGATGCAGCAACATAGAAGAAAGAATGTGAGTTAACCAAATAGGCATAGGCAAAGCAAAAAAACCTAGACCTTTTTTGGGAACCTCTCCTTTGTCATTTTTAACGAATAACTGACTACCAATCAAACGAGTCCAACCTGGACGGATAGGAACACCATACAAAGTCAAGATATATTTGCATCCTCGCTTATCAACAGAATAAACTCGCATCACGCAAGGAGGCTGAAAATCATTAATTAATGTTTCGATATCAGGCGGAGCAGGCTTAGTTTCAAAAGAAAATCCTTCTTGAGTAGATAACTTTCGCACACTCACCATATCAAAATAGCCTGCATCTTTGTATCTGCTACCCATGATATTGTGATGCGAAACGGGAACATGTGCGGGATCTGCAACATTCTCTATAAAATAATCCCAACCATAAGGCAGATCGCGGATGTTCCACGCACTTCTATTAACAATTCGCTCTGGCGTTTCTTCGAGTTCAGGGATAACTCGCGGCTCTCTTAATTTACTTTCAATTAAAGCTTGTGAACCAGACTCAGGCCACAGCCACAGCAGTCCTTGTCTTTCTTGAAGAGGATAAGCTGTAGCGCAAGACCTACTACTAGCGCAATTTTGTGCCTCACTTTCCTTGTCTTTAGATTGAGGCATACTGACGCATTTTCCTTCGGAGTTAAAGCGCCAAGCGTGATAAGCACATAATAAGGTTCCATCAGACTCAACCCTACCTTCTGAAAGACGAACAAGTCTGTGGGGACAAAGATCCTCAAAACAGTTCCATTTGCCTTGCTTATCCCGCCATAAGACAAAATTCTTTCCCAATAACTCTACAGGTTGGGGTTTGGAAGGATCTAAACACTCTGCTATGGCAATAGGATACCACTGCTTTGTCCACTGAAATTTTTCTTCTGTTTCGTTTACCTTTGGTGACTCGATGTTAACTGTACTTTGTGAAGTCCTAATATCGCTCATAATTCTCCTTTGTATTAGGTTAATTTGGTAGAGTTTGGGAAAATTAAAAAATCAGGCTAATTTGTCTTATTTTCAAAAAAATATTTATGTATCTCGTATTAACTTCTACCCAACTAAGGAGCCTGGCTACATAGCTAATCTTTAAAAAGATATCCTACAATAACCATTGTAATTCTTCTACTAACTCTGGCATAATCTCTTCTTGATGCCGATATTTGTGTATTTTGCGTAGGTTATCTTCCTCCATTAGTTTTTTAGCTAATTTGTTTGGCAAAGAAACAGAGTATATGAAGCCATTATTTGAAAATCCATTCATTATTTTCGATAACCAGGGTATTTTATCATCTCCAAAAGAAGTAAAAAAGAATGGATATGACTCATCGAATCTTACATTATACACACCAAAATTAGTCCAGTTAGAAATCAACAAGTTTCTTCTTAGAGGGTCGATAGGTATAGGAACAAACTGGTCAATTTTTTCAATTCCCCCGTTGCGCTCAATATATTCTTTTGTAGAGAAGAAATCCAGATGTTGTTTTTGAAAATTGTCAAGTGACTCTCTTAATTTTTGAGCTAATTTATAAGGATCTACCTTTTGATGGCTTATTGTATTTAAATTTGTAACATAATTTCCTAAAATGTTTAGGGGAATTTTTCCTTTGCTTCTATAATCAACCACTATAGATAAATATCTTTTTTCATTGTAGACATCTAAATCGGAAATTATCTGGAAAATGTATGCACACAAAACATCGTTTGTAGATAACCTTTGATTAGTTTTTTCCAAGAAGTCCTGCTTCATATTTTTCAGTTCATTCTCAGAAAAATAAAAGTGTAAATTAGCTCTAGTACAAGCACCTAATAGTATATAAAATCCTGTTTTTAACAATTCTATCCTATTCAAATGTCTCACCCCAGGAATGGAATTGCTATTTTTTTTTAGGTTGCTTTCGGAGTATTTATCTCTGTCTTTAACAATTAGAGGTAAAGGATAGTCTTCCTTTCTGAATTTATTTGCCCAAGCTTTCATAAAACACATAAATGAGTGCATATCTCCAATTGAATGATGCCAACAAACACCAAGCGTCATCCCTCCGCAAGCAAAATAGGTGATTTGAATAGTCATTATTGGACTTTGATTTAATATAGCCTTTTTGGTGTTAATTATATTGACAAGTCTTTTTTGATTGATTTTCGGTAGTTCCTGAATTACTTTATCTAATGTATAATTATTATCTTTTCTAATAGAGAAAAGCACACCTTTGTTGTTACAATCTATGAACAAACTGTGGTTAATATTTATTAAAACTCCCGCAAAAATTGGAAAATCACTCAGTACTTGTTTGAGGGCATCTATGAGTAAATCACAATCAATACTTGTTCTGTAGAAAAAAACAACAGAAACATAAATATTTCTAATTAATTGATCTGTAAAAGAACAAGCTATCAATTGTTTATTATAGTTATTGGCTTGAACAAGAAATGTTTCTGATTTCATCAATAATATATCTTCGTTGATTTAGTTGACTTATCTATTTTTAAATTAAGGGTTTGGCGTTGCTAAATTGAAATATAAATTTAGCGCGATTTTATTTCTTTTATCCACAATAACAGCAATAGCCTTCCAACATCACAATGAGAATTATCTTCATATTTTACCAAGCTGTAAGTCCTCATCAATTATTTAAGATAAAAAATGTTTACTACATCAATAATTACCCCAATAAAGCTTCTGTCTTCATTTAAATTAAAAAAAATTAGCAAGCTAAAACTGGCTTTTTAGTAAATACAGCTTTCTCAATAATATCGGCGGCTCTGCTAACTCCTCCAGAAGATGCGATCGCATATTGAATTCGCAAAGCATTTCTTTTATAAGAATCATCTGTTAATACCTTATTTATGCAATTTTGCAGGTTTTCTACGGTTAACTTATCTACAGGTATAGCTTCTCCCGTTCCACTCCAAACTATCCGCGCTGCTACTGCTGGTTGGTCATTAGTCACTGGAATCGCAATCATGGGTACGCCATTACTTAAAGACTCTAAAGCAGTATTCAGTCCTGCATGAGTAATTACCAAAGTAGCTTTTTTAAGTAACTCTAGTTGGGGTGCATATTCCACTAATATTGGGTTTCCGGCTAATTTTGGTAATGATTCTGGTTTGGCAGATCCTCCTAGAGAAATTACCAATTGAGCGTCTAAATTCTGGCAAGCTGCGGCTATTTTTTCAAAAACACCGATCAGCCGATTTTGTAATGTTCCCATTGAAGCATAAATTAAAGGTTTCCCGTTGAGTTTGTCCCAAGGGAAAGCAACTGGTTTTCGACTTGCTTGAGAGTGAAATGGGCCAGTAAAATGAAAACACGCAGGTAAAGAACTGCGTGGAAAATCAAATTCGGCTGGTTGTTGGGTTAGTTGTGCCAGTTCTTGGGGATGAAAAGTATAATTTATGACGAATTTCCCTAATTGCCATTTTTGACGATACTCATCAATCGTATCTTGAATTGGTTGAGTGAGGTAATCGAGTATTTTATAACCTATTTGATTTCGCCAGGAAAACAACCAACTAGGATTGTATTGCCAAGGAGTATAAAAAGGAGGAACTAAAATATCCCTATTCATCATTAAAGCGCAACAAATGGTGATAAAAGGAATATTCAAATATTCAGCAGTAGTTATCACCCAAGGGAAAGTTTGATCAATTAATAATATCTCTATACCTGTATCTTTTATGAGTGAAGGTAACTCGTTCAGCATAATACTTGCTGTATTTCGGAAAAATTTAATCGTATGGCGAAATGCAGCTAACTTGCTCATTTTGCCTGATTCAGCATAATACTCTGCTATCTTTGCTTCGGAATATTCTTTTAATGCTACAGGTTGGAATTCTAATCCCGCCTCTAAAGTTTTATTTCGAGCATCTGTCATGCCGAAGATAGTAACGCGATGACCGCGCCTTTTCAATTCGTAGCCTAGAGTACACATTGGATTCAAGTGACCAGGTGCGCTAGGGCAAACAATACCAAAATGAGTCATGCTTTTTTGGGGAAACGCCATATTATTCAATTAGATCGCCTGTAATCGTCATTCTCTGGATACCCTCCTGAATGGCTACCGCAACTGGCCATCAATCACAGTAGGGTGTGTGAGACTTGGATGAATGTAAGCAACAATTAGACTTCTAGCGTCACGTACTTACAAGGGATTGTGATAATAGCTATCATTTTGTTGGAACTACAGAAAGATCAGCAAAATCTTCTACAGTTAAGTTGACTTCCAGGGCTTTAAGACTTTCTTCTAGATGATTGGGGTTAGAAGTACCCAAAACAGGATAAAAACCCTGGGAAAATCTTAAAACATATTCAAGGGCTATAATGACTGGCGAAACTTGATATTTTTCGCTTAAGCTTGTGAGTTTACTAATTTGTGTAATCATTTCCGGGGTGTCTTGGTTTTTCTTCTCACCTGTGATTTTTTGCAGAAAAACATCAAGAGATTTGGGCATAGGATACTCTTTTTTTACTTGATCTGTTTTTTTTTTAAATAGCCCCTACCAAGAGCAGAATAGGCAAGGAATGGAATATTCTTATCTTTTAAAAACTGAAGGTAGTCAAAATTTTGCGAGATATTTTGTGCGCCCTTCCATCTTTCATTTTGCACAGGAAGGCAATTAAACTCTGCACTCACCCAGGGAATATGTCCTTCAGACTCTAAAGCTTTCGTGATAGTTTTGAGGCGATGCAGAGAAAAGTTAGAATAACCTACTTGTCGGGTTTTGCCAGTTTCCAGAAGGTTTAAACACCAGCTAACGATATCGTCAGTCGCAACGCTGGGATCATCATAGTGAAGTAAAAATACATCAAGATATTCTGTATTGAGGGCTTTGAGTGAGGTTTCTAGTTGCTCTTGTAAGCGCTCATTACTAATAGGTTTTGGATTTTTGAAAAACAGACCTGGATGACCGCCTTTGGAGATGATAAATATCTTTTCTCGGTCAATTTTGTTAGCTGTGATAAATCTACCAAGGATACCTTCACTAGCGTAGACTCTGGCGGTATCAAAAGCATTAATCCCTAAACTAACAGCCTTTTCTAAAAGGCTATTCGCCTTGTTAGCAGGCAAGATGTTCCACTTACTTGAGTTGGGATAAGCAATCATCCAATCTGTACCAAGAACAATTCTTGATGGCTTGGTTGCAGTTTGTGTGTATGTCATGAGTATCTCCTGATTAAATGTTCGCCTAAGCGATGCGCCAGAGCCATGATTGTCAATGTCGGATGTTTCTCGCTAAGTTGGGGAATTACACCCCCGTCACAAATATAAATATTGTCAGCGCCATAAAACTTCAGGTTTTTATCCACAACACCTTGATCGGGCGTAGCCCCCATTCGACACGTACCTGAGTAATGAATGCCTTTACCGGGACGGCTAGCGAAGCGGCTGGCGACAAAACCAGAAGCATTACGAAGGAGTTTTCGCCCTAGTTTTTCCAGTTGCTGGTTAAACACAAGCTCTAAGGGATCTCTTTGGTAGAGTACATTCAGTTGTCTTTGCCCATATCTATCGAGATCGTTTGAAAGTTCCAGGCGGTTTTCCTTTCGTGGCACAGAAGGCCCCCATAAAACTAAAGCAGCTGTGCTGCGATAAATTTGTTTAGCAACTATTTTTTTCAAAGGGCGGGGCAGAAAATTAATGTCATTTAGATATATTGGGTCTTTCATAAAATCCGACCAAAACTGAGCTACAAAAGGAAATTTTGTATCTTTGGCTTTCAGCTTACCGCCCACAAGAACATGATCTCCATATCCTCTGTTCGCGGAAACTGGTTTGAACCAAGTTTTCATCAAACTCGTTCCCAGTCCAACGGATGGGACATCTTGAAGGTATTTACCTACTTGATCCATACCTGCATACTGGAGAGAAAAGGAGTTAAGCAGCAGCCTAACGGATTCTATAGCTCCAGCTGAAATAACTACGACATCAGCAGATACTTCGATCGCTGTATGGTTGCGCTCATCGATCGCCATCACTTTAGCTTGTTGCCCTGGTTCCGATGCCACTTTAATCACACGGGCGTACTCAAATAGACGGAAGTTTTTTAGCTGCTTGATTTGCGGATATAAGTGGGTCGAAAACTTGTATACACTACCAGAGCGACAGCCACTAAAACATCTGCCACAAGACACACATTTGTGCAGGGAATATTCGCGTAGGTCTATGGCTTTGCGGTTGTTGAAGAAAACTAGCTCTGGGTGTTCAAGGTATTTATTGCTGCTGAGGAAGAGTTCATCAATGTCACGCAGTTGCTTTGGTGGCATAAAATCGCCGTCGGGAAATTGTGAAAGTCCATCTTGACTACCGACAACGAGGGCCAGCTTTTCCACCGCACTATAATGGTCTGCCATTTCCTCATAAGATACTTGCCATTGACAATTTCCATTATGATTATGCTGATTAGCAAAATCTTCCTGGGAATAGCGCAGGCAAATTCCATTCCAGAGGTTCTGAAGTCCGTTTATATGTTGAATTTGAAAGTGCAGAAAGACTTCTGGAGGAATCTTTGTTGTACTTTTGTCGGGAACATCGGCATAAAGTTCTTCGCTGAAGTCTGCTTGATCCTTAATCGGAAAGGTAATGCTCTTACCTATACCAAAATTAGATTTTTGCTCTGCCGTCAGTTCATTTTCAAATATGTTTTGCTCTGGGATCTTACCAGTATTTAAGACTACAACATCTTGACCGGACTGAGCCAGTTTGTAGGCGACAATGCCGCCACCGGCTCCAGTGCCAATCACACAGTATTTTGCCTGAATTTTCATTATTTACCTTGATGAATCTGTGAGATAAAGCGATCGCTGGCGTAGCTGATATACTCAAGGAATGCCTTTAAGATGGCAATCTCTTGACGAGAGAAAGACTTATATGGCGATTTTGCATCCATACCTGCTTTTTCCCACCGCTCCCAAAGTGGACGCAGCTGGTCATTTGTACACATGATCTCAGGAATACGCTCTACTAGATGTTGGATTTCAGCTGCTTCTTTTGATATGTTAACGAGGTTTCTAGCTAATTTGAGCCTTCGCGTTTGGGTTTCATTTAACTGTTCTATTAACACTTTCTTAACCATCAATAGCAATGTGATTTCTAAAAGGATGATATATAAGTATTTTCAGGTTTTAATATCAGGATTTGGAAATATAACTCCTGATTATAGATTTGGTGGGCAATGCCCACCCTACAGATACTTTTATGGCTACGCTCCCGTAAGGGATACAGAACAGAACTTACGCAATGGCACTTGGGGTAGGGTGCGTCAGATGTGGAAAATCCTTAAATCTGTACGAAATTATTGGGGCTGACGCACCCTACAGTTAGTTTGATGATGACACTTGCGTAAGGGAGACAGAAATCAAATCTGATTCATGTTGCCCTAAACTGAAAAATTCCCATTCCCAAGACCCGCGTAGTCATAAGAATTAGAAGAATTAAAATCTTGTATTTTTCCGTTATCAGCGTCTAGTTTGAGCGACCAAGCGTCATAAGATCCAGCATTGGTAGCTCCCAAACTTCCCTCAGTAGTTCCCGAAACGTAAACTTTACCATAATTATCGGCAGTGACCGTGGTAGCGGTGTCATAATAGGGCGTACCAAACTGTGTGAGCCATAACTGGTTGCCATCCTTGTCAAACTTCGCCGCCCAAGCATCATAAGATCCAGCGTTAGCTCCTCCTAAGTTGCCGTTTGTATTTCCCGTCAGATAGATATTGTCATTTGCGTCTATATCTATCCCATCTAAATTGGGTGCATCATCTGCACTAGTGCCAAACTGTTTAATCCATAACTGGTTGCCATTAGTGTCGTACTTGGCCAGCCAGACATCATAAGAGCCGGCATTTTTTCCTCCCAAGTCTCCCAGAGTCCATCCGGTAGCATAGATATTGCCTACACTATCGGTTTCAATATCCCACATAAAGTCATAATTGGGAGTACCAAATTGTCTCACCCAATCAGTTTGACCATCTTTGTTCAGCTTCACTAGCCAGGCATCATATTCGCCTGCTGGCCCGGCATTTGGCCCTCCGAAGCTGCCTTTTGTATTTCCTCCAGCGAAGACATTGCCATTGTTGTCAACTGCGATACCCCAATTGTCGTCAAGTGTGATCGTACCAAACTGGGCAACCCACAATTCATTACCATTGCTATCGAACTTAGCCACGTAGCCATCTGTTGATGGTAATTCAAATACTTCACCTTGTCCCAAGTTTTGGTTTGGCCCACCCAAGCTACCAAAAGTGTGACCAGCAGTGTAAACATTGCCACTGGAATCGACGGTAATTTTATATGACTCCTCAAGTGTGTAAGTCCCATACTGTTTAATCCACACTTGGTTCCCGTCGCTATCGTACTTAGCTAAATAACCATCGTTGCCGCCTTTGGAGGTATTATTTTCTAGCTGGCCTGTGGTGTTTCCCGCAACGTAAACATTGCTTCCGTCACTAGCCATAGCCCATACGCTTTCAGTGCCGGTTGAGCCAAATTGTTTACTCCATCGCAGGTTGCCATTGCTATCATATTTGGCTAGCCAAGCATCCCTAGCTCCTATGTTGCTTCCTGCCAAAGAACCACCGGTTCCTCCGCCAACAAAGAAATTGCCCTGAGCATCTACGGTGGAACTAAATATGTAATCGTTCGCCGTAGTGCCGATATGTTCAGCCTCCTTGAGGACTGTTTTTGGTGCTTTGTTGCCCGTGAACTGGAAGTAGTCATCATCTAAACTCAAATCAGAGACTCCAGCTACAATGCCCACGAGGTCATAACCATCCCTCTCGCGCCAAAATATTGCTGTTCCCTGGCTAGTGTTTACTATTTCATAGTCTTGGCGATCGCCGTGCAGTTGAATGGTATCTTCATTAGGGTTAAAGTCTAAAATTAGAGCTGATTGGTTTAAACCTAAAGTTTCGTCATCCTCAACATAGTAGGATTTTTGCCAATCACCCAAAATAAATCTGTCTGACCAAGACTTACCTGCGTTCAATGCGCCAGGTATAGGATTAAATTGTTCGTCGATAAAATCACCGACAAAAATATCAATTCTGCGTTTACCAGTATTATCAACACCAGGGTCAAAACCAGTTAGGCTATCACTTCCATGACGACCCCAAATGATTTTGACCTCTGCATCTTCTGATGTGATGAAATTGATATCGCTAGAAACTGTCAGGACGTTACTATATGTAGCAAAAGTGTTGGGAAAATTCTTACTGGGATCTTCATTAAAAAATAATGATGATATATCAACATTGGGGCCTGTTAAAAGACTGGCCCCGTCGGTGCGACCAGACCTTTGTAAGATGGCTCTGATATATGTTTGCAGCTCGTTTGGCAGAACTTCACTTAATGTTGAGCTTAAGGACTGGGTTATTTGTTCATCGACTGAGCGCAAGGCTGTTCTGATTTTTTTATCGCCTACGCGGGAAAATCCTCTTGATATTTTTCTATTGTCTGTCATAGCAGCAAAAAGGTTGATTTTATGTTGTTACACTGAAGTTTAGGATTTGTTATTGTCATTCTTAATAAATTAAGATGACAATAAATTAAGGTATGTTAAGAAATTTGTGACGAGGAGCGGCAAGAGGGTATAATCTCATTCCCTGTTAGGGACTGACCATTAAGACCGTAGGGGTCTGGGGGAAAGAAGCTTTCCCGATTTTTACACGGATGCCGCAATCATCACTAATTAACTGGACTGGATATAAGAGGGGTTGCGCTTTGGCTACCGGAAAGTCGGGTAAATCGAGAATTTCGTTCTTATTTAACTAATCTTCTTAACTGCCAATGAAGGCTGATAGAGGTATCGAGAAGTTTGTCAGCGCTGCAAAAGCTTAATGTCTATTAGACCATACTCCAGAGGTTCTGCTCAGTTACCTCCAGAGGTTGCTGAGGAAATCAAGGGGATTTTGGGGATAAAACGAGGTCTGTTGGCAAAAACTAAACTGTAGTTACTATTTTGGGTTAAAGCCTCCTCTTCCGTTTGAACACGCTTACTAATTATGAAAGCGTTAGCAACAGAAAAAACAATCGTGGTTAAATAAGCGCCGTGAATTAATGGTAGTGCGGCAATTTCTAGGATGACTCCCAACCAGTTAGGATGACGTAGATAAAGATAAATGCCTTTATCTACTACAGGCATATTGGGTATGGTCATAATTGGGAGAGTCCAACGTTGGCCTAAAGCCTGCATGGATAAGTAACGCAAGACTTGTCCTGCTATTGTTAGCGATACAGCGACGGCGGCTAAAGGGAGGCTAAAAGGACGATTAAAGTACCAAACTTCAGCGATCGCAGCTATTACCCAACTAATTTGTAGCACTTTCACTGCACCTAGTAAATTATCGCTATGCTTTTTTGCTCCTTGAGCTAGCATATACGCTTCGTTACTTTTGCTGATCCGCAACTCGATCATTCGTTGCAGAAAAACTACAAAAATGATCCCCAGGAAGATATACCTCGTTAACATATCATGCCCTCCTACCATTTGAGTAAAATTGCTTCCTGTGCAAAACCAGGCCCCATTGCTACCACCAGTCCATAGGAGTCAGGAGGAGACTGTTCCCCTGATAGCACTTTCTCTAGCATATAAAGCACTGTTGCAGAAGAGATATTCCCCACCTCTGCTAAAGTATCTCGACTCAATTGCAAAGTGCGACTATCTAATCCAAATTCTGCTTCAACTGTATCGATTACTTTCGGGCCTCCAGGGTGTACAATCCAACGATATAAGTTCTCAGGTTCAATCTTATTATCAGCCAGCAAACCATTAATTAATGGTCTTAATCCTTGTTTGAGATGATCCGATACTTCTGGTCTGAGAATATTTCTAAAACCACTATCAACTACATCCAGTCCCATTATTTCCACTGTATTAGGAACTAAAAAGGAACGATTATCAATGACTTGAGGTAGTCCTGATTTCGCTAAAGGATGCTCTTTTCCTACCATTAAAATTGCGCCACAACCATCTGCAAACAAAGCAGCAGTAATAATATCCATAATAATCTCACTATATAAAGAGGGATTTTCTGGAAGGCGGCGAATTAATGAAGTTAAATTTGCTTGTAAAGAACCTTGCCATAAAGCAGAAGAAATCTCTACTGCAAATAGAATTGCTGCTTCTTTTGGATGTGCTTTCAGATAATCAGCAACGCGAGAAATCCCAAAAGCTCCACCCATACAACCTACCCCATTCATGGGTAATCTTTTTATGGTAGAAGAAAAGGGAATTCGGTTCATTAACCGCCCATCTAAAGAGGGAATTGCTGGAGTCATAGAGACAGATGCCAACAAAGATATATCTTGAGGTTGGATGTTGGTTTTTTCCAGCAATTTATTGATAGCAGTTTCAGCTAAACTCAAAGAAGCTTCCAAACCTCTATTGATACTTACTTCCCATGTGGGCGGGTCGAGTAAGGAATCTAATGGTAGAGCAAAGTAACGACCGTCGATTTTAACGTTTGTGAAAAAACGATCAATCTGATCTAGATCAAAATCTAAATCTGCTACAGTAAAAAACCTGCGTAAAGCAGCAGCTAATACTGTTTGAGGATAGTACTGTTCGGGAAATGCTGTTGTTGTAGAAACTATATAACTCATGGCAAATTTTACTTGTTTTATTTGTTTGACTGGAAAACTCTTAATGAGTTTGGGTCTAATATCAAGTTCGGCTAATTACTTATAATATGGTTGTTTTGGTCGGTAATTGGTAATAGCTAATAGATAATTGTTGTGAGCCATTACCTATTACCGATTACCTATTACCAGCCCCCAATATATGATAAGTATTTAAGCGGACATGATATAAATCCCCAACTCATTACTTTCTATTTTCCTTAATTAATTGTACAGAAAATAGTTTCTTCAATAATTTTGATGATTTCATCCTCCACTCCCCGTAAAAAGAAATGGTCGCCAGTAAACATTTTCAGCTTGAAGTTAGCTTTAGTTTGTTCCTCCCAACCAGAAAGTTCTTTGATGCCAACGGTATGATCTTCAAGACCACCAAATACATAGATAGGAGCTTCTAGGGGTTCTTCCTTTGTGTGAAAGTATGTGTCTAGAAGCTCAAAATCAGCCCTGAAAGTCGGCAGAAAAGTTTGCAAGAAGAACTGGTCTTGCAACATATTTTCAGGTATTCCCCCGTAACCAGAAAGAGCTTGAATAAACTTAGGTTCAGGAAGTTTATAAATTGGTGATTTTAAATCTGGGATATGGGGCGCACGATACCCGCCTACAAATAAGTAATCGGGAGTAGGATAATTTTGTCGGCGCAGTTCACGAGTTAATTCAAAACTTACTAGCGCTCCCATACTATGACCGAAAAAGGCAAAAGGAATGTCTAGGTATGGCTTGATAATTGGTGCAAGAGTTTGCACTAGAGGCTTGATTTTAGTAAAAGCAGGTTCCTTAAGTCGATTCCCTCTTCCAGGTAATTGGATGGGGCAAACTTCTATTTTTGAGGCAAATTTTTCTGACCAGGAATTAAATACAGAAGAGCTAGCGCCTGCATGATGGAAGCAGAAGAGACGAAACAGAGGTTGAGAATTTCGCGGTGAGATTTTAACCCATTTTTGGTTGTTATCTACAACCTTTTCCACTGAATTGATGGAACTTTTTTGTTCATCAATAGTTGCATTGGCTGTTTGCACATTTCCCTTGGGAAACTTCTGTTCAATTAGGTAAAGTATTTGGATTAAGAACTGTTCAATATTTAGCTCTGACAAATATTCTACAGGAACAGCCACCTGTAAGTTGCTTTCGATGGTTTTTCTTAAATCAGTAGCCATCAAAGAGTCAAAGCCCAGTTCAGAAAGGCGCTTTTGCCAGTTGAGAGCAGCAGGAGATATTCCTACTACTTTAGCTAATAATTGACCAATATAAATCCTTAATAATTGTTTGCGAGTTTCTGAATCTGCTGCTAAGATTTCCTCACCTTTATTACTGGATGCTGACTTGAAAGGTGTAGTTTTTTCATCGCTTTTAGCAGATTCGTTTTGGGTAGGAGTAGGTGCTATTTTCAACTGTTGTTGATGTTGTTCAACTAATAGCTTTAGTAGCTTGGGTAATAGCTGAATTTCCTCTGGCGAAAGTACTCCTAATTTTTCTAACTCGCTGCTGACAAGTTCTGTTTCCCCTTTACACAAGAGATGATAAATTGGGCTGGATGTATTCTCTTGCTGGAGAGATGCTACTTTTTGTTGTTCATCCTCAGCAGCTTCTACCCAATATCGTTGTCGTTGGAATGGATAGGTGGGTAATGTCACTTTGCGACGAGGATAGTCAAGGTCAAATTCTGACCAATTTACCTCTATTCCCTGCACATACAATTGTCCCAGACTATTTAATATCTGTTGCCAATCTTTGACTCCTGGTCTGAGGGAAGGTAGCCATACGCCTGCATCGGCTGGTAGACATTGACGACCCATGCCTAATAAAATTGGTTTCGGCCCAATTTCTAAAAATATGCAGTTTCCTTCTTTGTTCAAGGTCTGCATACTTTGGGCAAACTTGACTGGTTCTTTGACGTGACGCACCCAGTATTTGGCTGTAGTTATGCTTTCATCTACCTTTTCCCCGGTAACGTTAGAAATTAAGGTAATTTGAGGGTCTTTGTAGCTGACTTGTGTGGCTATGGTTTCATATTCTGCCAGCATTGGCTGCATCAAGGGCGAGTGAAAGGCGTGGGAAACAGTCAATTCTTTGGTTTTGATGCCTTTGTCTTCTAATAGCGCCTTGACTATATCCACTTTGTCTTTGTGGTCAGAAATGACTATACTCTCAGGGCCATTGTAGGCGGCGATCGCCACTTCTAACCCACTAGCAGAAATCGCCGTTTTCACCGTTGCTTCATCCGCCATTACGGATACCATTTTGCCATTAGCAGGTAATGCTTGCATCAGCTTACCTCTATGGGCAATCAACTTTAACCCATCTGCTAAACTGAAAACTCCCGCCACGCAAGCCGCTACATATTCCCCGACACTGTGACCCATGACTACATCGGGTTGAATTCCCCAGGATTGCCATAATTGCACTAGGGCATATTCTATGGCAAAGATTGCTGGTTGCGTGTAAGCAGTTTCATCTATGGGTGATGTATCCCCGGATGCAGGATATAAAATGTTCAGCAGGGGTTTGTCTAGATAATGGCGTAAAATGCGATCGCATTCTTCTAAAGCTTGGCGGAATACAGGTTGGGTTGAATACAGTTCCCTTCCCATGTCCACATACTGCGAACCCTGACCTGTGAATAAAAAGGCGATTTTGGGCGGTTGGCTGGTGGTTTGACCTGCTAAAAGTCCTGTTGTTTCTTCCCCAGTGGCAAAGGCTTTTAACTGTTGAACTAGGTTTTCTCTAGATTCAGCTACTAAAGCTAGGCGATAATCAAAATGCGACCTTCCCGTATTGGCACTGAAACAAATATCTGCGATCGCATCTGGGGAATTAGTCTCTAAAAATTGCTGATAATCTTGTGCTAGCGCTTGTAGACCTGGCTCACACTTAGCAGATATGGTTAAGATATGGTGCGATCGCTCACTCAAATTGCTACCTTGAAGATTCAAAGGTGCTTCTTCTACGACTATATGAGCATTTGTACCACTAAAACCGAAGGAACTAACTGTCGCTCGTCTGGGATGGCGATCGCTTACTTGCCAATCTTTCAATTCTGTGTTGACATAGAAGGGACTATTCTCAAAATCAATATGTGGGTTGGCTTGGTCAAAATGTAACGAAGGCACTAATTTCTGGTGCTTGAGGCATAAAACTGTCTTAATTAAACCGGAAATTCCCGCAGAGGTTGCTGCATGACCAATATTAGTTTTTACCGAGCCGATCGCACAAAACTGTTTCTTGCTTGTCCATTGCGAAAATGCTTCTGTTAAAGCTTCCACCTCGATAGGATCGCCTAGTGGTGTGGCTGTACCATGCGCTTCTACATAACTAATAGTTTCGGGATTAATGCCAAACTTGTGATAAACCCTTTGTTCTAAACTTGTTTGCGACTGACCACTGGGGGCGCTAATGCCATTTGTATTACCATCATAATTAACGCCTGTACCCTTGATAATGCCATAAATATGATCGTTATCACGAATGGCTTGGTCATAGCTTTTGAGGAGGACAACACCGCAACCTTCGCTCCAAACTGTTCCCGATGCTGACGCATCAAAAGTTTTGCAACGACCAGCCGCCGATAACATTTGAAACTGGCTCGATAATACTTGGAAGTCTGCTGTGGCCATGATAGCAATTCCGCCAGCGATCGCCAGTTCACTCTCTCCCCGTTGAATACTTTCGCAAGCTTGATGCACAGCGACTAGTGAAGATGAACAAGCAGTATCAAGAGCAACTACTGGGCCTTTCAGGTCAAGGAAATATGCAATTCTTGCTGGTATCATCGACAGCAAATTTCCTGTGAGCGCCAGTCTGTTAGTATCTAATCCGGCAAGTGACAACAACCTGTTATAATCACCGTTGGTTCCTGCACCAACAAACACTCCACACTGTTTACCCTTAAGAGAATCAGCAGCATATCCAGCATCTTCAATCGCGTGGTAAGCTTCCTCTAAAAAGATTCTTTGCTGAGGTTCAATAAACTGAGCTTCTACTGGTGAAATCTGGAAAAATAAGGGGTCAAATTTGTCAATTTCATCTAAGAAACCAGCACATTTTGAATAGGAAGTTCCGGGATGTTCTGGGTCTGGATGATACCATTCTTTTTCTTGCCATCTTCCAGGGGGAACTTCTGTTACGCTGTCAACTCCATTTTTTAAATTTTCCCAAAATTCTCGCCAATTTTTAGCCCCCGGATATCGGCAGGAAATACCGATAATAGCTATATCTGTGTTTTTAACAGGACGGGAAATAACAGTATTTGTTTTAGTTGCTGATTCTACTTCTTCTAATAAGAGGTTCTCAGCTTTTTCTCCAGTTATTTCTCTTGCATTTTGTAAAGATAATATTGATTCTGAGTTATCTTTAGTAATCAGTTGGTTGTGACCGTTCTCAACTGGCTGTGGTTCTGGTTGAGTCAAGCCTAATAAAAGATTTTCTGCTTGTTCTAAAGAAACTGTACCTGATTGTAATTGATGCAGTACATCTTCTTGATTAGTTAGTTGGTTATGACCATTTTCAACTGGCTGTGGTTCTGGTTGAGTCAAGCCTAATAAAAGATTTTCTGCTTGTTCTAAAGAAACTGTACCTGATTGTAATTGATGCAGTACATCTTCCTGATTTACCAGTTGGTTGTGACCATTTTCAACTGGCTGTGGTTCTTCTTGAGTTAAGCCTAATAAAAGATTTTCTGCTTGTTCTAAAGAAACTGTACCTGATTGTAATTGATGCAGTACATCTTCTTGATTTACCAGTTGGTTATGACCATTTTCAACTGGCTGTGGTTCTTCTTGAGTTAAGCCTAATAAAAGATTTTCTGCTGCTTCTAAAGAAACTGTACCTGATTGTAATTGATGCAGTACATCTTCCTGATTTACCAATTGGTTTTGATTATGTAAGCGATCGCCATTTAATTCTTCCTGCCAATAGGTAGACTCTGGCATGGTTACTACCACCCTACCAATATGCTGACTACGCTGTAAATAACGGAAGGATTCAACAACATCGGCGATCGCAAATTCTTTGTAATTTAATGGCTTCAGGTGTTCGCGCTCAAAATTTTGAGCCAACTTGCCCCAAATTTGCGAGAATAATTGATTATTCTGAGCAAATTCATCCCCTAAATCAAAAGGAAAATACTTGACATCCGCACGCTTTTGAGCAACCTGCTCATGGCTCCAGATGTTCAGCTTACCAATTTCCACATATCGTCCACCCAAAGCCAGGATATCTATATTTTTCTGGATGTACTCTCCATGAGTCAGGCTATTGAAAATCACATCCACCCCGCGACCCTGAGTTATTTCCATCACCTGCTCGGCAAACTCCGTAGTCCGAGAATTCATGATATACTTGATTCCCTGGTTCTTGAGAAAATCCATCTTACCTAGACTAGCGGTAGCAAATACTTCCGCTCCCATGAGTTGAGCTAACTGAACAGCCGCTTGTCCAGTCCCACCTGCAGCCGCATGAATTAAAACTGTTTCCCCTGGCTGAATTTTGGCTAAGTTATACAAACCGTGAGCCGCCGTAAAAAAGGGTATGGGAATAGTAGCTGCACTCACCATGCTCAGGTTAGCAGGTTTAGCCACTAGGTTATTGACTGGGCAAACAATAAAGCTACTGAATGCGTCATGCACGCCGATGACCATCACCTCATCGCCGACTCGCCACTGTCTCACCCCTTCCCCAACAGCTACGATAGTACCCACACCTTCAAAACCAAAGGTGAGATTTTCCTCATTGGTAATGCCAAATTTTTGCTCATTGTACTCTTTGAGCATCCCAAGGGCGTTAATTACATCCCGAAAATTAACAGCCACAGCTTTGACTTGCACCTCAACCTCAGCATATCCCGGAACCTTACGTTGCAAAGGTGCTAAAGTTAAACTATTTAATAAGCCATAACTAGATATTTTTAATTGAACCTGTTCAAAAGCAGGAGAACTTTCTATAGTTTCTTGTTTATGATTCTGTCTCGAAATTGGAGACACTTGATTTTGAATATCTGTTTGATTTAAAATTTCTGACTGACTACTAACATTAGTTTCACCATAAATTGCCTCAATCCGATTTGCTACCTCTAATTGATGGAAAGTAATATCGTGCATCTTTAGTTCTTTTTCTAGAAATTCTGGTAATTTCTTTCTAATTTCCGCAGTTAAATGTGCTTTTAAGGTTACTAAAGATAATCTGGGTTTTTCGGCAATTTTATGCGCCAAAGTGAGAGCATGGTTTAATACCTCTTTTCTCGGTACAACAGGAAAAGGAATACCTTTGTTGGCTAACTCTTCCCCCCGATAATTTTGGGCTGTGTACATCATTTCCTGACCTAATACAGAGCCTAATTTTGTAGGTACAATGAATGTACATCCCAACCCAGGAGTAAAACCATACTTCATGAAATTAGTTGTGTAAATACTTTCTTGACTCAACACAACTAAATCAGCATATAAACCAAAAACAAAACCACCACCAATACCATGTCCTTGCATGGCGGCAATTACTGGGATTTCACAATCTAGTAAAATTCTAAAAAAATCTAACTCATTAAATTGCAGTTCTCCCTTATAAATTTTAATTAACTCTTCCTTTGTCCCACCCGAACAAAAGTAATTTCCATAGCCTGTCAAAATCACTACTTTATAACTCTTATTTTGAGCAACTGCACCAAAACATTTGTATAATCCATCAATTATTTGTGAAGAGAAGGTATTACAATTCTCCTCATCTTGCATCGTAATTTGAACAACACCGTTACCCAAATCTAGCAGTTGTACTACCTCGGAACTGCTCTTAACTGAATCTAATTTAAAATTTATGCTTGCCACGGATATACACCCTCATTATTAAAGCGCTTAATTTTTGCTTGAACAGTAGGATCGCCTAACAAACTAGAAATTTTATTAACAGCTAATTCTTGAGTTTCTGATTGAATAATCCATAACTGACTAATATAGTTTTTTAACTCTTTTACACCAGATGAAGGTAAATATTTTAAACGTTTAACATATTGACTAATTAACTTATTAGTATTACTGCCATATTCATCAACCAAGCCCAAGGTATAAGCTTCCGATGCAGATATTTCCTGAGTTGTTAATGCTAAACGATAAGCTTTTTGAAATCCTATACGCCGAATCAAAAATGGTAAAACACAAGCTGGTAATAAACCAAATAATAATTCTGATAACACAAATGTCACAGTTTCATCGGCGATAACTATATCACTGACTGCTACTAAACCTACTCCCCCAGCTTGTACTTTGCCTCGTACAAGTGACACAATCACTTTGCTACTTTGAGACATTTGTTTGAGGATGTTGTAGTAATCATGAGAACTCGCTTTGGCATCGATGTTTGTGCCGTCAGCTACTTCTTGAAAATCCATCCCTGTACAAAAAACATCAGGTAGCCCTTCTAAAATTACCACTTTCACTGTTTCATCTGCTTCCGCAGCTTGTAAAGCTGACAATAATTCTTGAATCAGTTGACTATTGATGCTATTGTTTGCTTCGGGTCGATATATTTGAATCCTTTGTACAGCACTTTGATAATCAATTTTTAAAGTTTGATAGTTCATAGTTACACCCATTCATATTCTCTGTGAAATTCCTTGATTTGTTTCAGCACTAATCGACCCTTACCTTCAATTTGTTGCCACAAACCAGGAAAGATGTTGTAATCTAGGGTGACATTGCGAGTGCCAAAGGCTACTGCACGACTGTATTGGAGTAACTGTTCATATTCTTCGATGCTTAAAGAATAGCGTGCTGTTAACTGTGAGGAAATCCTTTGTTGAGCTTGAATTTCTTTCCCTTCTGGACTAACAACCCCACTATAAAATTCTGAGGAACAGCCAGAACCATAAGAAAAGATCCCTATTCGGCGAGGTTGGCTGAAATCTCCATTGTCAATTGTGCTAGCTAGGGATAAAAATACTGTCGCCCCCATAATATTACCTACTTGTTGGCAATAGACTAATCCCGGCATCACCCTTCTTTGAAAGTCGGCTTCAATTTCTTGTGGTTTCGCCCTTTTTAGCTTACGCATCATATTTCTATGCGCTCCTTTGACCATGCCACCAAAAGGGGTATGAAAGCTCAAGTAATCAAAAGATTTTTGGTAGTCTACACCTTCAACTCGGCTTTGATAATGCAGGTAGGCATTTTCACAACAGTCTAAGTAAGAAAGCAATGATAAATCTGCATCTCCGGCTTCTGAGTCTGGCTTGGGTCGGCAGGTATCCATGACTTCATAGCCATAGTAACCGTTGCATCCCACATCAATTTGCAAAATGTAGGGAACATCACTCACCAAAAGCGCGGCTGCTCCTGCACCACTGCTCGGTTCGGCAAAAGACCAATCTTCACTCAACGCTTCTCCACCTTCTGCCAGGGTAAACCGAGAAATATCGGTGGCTATAACTAAAGCTTTAGCGCCTGGGGATGTTTGCGACAAAATAAAGTTGATTGCCATCTGCAAGCCGGCTGTACCTGAGTAACAAGCTTGTTTGAGTTCAAACATCCGGCAGTTACGACTCAGACCCAAGTAATCTTGGATATAGGTACTCATCGACTTGCCGAAGTCAATACCAGACTCGCTACAGGTAATCACCATTTCTATCCGTCGCTTGTCAGCATCGCTGAGGCGATCGATAATTGGCTTGGCGGCATTCACAGCATAAGAAACTGGATCTTCATAGGGGAGAGAAACCGCTTTTTCTTTCATCATCAAATTATCGAAGCGGCTTGTGTCCAAGTGACGTGCCTGTGCTAACATTTGCACATCTAATTGAGCTGCGCCTCCATATATATTTAGAGCTTCAATTCCCACTTGTTGCACAGATTTACTCCTTTTTGATTAATAAAGCTGTATTAATGCCGCCAAAAGCAAAACTGTTACTGATGGCATATTGAATATCAGCTTTAATAGAGGTTTCTTTGACCCAATTTAGGCTGGGATCAATGGGATTAACTAAGTTATTGGTAGGATGACAAAAACCAAACTTCATTTGCAATAAAGTGGCAATGACCTCCACCACTCCGGCTGCTGTTAAACAGTGACCTGTGAGAGACTTTGTGGAATTGAGTAAACAGTGAGATAATCCTACAGATTTCAACGCAGCTACTTCTGTTTTGTCACCTAAAGGAGAGCCTGTGCCGTGAGTATTGATATAATCAATTTGCTCTGGCTGGAGTTGTGCGATCGCCAAGGCAGCATTCATGGCTTGTTCTTCTCCTTTTTGAGATGGTTCAGGAGTCCGTTTTCCATCTAAACCTAATCCCCAACCCAGAAGTTGCCCATGAGACCTGACTCCTCTTTGTTGAGCATGGTCAGCTCTTTCCAGCACTACAACCCCACAACCTTCTCCATAAATAAAGCCATCATGATCTCGGTCAAATGGGCGACAAGCAAGATGAGGCGCATCAGCAAAACGCACAGTTCCCATCGCTCCCAGATTTGTGAATCCCTGACATTCCCATTGCGAGATGTCAAACAAACAGCCAACAGCAATGCTTACGTCAGTCACTCCCATTAAAATTTGTCGAGCAGCGTGAATGATAGCAACTGCACCACTAGCAGAAGCTGCACCCACGCTATACCCTTCGCCTTGTATCCCAAAACACTGAGAAATCAAACTCATCACATCAGTGTCCCAAAGAGTAACGCCATAAGTTGGTCGGATAAACTCAGGGTTCGATTGGTAACGCTGCCAGATTTGTTGTTTTTCACGTTCTTGGAAATTTGAACCACCGACGACAATTCCTATACGTTCGGGGTTAAATCTACCTAAAGATAGTTGTGCATCTTCCCAAGCTTCAGCAACAGCTACGCTAGCTATTTGACTACTCCATGAAGCAGTGCGTAACAGCCCGCTATGTTCAGGTAGCAAAGATTTAGCACTAATATCTGGAAGTTCTGCACCAATAAATGATCTAGACCCTTCACGTCCAGATCGTTGGAGATAACCAAACTGAGTTTTCCCAGCCAACAGAGCATCATGAAAAGCTGCTACTCCTTGCCCAATAGGAGTAACAATTCCCATACCAGTTATCTCTATTCTTATTGGTGCGGAACTATATCCCATGATGCGCTTCCAATTTAGTTGCAAATAAATCAGCTAACTCTCCAATGTTTTGCGCTCCAGCTAATTGAATTAGGGGAATATGCAAATCTAGCTCTTCCATCACCATTGTGAGAATTTCTGCCCGATTAACTGAATCAACGCCTAATTGTTTTAGGCTATCAGTAGTTTTGAGGGGGTATTTTTCTAATTTTGGTTCTACCTCATAAACGGATTTTTTAATTATTTGCAAGATGCGATTATTATTTGTGCTATCACCTTGAACTTTACTACTTGATGCAGCTTTTTGTTTGAGTTCTTGAATGATTTGATTTGCTTGTTCAACAGTTAATTCTTTATTTGCTACCTTATTTAGGATTGAGCGTAATTGCAGCCGCAAATCTGCCTGTGCATCTCCAGATGAACCATTATTTTGTGAAGATGCTTTTGCAGATTCTTGACTATCTTGGCTTAATGTGTATTCACCTGCATCTCCAGATGAACCATTATTTTGTGAAGATGCTTTCGCAGATTCTTGACTATCTTGGGGTAATCTGCTGTCACAGACAGAAGAAATTTCTTGGGTGATATATTTTGCTAAATCTAATAAGGTTGGGTAATCGTAGAGCTTGGTAGCTTTGAGATTTAAATTGTATTTTTTATTGATGGTGGTAATCCATTCCACCCCGACGATAGAGTCTAAGCCTAAATCAATAAATTTCTGATTTTCGGCAATTTCACTAATATCTGTATACAAGGCTGAGGCTAGACTTTCCTTGAGAGTTTGTTTGATTTGAGCAAGATTACCATTGCCATTATTTAATGTTGTTCTGCTTGGTGTCTGGGCAATATTCACTTGTGGCTGATGAGATTCAGCAGGTTCGGATTGAATTGCTGGAACTGTCTGAGCTAGCTGTTTTGTGGGAGTTTCTTCTGAGGAAATTTCTTGGTTGATGTATTTCGCCAAATCTAATAAGGTTGGGTAATCGTAGAGCTTGGTAGCTTTGAGATTTAAATTGTATTTTTTATTGATGGTGGTAATCCATTCCACCCCGACGATAGAGTCTAAGCCTAAATCAATAAATTTCTGATTTTCGGCAATTTCACTAATATCTGTATACAAGGCTGAGGCTAGACTTTCCTTAAGAGTTTGTTTGATTTGAGCAAGATTACCATTGCCATTATTTAATGTTGTTCTGCTTGGTGTTTGGGCAATATTTGCCGATTCAACTTGTGGCTGATGAGATTCGGCAGGTTTGGACTGAATTGCTGGAACTGTCTGAGATAGCTGTTTTATGGGAGTTTCTTCTGCTTTTGATGGAGATTTGGGAAAAGACAGTAACTCTGGATTGGATAATGTTAATTTTGGTTTTTGTAATATTTCGTTTTCATTCATTTGTCTTTCCTGCAATTGTATATGTCCATTAGTTATTGTTGTTTCCCCCTCGAATATAGAGCTAATTTTGTCTTGATTTTGGCTTTCCTGAAAATTTGTAATCCAATACCTTTTTCGTTGCCAAGGATATGTGGGTAAAGCTACTTTCTGACAGGAATAATCTTGATAAAATCCTGCCCAATCTACCTTGACTCCTTGTGCGTATAACTGCCCTAAAGTTTGCAGCATTTGTAGCCAGTCTGGTCTACTAGGATGCAAACTTGGCAACCATAGCTTTTTATTTCCTATGAGACATTCGCGCCCCATTCCTAACAAAATTGGTTTGGGGCCAATTTCTAGAAAGATTTCGTAACCTTCTTGGTGCAAGACTTCCATACTTTGGGCAAAATGCACGGGTTGGCGTACATGATTTACCCAGTAGTTGGCTGTGGCAATATTCTCTTGTGCTTTGGTTCCGAAAATGTTTGATATCAGTGAAATCTGAGGTTGATTGTAGGTGATTGTATTAGCTATTGCCTCAAATTCTGCCAACATCGGTTCCATTAAGGGCGAATGGAAGGCATGGGATACTTGTAGCTGATGTGTCTTAATTTCTTGGGCGTTTAAGCTGTCCCTGATTGTGCTTATAACCTCTCCTGCACCAGAAATGACAATGCTAAAAGGCCCATTGATGGCTGCTATTGCTACTTTTTCTTTGTATGGGGCTATGAGTTGATTGACTTTTTCCTCTGTTGCCATCACTGCTAACATCTCACCTCCATCAGGTAAACTCTGCATTAAGCGTCCCCGATGAGCAATCAGTTTTAAGCCATCTTCTAAACTAAATACTTCTGCTATTGTTGCGGCTACGTATTCTCCTACACTATGACCCATGACTACATCTGGTTTGATGCCCCAAGATTGCCATAGTTGGGCTAGAGCATATTCAATGGCAAATAGAGCGGGTTGAGTGTATGCAGTTTGGTCAATGAGTGATTTATTTAATTGTTGGTTATCTTCAGGATAAAGAATGTCTAAAAGAGATTTGTCTAAATAGGATTGGAGAATGCGATCGCACTTGTCTATGGTTTGACGGAAGACGGTTTGAGTTTCATAAAGTTGTCTTCCCATGTTGATGTACTGAGAACCTTGCCCAGTGAACAGGAAGACAATTTTAGGCGAGATGCTATCACCAGAATTTTGACTAAAAAATACTTGATTAACTTCTTGCTCTGCAATAATTTTAGATAGTTTGTCAGCTAATTCTTGTTTGTGGTCGGCGATGATAGCTAGGCGATGGGGAAAATGCGATCGCCCAGTATTAGCGGTGTAACATATATCTTCTAGCGATCGCTCAGGATGGGATTCAATATACTCTTCATATCTTTCTACCAGTTCTTGCAGCGCCTTTCCACTTCTGGCAGATAGGGCGAGTAAGTGCTGAGGACGCTCTATATTTTTTACTACTCCCACCGACTCAGGAGCTTCTTCCAAAATGACGTGAGCATTTGTCCCACCGAAACCAAAGGCACTAACACCAGCTAAACGCGAGCCTTGATTGACGTTCCATTCTTGTAGTTCTGTGGGAATTGTCAAGGGAGTATTATTAATTTTTATATATGGATTCAACTGCTGAAAATGCAGGTGAGGTGGTATCTGCTTATTTTGCAACGCTAATACCACCTTAATTAAACCAGCAATCCCCGCAGCTGGTTCCAAATGACCTATATTTGTTTTAACTGAGCCAATATAACAAGTTTGATTGGGTTGGCGACCCTTCATTAATACAGTTTTTAAAGAGTTGACTTCTATAGGATCTCCCAAGGCTGTTCCCGTACCGTGCGCTTCCACATAGCTAATTTGATCCGCCGTCACTCCAGCGTTTTCTAAAGCTTTACGGATAACTGCCTGTTGAGCTGGCCCATTGGGGGCGGTGAGTCCGTTGCTGCGACCATCTTGATTAACTGCTGAACCTCTAATGGTAGCCAGAATGTTGTCTCCATCCCTCAGCGCATCACCCAGACGCTTAAGAACAACTACACCACATCCTTCTCCCCGAACATAACCGTCAGCACTAGCATCAAAGGTTTTGCAGCGACCGTCGGGAGCCATCATTTTCGCTTGGGAAAAAATAATATGTGATTCCGGCGACAGCATTAAACTGACACCACCAACTAAGCACAGATTGGATTCTTGGGTGCGTAAACTTTGGCAAGCATAGTGAACTGCGACCAAGGAAGAAGAGCAAGAGGTTTCTACAACTAAACTTGGGCCTTGCAGGTTCAGTACATAGGATAAGCGATTAGCCGCAACGCCAAGGGTTGTCCCTGTGCCATCGTAGGCGTTGAGGCGAGAGAAATGCCAGCTTTGCAACCTGCCATAATCGTAGTTGCCAATCCCTACGAAAACACCAGTTTGGCTACTATTCAATGTTTGTGGTGCTATACCTGCGTTTTCTAAGGCTTCCCAGGCTACTTCTAAAACCAGTCTTTGCTGGGGATCTATACATTCCGCCTCGCGGGGGGAAATGCCAAAGAAACCAGCATCAAAACTACCTACATCATCCAAAAACCCACCACAGCGAGTAATCATCTTACCCGGTGTGGCTGGTTTCGGATCATAAAATTCATTTACATTCCACCGTTCTGGGGGGACTTCAGTAATCGCATCTACACCTTCACGTAGGAGATGCCAGAAGGATTCAGGGTTTTGAGCGCCAGGGAAGCGAACACCTATGCCAATAATAGCTATTGCTTCCATTGTGCTTATCCTCATATCTTGACCTCTTCCTACAAACATTGATTTTGCAAAAAGCAGATTTATTTTTATTGTTGCTAGACAAAGGGATGAATTTATTTTATTGCGTTTTCATACTGTAGTTTTAGTTAGAGCTACAGTATGGACATTGCAAATATATAGGATTCATACTTGATTTTTGAAATATACGTAGCCCACCTTATCATGTTTGTGGTGAGCAGTGCATCGGCTTACAGGTAGTGAGATGTTTATGGCTACGCTCCCGTAAGGGATACAGAAATCAAATCGGATTCCTATATATATTCAATTCATCCCTTTATTATGCAACTACCTTATGTTGTTGGCTTTGATCCCTAAGTAAGAATTTAAGCCTTAATCACAATTTTCAGGTTATTTACTCGCCCCCGCAGTAAAGGATTTAGAAAAGTCTCTAAAGGACTCGATATTTCTTTGGATGGCTTTTTCCATCGATCCCCCTTCAGCCATCAAACTCATTTCCCGGTTGACAGGCCACATATAATCGAATTCGCCGAAAAAGTAACGCAGGTCTGTTAACAAGCGATGGTGATACTTGAGATTGACATGAAAACCTTCATGTTCATGACACAAGCATTTCTCCAACCAGTGCATAGTTTCTTCGTGAGACATATCGAAGACAGGACTGCGGAGTAACTTGTAGTATGAAATTGTGAACCAAGAATCGTCTTGGAATATGGCAGGTAAACCGCCAGAAAGACCACCAAGCAGACGACTTTGCGTTACCTTGACTGACAAATTGCCCATGTATCTTTCATATGCTGTTGGTTTAGCAAAATCCTTGTATACATCTTGTGCAATCAGCTTGGACATTGTGGTGTGGTAAGATTCATCCAACAAATGGTAACGGGAAACTTCTGTTGGCGTTGGGATGAATTCTCCTGTTTTTTCTAAGTCTCTGTAATGCCTTGTGTATTCATATTCAGCTGTTTTGAGCAGCATATTGGCTATGTAGCGGAAGCAGTAATATTGAGAAGCTAAGAAAGATGAACTTCCCCAACTTAAGGTAAACAACCTCAGCAGATATCTAGGAAATACTCTTAATATCCCTGTTCTGGGGCCTGGAAGAAATAAATCTTTCTTCTCCAATTCATTTAAATAGGGGGAATAGCAGTCTGCTTTGCTTTTGAGTCTGATATTTTTTAGTAAGCGGAGGGCAGCATCTTCTAAAGCTAAAGGTGTCGAACTTAGGGGCTTGTAACCTAATAATTTTTGCAAAGCTTTGCTAGCTGCATTCTCTTGGGAATTATTTTCCAGAGCTTGGCTTTGATTTAACTCTACAGGAGTAGTGAATGCTGCTTTTCCCAGCAGAGCTTTCTTAGTTTTATAACTGATGGTATGAAAAGCATGAATGTGGGATTTTTCCTGGTCGCTTTCCAAATGTAATTCTTTGCAGAGCATTTCATAGCCACCAATAGCGAAAAACACTCCATTCGTTACATCATTGTAAAGTATGGTGTTTGCTTCACTAGCAGCAATCTGGCTATACTGCGTCACCCAATAAAGATGATTGAGAGCAATTCTTTGTGAGTGTGAGGCTTCTGCATAAAGCGGAGTGCCGTAAAGAATTGACAGTTCAGGATGGCTCCAGTAATGATTACTGTTAGCACTGTAGTTAAAGCTTTTATCCAACTCCTCTATTTTTTCTGTGTAGTTGGATTCGGTGTTGTTCTTGTAAGTGATTTCAGTGACTTTTAGATGCTTGTTTTTATTGTTCTCTATTAGGGTTGACGATTCCTCGTCTTTAAGCCTTACATTAACGCTAGTCATTGTTGGTTTTACCTCAAAGTCAATAATAGGAAATGTTGATTCATTACCATCAGGTAACGTCAAGGAAGCTTAATTCAGTTCCAGATATTCTCAAGGGGATGGAAAAGCTACAAGAGTAGAGAAGTTTTTTACTAAGCAACCCAGAGGATGTTTGAAAATATCGACTTTTCCCACAACCTCTCCAGCAGCATCATATTATGCTTAAAATTTATGGTTGATGACTGCTGATACTGACAACTTGATCATAAATATTCTGCTCTGATGGAATCATTCAAGTGTCGAGCCAACTCTTCAATAGATGGATAATCATAGATTAAAGTTGGTTCTAGGTCTATTTCCAACCAATCTTTTAAGTCACCTACCAATACTATTGCCGCAGCAGAATCAATTCCGTAGCGATCAAAAGGAATTGAGACATCTACTCTGGCTGGGTTTAAGTCTAGCTGTTCCACTAGGTAGTTAACGAGCCAATTTTGAATTTCTACCTTTGTGGGTAGTTTTTTGGCAACTGCGCGATCGCTGGAAATTGAATTAATCTGATTATTTAAGGTTTCCATCTTTCTCTCTATGGTTGTAGTTCGTTTATTCGGGTTTCTATCATCTTAATATTATTGAAGAGTATAGAAACAGATACAATATTTCCCTTGTGAGAAGCAATTTCTCTACTACATCTGACTTCTGCTTTGCTCAACTTTTTTTGGCAAAAGTATTGAAGATAGATTCAACTTCATCTTGAAGACGGATGAATCCAGATTTATATTGAGGATTTTCGCTCCAATCTTCGACTACTTCTAAACTGCCATTCAAGAATTTAGTCCGACAAGCATGACGTTGAATTTTGCCGCTAGAAGTCTTAGGAATACTGCCAGTCTTAACTAAGACTGTGGCATAAACCTGTATACCATGCTCTGCTGCCACCGCTTGAGTGATGATCTGTACTACATGATTTACATCCAACTTCTTCAGATAAGTACGCTCTACCTCTTGAACAATTATTAATTGCTCTTTACCCTTGACCTCTATGGTAAAGGCAGCTCCGCAATTCAGCCGCAGCCCAGGGTGACTTTTCTGAACTGTCAGTTCGATATCTTGGGGATAATGATTTTGTCCTCTGATGATAATAATGTCTTTAATTCGTCCCGTAACATACAACTCCCCATCGTGCAGAAAGCCTAGATCCCCTGTGCGTAAAAATGGCCCTGAACCATCTTTCAAATAAGCCTCAAAAGTTTCTTGAGTCTGTTGTGGACGATTCCAATAGCCTTTAGTCACACTAGCACTAGATACCCAAATTTCTCCAACTTGTCCATCGGCACAAAGTTCACAAGACTCTAAATCAGCTATCACAATTTTATAATCTAACCAACTGTGACCACATCCAACTATCGGTTTAGTTCCTTCTTCAGAGGATGGATGGGGATGAGTTACATCTACTATTTTGTTTTCCTCTAAAGCTTTTGTTTGTACCCATTTGACGATGGGTGGAGATTGTTTGAAGCCTCCAGATATAAATAGAGTTGCTTCTGCCATGCCATAACAAGGATAGAAAAATTTCTCTTGAAAACCACAATCTCTAAATTTCTCAACAAAGAGCTTCAACGTTGTGTTGTGAACTGGTTCTGACCCACTGTAAGCAGAATACCAACTACTAAGGTCAAGTGTTTTGAGTTGTTCGGCATTCACTTTGTTCACACACAAATCATAAGCAAAGTTTGGGCCTCCACAATGAGTGGCTTTGTATCGGGTAATTGCCTGCAACCAACAAGCCGGCTTCATGAGAAAAGCGACTGGTGGCATGAGATAACCGATAAAACCTGTGTACAAAGGTTGAATTACGCCATCAATCAGTCCCATATCATGAAAAGTGGGCAACCAACTCACTGATACGCTGTCTGATGTGAGTTCAAATGCTTGTTTAATGCACTCGGAATTGTGTACCAGGTTATGATGAGTCACCATCACCCCTTTAGGTGTTCCCGTAGAACCGGAAGTATATTGCAAAAACGCCAGACTCTCAGGTGTGATTAATTGAGGGACAAAATCTTGAGGATCAGCTTCTACCTTATCTGTAGCCACCCAGTTCAACTGAGTTAATGAGTCTGTTTCTTCTTGCCACCTTTGACTAATGTCTAGCAATATTGATGAGGTTGTCAGTGCTAATTTAGCCTGGGAATCATTAACGATGGAAAGCAATCGAGATAACTTTTGATTACGTTTGGGAGGATAAACAGGCACTGCTATTACCCCAGCGTACAAACAGCCAAAGAAGGCTGTAATAAACTCTAATCCAGAGGGGTATAACAATAAAGCACGTTCTCCTTTCCAAGGTTGGAGATAGGCGGCGATCGCTCTTGAGCGTTTGTCCAACTCTTCGTAGGTAAAACTTGCTGTTTCTTCTTCTCCGTTTTGCAGAAAGATATAAGCTTGTTTATCAGGTTGAGATTGGGATCTATAACTGATGATATCTATCAAAGATGTTCTTTCTGGCTTTAGTAGTTGCATCTATTGCTCCTTTATTTATTCTTTGTTAAGTAATAAAACAATAAAAAACATATGTTGCTTGTAGTTGATCTGGAAAAATAAGTCATGTCAATAATCTTGCTCTATTGACAACAGAGTTCAAAATTATTTTATTAATCTCTAGTTAACTTATTGACCAATATTTAGGCGATCGCCCTCAGATTGCGATGATTAATTAACTTAATCAATGCTGGTTTTTCCTAAATTCTTAGCTTTGATTTTCATCATGGCTACAGGTTTGATATTCTTTCGTTGAACAGCGAAAGCAGCCAGTTGCAAGAAAAATAAATTTTTCTTGTGATCAATTCCAGCTATGGAGATATTTTGCCAGACTGCCCTCAGTTAATAGTTGTTCTACTTCTAAATATGACAAGCTCAACCTATCTAATAGCCTTTTTGGTCTATAAATACGAGCGTTAGGCTCTGCGGTGTTTGCTTCTATACAACTACGAATATCCAAGTTTGAGGGACAATTATCCTTAACAATAACAATAGTAGCATGAAGGTTTTCCTGGGCTACCTCTACATTCAGCTTTGCCATTTCCTGAGTTGCCAAGTCCCATCTATCTGGACTTTGGCTGTCGTCACAAACCAACGTTTCATTGATTCGATCTGGTTGGATAGGCCAAAACTCTTCCGCAGTTTCCTTGTGAGAAGTATGCTCTGCATAATACAGAAATCTCACATCTTCTTTCCTGGCTTGGCTTAGATGCTGACAACAACCATCAATGATTGCCTCTTGAGCAGCATCTTTGTTCAATAATGCACACAGATGTAACTTGTATTCATCAGTGTTTACCTGTCCTTGTAAATACTCTTCAATTGCAGTTACATCTTTTACACAGCCCTGCAATGGACGAAAACAAGTTACATATTCATCAATACCAAAGGGAACAACACATAGACTATCTGTCATAATTGCCACAAAAGTCTTTTCTTGACGATCTGTTTCAATCAGTTCAATTTGCATGATTCATTTTTGGATTGATTTACTCTACCAAAAACTGGCTCATACTCAGCCCAGTCAAAACATAAGCAGCAATCTTATGCCTCACTTCATACGTTTTCAGACGTATGCAGAGCTATGTGCATAGCAGCTAGCTTTAAAATTTTTTTCGTACAAATCATCAGAACAGCTTTCAACACAATCTTACCAGTACCCGTAAATTTACGATAGTAGGTAATGTGAAGAAAATCTAAAGAAGCTAAATTTCTTAACTTATTTTTTGTCTTGTAACTCGTGATTTTCTAGAAAATTCCTGGCTTTCAGAATAAAAAGCAACTTCAAGTTAAATAAATGTAAATTTTTGTAAATATAAAAAAGTAATACATGATACCTTTATAACAATCTATAAAATTTGCTTATGAATAAGCCGACAGGTAAACAAACTTTGCAGATTACGCCATACTTGCAGTTAATAGCTTGACGTATAAATAAGTACATTTATTTCAGCGTGAATAGAATTGCTAAAGTCCATACTGGCTATTACCTCGGCACAGACAGCTAGCTCGTTGTCCCATCGGATTGAGCAACTAGGGAGGTGGAACTGTCAGTGGTGTTAGCAGTTTATGGTCAGTCATAGGGCCATGCTACTTGAGTTTTTTTAGTCAACCAGCTACGTTAAGTGTATAGGCAGCTTTCAAAACAATGTCAACCTTGCTATATTTTGTAATTGGTGTTCTTCTGTTTTTAGCGATCGCACTTGCAGCTTATTTCCTAACTCCTCGCAAGTATCAATCTTCTGTTACAGTCGCCAACTCCTATGATGAGTGGACTGTAGACGGCATCCTAGAGTTTTATTGGGGAGAACACATTCACCTCGGTCACTACGGTTCGCCGCCACGAAGGAAAGATTTTTTGGCAGCTAAATCTGACTTTGTACATGAAATGGTGAAATGGGGTGGTTTAGATAAGTTACCACCCGGAACCACCCTTTTAGATGTGGGCTGCGGCATTGGGGGTAGTAGTCGGATTTTAGCGCGAGATTATGGGTTTGCTGTCACAGGGATCACGATCAGCCCACAGCAGGTAAAACGCGCCCAGGACTTAACGCCCCAAGGGCTAAACGCCCAGTTTGCGGTCGATGATGCAATGGCATTGTCGTTTCCAGATGCCAGTTTTGATATAGTCTGGTCGATTGAAGCAGGCCCGCATATGCCTGATAAAGCCGTTTTTGCCAGAGAATTAATGCGGGTGTTAAAGCCTGGTGGACTGTTGGTTGTAGCTGACTGGAATCAGAGAGATGACCGCCGCCAGCCGCTAAATTTTTGGGAAAAACCAGTAATGCGGCAACTCCTCGACCAATGGTCTCATCCAGCTTTTTCCAGCATAGAAGGCTTTAGTGAGCTTCTAGAACAGACAAAATTAGTCGAAGGAGAGGTAATAACAACAGATTGGACAAAAGAAACCCTTCCTTCTTGGTTAGACTCAATCTGGCAAGGGATAGCCAGACCGGAAGGTTTGCTGCGTTTTGGACTATCTGGTTTTGTCAAATCTTTACGTGAGGTTCCCACCTTTTTGCTGATGCGTTTAGCATTTGGTACAGGTTTGTGCCGATTTGGAATGTTCCGTGCTGTACGGGCGAACTCACCTACAGAATTGATGGACAGCAACTTGGTTGAGCAAAATCCTTCCAGCTTGGTTAAGAAGTGGTAGACAGCATATTTTTCACCTTCTTTACTCAAGCTTGATATTGAGGATATATGCAGTAATCACCTCTCAGGTATTTAAGCACATCTTTTCGTCTTGGCTGTTGACGGTTGACTGTTGACAGTCAACCGTTAATGAACTTTTTCCCAGAATGCTAAAAATTCTGATTAATTACTGATTTGGGACTAACGCAGTCCAGGTATTTGCACCAACAACACCATCGACCGAAAGCCCCATAGCTTGTTGGAAGTTTTCGACAGCAGTAACAGTTTCGTCCAGATAGTTGCCAGTTACAGGTAAGGTTGTCCCATCGGGTAAATTACCGTAGCCTTCTGAGATTAGAAGTTGTTGTAAGATAGCAACTGTTAAACTGGAGTACACAGGTTTTTGCAGCTGTAACAAATCATCAGTAAGATTGGCGATCGCAATTTTATTTTCAGTAGCCATGAGTATTTCTTCCTTTTTTAATGATGTTTAGTTTGGTTATGGGTGAGTTACTGTTCTCAGCACCACTAATATTGAGTTTGCTGCTTGCCACCATATTTGATGGTGAAGAAAGATAAGTTATTTACAAAGATAAGAAAGATTTATTATCTAAAGTTGGTAATTGAAGCAATGCAGATTTACACTCATATAAAGCAAGAGGCAAAAGGCAGAAGCCACCATTTGCTCCTGCCTTCTACCCTCTGCGTTTCTTTGTTAGCTTATTAAGTTAACGCTCAAACTTTTTCCTGTTTCCCGTTGTCTGCTATAAAATTAAGCTAGCAAATCAAAAGCCTTACCGGATAACTTGTAATGCAATTAAACCCATCAATACCACAAGACCCAGCGTTCTCCGAAAATAATTAACACCTTGAAACAATTCCATCCATGCCCAAGTAAATAAGGAGGCGTTTGCCACAAAGTTTAATACTGTATTGATTTGGCCAGTTGTAAATATCAGACTGAATAAACTGGCTACTATCCAAACAATCAGGGGTGGGTTTGGCGCTTGAGCTACAACAATGTTGCCTTCGCTATCACGAAACGTCTTATCAAAAAACGTACTTTCCATTATCTTTGACTCCAATTCTTTAAATATATTCAAACATTTAGATAAATCTCCTACCCACCATCCAATTGCTGAGATTAAAGTAGTAAAGGCTATTTATCAGAAAAATGGGTTTAAAACCCCGTCGTTCTACGACGGCTTTATGCTTTTTGTGATAGCATAAGCATGTGGTTAATTGGTCGATATCCATGATTGTCTACGAGTTCAAA
>NZ_JACJSG010000062.1 GCF_014697625.1 Anabaena azotica FACHB-119 | reverse complement strand
TCCCGTGTAATCCGATGTAATTTCGCATCAATAGCCCACCCACCCTGCAACCACAGGGGCAGATTAATTTTGTCTGAAGCCGCAAATAACTGATGTATCAACTCAATGTGCAGATCATTCATCATGACGATAAGTTATAAGGTTGCCAAGGTGAAGGTATAGGCGTTGTCGAAAGCACCCCAGAAGCTGCCAACCTGATAGCTGTCTTGCTGCAACTGGGACAAGGCAATTCGCAATTCGCAATTCGCAATTCGCAGTTATTACCTTCAACTTAAAAGTGGAGAACAAAATATTGGGGTACATTTATCTTCTCAGCAATAACTTGGGAAACTAGTTGTACTAGAAGGGAAGCTCTTCTTCTTTAAGTGAATTGGTATAAGTTTATATACTAATTAATTCTCCATATCTTCACAATTGCGAATTGCGAATTGCGAATTGCGAATTGTTGTGACAGTGCCAGCACTCGAAAATCACCCGATTTACTGGTAAATTACAGTCAAGTATTTTAACGTGTTGGAATTTTGTTGTGTCGGTTTGTGATGTCCTGGGCTTGTAAGGTTTTTTGGTTGGTTTGGTTTCCATCGCTGTCTGAAGTTGATGTCACTGACAAGTTAAACATATTATATAATCCTCACAGGGGGATTATATAAATATGCGAACAGACAAGATAGCCGAAATAATACCAGCCGCGAATAAACAGGGATTTCTCAAACCAATCCGAGAACCTAACATTTGCTTCACCGACTCGCTCAACCAAGCTAACTTCTTGCTGTGGCTGTTAAATAACGCTGGTGAGAATGGTTTGTCTACCAGCCAGATTGCTCATAAGTCTGGATTGCACAAGAATACTTGCCGATGCTATTTGCGAGAGTTTATGCAAATAGGGCTGCTTGGGAAACAATTGAAATCGCCAGAGGATGCAGTCTGGTTCCTCAAACAGAAAATATCGGTTAGATGAGAAGAAAACCTTGCAGCAAAAGCCTTTCACGATGCTAGACAGAACGTCTGTCTAGCATCCCTTTTCTTTATCACCCAACCCAGGGCTTAGACCCGTTCCGATGCAGTTCCACTGCTATGTCAAAAGCTTTCCACTTTTGGGGGCAGCGTGAGACTTCGGCAAATTCTTTGATACTTGGGTTGGCCCTATGGTGCTGGTCAGTAATTAACGATAGTTTCTGCCAGTAGTAGATGATTAGTTCAGACAAAGAAAATTCGGTTTCTTTCATGCGATCGCCTAAATCGATATCCTTCACCTTGCCTCGAACAACTTCACAAAATTTGCTGTATCTACTAAAAAATAATACCGGACAGTTGCCCGGTACTTTTATTTTAGTTATTAGTAATTGCTATGGTGGTTCATCATTGTAATATTTTGTCATTTTGCCGATTCCTCATCAGTCTAGTAGTTCAATAGATAGTTGAACAGGTCTAACAAAAACTTCAACCGCATCGTTTTGTTGGTGAAATGTTTTGATATGGCTAGAAGCCTCATTAAAAGTTGAGTATCTAGAAGCTTCATCCACGTCTACAACAGGTTTTTCTTCACCTTCAAGGTAAAAGTGGTTATTCCCATTTTGCAAAACAAACTCAATCGTAGGATTAATCATTTTGCAACAAACTCCTTACTTTGTTACAGTCAGCATTTCTTGTTCACCATCAAGGATATTGTCATTGTCAGTACCCTTTTAATCAGACACAAACCTAGAAAATCCTTCTTCAGCCTGTCCGACATTCCGATACCCCCTGTCCTCACACTCCTGCCAATAGGGTCGCTTGCGCCGGACTATTGATACCCGTTGGAAAGGTCGAATAGGTTTAGCGGCGGTTTCTACTTTGACGATTTCGAGTAGTTGCATATTTGATTATTCTCCCAATAACTAATAAATTTAAGCTGCACATTTAACTAGAGGCTATTCCTACAGGATGTACTTGTTCCTTTGTTTCACTTTTAACTCCTATAAATATCATTTCCAGACCTTCGATTTGCTCGTAAACCATGCGAATTACTATTTGTGGGTCTGCGTGAATTTTACTAATATGCCCATTGGTCAATTCACAGTAAACCTCTGATACATATTGCATTGCTAGGCTATAGTCGTACAATTCACGCTTAACTTTCTCTAGATCCAAACATCCGTTTTCGTCACAGACAATATCTCTCCAAAAGTTGTCAAATTCTTTATCAACTTTTTGCTGTAACTCTTCGCTTATATGTTCCATCTTGATAAGTCCTTAAACTTCAGAAATTATTGGTCGCTACGGGAGTACTGTCATTGTCAGTACCCTTTTTCATCAAACTTAGTTCCTGACATTTATCAGGCATGGGTAAGCACTGGCATAGGCGACCAGTGTCCAGCCGAATAGACTGCCCGGTTAACTGGAGACTCTGCGGCGATCGCGTTTATTTTCTCTATACTAAGTTTGCGGTTTTTAGGGATAAATAATGTCCGACAGATGTAATCATAGTTAGCCAAATTATCTGCACTCACAATCAAAACAAACTTCATAATTGATAGGCTAGAAAAACCAATTTCTTTACTTTCCAAGTTTAAGTTCTGCCCAATCAACCATAAATAAGCACCAGCAGAATGTCCAATGCACAGATAAGTGACAACTTGGTCAGTGAGCCAACTTTTATAATCTTTATCTTGATTGAATTTATGGAAAAGAAAAGTGGCTTCTGTAATAATTAATAATTTTTTCCCCGTGATTTGTGCAAACTCAAGAAAACAACCCTTTACCCAGTTAAATAAATCTGTTAATGATGTCTCACTAATCATGCGGGTGAAATTTCGACGGCGGACAATATCAGCACAGTTATCGTAGTAGTTTTCTTTGCAATCGGCTTTCAAGTCTATGACATATACTGTTAATGAGGGTTGCTGCTGTTTAAGAGCTTTAACCCCAAAGGATGCTAGTAAATCCTTCCCAGTCCCAATTGAACCAGCAATAAATGTGTGATGTAGTTGTGATATTTGATTGAGGATATCTTGCATAGTTTTGTCCTTTGTTGTGTGCATGGTTAAAAAAGAAAGGCTTAGAAAATTTACCCATCAAATTTGTATCTTAGATGTGAATCTTTAAGTAATTTCTCAATCCCCACACGTACTAAGTCAGCTTGAGTTCCTGACAATTTCAACTCGTTGTGAATAAATTCATCAAGTGAGGATGCACTGGTGCGTTCCAATAATGCCAGCACTCTTTGAGACTCGCTTTTCGGTGCATCTGTTGTAGCTGTAGTTTCTGCTTGCAAAGAATCGTTAATCTTTGGTTCATCCAGAAATTTCTTGTTGTCTCGGTCATAACCGGAGAAGTTCTTTAATAGAGGCATCGGTATCCATTCATTGATGCCGCCGTAGTACACGGCTCGACCTACTGGTGACGAGGAGGCAATGTCCATGACTTGCGTTGACGTAATTTTGCGATCGCTCGGAATCAGTTGCGTGGCAATCATGGCATTGTAAGCGGGGACATTATCTGGATGAACCAGAGCCACAGATGTTAGTTGCGATCGCAGTCCCCCAGAAATACCCAAATCGTCAGTGTGGGGGTTCTGCACCACAATCCAAAAATGCCAACCAGAACTATCACCACATGAACAGTAGGAGACGATTTTATCTTTGAGCCAACCAATTTCACCCTTAGCATTCTTAAACTTGGAACAAACAGCCGTCCCTTCATCCAAAATAATTAGCTTATTCCCGGTGATTAACTGAAACTCGGCAAAACAATCTTTAACCCACTTGACTGCTTCGGCGGGTGACATCTCCAGAATCTTGGCCCGTTTTAAGGTGTCAACACGACCTTTAAAATAACCAGTTTCTTTCTCATCGCCTTTGGGGTCGATGTAAAAGATATGTATGCCAGGGTGCGATCGCTTAATTGCATCAATAGCATTGCTAATGGTGATGCCCTTGCCAGAACCAGGAACACCAACCCACAGCATATTTGTCACTTTCTTAGCAATATGCCCAATAAGGTCATACTGCACATGAGGCGTTTTGGTGTAAGTGGAGATTTCCGTGTTAACAATCGTAGTTGGGTTAGGCTCATGACTAGAAACTACTGTCCCCAATGATGGGTTAGAGGTAGAAGGCAGTTCAGCTTTTGGGGTTATAGTAACAGTCTTGTCCTCTAGTTGTTGATTGACACCATTTGGTAATTCAACAAATCTTGCAGGTGGGATACCAATATTGTGCGTTTGTGTCACTTGTTGAATGGATGTCACTTGTTGGTAATTTACACGCGGGTCAATTGTCACCTGAGCTAAATGCCCGGATAATTGGTCACGGGTTGGGAATTGTCCACGCAGCTGAATAAACCAATCCAACAACCAACGGTAAGCGTAAAACCTTTTTCCCGGCTCAACGGTGCTTAAGTCTTTACACAGCACATGAGATGATTGCTTGAGCATGGCGAACTCATATTTCTCCATTGGCTCCAGATGCAGCATCAAGTCAGCAATTTCATTTTTATTAGCAAAGTATTCGTCTCGTGCAACACTATCACCCATTGCCGAGAGGAACTCAAAAAAGTCACCCCGAATAAAAGGAACTGGGGCAAATTGATGGGTATCACTGAGGTCTTGCACCACTGACCAAAGATACCCAACACCAGCGACCACTGCACCGATAGGAGCAAGTGGGGAAGTGGCATAGCAAACTGCACCAGTAGCCGCCGTTGCCAAAGTGATGAACTTGGCAAGGTTCATACCGTTACGTTCATCTCTGGCGCGGACTAATAATTGGTCTTGACGTTCCTGTAACCAAGAGGCGATGTTACCAGCTTCCAAATACTCAATACTGGGATAATCGCCACGTAACAGTGCCGTCTCTTTAGTTCCTAGCATTGGTATTTGCTGTTCCATCGCCTCTGTCTCCTACTTAGTTAACTTCCAAATGTTGTAGCCAATTTCACCAGCCATCATTGAGGCACAGTTATAAGCAAAACAACCCAAGATTGTCATTGGGTTAGTGTATTGGAAGGGCCAGCGACCTACGAAAGTAGTAGTGATATCCAGTACCCAGAAAAATAGTGCGATCGCTCCTCCGGCGTTACGTTCTTTCATGCCGGCGCGTTTGTAATCCCCCCATAATGCCACTGTCAGGTCGATATTCCCAGAGGGTTTGCTGCCCAGAACATATTGCTTGGATTCTTCAAACTCGGATCTTGCTTGGATGGGGTCTTTACCACGCAGGGTTCTTGCTTCCATCACTTGAACTAACGCAGAGATGCCAAAACTGACCCAAAACAACAGATTGAATGGTAGCTGTAACCATCCACTCCAACCAATCCATTGGGTTTCAAACCAGGGAAAAAGGGGTTTTCCTTGAAACAAAACTTGCCAAACGCTATCAGTAGAAAGAAGTGTACCAATCCAAAAACCAATCGCGCCTACTAGTTTATATCCTGGTGTGCCTGGGGTGACGAATTGTGCAACGATGTATGAGATAAAGATAACTGGGAAAGAAATTAATGCGACAATCCATCGGGCTAAAATTTCTAGGTATTGGCCTAATCCTCGTTGCGGCGGTTTATTTTCTGGGCGTGGTGGGTATGAATCGGATTGTGACCCTTTATTAGTTGGCACTAGATTACTCATAATTTAACTTCAAGTTTGAGCAGAAATTTCGGTTAAAAGAGGCAGGGGAGCAGGGCGCAGGGTGCAGAGGGGAGAGGACAAGGGCGGTTCGGAGCTTCTGAGAAAAGGGGAAAGATTCTCTCCCTTGCCCCCTGCACCCTGCACCTTGTCTTCTACATCGGCGGCGAATCATTGCAAGCACCTCTAAATCGATACTTCCATTTCCATTGGCGTTCTTCGATTCGCCCAATGCACCTTCCTGTTGAGTCATAAACAAAAACCAGTTCATCTTCTAAATAACCTGTAGTATTGGGTCTAGGATTACGCTTAGGAGTGTCTAAATAATCTTGCATCCGCAATTTGCTAAAACTGGGGCTAACTCCTAACTCATTAATTTTTTCGGATGTTGCTGCCCTTTCTTCGGCTTTAATGCGCTCTAGTTCTTCGGATTGTTGAATGGTTGTGGCCGTGTTGTAAGTTTGAAATTGTGCTGGCAGTTTTGACAACCAAGGACTAGCGATTAAACCCATTCCAAATAATCCTAGTAGCGCCTGCTTTTGGTATTTCATAGCCCAAACTTTACGCTGGTTCGTACTGTTCTAAAATCTTTCCCAAGTTATCAACTGTGTTAGCAATTGGCTCTTGCTCAACTACAACTTGTTCAACCACAGGTTCTGGTTCTAGTTGTGGAGTTTCAAAACCGATTGCGTCTAATATGTGTCTTTCCATATTGATTAGTACGTTAATTTTGTTAACTGTTTAACTATCCAAATAAGTCGCCAAAACACCACATAAAACAGCATCAACAGTCTGAGCATCCAGTTCACCCCATACCGTAGAGGGGTTTTCCAAAACAACCAAAGGTGAACTATCTCATGAGCTAAATCAGACAGTGGCACAATATCACGCACAGGTATTTCGTACTCTAGGTTGTCGTAAGTCAAATGGTGTGCGTGATTGGATTTGCACCAAGGAAGAAGTACACAATTCTGTAGTGTTAATTGTTGGCACTGTTTTGATTTGGTTTTCCACTGCGGCGAATGTATGTAGGTGAGGTATTCACTTGAATACTTGCGTTTGCTCATCTGTTATCACTTGATTTGGTGTTGAAGCTTGCAGTACACGAATGCCTACAGATAGCCCAACACAGCTTATAAAGAAAATTATCGAAATCGCCCATTTGTACTTCTCCCAAAACTTACTCACGCTGTGGCTTGATTTGGAAGTCGTTTGAATAAGTGCTGGGTCAACAAACGTAAATCCTTTATCGTCTGGGGCTTTACAGACTTTTTTTCTTCTACTGGTAAACCTAACTCCTCACAGAATTTCAATGCGTCAAACTCTGGTGTAGCAGTTTGGGTCAGTGTTTGAATTTCGCTCTGAACTTGAGATGGAGTTTTTAGCCCATGCTCAGAGATGATTTTCTTCTTGGTTTCGGGGTCTTTGAGAATTTGGTAGATCAGCGTGATTTCCTCAACGCCTGCTTGAGTGCATTCTTGTAAATATTCAACATCTAGCTCTTGCAAAGTGTCTTCCAACAACTGTGTTTTAAAGTTGTGAATCGCAAATGCTTGAGCAACAGTTGTCCCCGCCGCAATCTCTAAAAATGCCCGGAACGTTTCACCCGATATGCCTTGAGCTTTCAATTGCTCAACTGTTTTATTGATGGCTTGAGTTTCTAAATTCGTCAGACTTCCTCCAGCCCCTAATAGTTTGCCTTGGTCTATCACTGTCTGGGCTAGGTTAAATAACTTCTCCAAGCGATCGCTTACCTCCACATCAAATTCTTCACCGTCTGGATCAATGCTTGGATCTGTTTTTGCTAACTCTTGCAACCCGGCAATGATTTTCTCCGGGGGATAGCTGGCGCTTAATAACTCAAACAATTCTTCACGGGTGAATTTGTTATCCGACATTTTGCGTTTCTCCTAATGTGTTTGATGTGAATGCTATTTGCTCTTGCTCAAACTTTGCGCGGCTGTACTCGGCTTTATTTGCTTCTACAATTGCTCCCACAAGAGCTTTCTTATCGATGCCTTGGGCAACATCTGCAAACAATTCGCCAATCTTCCCTACTACCCACACCTGATAGGGTGTGATTGGTGGTGAGCGTAAGTTCTTTTCAGTCGCAAAAGTATTCATCCTGACAAGTATTAACCTATACTCTGGAATGATTTGAGCTACCCCTGTCCAGCGTTCTAATGTACGGGGGCAAATACCCAAAATCTTGATCGCTTTCGCTTTTGACATGGGTAAAACCAATGGATTTACCCCTGATTGGCTCGGTTTTTGATTAAAAAGTTGTTCTCTCCATCCTGATTCCATTCACGTTTTTTATATCCGTGTCAACAGTCTCAAAAAGATAGTCAATATGCGTATCACCTAAGTGTCAATATTGATGTCAACGTTGATGTCAATGAGTTGTGTCTGTTGACTATCTCTTGATATTTCTCCTTAACAATAAAAAGGCCGCTTGCTAAAAACAAGGGCTTTTTCGGATTTTGCAAAATTGTAGGATTTCGCGGAATTTAGCATTTCCGCGAAACCTTTTCAAAAATTTTTTCTTTTTCGTTTACCAATAAAGCGATCGCCCACTTTGGCGGCGTATCATAAAACCAACGAGAGATTGTCGCGGTCGATGGTGGCTCGACTCCTGCTTTTGCGTACCAAGCTTTGATAAATGGTTCAAGTAATCTAACCGATGTAGAGACAAACTCATAATCACCAAGTCTTACTGACAACCCAGCCAATTTAACGGCTCTAACTGCAATTTCTTCAATCTGATTCTTTGGTTGCTGTTCATCCTCTATACAAAAAAATTCATCCTGACGATTGAACTTGTTGTCTAATGCTCGTACCATGTTGAGTACCCTCCTATGGAGTTACTGTCTTTAGGAGCGGAATGGGCGATCGCAGTTCTTCACCGGAGTGCGATCGCTCCCATCATCATCTGCATAATAACTTTAATAAATTCATATTATTTTGCTTTTTCCTTTGTCTTCTATTGTTTAATACTCCTCGTAACAATGGGTTGAACTCACTTATAAATAATTATATTAATAATACTGTATTAATACAGTATTTAGATAAATTTTAGAGATACTTACTTTATACAGTAATATTAGAAGACAGAACTCGAAAGTTAGTATTCAAAAGCCGTAGAACGACAAGCACTCTTAACTTCCAATAGGAATGTCATTCGATGAGTAAAACGTTCTGGCTCCTTTGAGTAGCTCTTGATTCTGACCTATGTATTGTGTTTGTTGCGTGATGATTTACTTTTTATGCCAAATCATGGTTATCAAAATGTTTCCTTGAAGAATGAAGTTATAGCTGTGCTAGATACTATGCCAGGTAATAGTAGACCAGAAAAAATAGAGCGTATGATTAAAAGCACCAACGATGCTTTGCTGCGTGTTGGCTCACTTCCTGATGAGCCACCTGAAGCTGTCATGCAATATGTACTTGAGCAAATTCCCTCTTGGGATAGTAATAATATTTTGGAGTTAGCGATCGCTTTGCTCAAACACGTACAACAAGTTAAATAAATTCAGACAAAACCACCAACTGAAGTATATCTAGCTGAGGATTTAGTGAGGATAGTGAATTGATTCTACTGTTGCGTGATCGCGCTACACCCGAACAGATTGAACAAATGCTATTAGAACACAAGTTTTATATCAAGACCGCAGTAGATATTGAACGTCGAGTATTAGCTGGGGGTGGAAATTTACATTACGACTGCGAACAGGCTTTACTGGATGATGGTAGTCGTCAAGAAAATATCTGGGCAGCAGGCTTCATGCCATTGACGGGAAAACTGAATTTTGAGTCTATGGTCAATCTGCGCCCGCGTCAGAATCGGTCAATGGAGCTAATAGACCCTATTATTAGAGAAAGAGTCGCTCAAATTATTGTCGAGTTCCTGGGAAATGTATGATCGAAGTGACACCAGAGCAACAAATTTTCATGCAAGATGATGTCTCCACCCGTCTACATCATTTAGCCAATCACTTGTCACAAATTAATTCTCTGTGGGCTGCGGCATCTCCCGAATCGATCATCAGTCTAATCAAGGAAAGCCGATACTTTCTTGAGTGGACTGTACCTGACATGGTAAAATCCGACGACATTGACCGAGCCGGTGAATTAGTCGATTTGGGCCGTCTGTTAACTCGTTGGCTATTCCACTGGGATGATATCTGGTCTGACTCTGAGCAAAGGCATTTGGCCGCTTCCGAAACACAAAATTGGCTTAGTCGGGTTTCGGAGATAGCTGATACGCAACCTGAATCGCTCAGTGCGTAATGCTGTTGTATCTTTGATTTACGGATATAAGTATGTCAATGTGATTCACTCTTCACGAATCTATTAAAATTACTATGACTGAGACACCCAGCAGCCGATTAGACCGTATTGAGGCTATCCTAGACAGAGTAGCAGCCCAGCAAGAGATAAATACTCAGGCAATAGCTCTAAATACTCAGACAACAGCCTTAAATTCTCAAGCGATCGCTGAACTAACAACAAAGCTGGACAACCTTAGCGATAACATCAGTGAACTAACCAGTAATGTCAACTCTGTATTAGCTAGAGATGCCATTCTCAATGATGTGTTACTAGAACTGCGTGACAGTCACGAGCAACACCAGCGTAATTTTGAGGAACACCAGCGAACCACTAACGCTGCATTAAATCAGCTTGGGGCAATTTTAGTACAGCTAACAAGAGTTGACCCGCAAAATTAGAATGATGGGTTAGCAGTGCGATCGCTTAGTGCAGTCTAAATAGTATAAATACAAAGGCGAAGACAAATCCTTGCTCTTGATAACATAATTCGACGCGACTCAACACGCTACCAACCCATAAGTTTGAGTTTGGTTGATGAAAAGAAGTTCAACCAGGCTGTACTCGTTTAAAATCAGGGAAAATTACGAGTGATTTTTCATTGCATCATATTTAGTTGGATTTATGATTAACCAGTTTTGTTCATTTAGACGTTGCCAAGCTTTGCGAATATGTTCCGGCTTAAATAGTTTACGCTTACGATCGCTCCATTCATGCACCAAGGCGATCGCTTCTTCACTATTTTTGGCTGGGTTGGGGTGTTTGGTAGCTACCCAGTGAACTGTCGCTAATAATTCCATCCCATATGGCGTTTCAAACCCGTATATAAGTTTGCTAACCTGCTCTAAACGCTCAAGAGCATCTGTTTGTGTTTCTAAAAAAGTGTTTGCTGCTTCTCTACCTTCGGGCAATACATAAATGCTTGCTCTGCCAGTACCGTCACCATAACCACGAATATAGTGACCTTCTATATGTTTTAGAACTTGGTTGAGGTTGTCAGCGTAGGGGCCATAGAAATGCTTTTGATAGGGTAACTTGAGCAATTCTCCTGCTTCTTGAAGAAAATAAGCCAGTTTTTGGATTTCTAGCTTAGTTAACTCATACCCAGGGATACCATAAGCTTCCAGTAGCCGAATAATTAAGGCACGTCCACGGGTCATGTTGGGTTTTTTGGTTGCCACCTGCATTTTTGCGGCTGCGGGTGCGCCTGATGGCTCAAAAATAATTACTTGCACATGAGGCAGTTGAGAAAAGGCTGATTCTATTAAAGGCTTAACTTCTAGCCAATTTAAGCCACCGTTGCCGCATCCTAATGGGGGAATAGCAATTGAGGTAATACCTAATTTTTGTACTTCTGCAACTAAAGCTATCAATCCACTTTTAATATCTTCTATTTTGGATTTGCTTTTCCAGTGACGTTTAGTAGGGAAGTTAATGATGTATTTGGGATTAAATAGGCTACCTGTTGAGACAGTAAACATCCGTCCTGGCTGCACTTCTCCAACACGACAGGCTTTTTCGTATTGGCGGAAGTTGTCAGGATAAGCTTGCTTGAATTGCAAAGCGATACCTTTACCCATGACACCGACATTATTAACGGTGTTAACTAGGGCTTCAGCGTTTTCTTCTAATAGGTTGCCTTGCTTAAACTTAATCATCTCCCTTCACTTGCCATACATATGTACTATAATTGTACTTTTATCTCAAAATTTTTAATAGTACCATTTAGAGTAAACCCTAATAGGGGTCTGAACTTTAAAGTTTTGTAATATTTCTCTAACTTGTGCTTGAATTGTGGTGTTAATAACTCCAATTTCTTGAATTAGTTCCCAAGGGAAAAACTGATGCACTAAAAACTCGGCTTGTCTTCGGCGTTTTCTGTCACCGTCTTCTTCTGTATCAGCCCAGTAGTTAGCTTCCATAATTTCCCAGTCAATTATCCCATCTAGATACAAATATTCAATTTCATCAAAAAAAGCTGTATATTCCATAGCTGCGTGTCCATCCGCACCTACAAAACATAGTCCGGCACTGTCAACAGCTTCGGCACTGGAGACTAAATGTAAAATCGGTATTTGTCCACCGCTATATTTATCCACAGTTTTTTTGTGATTGGCATAGAGCATAGGCGAACGTGGAGCAAAATAGAACGGTACATAATCATGTAAAGTTCCACCAGCACCACAGGGAACAGGTTTCATTCCTCGCCTATCTTGGATGTGTTCATAAGCGATATCAAGGTATTTCATTTTTTCTTGCCTTAACCTACTATTTGACATCAATCCACCTGATTTGAGAATTGAGGGTAAGTTGTTGATATGGGTGATGTGGTAGATGGGAGTAGGCATTACACTATGCAGTTACATATATGGCTAAATTATTTTTAACCTGATTGATCCTTACTTTTCCAGTTAATAAGTCGTGCATTAGTCCTTTTTTGTTGAGTTTGAGTTTTTCGCCTTGAGGTTTCTTCTACATGGATACGAGTATTATGTGCTTCGAGGGTAGCTAAAATTTGGCTCTGAACTTCTGGCTCAATATCTAGCGCATTAGCGTCTATTGGTTCAATTTCCACGTTATTATTCCACTCCTCCCAAAATTACACCACTAAAGCCGTCCCTAAAAATCCCGACAATCCCACCAAAATCATTGCCATGTAGACATTCTTGCGCTCCGGGCGTAACCGCCCGCTTATGAGCGATCGCAACTGGTAACTGCGGCTGGTCGTTGGGTTAGCATTAGCGGCGCTCTATTCCTCAGCAGCCAGTTGATTTGATCCGTCTGTTAACTCGTTGGCTATTTCTCTGGGATGAAATCTGGTCTGACTCCGAGAAAAGGCAGTTAGCGGCCTGCGAAACACAAAATTGGTTACACAGAGTTATGGAAATAGCCAATATGCAACCTGAATCATTGAGTGCTTAATCCTGTTAACGCTCTATTTTATAAAGTACCCATTCTACATTGTGGAGTCGGATCTTATTTTGATAGCTCATACCTATTTTTTCCATGACTCGAAGTGATGCTAGATTATCTGGTTTAGCTAGTGCTACTAATCGCTTAAGTTGCTGGACTTGAAAACCGTAGTTCACCACGGCAATAGCCGATTCTGTTGCTAACCCCTGTCCCCAATATTGGCTTGCGAGTAGATAATTCACTTCCACTTCGTTAAGAAGCTCTATATGTTCTAGCCCACAATGCCCTATCAGTTGATCATTAGCTTTATAAATCGTTGCCCATCGACCAAAGCCGTATTGCTGCCAATGTGCTATGTAGGATTCTAAGAAAGCTTGAGTTGAAAGAAGTGAGGCTGGCTTGGGAAATAAACGATACCTCATCACTTCAGGATCGCTGTATATCTGTGCTAAGTCTTCTAAATCCGTAAGCTTCAATGGACGCAATAATAAACGTGAAGTTTCTATTGTAGTCATACTGAAAATATTTGTAATTACTCAATTTCAAGTACACTAGTGTATAACTATTATTAATTAGCAACTATTATTGCTTATTAACTTAATTGCACTGATTTAACAGACTGAACAGGGCGGCCGCATCATGTCAATAAGGCTAGCCTATTTTCAATAAACCCCAAAATCATGTCATTAATCGCTACTTATTGACAAAATTTTTAGCGTTGGCGTAGCCCGCCGCAGGCATCGCTTTGAGCCTTAGAAAATCTGACTTTTCACGGTATGTGGAAAAGGAGCGAGGGTGTGGAGTACAGTAAGATTAAAAATTTACAATTTGAGAGTTAGGAAATATCTACTATGAGCCTTGAAAATGTAAGTCTACAAATGCAAAAAAAGTTTGAAATATTAGATGAAATGATAGCAAAAGGTTATATAGAACCTGTCAAACCTCTCTTCAGTTGGCTGCCTACATTATGTCATTATCCAAATAAAACTTCTAATTTCCACAATGCGCCTCAAGAACTAAAGTACCAATTTAACTTTATGTTTTCTTGGTACGCCTTCTTTTTGGGAATATTTGCATTTACTCAAATTAGATTAGAAAAAGATTTTTTAATATATCTGAGCATTTTTACAGGAATATTTTCTCTTATACCACCGACTCAATTTGATAGAGTTATTGAAATAGGAACTAGTTTTTACTTTAGCCAAATTTTTGTCTTTAGCTACTATTATCAATATCAGACTTATGGTAGATGTGCTAGCAAAAGAAATATCTTCCAAACTATTTGTATTTCGTTGATATATCTGTTTCTTATAGTAATCGGTAGTGAGATTATTCAAACTATTCTTTATCATGACATTAAGAGGCTATTTATAAAGTAAATCTTAAGGCGAGTAAAAGGGGATGATCCGAAGGAGTAAGATACCTAATATACAGTATATTTACATAGTTGCTTATGGCACGAAAGTCTTATCCCACAGACTTAAATGATATGGAGTGGGAAATCCTGGCTCCTTTAATTCCACCACCCAAAGAAGGAGGCTGACTTTTCACGGGATGTGGAAAAGGAGAATTTGAACTATATCCGAGTTCATGCTACTTTCGATTACCCCACCAAATAGCTGATAACCTGCGGATCTATCGCCGCAATCCGCTTTTTAATTGACGCAGGTGGATTCTGCAAAAACCGTTTTAAGTCTTTACTTCTGACCTGATAACAATGAACGTAGCGCTTTTTCGCTTTGAGCCAACCCTGTTTCACCCAGTTTGTGATAGTCGTGGGATGCAAACAAAGGTTTTTCGCAATTTCACTGCAACTATAATTATCAAGGGTGGGTCTTGTTGAGTAACCCAAAGCATAAAGTTTGCAAGCGATCGCTATTTCTGTACGGTAATATCCTCGTCTTTTGAGGCGAAAGGCAATCTGTTTTACAGTGAACATTTGGGCCATTTCCTCAAGGATGGTTAACTCTTCTTCAGTCCATCTAATCCTCATGATTAATTCTCCTTTCGTCTCAGGCAAACAACAAATTAATGTGTCTTTTTGAAGAATCCAGAAGTCAGAACTTAACACCAGTAAGTTGATTAATTCTGACTTCTGGCTTTAGAATTTAGGGAAAGATATTTGAGGTAATATCAAGCTTTTGGCTATCTTCCAGCCCAGATTGCAGATAATCCAGCGCAGTTTGAGCATCACCCACAGTTAGATCCGGCTGATACTCAAATGCTAGATAATCAGGGTGTTTAGCAATTTCTCTGAGGATGACTTTAGCCCCATCAATCAGAGAGTCTAAGCTAGGGGGTGAGGAAACGGTAGATGGTTTACTGATCGGTGCAGAGTTCTGTTCCCCAGATTCAGCCACCGTCACAGTTACAGTTATGGGTACACTTGCCAGTTCAGACTTTAACTGTTCAATTTGGTCGGAGTGATAGTCAATCTCTGCCTGGAGTTGTGTCCTTAATTCCTCTGGTGTGAGCAGTTTGACCTCTTCCTCTACTTGGTGTCGTTCTTCTTCTTGATTCTTGTCAGGGAGCATAATGTAACGCCAGCCCTCACCGTATTCTTGCCCTAGAAACGTGTCTGCGGCGTAGTAGCGCATACCTATAATTGCGCCTTGTTGGGTGCGTTGACCAAAGGTAAAGCGGGGGTATTGCCAACCCGGAGGAATTGATATTGTTGCTTCCATAGTTGTAATTGGTGAATGAAGAGATGTTTGGATTAATAGGAGTCAGGAGTCAGGATTCAGAAGCCAGAATTATTCTGATTTCTGACTTCTGGCTCCTGAGTTCTAGGTTACGCTGCTGTTAACTCTGCACTATCAAGCAGATGCTTCAACTCCACGGGTAGCATTTGCTCAAGCGGTCTGTACTGCAAGTATTCATTGAGAAAGTCTGGACTCTCTGGTAATTCTGCTCTTGAAACTAACCAAACCGCATCTGACGCAGAGTTACAAAAGACACGCTGCTGTGTTGTGTCATCAGTGCGGGTGAACCACCAGATACCATTAGTTTGTCCCGCTTCACCTAGTTTGTGATCGTTGCGGTAAATGCCATCTTCTAGCAATTCCAGTCCGTGTTGCTCACAAGCATCGAAAATCTGTACCATAACTTCATTACCAGTGCTGGCTGCGGGTGTTTCTTCCCCTTCTACTGGTAATGAACCATCTTTGTGATGTGTGCAGATGTAGCGGTAGCACTTCGCCCAGGTGTTAGCGCGGAACTCTTCTTTATTGTTGACAATTACTAGCCAGGGTTGGGTTACGAAGTCGTTACTGTCGTATGCGATTCTGGCTATTAGTTGATCGTTGGCGTAGATTTCATGATCGTAGAAAGTGATTTCAACGCTACGGTAGCCTTCAGGTGCTACAGCTTGGGCTTGCTGGTTGACGTACTGATTCAGTTCAGCTTGGGCTGTAGCTTGTTCATCTATTAGAGTGCGGTTGAAGCTTTTGGGTGCTTGCTGTGTATGGGTAAAATGCGACATAATTATGATCTCCTGCCTCGTAATGGGGTTAGGTTTTCACAAAGGGCGATCGCCAAGTTTTCCAGGCTGTGAGCGATCGCCTTTTGCTATGTCTTAATATTACTAACTAGTTGATACTATATGCAATAGTTTAGTAATATCATTTATTTATAGTTAAGTGCCATCTCATAAACAATATTAATTAGTTAGCACTACTAGCTAGATGATAGTATTAACTAGATAGGAGTTGAGGAAGTGTCTGTGAAAAACAAAATCAAGCAATTCTTAGGAGAAAGAGGTATAACGGCCTATCAGTTTAGAAAAGATGTTGGAATAGCACAAAGAACAGCGTATGACTTATACAACAATCCTGAGCAGCTACCTTCATCTACGGTTTTAAGTAAAATCTGCGACACCTATGAGATTCAGCCCGGTGAAGTTTTAGAGTGGGTTCCCAAAGGTAAAAAGCCGGAAAAAGAAGATTCGACTCAAACCCCTCAATCTGAGAATCCACAAGCGAACCAAAGTGCAATTAAAAATCAAGTGCAACCATCATCCCAGTTGCAACGAACCCTGCCAAAGGAAGCCGCATAACTACCTTTGTCATCACCTTTTTTGGTAGACAGTATTGTTCCTTAGCTTTATTAAGGTAATGAAGTTTTTTCCTCATCTTTCTTAAATAAAAGCGATCGCCCGCCGGCCAGCTAGTGCGATCGCCTGCTCAAATCGTTGGGCAACAAAGTGAGCTAAATATAATGCTGACATATTTGGGGGGAAACCTACCACATCAGCATCAATGTTCACTTTGGTTATGCGTCTGTGACTGCTTTTTTTTGCATTTACCAGTAGTGGGCAATCATCATGCTGACACTAGAAACCGAAACATCACCAACCCTCCCCTACGGTGTTCTCAATGAGAGCATCAAAGAAACTTTCAAATCTCTCGACCGTTTCGAGTTGCAGGCTGTCAGTGAAGTTCTGCAAATGCGTGACGGGGAGCTTTACCTTGAAGCAGGGTACGCTGATTTCAAAGAATATTGCCAGCACGAACTATCCGCTTGGGGTGGGTTCCGACGCATCAACCAACTGTTAGGGGCGAAAAGAGTCATTGATACAGTAGGCGAGTTGGGGCAACATATCAAAAACGAACGCCAAGCCCGACCACTGCTCCGTCTAGTCAAGGAACCAGACAAGCTCCGGGAAGCTGTTGCGATCGCAGTACAGGAAAACCCCTCGCCCAGTCAATCGGATTTTGCGGCGGCCGCTCAGAAAGTGGTTCCACGAAATCCACGCCGACGCACCCTAGCCCCGGTTCAGGAACCATTGGTTCCTAAAACGAACTTCGTCAAAGTTACATCCCCGTCTCACCCCAGATGTGGAGAATCTGGAACCATTGAGACAGATCCGCCTAATCCCACAAGCCAGATAGTCACGTTTGCCGATGGTGAGAAGTTGTTGGTAAACAATACTGATTTGACTCACTTGAGTAATGACACAATTGAGTCATTTACCACAGAGCGCAAATACCCTCCAGAGTATGCAGAAGCGATCGCCGCAATCGAACAACAGTATCAGCAGAAAATAGAACGGCTAGAGCAAGAATTGAGGATTGGGCTACAGTCTGAGGCCACCGGCAGAGCCGAACAGCAAGTACAAGAACAACTAACGTCGTGGCAACAACTATACCAACAGCAGAAAGAGCAGATTATACAGATGCAACAACGCCTGGACGAGATGGAAGCGCTTAGAAAGTTGGAGGAAGAGAACGAGCAGTTAAGGCAACGGAATCAGGAGCTAGAGAACGTTGTAAAAGAAAATCCCACCCAGCAGTGGGGAAATACTCTTACCAAGCAAGCGGCGAAAGCTCTAAACAAAGAAGTTAAACGATCGCTGGAGAATACTATTGATCTGCGATCGCTGGCAGTTGAACCACCGAAGGAGAACGCCCAAGAATGTCTCAGGCTGATGGGTATCGCGCTTGGTAATCTAGCGACGGCCATGAACAATGCCCAAGCCTTGCAAGCGGCGGCTGTGCTTTTGGGAAGTGAACCAAACCCAACTGCGATCGCATATCGGGCAGAACAGCTACAACTCATACCCCAAGCAGTAAGTGATATTCGGGCGGTGCTTTCTAAGCCTGGGTGTACTTGGCAGGATTATTTAACGGTAGCGAGAGAATACGAGGTTATTGAAGAAGATTACTTAGCCCAATTAACCCCACAAGAGGTAGAGCTAATCACTGAATTAGAGAAAGCTGCACAACCCAAAATCATAGGTGTCGGGTCTATCGTTGCCCACAATGACCCGTACTTCGCTTTATACAACGCCAGAGGTGAAGTTATTCAAGACCTGGGTACTGATGTCTGGGTGGTTTGGGATCACTGGAAAGACCGAACCGAAAAATCATTCCGACATGACAAAGACGAATTGCGCCTGTTGTCGGACTAGCAACTACTAAATAGCTCAAACAACCGAATGCGGCATGGATCAACGGCTGCCGATATTTTCATGCGCCAAAAATTGGAGGAATATATATGAATGCAATCACAGTTATTTCACGCCAACTACACGGCTCACCTGTAGAACAACGACAACGCGATGGCTATATTAACGCTACGGCTTTAAGTAGTGCTTATAAATTGGCTACAGGCAAGCGGCGTGATGTTGCTCATTGGTTGGAATTAGAACGTACTAAAGAAACATTAAATCATTTGAGTTCAATCACCGGGATTCCGGTAATTGAGTTATATCAATCATTTCGGGGTTCTCCTGAGAATGGGGGTGGCACTTGGATACACCCGAAGCTGGCAGTCAGATTTGGCATTTGGCTTTCCGATGAGTTCGGCTATCAAGTCGAACAATGGGTTGAAGAATGGGTGCTAAAAGGGCAATCAACGGTGCTTGATTCCAAAGTTTTGGAATTGGAGAGCAAATTAGAAACAGCAATGCAGGCGATCGCCCAATTACAAGCCCAAGTACAAAACCTGTTGCCCCCATCATCTGATTTTATACCCCCTGGTTGGAAACCTGAAGTATGGCAATCTCTGCCTCCACAAGACAAACGCCACTTCCGTTTTTTGTACCGTCACCGTCGTTTCCGCCCCTCCCAGCAAGGTCAAGCTGAACCAGTAGCACTACCTGCCATCAGTACCGAGCAGATGAAAGAACAACAACGCTCTGAGGTGGCACAGTTAGTTGGTGAAGTATCCCCCGAAGAGAAACAGCAGTTGCAGGCTGCAAAACTCCAAGCACTTCGAGAATTTTGGTCACAGGCTCCAGAAGAAGACCAGAAAAATATGCCCTTTTAGCCAAATATGTTTTGCACACGGAAGGTAAGATATGAGCAGCATTGCCTCTGCTGAGAAATTTTCTGTCCTAGTTATTCTGCGCCGGGAATACCTTGACATTACAAACAACTACTGTGCCGCCAAGCTGATTGAGTATTTCCGGCACTGGACAAAGTGGAAGCTCAAGAACCACCGTACTCCCTGGATTTACCAGCCCCTCAAGCGAATCTACGCTGACCTGATGGGGGAGCATAGTCTTCATGTGATTCGGGCTGCGATCGCTCGGCTTGAGGAAATGGGGATTATCACCAAGCAGAAGAATCCGGGTAACGGTCAGGATAGGACTTGGCAGTATAAATTAAACTTTAATGTACTCAATGGGTTATTAGGACATCGCAAGTGCAAAACTGAACGTTCGGGATTCAATGCAGAACAACACCACAGTAACCAACCTAAAACTTCAAAACCACAACAACACAGTGCTGTTGAGCTTGAAAAAAGTGAGGAAGTGAAACCGGAGTTTTTGGAATGCGACCAGGAACCAATTTGCCAAACCCCAGAACCAGAGTTACCCCAGGTTACTCGCTACGTTGATGAACCAGAACAAGATGACTCGACTAGCGAGACAGACCATCATGAGGGCCATTCTTCCGCCGCCCCGGTTGAGTCAAATTTTCATGATAGTGATGATGATTACACCGAACCACAAGAAAAATCAGTACAACCGAGTCAGCAGGAGGTTCAGGAGGTATTGCAGCAGTTACGCGAAATTCCTTGTACTCCGCAGTTTCGGCTAAACGGGGAGATTCAGCGTACAGTCAAGCGGTATTGGGCGAATGTACCAGGGGCGATCGCTTACTTGAAGGAGGCAGTGCGGACTTGGAAGGGTATCAAGTCACCGGAAGCTGTGTTTGTTGCGGCTTGTAAGGAGGGGAGGAAGCCGGAAGCGCAGCAGGCTAAGTCTGGTGCGATCGCTTGGTTTGAATGGGCGAGGGGGCAGAGGATTGTGATTGCTATGTCAGGTGAGGTCGTGTACACGCCGGAGGGTGAGGCGGTGGCGTTGAGCGAGATGATGCGGCGGTATCCGGTGGGGGGATGAGTAGCTTTAGCTACTGATTAGTAGCATATTTCAGCAATCGTTCCCATCTTTAATGCAATATAGTATCGATTGCTTACAATGTGTCATGGTTTTGCATGGATTTGTTAATAAAATAACACAAAATTACATCACATGATTTATTATTTGAATAAAACGGTGTAAATATTGTAACTGGAATGAGACAATACCGAATATGACTCTAGCCGTGTTTATCGCTCATCTTTGTTAACATATTTGTTGTTTTTGCCTATTTGCTTAAAATAATGTATCGCTTTTCAGTTCAATTATAGAAGTTGCATTAGAGATAACAGCAAAGGAAAAAGACTTATTAGCATTGCTCGGCTACAGTAATGCTATATTGTGAAATCATCTTATCCACTGTGCCATGCTTCAAAAAAGCTGGGATAAGGCATTAGCTGGGTGCAGTACCAGATTACCTTGTAACAATCGATAAAACGAAGAATGTCACCACTTTTATCGATACTTTTATCGATTTTTTTTAATAAATAAATTTTTAATTCTTTAATAACTTCCAGGCATTGGTTTTGTAGTAGGATTTTGTTTAATGTTTCGGCAAGCATTAAATGTACAGGGTCGTAAGGGAAAGTTTGTATTAAATGGATTAAAGCTCTAAATGCAATTTCATTGCCAGGATTTATTTTACCTAAAACTCCAGCAGCCATTTGACAGATATGTTCATCTTTAGTTGTTTCAATAATCTCCTCTAATGTTTTTATCACAAGCTGATTATTAGGTTTAAGCTTACCTAAAATTTCAGCAGCAGATATACAATTTATTTCTCGATTAATATTGGAAACGTTTTGCTCTAAAATATTAATCGCAGTAGGATTATTAGGGTCAATACTTGCTAAATGTATAGCTACTCTTAACGCTATTGATTCATTTTGTGCTATCTCTTCTAGCACTTTGATTGCAATTTCTTTATTAGATTCAAATTCTCCTAAGCAAATAGCCGCTTCACAACGAGTTTGTAAAGTTTGAGATGCTTGTAGTAATTGTAGTAAAATGTGTATTACATCTTGATTATTAGGATCAATTTCCTTTAAATACAAAATAGCATTTAGCCTGTTGCCATTTTCTTTAGGAGATTGAATTATATTGACTAGTGCATTTATTGCTACTGAATTACCGGGATTGATTTTTCCTAAGCTCCAAGCTGCTATTTTACGGGTATGTTCATACTTGGCATTTTGTATTAGCTTCTTTAATACTTCATGTGCTATTTCATTTCCAGGATTGATTTTTCCTAAGCTATCTGCAACTATCCAAAGAAGAGTTTCTTCTTTAGTTATTTGAGCTAAAAACTCCAACGAGTTGACAGCAGCTTGGTTATTTATGCCAATTTTACCTAACATTCTAGCGGCTTCCTCTATAATTAAATTAGATGAATTAGCTGTGTCTTTAGGCTGCTTGTTTTGAATTAGCCAGGATAAAAGAATAATTACTCTATCGCGATCTGTCTGCTGTAAAGCTATTTTGGCTTCTTGAAATCCAAAAGGCATCAGAAAGTTACGCCATCCTTTATATATATCTGTGTAATAATGACCAAACGCAAGTATAGCAATGTTAGAAACGATTTGATTAGTATTTTCGTAGCTTAGTAACTCTGAATGACCAGGAATACCATCAAAAATATTTCGATATTTATCAAAGTCTTGAGCGAATTTGCTAGACATTAAAATATCTTTTTTAAAGGCTATTTCTCCTAAAAGAAAAGCATTTTGAATTTCGTGAAATAAGATATCATTTTGAAATTCAGCAATTGCTGCACCTGCAATAAAATATGCTCGATACTTATAAAAATTTTCCCATCCATCTTCAAATTTTACTAAAGACTTAATAAAATTGTTCTTCTGTTGCTTGGACACATCCTCTCGTCCAAACCATAGCAAAATAACCTCTCTCCATTGTGCTTCAAAAACTCTATAGCTAGCATTAGGCTCACTTGGATTTTCTGGAATGTGATTCAAAAAATAATGCCAATCATCAATCGCCAAAGCTGCAAAATACTCCTGAAAGGTAGGATGAAAAAACGCATACACTGCTTTTCTCTGATTTCCTACCTCTACCCCCACTTTATTCAACCATCCTAACCGTAAGGCTACCGCAAACAAGGAGTCTGTATCATCTGGATCATCCAAATACTCATATACAAATTCTTGCCGTAACCGAAACCGCATTGCTTCTTTATCAATAGCATCTCGCGCCAATTCACCTAAAGCCGCATTTAAACGCCTGCGTTGCTCCCTTGTCTTCGCAGATGGCTCTTTCTTCCACTTATAAAAATCTTCGACAAACTGCTCGTACAACTCCGCTTTTGTTTGGGGTAATTTTCCCTCACCTAAGTGCCAGTTGAAACACAACAATGTTAGCCGCAATGGGTTTTTTACCAAATCTCGAATCCTTTCCTTCCCTGGTTCCCTCAAAGCTGTACACAACTGTTCTCCTATCTGCGTTTCTGCTGATGGTTGGGAGCCAAACCAATTGCTAATAAATTTTTCTACTTGCTGGGGGTAAGAAAACTCCAAGGTTCGATAATTATCGAAGGAATGCAGAGGGTTAATACCACCATCCCAAAGATTTAAGCGACAAGAAAGTAGAATCCGCGACTGTTGTAGCAAACCACCTTGACAAATTTGACGCTCAATTTCTCCTAATGGGTTGCCATCGGTGACTTGCATTTCATCAACCCCATCCAGCACTAGCCATACTAACCCCTGATTAAATTGCGCTACGAAATCATTTTTAACTTGGGTAGATGCTTCTGCTTGTCCTGCTGTCCGGGCTACTGCTTGCAACCATACCTCTAACAAATATGATTCCAGGTCATGCGATCGCACCTCAGCCAGAGAAACCCAAATCACAACAGACTGTCCTACATCCTTCAATACCCATTTGGCAATCTGCTGTAACAGTGTAGTTTTCCCCGCTCCTGGTTCTCCGATAATCGCAATGCGTTTCCCCTGACTTTTGGGGCTTCGTCTATCTCTTATTACCTGCTCTAGAAACTGCTGATGCTCAAACGTTTGTGTAATTTCTGTTTCGTGATAAAGTTCGGAACCTTTCTCTGGTGAAACATCTTCTTGTCGCCGAGGTTGCTTTTTACGCTCTACAAGCCCCAACGGTACATACACCTGCTCGGTTCGGTAAGTAATCCCCTCACCAAATGTAAGCGGATTTGTTGTCAGTCGCAGATGCTCATCTAAGAGTGAGGAGCTAACTTGATGCCAGTTAATTTCTAATCTCTGGTTAGGCTGCTCATTGTAAATATTGTAGATATCCCCGCCGATTCTACCCGCATGAACATTCTCAGCATTTATAAACCCGCCGCCAAGCTGGGCATTGTGTAAGTCGTTGTTATTGACTTGCTTCGGGTCTTGGGAGTCCGGCATGACGTTGGGGTTAGCGGGTTGAGAGTGATTGTTATAAATGCTGACTACCTATTTTTTCCGTCAACAATGTTTGTATCCACTTTGCCGAGTGTAAGATAGGTTTATAATGAATTGAACGCTATTTTAATTTAAATATTTTCATCCCTCCCTAAAGTTTTGCTAATGTAGTTTAGCTTTGAGAAATTCTAAATCCTTGTCGATTGCTAGCTCAAGAATAACATCGTCAATAATCTGAGCAATAGCCACGCCATATTCTAGTAGAAATATCGCTTCTAAAAACTGCTTTTTCTTAGCTATTTTCGTTGCTTCATGCCACAACTCATGAACCCATGAAATACATTCCTGATGAGTGCTACATGAATTGACAACTGTTTCAGGTTTAACCTTTTTTAGTTTTTCAATAATATCTGCAATATTATATTTAGAAGAATTTTCATGATCTAGCACTTCCTGCTCAAAATATGTATCTGCTTCCTTGGCTAATTTTTGATTAGACTTGTATTCTGTTGCATGATTCTTGATAGCTTGCAACTGCTGTTCAATTGCATCTAGCTTTTCAGCAAGTTCCTTGAGTATACGTTCTTCTTCCTGAAGTTGTTGTTCATACTGAAACTTGCGAGATGGATCTGTCTCAATTACCCATGCGTGTCTTATGCTAGCTACTTTCTGGCTTTGGATTGTGTAAGTTTTTTCTAGTGCATCTCTTTGGGATTGCGATCGCTGCTGTTGATTTGGTGATGGGGTTGGGCTATCTGATGCCATCTGCTGCTTTCCAAGGTAAATATTGTAGACATCTCCACCAATTCTTTCTGCATTTACAGACTCGGCATTAATTAAACCACCACCAAACTGAGAGTTAGGCAAGTCGTTATTGATGACTTGATTTAGTTCTTCTGAGTCTGACATAGTTCGGTTTGGGCAGTTATAAGCGTTATCATTGTCAATATAATCACCAATCCTTTATACGTCAACAGGTGTAAAATCTGGCTTAATCCCGCCTAAGCTCCATTTGCGCGAAGTGGTCTTGCAGCAGTTTGTGGATGAAGCGGTCGCTAACGCCCAAGTGGTAAAAAATCAACATCTTGATTTCAAGTATAAAACTTAACAATACAGTGAATTATCAAGCCCATGCCTATACAACAGAAATTCGGGCAATATATTTGATCTACCTTTAATACCTTTACAAATCTTTAAAACTTTCTTCCTGAAGTTAGTCGAAATGCTTGAAAAAATTAATGGAAATTTTTATGGAGCAAAAATGTCTGAACAAAATTTGGACTATGTTGATAGATGTATCCAGTTTTTAAAACAAGAGAAAGAAAAGCTTGGAGAGACGACTCCATTTACCCAAGTTATAGATGAGGCAATTAATATATTCGAGAATTATAAAAAATCCTTACCTACTTATAAACCACCTATTAATGCTCAAAGGATGCCTCCAAAAAAAAGGATAAGTAAATAAGGAATAATATTTAATATTATAGGTAGTTTTTTATTAATCTCAATAAAACTAATTATAAATTTTTTGAAGTAGTATATTAAGATATTTGCTCACTTCCTTGGGTACTTCAGAATTATCTGTCCAATTCTCTGCTTCAATTATAAGAATATTAAAAGCAGATTCAAAAATTTCGCGTTGACAATCTCTAAAAACTTCTTTAGTTTCATCTGAAAGAGGAAGGGCAGAAAAGAAAATGATAGATTCATAAAGCCAGTCGATGCAAATAAATAAGTTGCCGCAAAAAGCTTGTATAGCTTGGTATATAAATTCGTCTTCATAAAAATCACTAATATCTATATTTTTAAGAGCTTCTGCGGTTATAGATATAGCTAAATGACATCTGACTTTAATTTTTTCTAAATACTTAGCTATTAAATAATGTGCGTAAACGGTTTGGCTATTAGAAATATATTCAATTTTGTATTCATCATTTTTACGAAACAAACTATATACGGTATTTGTATAATTTTTATTTTCTTTGAAGTAATTTATTACCTCTAGTTTTACTTTTTCAGACAAGACATCTGTTTCTATAATGGGTTTTAATACTTCTATAAGTATTTGTCTTAGTTGAATCTCATCATTTCCAATATTTATAGTATTAGTAATATTAACTGTTTCGGCATCCACAAGGCTGCCAGCAAATTGAGAATTTCTCAAGTCATTATTAGAGACTTTTTTGGTGGTTTCTGAATCAGACATAAGTAAATCTAATTTTTAAATAATTATTTGACATACATTTAATAAAAATTGTATTTTCATTAAATGTATTATTCAGAGACTAAGTTAAAACAGATATTATTTCACCTCAATCTTCACTACGCTTAAGCTAAGTTCAGCTTCTAAAATTCCCCAGTATCTTGCCAACCTTCTACAGCAGCCATAAACACATTTACCAAAGGATGGTCGATTAACTCTTTAAATGCTTTCGTTCTCCCAGACTTCAATGCACCAATCACCTCTGCTTTCAATGTCGGGTTACTCTCAATCTCATCCATTGCTCTAGCCACGACAGTCATTTTTTGCGATGTCGTAGTCGTCGGGTATATTTGACTCAGTTGGTTAAGAAGCTGCTGAATTTCTGCTGCGGCTTGGGCAAGGTTCTGCTTTTGCTCCGGGTTGTAGTTGGTGATGTTGCCACCGATTTGTCCTGCATTTACAGTGTCGGCATTGACTAGACCACCACCGAATTGAGCGCCCTGCAAATTAAAAGTAGAAGTTTTTTTACTTATTCTTTGCTCTGGTTTTTCTGTCTGTCCTTTCAAGCTCCCATCAGGCTTTGGGGTCAGAACTTCCTCTTGGAGAAAATCCTTAATAAATTGAACCAGTAACCGATGTTGTACTGCATCACTATTGGCGGGAGTTGCAATTGTACTGTGATCTGAGCCGGGAACCTTAAATGAGTTCCCAAAATACTTTGCACCAGAGAAAGGTTCAACAATTTGTTTTTTAATCAATCCTTTTCCGTATAGAGGTAAATCTTCAATCAACTCTTTGCCTCTAATCTGTAAATCCTTGTTTGTTCTGAGATTGATAAAATCTTTATCTAAATCATTGAGCCACACATTACTTTGAGAAAATCTCAGTGCGCTAGCTTGAGTATGACCCATAACACTTGATAGAAGCCCTAGCATATTTGCATAGTCAGAACCCAAAGAAGGTGATGCTACTAAAAACAGACCAATCTTGGTCAGACCTCTTTCAACTAGCATTGAGTGTTGGTTTACGAGAAACCGCCTTGTTACAATCCCTCCCATGCTATGACAAACAAATATAACCCCTGTGCTACTAATTAAGTCATCCAATAAAAAGTATTCTCTTAAAGAATCAACAATATCGCTTAAGCTATAAAAACCTGTATTTATACCAGTCCGATAAGAAAATACATAAATCCCAATATCAGCTAATTCACTTTCATCTCTGAGTAAATTAGGCCAGTAAGAGCCATTCTCATGCCTCCAACAATCCTTGCTAGAATTTATACCATGAATAAATATAATGTTGAGGCCATTTTTCGCTTTTCTTGTCCATTGCCCTTGCATCGTATTGATTCAATCCTTAATGTTTTTGTTATCTTGAATATTCTGTACTTAACCTTAACTTTGTTGCTAGGAAGGTAGATTAATTGACTTGCTTTGGTTTTTGGGAGTCTGGCATGGGTTAGTTTGTTTGAGCAAGCTTAAGCATTATTACTGTAAATAATATCACTCTCGTCTTTTAGTTCAACAGATGCAAATTCTTTCTTAATCTTGCTTAAACTCCATTTGCGCGAAGTGGTCTTGCAGCAGTTTGTGAATGAAGCGGTAGCGGCCGCCGACACGCTGTAGCAGCATACGTTCGGTGCAGTAGTTGAGGAAACGGGCATAGTTCCAAGGGATGTAGCCGTTGAGGTAAAGGATGAGGCGTAGGGTAAAGTGTTGAATTGTAGCATCTCCACCAGCAACTAAACCAAAAATCAATCCAAAAGTTATACCGATAATTACCCCTTCTATCGGGGTATGAATTATTGCTACAAAAAGTCCTATAGGTGTTCCTATAATTAAAGCTGAAAGAAAAGCATTAAGTGCAGATTGCCGAATACCTTGATTTGACATTATATTTTTTTCTATACTTTTATCAGGCTGTCCCAAAAGTAAACCTGTCAATAGAGGAAACATTATACCTATAATAATTATATAAATTTGCCCTTGATGTCTCTGTAATAATATCAATAATAATGAGCATATAAAGATTGCAATACTTATTCCCACAGCCAAACCAATCAATAATTTTCTTTTATTTAGTTGTAATAAGGATATCGTTTTTATAATAACTATTTTTTGTGAAGGCAACCAATAAGTGACATCTAAAACAATTCCTACTATTATTCCAATAATAATATTTTGATATAACAGTTTAAATATTATTGCTATAGATATACCAATAATTAATCCTAGCATAAATTTATACAATATCTTTAAAGCTTGATTGCTTAACCAAGATGGCTGTATTTCTTCAATTAAAAACTCAGTTTTTGATTCTCGCTGCATTTGCCCTGCTAACCAAACAAGCGACATTTGCGTTTTTCTAGGATTAGGAGTTTTATTGTTCAAATATGCCCTACTGTCAATATCCCGTGTCAACATCCGCCCTATATAGGCATTTAGTAAATACTGAATCCGGTCGGATGTAGAGTCCAAACGCTGCCATTGTTCAACAGCTATCTCTTGAGATGCTAGAACAGTAACGCTAAGTAATAAGGGAGTTTTAACTAACTCTAGTAAATCTAAGTCGTTACTGATAGTTGACCACAGTTCTATATAATTTATAGACGTTAGATAATCACAAATTTGAGTGTTGGTTAAAGGCTGTAAGTAGATAGCACCGTTAAGCTGTAACTGAGTTGCGTAGTTACTATATTCCTCAATCCGACTACAAACAACTAGAGAAAGCGGTCTATTTTCGCCTACTAAAAACTGATTAATTGCACGGACGCAAAATTCTTGACGCTGTGGCTCAAGTTCATCTAACCCATCAAGCAACGGTAGTAATTGGTGATTGTCTACCCATTCTTGACCAAGATTTTTTGAGACACCATAATTAGATTTAAGTTCAGCCATTAACCAATCAGTTATGGATTGTTGGCCATCTTTCCATGAAGACAAGTTAAACAACACTGGTACGGGATAATCAGGCTGTTCCTCTGCACGTTTAATTAATTCTTTAGCCAGTTCTAAGAGTGTGGTAGTTTTACCTGACCCTGGTTCACCCAAAATTAAAAGCTTACCTGCTATTTCTTGAGAGTCAAAGACTTGCAAAATTGTTGTCGTGTCTGGGAGAGGTTCAGCCGGCTTTAAACCAATTTTTATTTGTGCATCCCAAGGGCGTTTTACCTGCTGGCGTTGTGACTCCTTCCCTAAATTGATCAGCACGACATTGTGTAGAGATTGGCTTAACCGCAAAGTCACTTCTTCCTTGACTGCGCTTAGTAGTATACGCTCATTCTTTGATCTAGCAGGGTCGCCTACTGGTGTTGTCTGCTGCCCAAAGAAAAAATTCCAGATGTCCCCGCCGATTCGCCCAGCGTTAACATTCTCAGCATTAATCAACCCGCCACCAAGCTGGGCATTACGTAAGTCGTTATTATTGACTTGCTTCGGGTCTTCTGCGTCCGGCATGGGTTAGTTCGGGCAGGTTTAAGCATTGTTGTTATGAATATTACCACCTATCTGCTGTGATTCAACATTAATCGCATCCACCAGTCCACTGGCCAACTGAGAATTTATTATATTTGTGTTAGAAACTTTCCTTGGATTTTCTGCTAGTGCTTTTTGAACCGATCCTTGTTGTTCCACTATGTCAAACAGACGATTAATTTGTGCTTCTTGCCTAACAATTACTTTGTCTTTATCTTCTAGTCTTGCTTGGTACTGCGCTTCCAATGTCTTAGCCGCAAATTCATACCCCTGCATGAAGTCGTTGTAAATTTTGGCTTTATCTGCATCAGGGGCAACAGCTACTCTGACTAAAAGAACACCATCACCTTTTTTTTCAATGCTTTGGACATCCAATTGTCCACCTTGGTTTTCAACTTCTAATTTTTTGAAGGAGTAGGCGAAAGCATCCCAGTCGATACCGTTACGAAAGATTAGGTCAACAGTTTCTAAAGACTTTTGGAAAAGTTTAGCAAATTCTCCAGGGGCAAAATTACCACTGCTGGGATAGCGTTCTCGCTTCTTTTGCCGACGATAAACATAGTTACAAATCACACCATCTAATTGTGTACTGCTATTGATATGCCAGTCTTCTATACAAACGCCTGTTAAGTTTGCTCCGCTAAAATTGGTATCCAACGCTCTAGTTCTTACCATGTAAGCCCATTGAAAATTAGAACCAGTAAAATCAGATTTATTTAAAATTGCTTCATTCAAAATAGTTCGGCTAAGGTTAGCACCCATAAGAATTGATCTGCTAAAATTGGTTTCACTTAAATAAGCTTGGCTAAAGTTAGTATTATTAAAAACAGCATCAATTAGCTTTGCTCCACTTAAATCGACTTGACTAAAGTTAATCCCACTAAAGTCAAAATCATTAATTAAGGCTTCGCTTAAATCTGGCCTTATACTAGGATTTTCTCTTCTCCATCTATTCCAATAATCAATGCCTTTTTCAAATATTGCTAGATGCTCCTTATTCGCCATCGCTGGTTAACCCCTATGCTCATCTGTTGCCAACAAATTACTCCGCATCCTGCCACCCGTCGATTGATGCCAGCAGTATATTAATCAAAGGATTATCGATTAACTCCTTCAACGCTTCGGTTCCCCCAGCCTTCAACGCACCAATCACCCGTGCTTTCAACGTTGGGTTACGCTCAATTTCATCTACAGCCTTAGCCACAACGGTCATTTTCTGTGATGTCGTAGTTGTGGGGTAGGTCTGGCTTAGTTGGTTGAGAAGCTGCTGAATCTCTGCTGCGGCTTGGGCGAGGTTCTGCTTTTGCTCTGGGTTGTAGTTGGTGATGTTGCCGCCGATTTGGTTTGCGTTTACGGTGTCGGCGTTGACTAGACCGCCTGCGATTTGAGCTTGTTGTAAGTAATTGTTGACAACTCTTTTAGGTGTTTCTGACACGGCAATTAAACCTTGATTTACTGTTTTAAATGCTACTTCTAAACTTTGAATTTGCCCATCTTGTTGAGCTAATAAAAATATTAAATCTTCTTTTGGTAAAGCTTTCAGCTTGTTGTAAGTCTCAAAATACTCAGCACTCAGTTGAGACTTATCGCCAGCGATCGCTGTTTTGGCACGGAGCAAAAATTTATCTTCACCCCGCACTTCCATTCCCACAATCCGCAAATCTGCCTCTGGGTGATTTTCGGCTAGTTGCTTGAACGAGATAGCGATCGCTCTGGGGTCAACCCCTTGGCTATGGTACAAGTCGAGTGTATCGAAGATGGGCTTGATGAAATCGCCAAATTCCCCGTCTGCAAATACTTCCTGACGATTGTCAGGCTTACGATGCGGATCTGGGTTGTCTAGAGTAGGCAGGCGCATATAAACGTATTCACAGCGCACTCCGTCAAACTTGGTATCAGTCGTGATGTTCCAATCTTCAATGTATGCCCCCGTGAGAGTTGCGCCTGTGAAGTCTGTGCCGTCAAGTTGCGTTTGCACAAGCTTGGCTCTGGTTAAGTCTGCATCTTGTAGGTTCGCATGGCTCAAGTCTGCACCGATGAAGCTGGCATCTGCTAGATTAGCGCCTTGTAAGTTGACTGTGCGTAGATTTTGATAGTCAAAGTTTTGGTTCTGCCCTTGCCCTGTAACTAATAACTGCCTGATTTGTGAGTTATTAAGCCAAATTATCTTTCCAACACGAGCTAAAAATAATTTTTTAGCGTTCAACCAGATGGTACGAGTTACAACAGCCCCCGTAAAATTTGTACTTTTAAGTGTTGCTTGAGTAAAATTAGCATCTGTTAGATTAGCTCTGCGAAAGTTTGTCCCTCCCATTGTTGCAAAAAATAAAGCTATTTTTAAAATAGAATTAAAATTTTCATCTTTAAGTAAAGCTCTCCAAGATATAATTCCTCCGATTAACGCTACAAAAATAGAGCCTAAAATAGGATTACTTCCATTTTCAAACTGGATATTCTCTAATACAAATGCTAAAAAGTTATTCACTCCCATATCATCAACCATGTTGATAAAGGGCATTGTTAGAGTCCATACTGTATTGAAAAATGGAGCAATAATCACAAATAATGCCAAAATAAAAACTGTAAAGATTAATTTTCTACCTGCTACAACTCCAGCTAAAGTTAAAATAATAGATAAAAGTAGTGATATAACTACGGTTCCAATTAAGGCAGTACCTACAGTTCCCAAAGTGTTTTTAATGTGCTGATCTATCAAAAAAGGAAATACAGTTATGCTAACTATTGCAGATACAATTGCTAAACTAAATGTTAGTCCGTAATATCGGGTTATTGTAAAAAAGAAGCTTAATATAACTAAAACAGTCAAACCTGTAATTAAAGAAGCCAAAATTCCAAAAGAATCTTGTATATAAAAACTCAGCATTATTGCTGTTACGGCATTATTTCTTTGAGATACCACTCCCCACAAAATTGCTGTGAGAAAAGAAATTACGATCCACAAGCATTTCCAATGTGGTTCCAATCCAGCTTGCACACCACTGAAGTTTGCTCCTGTTAAATTTGCTCCACTAAAATTGCAAGAACGAATATCTGCACCACTAAAGTTTGCCCCAACAAGGTTTTGATTTTTGAATGAGCGACCTCTGAGGTTTTGGTGTGAGAAGTCTTTGGTCATGGCAGGATTAGTGAAAGCAAGCGTTGACGCTGGATACACTTTGAGTATCCACTTTTACGGACTGCCGCACAAGATTCTGAGCTAGAGCCATAACATTTATTGCGATCGCCTGCAAGGAATGTCCATCACTACACTCTAGTTTATGACCGTAAGCTAGGACTACAATCATCAGCCAAATTATGAAAAGTAAACCAGAAACATTTCAGAACTCGTTCCCATCCCTAACGCCGCGCAGTCTCTACCGTAATTCCTTTAGCGTTGGTAAATTGAATAAATTCTATACCTTTATCAAAAAACGTCAGCAACAAGTTGATTGCGGACAAAAAGAATACGTATGAAAAGCATTCGCCCTTTACGAGTAGCGCTAACTGTAGGAATCGGGGTGGTCTTAATATTGGCGGTGGCAACGGCTTACCGCCAATGGCAGGCTACAACACAAGGATGGTGCGTTCGCTCCACTCCTAATGGTAAGCAGCAAGTTTTGTATGGTAATGATTGTCGTGGGTAATGCGATCGCTTCGCGTGTCTTCTGCCTCCTGGTCTTTCACTGGCAGCACGACCGCCGCAGCGACTACCATCTGGGGCGATGTCGCTAGGAACACGCTTTATATTTGTAGTAATTTTCTGCGTTCATCATTATGGAGAAGACGAGACTCTCGCTTTTTCAGCGATTACAAAGCATCAGTGCGAGATATAGATTCAATCAACTCCTCAACTTCTTCTTCGTCTAGACATTGTTTTACCTGGCTGCTGAACCACTTGGATTCTTCTACTTCTGTGTCTTTGACCCGGTAAACCAATAATGTTCCGGCAACGCGGGCCAGAGTAAGAAGTGATGGAGAAAGGTGGCTCAGTAAATCACACGCATCCTGGTATATTTCCATGACAGATGATTCGTCCAAAGGAGATCCTAACTGAGCGGAAAGCTGTTTTAGGTTTTCCTGAATAGATGAATGGAAGTCTGGATCTTTGGGATGGAAAACAGAGGTACTCATGATTGTCGTTCAAATACCATTGGATTGGGACTTTAAGCAATATGTGGTGGGCTGAGTAAGGCGAAAGCAAGCCTGCTCAGGAATATAACCACAGCAGTATTAAAGAAGCAAAGTTGACAATCCCCGCACTTTTAGGGCGGGGATTCTACATTCTAAGATGAGCCGATAAAGTTTTTGAGGTTGTTTTGATAGTTAGCTGTTTTTCTTACCTTTGAACGACTGATGCCAATATTTGGTCAATAGCTGCCAATACATCAGCATCTAACTGCACGCCTGATGCCGCAGCGTTATCAACAATTTGATCTGGACGACTAGCACCAATAATGGCAGAAGAAACGCGCTCATCTTTTAATATCCAAGCCAGAGCTAATTGTGGCATACTTAATCCCAAATCTTGGGCAATTGGCTTGAGTTTCTGTACTGCTGCTAGTGTGCGTTCGTTAAACAACTCTTCCAACAAAAATGAGTTCATCTTATCGTTAGCAGCACGAGAATCTTGAGGTGGAGCTTGTCCTGGTTGATATTTGCCAGTAAGTACACCTTGAGCTAACGGCGACCAAACAATCTGACCAATGCCATTAGCTGCACATAATGGAAACACCTCAGCTTCTGGTTTACGCCACAGCATAGAATACTGAGGTTGGCTAGACACAAAGCGTTCAACATCAGGCAAATTCAGTGCAGCTTGAATTTGTGCTGGAGTCCACTCGCTAAAGCCGATATACCGAGCTTTTCCCTGACGAACGACCTCGGTCAATGTCGTCATTGTTTCCTCTAAGGGCGTGTTCGAGTCATAGCGATGGCATTGGTACAAATCAACGTAATCAGTACGCAATCGTTTTAAGGAAGCATCAATTTGTTTTCGGATTTGAGATGCTGAAAGCCCTCGGTCTGTAGCTGACATAGGAAAGAAAACTTTGGTTGCTAAAACATACTCGGAGCGCTCCACCCCTTGTAATACATCACCCAAAAAGGACTCAGCCCCTCCGGTTGCATATACATTTGCCGTGTCAATAAAGTTAATTCCCACATCAAAAGCTTTGTGTATACAAGCCTGAGCATTTTGTTGCTCAACGCCACCTCCGTAAGTTAACCAGGAACCGAGACTAATTTCGGAAATACGCAACTCGCTGTTGCCTAATTGTCTATACTTCATTTGTATTTCTCGTTTCACTGGTGTTTTCATCTTTAGACCTGCCCAAAAAGCTAGGGTATTTACACACTTTGTCCCAACCTGCCTAAGCTTTCCTCAATCAAATTGCAGATATTTTGTCTATTTATATACATCTTCAAGAAAATCTGTTAAATTGCTTGGATTTTGCGATAAGCTCTTGTAATTAACCAGCCATTTACCAGCTTCATGAGTATTATGGGTCAGCCTATGTATCCAGACAACTGGAAACAATTAGCCACAGCATTAAAAGCGGCTTCTAACTGGCGCTGTGCTAAGTGCGGTAGAGCCTGCTTACGCCCTGGTGAAAAACGCGATAATTTAACTTTTTCTGAGCGTAAAGCTCACACCTTACAAGTACACCATTGGAACAGAGATCCGTCTGATAATCGCATAGAAAACTTAGTTTGTCTGTGTAGTGGCTGTCACTTGTCCTACCACCGCTTTGGCAGAGGCAATGTTTCACCTGGGCAATTGTCGCTGTTTGGAGAACAGAAAGTTGGTTAAGTGAGTAACTTGATTGGTTTTGATGAAGTAACCCTCACCCAAACGCAAAACCCCATACCAGAAATTTACTAGAGTATCGCTGTATGTGTTCCTTTGATATTGTGATTGACCAAGCTAATGAAGCAGATGTGACAGGAATTGTGGAGTTAGCCCAAGCCAATGATCCAGAGCATGGTGGGATGTTGCTAGGTCGTCTTGAAACTGAAGCAGTCAGCACAACAATCTCGCAGATGCCCAGCATAGTTGCCCGCAAAGATCATCAAGTCGTCGGATTTTTACTCACTTGGCCAAAAGCATCAGTACAGATACCAATTATCGCCACAATGTTACAAGTCTACCCTGGCAATAAAGACGCTTATTTGTATGGCCCCATCTGCGTTGAGGAAACCATGCGAGGTCAAGGTATAGCTGCGGCAATGTTTGCTAAGTTGAAAAACTTGTTGCCGCAGCGTCAAGGGATACTATTTATTAAAGCCCATAATGAACCATCATTACGCGCTCATCAAAAGATGGGGATGTGCCAGATAGCAGAGTTTACGTATGAAAATACGAGGTTTTTGGTGTTTGCCTACGATGGCTGAGTGAGTCTTAAGCAAAGCCCGCCGCAGGTATTGCATAAGATCAAAGAAGTAGAACTTGTTGGCTAGAGGGGGCAGAAGGCGCAACTGGAATTTTGGGAAGCGCGGGAGTGAGTTAGGTAGGAGCGATCGCTTAATTAATGAGTACCACAAGATGTAGGAGCTAATGATGAGTTGCTAGATATTGTATTTGGTGCAGTGGCGACCAAAACTACATTACCATTAGCATCCACCCTCCACCCCTGAGCTTCTACTATTTGATCCGGTTGATTCACTTGTTGGACTTGCTGGTGTGATATATTTTCTGTACTTCTATCTTGTATAATGGCTGTTGTGTTTTGGCTGCTAACAGAATCATCCTTCTGCTGTGACTGTAGCGATATCCAATCTGCCAACACCGCATCAGCCATTAATGGTTCTGTGGGGTTAGAGGGGATTCCGCCACGTCCAGTTACAGTAAATTTATTCTTTGCTAGTCTTCCACTATTGCAAGTGGCAACAATTTGTCTGGATGTATCAACCACATTTACAGGTAATTCTACTAATCCTTGACTGGGGTCAACATCTGGAGAATTAATTTGTACAGTGCCATTCAATGAAGGATTTTGTTGAGAAAATGCAGTAATATCGTTGGTTGGAAGATTGCTTGGGTTTAGTTGGTCAGCTTCTTGAGTATTCAACAACTTCACTAAGTCTTCACGAGTACGCGGTACAAACCCAAAAATACTTTTAGCGTTAATTATAATTTTTCCACCAGATCCTAAGAAAGCATTCGCGGTGATATCACTATTTTCATTGGGAGCAGCAACGAGGAAACCTGACGGCGCGTTGATGGTAATGTTACCGCCATCCCCACCGGACTGTGCTGTGCCTGCGTTAGTGGATATTTGACTGTTGCGGCGCATCAGTAATAAATCCCTCACCTGTAGCGCAATATTACCTCCCTGACCTGAATAACTATCAGATGTGAGTTTTCCTTTGTTGTCTAAAAGTATAGAGCGAGCTGTTACATTTAGCTCACCTGCTTTCCCTAAATTGACTGTATTTTCTGGGTAGATGTAATTATTGTTAAATAGACTGCTAACAATCACTTCTGCTTCGTCACGAATAATCAATTGTCCTGTATTGATTGTTAGTTTTCCTGCATCCCCCGAAGTGTTAGTCGAAGCAAACAAGCCACTACCCTTACCTCTTACTTCTAAGGATTCGGAGGCAATCACAGTTAAATCTCCTCCAGTACCTCTACCAGCTATAAATTGTCCGTTCCGAAACACTGCACTAGATTCTGTTGTAATCTGTCCCCCATCTTGAATGAGCAGCCTCTTGGTGTCAATGAATATATCACCTGCTTTTCCAGCAACAGCAGTTCCACTAGATAAGGAGCTAGGGAACAAACTATTATCCGGTGAGAGAACGCTACCAATCACCTCTACAGACTCAGAAGCGTTCACAGTTAACTTTCCTCCATTCCCCGTCCCTCTAGTCGCAGTTGAGATGGCTGCACCATCCCGAACGATTAATTTCTTGGCATTAATTGTTAAGTCTCCGCCATTATTTGCACCCGTAGTTTGAGTTCTTAGGCGAACAAGATAACCAGTAAGTTCAACGGTGTTACCTTGCACTTGAATATTTCCTCCGATGCCATCTCTATTATTAGCATCTACCTGAGATGGAATCAAAGAACCTTGATAAGTGCGCGGGATTAGTTGAATGTTTTGGAAATTTTGGACAGCTTCATATCCCAATAGCCAACCTTGGTTCGTTGGTTTCAGGCTGACCAAACTATTAGCAGCGACACTTCCTAGCTCTATTCGTCCTGAAGGTGCTGTTAAATTTCCGCCTGAGAGCGTTATGTCACCTCCTACAAGTGCTAAGGTTTTACCGGGTTGTACTTGTAGACCAACAGTTGTGCCATTTGAATTTGATGCTTGGGATTGATTTTGGATAGGGCCGGCAGTTGCTCCGAATTGTAAACCAATAGGAACATTTACTGTTAGCATGGGTTGTGATTGAGTATCCGTGGCGCTAAACTTGCTTCCATCGTCAAAGTTTAGACTATTCGCTGTACTCGCTACGAATGAACCGCCAAGTTGTAAAGAAGCATTGGGGCCAAAAATAATCCCGTTAGGATTGATGAGAAACAGGTTGGCTGTGCCGTTAACTTTAAGTATACCATTAATTTCAGAAACAGATTTCCCTGTTACCCGACTTATAATATTCTGAATATCCCCAACATATTTAAACTCAGCTATGCTTCCATTATTAATTAGAGAAAACTCCTGAAAACTGTGGAACAGATTATTGCCTTTTACAGTACCACCTTCAATAATGATAGTATTTCCCTGTGTTTGAACAAGCGAATTAGTAGGTAGAGTATCATCCGGGACAATTTGAGCAATAGCAGAATTGGCAGATATAGCTATTACACTACATATTGCAATTCCTAAACTTTGAAATAAGTTACAAAAACCATTCATACCAAAAATACTCCCTTTTAAAATGATTACTAATCGCTGAATAAACGTGAATTTTTGCCTATATTTAGTTAGGCTTAACGTAGCAATTGTTATATCATTTAAAGGATAGCATATTGAAGAAGAATACATCCGTCAGAATGTAATCTACAGGTAATCAGATTAAATAGACAATGAGAGTGAAGATTTTTAATCCCTTTATTCACAACTGATTGTACAGAATTAATTTTGAATTACGAGACTGACGTATGTATTCTTTCTTAAGAAAGCATCGAGAAGATGCCACATTATTCTCCACTCAATCTAGTTTGTTAAGAACTTTAAGCTAGATTAAGTAAATAGATAATACTATTAAGACTTACAGACCCAATTTCCATCTTCATCATATCCGCAAGTTCTTTGCGAAGTATTATTAGAGGTAACTGTCATTGCAATAACCCCTTTTTTCTTCAAAACAGCATTTTTAGAATCATTGAAGTTAGGATTTGATTTATCTCGGTTATTACTCAATTCGTTCTGAACTTCATCTAGTAACTGTTGTTGTTTCTGAGAATCCATAACTGTTATTGCACTCTGGTAATTGTCTGAACTTGCTTTGTGATGTACTAATGAACATAATTTCGATTAGTACAGGTGGAGAATGAGAAAATCAAGTTTAGAGAGGGAGGAAAGGATTAAGTTTTTGATTTTTTTGTGAATGGTTACAATTGTAATTTCAGTTTGACTGGGAACGATTACGCATTGTGTAACAAAACTTCATAATAACAACCAGATGTTGACTATAAAGTTGCAAATTGATTTATACCTATGCTTGTCTTTCATAATTCCTGTCTGTGTCTATGGAATTAGGTAAAGTGTGATTGCTTTTCTTCTATATATATTAATGTTGATGCCTTATATATTAATGTTGATGCCTTTTCCCCTTGGATGTCTCGTAATCCGGGCAGTGATCCTCCTTCACCCCTTCTGGATGAATCCCACATACCAGCACCACGCCCCCGTACTTCACGCCGTGGAAATTCTGGCATCCCCGGCAAGCCTTGGGTACTTGTTGCGATGGCGTTCCGCCCAGCGAAGCTGATCGCAGTTGCCGCAAAATCCGCTCTTCTTCCTCGTCTTCCTCCACGCAGATAATCTCGTACAAACCCTTTATGCTTGCGACTTGCAGCAAGGAACCACTTAATATAAGGATTATTGCCGCCGCAGTGGTTTTCACCCCACCCCCCGTAGCCCCTCTTGCAACCGCAATTCCAAGCGTTAGCAGCAAAGCACCAGATCCAGCCATCGCACAATACTTGAACTTGGACAAGGTATTCCGCATCAGTTCCTCCTAAAATCTGGGCATTTATCCCCCTTTACGCCTTTTGGATGAATCCCGCACACCAGCATCACGCCCCCATACTCCTTGCCGTGATAATTGCAGCATCCTCGGCAAGGCTTAGGAATATCAGGCGATCGCTGAAAAAGCCGCTCAAATTCCTCCGAGGCGTAAATTGTGTGCAGTTCGGTTAACCCCCAGATTTTTAGCCTCAAACCGCCCAACACCAGAGTTATCCCCAGCGCAGTGCTTTTTATGCCGCTTGTAGTCGTGGCCCTTGCAGCGATTGTCACTCCCAAGGATACCAAGACAACGCCAGAGGCAATGAGCGCACAATACTTGACCTTGGACACAGCATTACTCATCAGTTTCTCCTAAAATCCGGGCAGTGATCCTCCTTCACCCCTTCTGGATGAATCCCACAAACCAGCATCACGCCCCCATACTCCTTGCCGTGATAATTGCAGCATCCCTTGCAAGGCTTGGGGATTTCTTTGAGTGGCTGCTGAGATATGCGGCGTACCTCTTGTTCCATGCCAGCGTAGCCAAAATCTAACAGGTTTAAGCCTATGATCAAAAGAGCGAACCCATTAACCAAGCCACTTAGACCTTCTCTCTGAAATCCTAGTAACAGCACTACCGTACCGGCGATGGCACAAATAGCTCCCCCTACCAGCATTACCGCACCCAACATTGCTGTGATTGTGTACAAAAAATATCGGAACTTCCTCACTCGTCCACCCCTCCCAAAATCCCACCAACCAAAGCGCTCCCCAAACACCCCGATAATCCCACCAACATAGCCCCCAAGCAAATGTTCTTACGCGATCGCCAATCGTAACTGCTACTGCTCGTCGGACTGGCATTAGCCGCTATAATCTCAAACCCCCAGCAGCCCAAAGCGCCCACGGCGGAAAAGCAAATACTGAACGCGAAAGCTAGTGTTACGGGGTACATCATATCTTGGAGTAGTGCGCGTGTTCTGCGGCGTGGGGTTGGGCGAGGGCGGAGTATGATTTTGTGATGATCGTACTCAGCTTGATATTGGCGGGTGGTTCTTTTTTGTTGGTGATTCATATTTATGCCTGTGTGAAAGAAAAAAAGACAGTGTTAACTGTCGTTAGAAGTGAAGCGATCGCTCTTGTTAAATATTTACGCCAACGCCTCATCTGATACTGGAATGTAATCAGGAATATCCCCTGGAAACACCAGAGCATCAAAGCCCAGTTTTCTAAGTTCCTGCGCCTTTTCTATACAGGTTTGCACCATGTAGTTACGGTAGAAGATGCACTTGCTGTCCGCAAATACAACATAAAGTGATGCACTACCGCCTGAAAAGTGATTATAGTTGCTGCTGTTGTTCACGCGATGTCTCCGACAAGGCTTACGCCAACGCCTTTGATTCCAATGTCCTTATCAGTTCCCGAATTACATCCGTCGCAGGTCTGCCAGTTGTTTGGCAATAGGTTTTTAATGCCTGTACTTCGGAGGAACTTAAATTAACTGTGATGCGCTTGACCGACCATTTTCTGTTAACCATAATTTCCTTTTGATGTTTATTTTTATGAAAAAAATAGATTTCAGCAGAAGCAATTGCCTCTACTGAAATCTGGGCTTATAAATTAGTAGGGTGCATCCTCCCAATAACCAACTTCATCGTCAAATTCTGGCTGCGGCTGCATCGACTTTAGTTTCTCAATAAAGTCATGAAATTCATATTCCGTTAATGACTGCCGACCTTTCTTTCCATACTGCTGCATAAGAAACTGTTGACCTCGTTCTGAAGTCCAGCCCAAATTTTCCACCAATCGTTGTGACTCCATCATTAAAGAGTTGCGATTACTACCCCCACTCGGAGCAACTTCTGGTTGGTTCTTAAACTGTGCCAAGCCTTTTTTCCACCAGTCAGTGATGGAATTATGCAGTACCGAGATGTCCTGTGCGATCGCTTTTCTACCAATACAATAATCCTCCCAATTTGAAACTGTGGGCTTTTCAAATCCTTGGCAGACACAAGCATCTGAGGATTGCCCATCCTTTTCACGCTGTTC
>NZ_JACJSG010000061.1 GCF_014697625.1 Anabaena azotica FACHB-119 | reverse complement strand
CTCACTTATAAATCTCAAAGATTTGGGATGAAGGTTGAGATCCAGTGCGAGAAATACACAAGTCAGACTTGTCCTGCTTGCTGTCAGCGTCATAAACCCAAAAACCGCACCTATAATGCTTTGAAGAAGTTTAGCAGGATTTCAAGTTGTTCTGGTGGCATAGGTCAATTCTAATTAGATATTAATCTAATTAGAATTATATCTAATTAGTTGATGTAGTCACGACTGGCGCAACCAAACTCTACATCATGGAAAGGTAAGAGTTTAAATATCTGACTATGTATGGCTATGTTTTTGTTATTCAAAGGCGATACCCCCACCCCTAATTTTCCCGAACATCAAATTTCTGCTAACCGCCAATAAACTCCATTGTCTCGCTGCATTAACTTATAACTAATCAACTCTCGCCTGAGAGTGGCGTAATCTGGATGGTAGAGATTGATAATGTCATTGACTTCACGTTCTGAGTAATTGATACCTAACTCAAATTTGCTGACCAACCATTTAAGAATTACTAAGCGCTTTTTACGGCTAGCAGGAATTTCTTTGATGCGCTGTGTTCCTTCATTACTGTTTACATCTATCTCTAGATAGTTTCTTAAAACTTTGCTCTCCCAAGCTTCAGTGTCTACATCCTCTGCTAAAGAGGCAATTTTTTCTGGGGAGAGAATTTCCTTGCTGATGCTTTGCAGGACTTCACTATCTAACTGATATATGCGGCTATTGCCTTCTGGGCGCATTGTGACTAAATTTAGCTCTTTGAGCCTGGCCAGATGATGGGAAACAGTCGGCTCTTTTAGCTGCATCAGCGCGGCTAATTCTTCAACGCTACACTCCTGATTAGCTAAAATCCCTAAAATCTTCAATCGGCTTTCGTCCGCTAACACTTTGAAAAATTGCAGTAAGGTCTGAAATTGTTCTTGTTTCATAATTTGTTATACTTAATTCGATCGCAATCTAATTAGAAACAGATCGAATTACTGATGCTGTCCTCGTCTGATGCAGCACAAACTCTGCTTTGGTGATTTTGAATTAATGTTAATTTTGCGATTTGTTCGGGAAAAAGTTGAGTTTTCTTAAGTTGTTCTTTACATTTTGCTATGTTTAGATTGTTATCGAAGCGCAGAAGAAAGCATCGGGGTATGCCTAGACAAGGTACTTCTCTTGTCCAGGCTGCCAGATTTTTGGGAATGGATCAAAGTTCTCTGTATATGGCTTTGCAAAAAGGACAAATCCCTACGCACAAAAACAATGGACGAACTGTGATTAGTCAAGGTGCGTTGCTTGATTATCGAGCCAGGACAAGACATTTATGAGTTTGTAGGGATGAGTTTGAGCGAGTTTGGCTTAATTTGTGATTCGATTCTCGCTCAACTTTCGTTGTTATCTAGTTCAAGGGTAGCAAAATCCGGGGATCTCGTCCTCTACACTTTGATGTAGGGTCAGCTAATTTTACTTACAGGACTTACACAACTGGCACTTGGGGGAGGGTGCGTCATATGTGGAAAATCCTTGAATATGTGGGAAATTATTGGATATGACGCACCCTACAGTTATTTTGATGATGACAATTGCGTAAGTCATAATTAAGTGCGATCGCTAATTTAATGGATGGGTAAGCCAGATTTCAGAGATTATTTATCAAGTGCAAATAAAATTACTTGAGGGTTAGTTCGGTTCATTGCACAAAAACTCCCAAAATTGCTATTAATAGCTTATTGAAAAGATAGGAAGATAAATTTAATAGTAAGTATTTAATTATTGCTCATATGGCAGTAGCCACATAGGTTAGGACATAGATGAATCATACAATCTTGATAGCAAGCAGCTTGTGAGGCTGTCCCCTGTCCCCTGTTCCCTATCCCCTGCTATACTTCTTAAATTTATTTAAACTTATTATTACTTTAGCAATAAAAAATTAAGTATTATTTTGGATTATCTGCACTTGGACGTGAGCAAACAGGAAACTTGGGGTAAGCTAGGCTAACACAGGGGTTGGGGACTCCCAGAATAGACCCTCTACAAGTTAAGCTGGATAAAAGTAGCAATTTGTTGCACTTTTTAGATGAAATTGGCTATCACTGCTAATTTTTAACAGTGAACAGTGAACAGTGAACAGTTATCAGTTAAATACGAGGGTGAAACACCACACCAATTGGTGGAAGGCTTTGGTGGCGCTTATTTATCCCCCACGCCCTGGCTGACTGATAACTGATATAATTTTCAATCCTTGAGAAATCTGGAATGCTAGACCAAATTTTTGACTACCTGCACTTTCATTTCAGCCTGGAAGCCTCTATAGTCCTGCTGATATTAGTATTTCTAGAGGCGGTACTATCAGCAGATAACGCGATCGCCCTAGCTGCTATTGCCCAAGGACTAGAGGACAAAAAGCTGGAACGCCAAGCCCTCAACATTGGTTTAGTCGTTGCCTATGTGCTGCGAGTTACCTTATTGTTGACTGCCACTGAGGTACAAAAATTTTGGCAATTTGAACTCCTGGGTGCGGCTTACTTGCTATGGTTGGTATTCCAACACTTTACCTCACAAGAAATAGAAGACGACCATCATCACGGCCCGCGTTTTGCTACCTTGTGGCAAGCAATACCCGTAATTGCCTTTACCGACTTAGCCTTTTCCTTGGATAGCGTGACAACAGCGATCGCAGTCTCTCAAGAAACCTGGCTAGTCCTGACTGGAACCACAATTGGCATTGTCACGCTGCGATTCATGGCAGGCTTATTTATTCGCTGGTTAGACGAATTTACCAACTTAGAAGACGCAGGATATATAACTGTAGCTTTAGTAGGCTTACGTCTGTTATTAAAAGTTGTCAACAATGATTTTGTCCCGCCAGAGTGGTTAATGATTACGGCGATCGCCATTATTTTCACCTGGGGCTTTTCTAAGCGCAATCTCACCGAATCACCCCAAGTAGAAGTGGAGAAAACTGAAGTGTCGAAGTGAGGGACTGGGGATTGGGGATTGGGGAGATGAGGGAGATGAGGGAGATGAGGGAGATGAGGGAGGAACCCACCCCTAACCCCTCCCAGGAGGGGAATAGGGAGATGAGGGAGATGAGGAAGCAGTTTTTACCTTTCCCCTTTCCCCTTTCTCCTTTCCCCTTCCCCTTTCCCCTTTCCCCCTTCCCCTTCCCTAATTGACTACTCGTGTAACCAAGGGGTTAAATGTGGTTGCCAATTGACTAATTCTGCATCGGTAAACCACAGGCTGATTTCTTTTTGGGCTGTTTCTGGTGCATCAGAACCGTGAATGATGTTGCGGCCGATGTTAATGCCGAAATCGCCGCGAATTGTGCCGGGTTCTGCTGTGAGGGGATTGGTTGCACCAATAATTTTTCTGGCTGAAGCAATCACACCATCACCTTCCCAAACCATCGCTACCACGGGGCCAGAAGTGATAAATTCGACTAAACTAGGGAAAAATGGTCTTTCACGGTGGACTCCATAGTGTTCTTCAGCCAATTCTTTACTGACTTGGAGAAACTTCAAACCCACCAGGGTAAAACCTTTTGTTTCAAAGCGACGAATAATTTCGCCAACGAGTCCACGCTGTACGCCATCAGGCTTAATTGCTAAGAATGTGCGTTCCAAAGCTATCTCCAAAAACTTAATAAAATTTTTATTTGGTCAAGAGTCCATAGTCCACAGTCCATAGTCCATAATCCACAGTCCACAGAAAAATATCCTTTTCACTGTTGACTATTGACTATTGACTTTTGACTAAAAAACTGACCAATCAAGAGTTTATCTCAGAAATTATCCCTGAGTGCATATCAGTTCTTATACGAATGAGTTAAATTGTTTATTCGTGGGTGAAACACAGAGGTCAGGAACAAATGGGTGAGTCAACTGCTACATCTGACGAGGTGGTAAAAGTACCAGCCAACGGACACAAGTTAGAAGGGAAAAATCACAAGCAGAAGAAACTGCTACCACCAAGTACGCCTGGAGATGTTTCTCGTGCTTGGAAGATTGAGGACAGCGAGGCTTTATACAGGATTGAGGGTTGGGGACAGCCTTATTTCTCGATTAATGCGGCTGGTCATGTTACCGTGTCTCCCAAGGGCGATCGCGGTGGTTCTTTGGATTTGTTTGAATTGGTCAACGCTTTGAAACAGCGTAATTTGGGGCTACCCTTACTAATTCGCTTTTCTGATATTTTGGAAGACCGCATCGAACGGTTGAATGCTTGTTTTGCGAAAGCGATCGCCCGTTATAATTACCCCGGTGTTTATCGCGGTGTGTTTCCTGTCAAATGCAATCAGCAACGGCATTTGATTGAAGATTTGGTGAGATTTGGTAAACCACATCAGTTTGGTTTAGAAGCTGGTTCTAAGCCGGAGTTAATGATTGCTTTAGCTTTGTTGGATACCCCTGGATCATTGCTGGTTTGCAACGGCTATAAAGATCGGGAATACGTGGAAACAGCGATGTTATCCCAAAGACTAGGACAAACGCCAATAATTGTCTTAGAACAGGTGGAAGAAGTCGATTTAGTGATTGCTGCTAGTCAGCAATTGGGAATTAAGCCGATTTTAGGGGTAAGAGCGAAATTAAGCACCCAAGGGATGGGACGCTGGGGTACATCCACAGGCGATCGCGCCAAGTTTGGTTTGACGATACCCGAAATTATCCAAGCAGTTGACAAGTTACGCGACGCTGACTTGCTGGATTCTTTGCAGCTAATGCACTTCCATATTGGTTCGCAAATCTCCGCCATCAATGTGATAAAAGATGCCATCCAAGAAGCTAGCCGGATTTATGTAGAGTTAGCATCGTTGGGGGCAAATATGAAGTACCTTGATGTTGGTGGCGGCTTGGGTGTGGACTATGACGGTTCGCAAACCAACTTCTACGCCTCCAAGAACTACAATATGCAGAACTATGCTAACGATATCGTGGCAGAGTTAAAAGATACCTGTGCTGAGAAGCAAATCCCCGTACCTACACTGATTAGTGAAAGTGGGAGAGCGATCGCTTCCCATCAATCGGTACTCATTTTCGACGTTCTCAGTACCAGTGATGTCCCCCGCGACAACCCAGAACCGCCCAAAGAAGGCGAATCCCCAGTCATTAATTACCTGTGGGAAACCTATCAATCCATCAACAAAGAGAACTATCAAGAGTTCTACCACGACGCTACTCAGTTTAAGGAAGAAGCCATCAGTCGCTTCAACTTGGGGATTCTACGCTTGAGAGAACGCGCCAAAGCCGAACGTTTATACTGGGCTTGTTGTCAAAAGATTTTAGACATTATCAGACAGCATGATTACGTACCCGATGAGTTGGAAGACCTAGAAAAAATCATGGCTTCCATCTACTACATCAACCTGTCTGTGTTTCAATCAGCACCTGATTGTTGGGCAATTGATCAATTATTCCCCATCATGCCCATCCATCGCCTAGATGAAGAACCAACACAGCGAGCAATTTTAGCCGACCTCACCTGTGATAGCGACGGTAAAATCGACCGTTTTATCGACCTGCGTGATGTCAAATCTGTATTAGAATTGCACCCCTACAAACCAGGGGAACCTTATTATCTGGGAATGTTCCTCAATGGTGCATACCAGGAAATTATGGGGAATCTACACAACTTGTTTGGCGACACTAACGCCGTTCACATCCAGTTAACGCCCAAAGGCTACCAAATCGAACACGTAGTCAAGGGTGATACCATGAGCGAAGTTGTTAGCTACGTGCAGTACGATTCTGAGGACATGGTAGAAAACATCCGCCAACGCTGTGAGCGGGCTTTGGAAGAGAAGCGGATTACCTTAGCCGAATCTCAGCGCTTACTGCAAACCTACGAACAGAGTCTCAGAAGATACACTTACTTGAATAGTTAAGAGTCCATAGTCCATAGTCAATAGTCCATAGTCCATTGACTAAAGGATTTCCAACAAATAAATTATCCTTCTTGTGGGGTGGGCATCTTGCCCGCCCATCATCTAGGACGGGCAAGATGCCCATCCTACAAGACAATTTGGCATCATCTAGGACGGGCAAGATGCCCATCCTACAAGACAATTTGGCATCATCTAGGACGGGCAAGATGCCCATCCTACAAGACAATTTGGGATGTTTTTGATTTGAAAGTCCCTAATGACTATTGACTAATGACTAATGACTAACCATTAGTTCCCAACAATTCGGCGATCGCTTGCCGTTCTGCGGGGGTATGTTCTGGGGGTGTTTGTCTTGCGTCGGTAATTAACCAATCTAGGGAAGCGGCTTGCACATCAATCGCCGCTCCGGTTTTATCGACGCAGTAACGCCCGAACACTAGCTTATCTAGCAGTCGGACTCCAGGGCCTAAGCGTGACCATTCAAAGATGACGCTGTTGTCAACGGTTGCGCCACTGCATATCCAGCAGTTAGGGCCGATCATTGCTGGGCCGACGATTTTGGCTCCATCTTCGATGCGAGTCATACCACCAATGTAAACTGGGCCTGTGATATCTACCTTGTCCCAATTCACCGCCACATTTAAACCAGTGTAAATCCCAGGGGCGACCTCATGACCGGGGATTTGGACATTCTTAATTTCCCCTTGCAGCACCCCACGAATTGCCCGCCAGTAGTCGGGAACCTTACCGATATCCACCCATTCAAAGTCCATAGCAATGGCGTAGAAGGGCGCACCAATTTCTACTAGTTTGGGGAAGAGTTGGCTACCGATATCATATTCCACACCAGAGGGGATGTAATTAAATACCTCTGGCTCAAAAATGTAAATACCTGTGTTGATATTAGTGCTGAGTGCTTCCTCAACCGATGGTTTTTCTTGGAAAGCTTTCACCCGACTATGTTCATCGGTGACGACAACACCGTAACTAGAAACTTCTTCTTTGGGTACAGTCTTGGTAATGATAGTGGCGATCGATCCCTTTGATTTATGCCACTTTACTGCTGCCGTCAAATCTAGGTCAATCAAAGCGTCCCCGCATAATACCACAAAGGTATCATCGAAAAACGGTGAAAAATCTTGGATGCGACGCATCCCACCAGCAGAACCTATGGCTTCCCCTACTAACTTACCTTCGTCATCAATTTTGCCTTCAAACGAATAGGCAATCTGGACACCAAACCGTTGACCGTCACGGAAATAATTCTCAATTTCCTCAGCCAAATGGCTCACATTGACCATAATTTGGTCAAAACCATGCTGACGTAAAAGTTCCAATAAAAATTCCATCACTGGCTTTTGCAGGATAGGAATCATCGGTTTGGGAATTGTGTAGGTAATCGGACGAACGCGAGTACCCTTACCTGCTGCGAGAATCATCGCTTTCATAGAGTTTATTCCTCAACCACAAGCCAGTTTACTTTCAATGTGTGATACTTAATCATCAGTTTTTTATGTCTGTTCTAAGTAATCCCTAACAACAGGGATAACAGTAATCTACTGTTTATTGCAAGGGGACTGGGGAGTAGGTATTGGGGACTGGGAACTGGGGATTGGGGATTGGGGACACTTTTCCTTCCCTATGGGACGCTACGCGAACGGAGACGCTAACGCGAACGGTGAGCTTCAGTGCATCGCTGAGGATTGGGAGTAAGAGAAAGGAATTTATATCTAACTAAAATATGCCACTTGTAGGAGTGCGTTTTTTACTCTCCGACGAAGTACAGGCAATAGTTAACACTATTTCCTAGTCCCTGTCCCCTGTCCCCTGTTCCCTGTCCCCTCTGTTGATGACAAGCGATCAGTTATCTTTTTAATTTAATCGGATTTTTGGGTTCACTAATGTTACAGTCGGTAAATTTACTGAAGCTTATATATTACTATTTTCAAATGCTAAGGTTCATAGGTTGCTATCATGATTGATGTGGGTTGGCTGCATCTGTAAGTAGGCGGATTTTTACTTCTTGATAAAATTCCTCTTGAACTAGCTCTACTTTAGATTGTGCCGATAGCAGCAATAAAGCCCAAAAAACGCTGACTAGGTGACTGTTTACCGATTCATGAGCCGATAATTCCTGTGTTTGCTTGGTCTGCGACCACAATTCGACAAGTTGTTCTAAATTTAAATATTTTTGTTCTAACAGCAATTCTTTAGCTGAACAGTGCAGTACTTGCTCCAACTCACCAGCTACTTCCGTCAAATTCTCTTGGTGCGCCAACTCCAGCGCTTCCCGCATCGCTTTGACAGTCGGCTGGCGCTTGGGACGTTCCGGTTTGCTAACTTTCTGCACTAGCTTAAGCTGATTCGCCATGATTCGCAATTGGGCAACTAACTCTTGCAAAGTTACACGGCGTTTCGGTGGTGGCATGGCGGAGGGTCGCCGACGCAACACTCGCTCTAGGGGTAAACGTTGATGATGGAAAATGCCATCACCATTCTCGGTTAGTAATTCATCCTCGATATCTTCTAAATCTTCTGCTGTAGACAACTGCATCAAGGTATTAGCTTTGAATAAAACTAGCATGGAGGCTGATAAAAATGCCTGCCCAGATTGGGACAAGTCAGACTCATAGCCTCTAGCAGTTGTCTTTGGTGTCATTAGTTCTAAATAACGGTCAATCACCTCAATAACTTTAACGTCCCAAGGGTCTATGTCTCCTTGTTCTGCTTGCTCAATTAAAAGTGTGATTGTTTCTAATAGCTCGGAAGCATCCATGCGGGGATTGGGGACTGGGGATTGGGGATTGGGGATTGGGGACTGGGGATTGGGGATTGGGGATTGGGGGAGTAACCCACCCCTAACCCCTCCCAGGAGGGGAAAGAGGAGCAGGGGAGCAGAGGAGAAAAACTGTCACCTGTCACCTGTCAACTGTCAACTGTCAACTGTCAACTGTCAATTTTTCTCCGCCTACAGAATGGTGTATATGATAGCTAATTTATCAAAAGAAAGATGAATTTTCGGGGTTAAAGCTCTGGAATGAATATACATTGTTGAGCTTTAATTACCAAGGATAGGAATTTCATCTCATGACTCTACTATCTATTGATGAGTTAAAAAATTTAATTGCCAATTCTCAAGCACCTTGTGTATCTCTTTATATGCCTATGCAAAAAGCAGGGCCGGAGATTCGTCAAAATCCTATTCGCTTTAAAAATTTAGTGCGTGAGGCTGAAGAACGCTTGCAAGCTTTGGAAATTCCTGCTGAAGAAATTGAAAATTTACTGCAACCAGCTAAGGAACTCGATGAGGCTGAGTTTTGGGAAAATCAAGACCACGGTTTAGCAATTTTCATTTCGCCGCAGGTCTTCCGTTATTATAGTCTGCCGATAGAGTGTCAAGAATTGGTGGTTGTTAGTCATCAATTTCATTTCAAGCCGTTGCTGCATTTAATTAATAGCGATGGTAAATTTTATATTCTCGCTCTGAGTCAAAAAGACTTAAAGTTTTTCGAGGGAACGCGCTCTGGCATCACTGAGGTAGAAGTGGAAAATATGCCGAAAACCCTCGATGAAGCTCTCCAGTACGATGAAACAGACAAAGAAGGGCAATTTCGCATTGCTACATCTAAGGGTAGTAATAATAATCCCTTTACGCGATCGCAGCCTGGAGCTTTCCACGGTCAAGGCAGCCCAGATCGCGACCAGCACCAAGAAGCTATCCTCCAATTCTTCCACGCTGTTGATACCGCTTTACATGAGAAACTGCGGGAGCAAAAAGCACCTTTAATTTTGGCTGGTGTGGAATATCTCCACCCCATTTATCGTGAAGCTAACAAGTATCCTCATCTTCTGGAAGAAGGTATTACTAAAAGACAAGAAGTTTTCCAAGCAGACGAGTTACACGCTCAAGCTTGGGAAATTGTCGCACCTTTGTTCCATCAATCAGAACAGGAAGCAATTGAGCTTTTCCAACAATTGGAGGGAGAGGAAACTGGTACAGCTTCTAGCGATATCAAAGAAATCGTTTCCGCCGCTTATTACCAAAGGGTTGATTCCTTAATCGTCCCAGTAGGGCAGCAAATCTGGGGTACATTTGACCCAGATACAATGGCTGTAGACTTGCACCCAGAACCACAGCCTGAAGATGGTGATATTTTGGACTTAGCAGCAATTCATACTCTATTAAATGGTGGTACGGTTTACGCTGTTGAGCCTGAGCAAATGCCTGATGGTAAACCAGTTGCGGCTATTTTCCGATACTAATCGGTTTTTTGGTGTTGTATAAAAGAAATCAGTTGTCAGTTATCAGTTATCAGTTATCAGTTATCAGTTGGCAGTTGATAGGTGATAGGTGATAGGTGACAGTTGACAGTTGACAGTTGTTATTCTCCCCTACTCCTTTTTACCCTCCTGGGAGGGGTTAGGGGTGGGTTTATACAGAAAAAGAAAAATTTATAAGTTCTGATTTCTGGTGTTGTAGCAGAGATTTTGCCCTCTCTCCAAACCTCTCCCCCACGGGGGGAGAGGCTTTGAAACACAATAATCTTTTTTCTCTGATTGTATGAAACCACCCTGCTTTTTCCCCTCTTGGGAGGGGTTAGGGGTGGGTTACTCCCCCAGTCCCCAGTCCCCAATACCCAGTCCCTCATATACAACACCATCAAATGAAAAATATTCGTACCTTTATTAACCAATTTTTAGTCGGTTTAGCTGTTGTCAGTGTTGCTGCAATTACACAACCAGTTAAGGCAGAGTCATTTACTGGACAGTCGGGTAATGTGCGAGCGGAAATAACTTTTGAAAAGCCGCAGGAATATCAGTATAAAAATGTGCGGTTGCGAATTGTCAGAGGGGGTAAAACTGTTTTCAATAAAACTTTACCTCAAGAAAGTGAGTATGACCGACCGACTGCGGGGATCTTCTCTGATAAGATACCTGTGGTGGATTTAGACGGTGATAAGGAACCAGAAATAATTGCTAATTTCTATACAAGCGGGGCGCATTGTTGTACTTATTCCTTGATTTACCGCTACGATCGCACCTCTGGGCAGTATAGACAAATTCGCCATGATTGGGGTAACGGAGTCTACAAGCTGGAAGATTTGAATCGGGATGGTATCCTAGAATTCAATAGTCAAGACGATCGCTTTGCTGGTGCTTTTACAGCTTACGCTGCTTCTGCCTATCCTCTACAAATTTGGCAGTACCGCCAAGGCAAAATGACTAACGTTACCCGCCGTTATCCTAAATTAATAGCTAGTCACGCCTCACAGTTATGGAAAGACTACAACGATATCAAGCGTCAAGGTCATGATGGCAAGGGCTTTTTAGCTGCATATTTGGCTGATATGTGTCTGCTAGGGCAAGGACAGGAAGGATGGCGACGAGTACAACAAGTTTATAATGAAGGCGATCGCTCTCAATACTTCGCAGAATTACGTAAGTTCTTGCGGGAAACCGGATACTCTCGGTAAGTAGTAATTGTTCCCTTCCTGTGAGATTAGTATCGAAATTAGGCTCACGCAAAGGCGCTAAGACACAAAGAAGGAAACAAGGAAATTTATAGCGTTTCCCGGTAGGGTGGGCATTGCCCACCACTTGCTTCCACTCGAAGGTGCAAGATATAAATTATTAAAAACAATGTTTTTACTACTAAATGATGGTATCAAAAGTATTTTTGAGAATTGGGCTAATATAAATAAAAATATGTATTAAATACAACATGAGTATAGAAATAGCAACGCTGGCGGTTGGACTAGGAAAAGCTGTATTTCCTGTAATTGCAAAACAAATGATTACTAAAGTTAATAGTCTATTAAACCCTACAGATTTAGAAAAAGCCTTGCAAGCAGGAGTTAAAGCTGCTGTAGAGTGGGATGCTACCCAACCTTATGACAGACGGTTATTTTATCACTGCGATGATAAGCAGACAAAGGAAGTTCTAGACCAATTTTTCAAAGATACAGGTGTACAAGGAGAATTACTCAAACCTATTAATAATAAAACTACTCCTAATTTAGAATTGTTAATTGCTGCTTTTAAGAAAATTTTCTCTGAAAAACCCAAGTTAAAGTTTCCAGAACAAAGTATAGAAAATTGGCTGCAAAAGTTTACTGATGCTTATTTTAAGCAAACCAACACATATTTACAATTTCAGCTTGCTAAAAATAATTATCTTCAGCAACTGTCAAAATATTTTGATGATGTTGAATTCGTTGGGTTAAAGGTAGCGACTAAAGAAGAAGAAAGATTTGCCAAGCTCCCACAAATTTTTGTCATGCCTGATGTAGTTGAACAAGTAGATTCTAGAGAATCAATATCTTTAGAGTTTTTTAATCGGGAAGGTGTAGCTGGCTATAATCGTCAATCAGAATTACTCAATGAACAAAGAATATCACAATTACAGCAAAGTGGTGGTAGGAGATTTTCAGCGCAGGAACTAATCAAACAAAGTACATCAGGTAAATCTGTTTTGTTGGGTGAACCAGGAATAGGTAAAACGACTTTGTTGAGTTACTTTGCTCTGATGTTGGCGGAAAAGCAAGCTGAGAAACTGGGTTTAACTGTTGATATAGATTTATTACCAATCCTAATTAAAATTAGAGATTTAGCGAAAGCTTCCACACAAAATATTTTAGAATATGTCCGAGATTTTGCTAAGAATAGATTGTATGTGAAAGAATTGCCGACAGGTTTCTTTGAGCATTGGCTAGAGGATGGACGGGCATTAATTTTATTGGATGGCTTAGATGAGGTGGCTGATGCTGGTAAGCGTTATCAATTTGTAAAAAATATTGAAACTTTTCTCGGACAATATTCTCAAAATCGGGCAATTATTACTTCGCGTCCAGCAGGTTATAGTCGTAATTATTTCCGTACAGATAATTTTACTCATTATAAAATAGAAAAGTTTGATGATAGCCAAATTGACTTGTTTATCCAGAAATGGTATGAAAGTCGCTTGCTAAAAAGTCCTGAAGAAGCAAGAGAACGCCAAGAAAGCTTAAAAAAAGCATTGGCAGAACAAGAAAGAATTAAATTATTAGCACGAAACCCTTTAATACTCACAATCATTGCTCTAATTCATCGCTATCAAGCTCATCTCCCACGACAGCGATATGAACTATATAAACTGGCGGTTGATACACTATTAATTAATTGGGAAGAAGTAAAAGATATTGATAAATTAAAGCTGGATTATATTCAGCAGAGCGATATTAGAGAATTAATGAACCGTTTAGCTTACTGGATTCATAGTCAGGGACAGAGTAATGATAAAGAAGGCGGTACACTGATAGATAAAGATGAGTTAATCAGAGAGTTATGTAAACATATCACTGATTTGAATTATCAAGTTAAGCCACATCAAGCGAAAGCGGAAGCAGAACGTTTTGTTGATTATATTCGAGAGCGTAGTGGTTTATTGAATGAACAAGGTCAAGATAGATATGCTTTTGTGCATAAGACATTTCAGGAATACTTAACGGCTGAAGAAATCCGGGAGCGTCAAGAAGAAAGTTTTGAGGTAGTATTAGACCATGTTCGAGAACATTTACATGATCCTCACTGGCGAGAAGTTTTACTACTTTTAATAGCTCAACAAAAACGGAGCAACCCGAAAAAAGTCATTGAGGCAATTCTGCAACAAGATACTCTCTATGAGCAATGGCTGCACCGTAATCTTTTCTTTGCGGGTAGTTGTTTAGCAGAAGATTTACAATTGTCTGATAGTGATTTAATTACGCAATTAGTTAACATCGAAGTTAGTGATGATCAACGAGTAGGCGGCAAAATTAAATCACAGGTTTTTAAAATTCTTTGTAGTTTGAGGGAAACTAAGTTTCAAGCCCAAGCACTACAACTTTTGAAAGCATCAGCAGATTTGATAGATGAAAGGAAACTGCTAGAATATCGGCTAACTTTAGGTGAACAAGAGAAAGTATTAGCAGAACTGCTGGCTTTACTCCAAGATGAGAGTGAGAGTGTGCGTTACTCTGCGGCCTGGACATTGGGCAACTTGGGCAAAGCAACGCCAGAGGTAGTGGCACAATTGCTGACTTTACTTCACGATAAGAGTGAGCCTGTGCGTTACGGTGCGACTGAGGCATTGGGCAACTTGGGCAAAGCAACGCCAGAGGTAGTGGCAAAACTGCTGGCTTTACTTCACGATAAGAATGATCGTTTGCGTTACTCTGTTGCTGAAGCATTGGGCAACTTGGGAAAGGCAACGCCAGAGGTAGTGGCAAAACTGCTGGCTTTACTTCACGATAAGAGTGAGCTTGTGCGTTACTCTGCTGCTGGAGCATTGGGTAAATTGGGCAAGGCAACGCCAGAGGTAGTGGCAAAACTGCTGGCTTTACTTGAAGATAAGAGTGAGCGTGTGCGTTCCTCTGCGGTTGAGGCATTAGGCAACTTGGGCAAGGCTAAACCAGAGGTAGTGGCACAACTGCTGGCTTTACTTCACGATAAGAGTGAGCTTGTGCGTTCTTCTGCGGTTGAGGCATTGAGCGACTTAGGCAAGGATAAGCCAGAGGTAGTGGCACAACTGTTGGCTTTACTTCACGATAAGAGTGAGCTTGTGCGTGGCTATGCGGTTAGCGCATTGAGCAACTTAGGCAAGGATAAGCCAGAGGTAGTGGCACAACTGCTGGCCTTACTTCATGATAAAAGTGAGCTTGTACGTTCCTTTGCTGCTGAGGCATTGGGCAAATTGGGCAAGGATACGCCAGAGGTAGTTTCACAACTGCTGGCTTTACTCTATGATGAGAGTAACTTTGTGCGCTCCTCTGCGGTTGGAGCATTGGGCAAGTTGGGCAAAGATAAGCCAGAGGTAGTGGCACAACTGCTAGCTTTACTCCACGATGAGAGTGAGAGTATGCGTTCCTCTGCTGCTTGGGCATTGGGCAAGTTGGGCAAAAACTCTCCTGACATTACTGCAAATGTTGTCGAATGGATATTGCAACACCAGGATTCAGAATATGTAGGCACAGGAATTGATGTATTGTGGGATTTAGTTGTCGGGGAGTTCTGACAATCTCTTGATACCAATTCTCTGTAACTATGCACTTAATATAATGTTGCTCTTTTGCGTCTTTGCGCCTTTGCGTGAGCTTAATAAGCTAGGGTATTAAGTGCAAATTTATGGAAAAATGGTACGAGTAGAAAAATTTTACTTTCAACCACTCCCCCCAATCTGTCGCCTAGCTGCTGCTAAGATTATACGCTGTTCGGCACGAGCGATCGCCTGATAAGTCCTCTCCACAGCCTCTGGTTCCACAGATATCGATGTAATTCCCCACTGCACTAATTCATCGATGATTTCTGGATAAATTGCTGGTGCTTGTCCGCAAATAGAACAAGGTATTCCCGCCGTTTTCGCCATTTGAATTAGTTGGGAAATAGCCGCCATCACCGCCGGATGACGTTCGTTTAAAACTCTAGTAATATCCCCTTGTTCCCTGTCTACTCCTAGTAACAATTGTGTCAAGTCGTTTGTCCCTATCGATATCCCCGCCACCCCTGCTTTGACATATTCTGGTAATAAAAATAACACGCTGGGGACTTCTGCCATAATCCACAACTGAAACTGGGGTATTTGGGTAAGTCCAAATTGCTCGGCTTTTTGCCGACAGAAGCTAAACTCAGGGACGCTACGCACGAAGGGTAATAATAGGTGCAGGTTATCATAGCCTGCTTTTTGGGCGTTAGCGATCGCAGTCAATTCTAATTCAAAGACAGCAGAATTACGTACATAACTAAATGTACCGCGATCGCCTAAAGCTGACTGAGGCGCAGATTGAGAACTATTGGCTGATAATTCGTGCGATCGCCAATCTAAGGAGCGATAAAATACTGGGCGTGGCGCAAATCCACGGGCAAATTGTATAATTAACTCTGTCCATTCCTCCAACAATTGTGATTGCTTCCCATCCAATAGCCAAAAATTGGGATGCTGTCCTTGCAGTAAAGGTAGTAACATCAATTCTGAACGCAACAAACCCACCCCATCCACTGGTAAGTTCTGTACTTGTTCAATCAGATTAGGCTGACTGATATTCACCAACAGTTGAGTCGCAATCATTGGCATTTGCCTGCTAACAACAGGGGACAATGATGGTACAATGCTTGGCTGATGTTGATTTTCTACCGTAGCTACTTCATCTTTTAACAGATACACCTCACCGCGATCGCCATCTATTAACAATCGCTCACCATGAGGAATTAATATTGTGGCATCTGCTACATTTACTACAGCAGGAATGCCTAATTCTCTCGCTAAAATAGCTCCGTGGCTAGTTAACCCTCCCTGGACTGTGACAACACCAACGGCTTTTTGTAATAATGGCAACCAGTCAGGTGTAATTTCTGTCACTACCAAAATTATGTCTTTAGGTAGATGCTCTGGTTGCTGTTGAGGATTATTGAGTACATGAGCAATTGCTGTCACACGCCCTCTAGCTGCACCAACACCTTTGATAAATTGGAAATGGGGAATGGTAGATTGGGGAGTGCTTACTTGCGTAATGTAGAGGCGGGAATTACCATCTTCTTGGGCAATTGTCCACTCAATGGTAAAACTTTTACCTAGTTCACTTTCTAATTGGTGTCCTAGAGTAATTAATTGTTCAAGGTTTTCTTCGGCTAAGGCGTATTCTTGCTGATGTGCTTCTTCAATAAAGTAAGTATTGAGACAGGAGTTATCAGGTATAGTTTCTTGTGAATGTAGCGATGAAGTACTATTAAGACAATAAGCCAGCATTTTTTGTCCTAGATGCCGTTCTAAGACAACACCCGTTTCCTGCTGAATTTGGTATGTATCAGGTATAACTTCACCCTGAGTTAGTGCAACCCCTAAGCCCCAAGTAGCGGCAATTTTCCAGTCTGGGGAGTTAGCATGGAGTGTACCACTAGCGATCGCATTCTGTACCGGCTGGACTAAAATGGCTAGGTTAACTTCCTGTAGGTTAACCCCCATACGCTGCCAATATAATAAACTTCTAGCGCGAAATAGTTGACTCCAGGTATACTTGAGAGTGTGTGCGATCGCAGTTTCATCACAGTGACAAAAACCTGCATCCAATAATCCAGAAGTATTTCTCACCCTGTTGCTTGTAGTTGCTATTCCTAAACTAGGGCGAAGAATTAAATAGTCAGTTTGCCATTCCCTAGCGGCGATAAGAATTGTCTCCACCCACTGCGCTGGAACAGTTGCATGAGTAATTTCCTGACGTAAACGACTGGCCATTTGCTGAAGTTGTCGCCAGTTGGCTACGTCCAAGTGTAGGGAAGAATTAGGTAAGTTAGCGACTAGAGACTCTGAACTGTTAAGAGACTCTAGAAATAATCGCAAAACTTCTTCTGTTACCACAAAACCAGGAACAACCGGATAGCCACGCTGCCTAATTCTGCTTAAATAGAATGCTTTGTCACCAACTTTAGCGCGGTCTTGTAATTTAATTTGGTCAAGCCAGTAGAGTTTTTCCACTCAATTTCTTTTGGTTGTCAGTTGTCAGTTGTCAGTTATCAGTTATCAGTTATCAGTTATCAGTTATCAGTTATCAGTTATCAGTTATCAGTTATCATTAGTTTCTTTCCTCTTTTCCCGTTTTCCCCTTTCCCCTTTCCCCTTTCCCCTTTCCCCCTTCCCCTTTCCCCCTTTCCTAATATGCCTCCTTTATCAATACTTGGTTTTTATTAGGGGTAAACTATTTCTCACGCATCAATCAATAAGTGATTTACCACTATAGGGTAACAGAGATGATTAATAATCTCATACAGCAGATTGCGGGTAAATGAGGTACATATTTTCACCCAAAAGCTATGTAACAAAAGACTTTCAAGGTTTTTAAGAGTCCCCTGTTACCTGTTCCCTGCTGTAAGTTATCATCTAAATTCTATATGGCTCGTAATTAATTTTTGCCATATTCGTAGGGTAAGCAATGCTCACCATAAATATAATACAGTGAGCAAAGCCCAACGCTGCTAGCTTTCAGTTGGTTAATTCGTCCAACACAGGGCTGCCCCTACAAGCACCTAAATTTTTCAATCATCAAATTAGTCCTCTATCTATTCCCAGAGAAAAAATTAAAGTACCTATAGGATTCACAGTTGCTTCTTGAAATCTACGTGGTGGTGATTCTGCTTGACAAAATCATGATAAAGTGAGCATTTCCTCCCTACAAATACTAACAAGATTAAATTTAATTTTGGTTAAATAAAGTATTTTTGATTATATTTATTAGGTAATTAATGTAGAAATATAAAGTTTATATTAAAAATAATACAATAAAAGAATATTCAGTGAATTTTTCAGACATAAGTTATACATTATTGATAGGAGTTAATCTGACTTTTCACGTTATGTGGAAAAGTTAACAGCAGACCTAACCCCCCAGCCCCCTTCCCTTGAAGGGAAGGGGGAGAAATCAAAGCCTCTCTCCTTGTAGGAGAGAGGTTTGGAGAGAGGTCTTTCAGATCCTGTGAAAAGTCAGGAGTTAATTTCCTGTTGCTGATCCACGCTAGTAAGTATGGCTACGCCTCGCGTAAAGGATACAAAAATCAAAGCGGAAGGTCATAGTATAGCTATCACCAGATAAATAAGGATATAAACTAATCATAAAAAGTCGATAATAAAAGGCTTTCCCGCTTCTCCCCTGTCATGGGTGTCAACTTAAGCCCAGGCGAATGGAATTCGCGGCTATACAAACAAAGTCCGCCTACGCGGACTAACGATAAATTAAGGTTTTTTAACCTGCGGAGGCAGGTTTTGTTTGTGTAGACGCGGTTTCTAACCGCCCATTTTACGTTAAGTTGACAGTAATGCTCCCCTGTTCCCTGTTATATAGCCAGGACTTACGCAAGTGTCACAATTGGTGGTTGGTGCGTGACGCTACAAGTCTCATGACTACGTTCAAATATTATCGCCAGTCACACACCCTACAGAAAAAATATGCCAGTTGCTTAAGTCCTAATAGCAATACAGTTCAGTTAAGGCTAAATTGGATACCAAGATGATGGAACATCCTAATTTCTTCCTTCTCTACGAGAGGCTGCGCCAACGGTTCCCAACGGGTACGGCGTTTATCCTATTTATCGGCGGTTAATTATTCTTATCTGAACCGTATTGTCTGATGTAGTTCTTTATCTCAAATATAAAATTGCTAGACAATCACTACTTAGAAAATCATGATTTTTTGCAGATGATATTTCGGCTTTTTTTAGCTTTGCTAATTGGGGCTATTATTGGCTTAGAACGTGAACTTAGACGTAAACCAGCAGGGTTAAGAACTCATATGTTGGTTAGTTTTGGTTGTGCTATATTTGTGCTTATACCCTTACAATTAACCACAATACAATCACATCCAGAAGTGATTAGCCGAGTAGTTCAAGGTATTGCTGCTGGTGTGGGATTTCTTGGTGCTGGAGAAATTGTTCGTGAATCTTCCCAACAATCACAACGTCCAGAAATTCATGGGCTTACCTCAGCAGCTGCGATTTGGGTTTCTGCGAGTTTGGGTATTGCTGCTGGTTGCGGTTTATGGCAATTGGGTTTAGTTGGGGCTATAATGACTTTTGCAATTTTGAATCTTTTTAAGAGGTTGGAAAGTCATTAGTCATTGGTCATTGGTCATTGGTCATTGGTCATTGGTCAAAAGTTTCTTATAGCGGATTGCAATCGGATAGAATACAGATTCATCTGCGTCCATCTGCGTCCATCTGCGTTCAATCATTTTTTCTGTACCTCACTGACTTGAAAACCGCTATAACTTTCATTAACAATTCACGCATTCACGCATTCGCGCATTAAAGACATTTTGCCTACGGCACGCTACGCGAACAGTTGGGGATTTAAACCCCAACTGAAAATGTGCTACGTACAGACGTAGGGGTCTTTAACCCTCGGAATTACGATAACTTATATCTTGCACCATTATCTTCCACTCGAAAATCAAAGTCCAAAACCCTTATGATTTCGTAGGGTGGGGAGTGTATCGCCATGTGCTTATTGAGAAGGTGCAAGATGTCAGATAACTAAAAATCTGAGGTAGAAATTTCTCCTTTTTGGACATAAAGAATTTGGGAGGAATTCAACCATTGCGAATCAAATGAACTGAGGTGAGTAGTAGTAATTAAAGTTTGAAATCGGTCTTGAATGGTATCTAATAATTGGTTCTGGCGATATGGATCTAATTCAGCTAAAACATCGTCTAGCAAAAGTAAAGGTGATTCTTGAACAACTTCTTCAATTAACTGTAATTCAGCTAGTTTTAAGGCTAATACTAGGGTGCGTTGCTGTCCTTGAGAACCATATTGACGAGCGGGTGTCTGGTTGATGGTTAATTCTACTTCGTCTCGATGCGGGCCGACAAGGGTAGTACCTCGGTACATTTCGGCTGCGGCTCTTTGTTGTAGTTTTGTTAAAAAAGCTTGCTGAATTTCTTCTTGCTGGTTTTGCTGCAATGGCACATTAGGCGTATAGTTAATTTGTAAAACTTCTGTACTACCGCTAATACTGGCGTGCCAAGCAGCAGCTAGGGGTGCAAGTCGAGATAAAGCGCGATCGCGTCTTCTAATTACTCTAGTTCCTGTGGTAACTAATTGTGCATCCCAGATGGCGAGTTGTGATTGTTGGGGTTTTTGTTCTGTGTCTTGAATTTTCTTTAAATAAGCGTTGCGTTGCCGTAATACCTGATTATATTGATGCAAAATGTGAGCGTAAACCGGCTCAAGTTGCACTAATAGAGTATCTAACCAATTGCGGCGAATTTCGGGACTACCGCGCACCAGTTCTAAATCCAAACTGGAAAACTGCACCGCATTTAACACACCCAAAAAATCCATTTGTCGCCGCAGAGATTCACCATTAAAGGCAACAGTGCGGCGACCATTACGGCGTAGAGTTAAGCTGAGGTCACTAATCCCTGAGTCTCTTTCTAAGGTGGCGTTAATTTGCGATGCTGGTTGTTCATCTTGAATTAAATCGCGATCGCGTGCCATCCGGTGCGATCGCAATGTCGCCAACAACTCCACCGCCTCCAACAAATTCGACTTTCCCTGAGCATTATTGCCTACCAAAATCGTTTTCGCAGCAGTAAACTCAACCTTTTGGTCGGAGTAGTTGCGGAAATGTCTCAGGTGTAGTGTTTTCAGGTACATGGTTGGGACTGGGGACTGGGGACTGGGGACTGGGGACTGGGGAAAGGAATAAGCCTTTAACCTCTTCTTGCCCACTGTCAACTGTCAACTGTCAACTGTCAACTGTTACACCGCTTTCTTCCCAGTCAGGCGGAAGAAGATTTTCTCCAATTCAATCCAGACAAACATTAAAGCACTAAAGCCGATACAAATGGCTAATTCTGTGGGGGGTAGCCAATGTGTACCGAAGAAATCGCGCAGGGGGGGAACGTAGACAAGCATCAGCTGTAAAGCTGTTGTCACAACTACGGCTGCTAGTACGTAGGGGTTTGAGAGGGGGTTCATCTCAATGGTGAGTCTGGTGTTGGAACGAATGGCGATCGCATGACCCATTTGGGCAATACATAGGGAGGTGAACACCATTGTTTTCCATCGGTCAGCGCTGAGTCCAGGGCCTGTGACTGCATGGGCATGAGTATATGCCCATTGCATGAGGATAATGGTGATGATGGCGAAAATAATCCCGATGCGGATCATATAAGAACCCAAGCCTCTGGCAAAAATGCTTTCACGAGGGCTGAAGGGTGGGCGCTGCATCACATCCGGTTCTGGTGGTTCTACCGCTAGGGCTAAGGCTGGTAGACCATCTGTTACCAAGTTCATCCAAAGAATTTGTAAGGGTGTTAACGGTACACCGCCTAATCCCAAAAGTGGTGCAGCCGCAATGGTGAGAACTTCACCAATGTTACTACCCAAGATATACTTAATAAAGCGGCGGATGTTGGTGTAAACAACTCTACCTTCTTTCGTCGCGGAGACGATAGTTGCAAAGTTGTCATCCAATAACACCATATCACTAGCTTCTTTACTGACATCTGTGCCAGTGATACCCATTGCAATCCCAATATCGGCTTGTTTGAGGGCTGGCGCATCGTTGACACCATCCCCTGTCATGGCGACAAATCTGCCGCGACGTTGCAAGGCTTGGACAATACGTAATTTATGTTCTGGGGATACCCTGGCATAGATGCTTACTAGGTCAACTTGTTGTTCTAATTCCTGGTCGCTCATCCTTTGCAATTCCTGACCAGTAAGAACTCTATCACCTTCTTGACCAATACCTAAATCAACGGCGATCGCTCTTGCTGTTAGTTGATGGTCGCCTGTAATCATCACTGGGCGAATACCAGCTTGTCGGCATTCTTGCACGGCTGGGCGGACTTCTGGGCGTGGTGCGTCTAACATTCCCACTAACCCCAACCAAACCAAACCTTGTTCTGATGTCTCATCAGACCCTTCTGGCGGGACTTCTGTCAAAGGTTTATAGGCAAAACCCAACACCCGTAAACCATTACTCGCCATCTGGTCATTTTGCGCCTGAATTTGCTGGCGTTGTTCCTCTTGCAAGGGGGCAGAGTTTGCGCCCAGTTGAATAGATGTGCAACGTGCTAAAATCAACTCTGGGGAACCTTTGGTAAACATGAGGTAAGGTTCGCCGTTAACCAAACCTGCCAGGGCGGGGTCAACATCTGTAAAAGATTGTTCACCAGTTGATACTTGCTCTATCTCGGAAATTACGCTCATGCGTTTGCGTTCCGAGGAGAAGGGAAACTCGCTCACACGGGGTAATTTATAACTCCACTGGTCTTTTTCAATCCCTGCTTTTCCTGCCAGTGTTACCAATGCGCCTTCGGTAGGGTCGCCTAAAATTGCCCATTCGCCTTGTTCTTTTTGCAGGACGGAATCATTACATACTGCACAGGCAAGTAATAACGCGGAGATTTCGGGATAATCTTCCACCTCTACTTTTTGCCCATCTAACTGGAAATCACCCACAGGGGCGTAACCTTCACCTGTGACGCGAAAAGTTTTCTGGTTGGTGTACAGCGACTGCACAACCATTTTGTTCTGGGTGAGTGTGCCGGTTTTATCAGAACAGATGGTGGTGACAGAACCCAAGGTTTCCACGGCTGGGAGTTTGCGAATTAAGGCGTTGCGCCTTACCATGCGCTGGGTTCCCAATGCCAAAGTGACGGTGATAACGGCGGGTAAACCTTCGGGAACGACAGCCACCGCCATACTCAAGGAAACTTCCAACAGGTCTTGGATGTTGCTAAAACCCCTAGCTTGGATAATACCACCAATGACAACGATCGCCACTAAAATCAAAGAACCTGTAACTAATACATTACCTAGTTGGGTCATGCGTTGCTGCAAAGGTGTCGGTTCACTTTCCACCGACTGCAACATAGTGGCAATTTTCCCCAGTTCGGTAGTCATGCCAGTATTAGTTACCAGCACCTTAGCGCGTCCTTGGACGACTTCTGTACCTTGAAAAACTAAATTAATGCGATCGCCTAAAGATGTTTCTTCGGGTAGATGTATAGTAGCTTGTTTATTGACTGCTTCTGCTTCGCCTGTCAGTGCTGACTCGCGTATCTGTAAATTCGACTCTTCAATCAACCGTCCATCGGCGGATATTTGCACTCCCGCCTCCAGCAGCATCACATCCCCTGGGACTATATCTTTAGCTGCTACGTCTACCAATTTATTACTACGGATGACCCGCACCGAGGGAGAAGCCATTTTTTTCAGGGCTGCTAGGGCTTGTTCGGCACGGCTTTCTTGCACATAGCCCAGGATACCATTGAGGACGACAATTGCTAAAATAGCGATCGTATCTTTGAATGGTATTTCTCCAGCCTTGAGTTGCCCTGAACGCCAAGAGTAGAAATCTAGAAATCCAGAAATCAAAGCCACTGCTATCAGCATCAATAACATAATGTTCTTGAACTGATCGAGCAAAATTTCCCAAGCGCTACGCCCCCCATGTTCTTCTAGTTCGTTGGGGCCGTATTTTTGCAACCGTTGTTCAACCTCTTCGGTTGTTAAGCCACTGTCTGCATTACTATTAAGCAGTCCTAGTGCTTTATCAACTTCCAAACTATGCCAAACTGTGGCCGTTTCAGGTAGAGAATTAGCAGACATTGTGTAAGTCACAGAAAATGGTTACAGAACTCGATCATAATGGAGTCATGCCCACAAAACCATCCACCAAAGTTACATTACATCAGTTGACAGGTGACAGGTGACAGGTGATAGGTGATAGGTGACAGGTGACAGGTGACAGGTGACAGGTGATAGGTGACAGGTGACAGGTGACAGGTGACAGGTGACAGGTGACAGGTGATAGGTGATAGGTGACAGGTGACAGGTGACAGGTGACAGTTGTTCTCCTCTGCTCCTTTCCCCTCCTGGGAGGGGTTAGGGGTGGGTTGCTCCCCCACTCCCCCATCTCCCCCCACTCCCCCATCTCCCCCCACTCCTCAGTCCCATATTATTTCCTCAGTAAGAGTTTTTCAGGAGACATTGTACTGATAATGTAATTAACATCAGGTCTAAAATCTGGATTAATGCCGTCATGCCAAATTTATTTTAGGCGTGTTAAACATAACTGTCCCCTGTCACCTGTCCCCTGTCACCTCTGCCGTCATGCCAAATTTATTTTAGGCGTGTTAAACCATTAAATAATTATGCTGAATATGAGTGTTGCGCCCACTAGTTTGACCGTTAGCCCAATGTTAACGCCAAGGACAATTAGACCATTGACGGCTGCTACTTTATGTGGTATAGCTTTTATCCAAGATAGACTGATTGCCATTGATACTATTAAGGGGCATTTATTAGAAATTGACCCAAAAACCGATAACAGCAAAATTCTTAACCCGCATCAAGTTCAGGAATTTACAGATGTTACAGGTTTAGCCGTTTGGGAAGATACCCTCTGGGTAACTCGCGGTAATAGCGTCTATCGATGCAAGGTTGATTCTTTAGGTTTGGAACATTTTGTCACCTTACCTTATAGTGCAGATGGTGTGGCTGTTTGGGAATCAACAGTTTATGTTAGCTGCTACAGGTTAGGCTATATTTTGATTTTTGACCGCGACAGCCGTAAAGAAATTACTAGATTTTATGCCCCAGGGGTTGGTGTAGAGAATTTGGCAGTTTATGGTGATACCCTGTGGGTGTGCGATCGCACCGAACAAACGGTGTATTCTCTAGATAGGGCAACCGGAGAAATTAAGTTTAGTGTATTGACTCCGTTTGAAGCGCCCACAGGTATAGGAGTACATTTAGATGCCGAGACAGGCAAACAAAATCTGTACGTTGCCTATGCCTCAGAGGAACCATATATTAGGGATAATCCTAACGCTGATCCTAACCATGAATTAACGTACCGCGATCGCACCTTTATCCACCCCCTCCATTACTATCACGACCCAGAAAAACACTACGCCCTTTCTAATGGTTATTTAATTGAAATGTCCTACGCCGAGGAAATTTCCCCCTTAGAAGAGGTGTATTTACAAGATGTAGAATGGCGAATTGCCCTCCCCTCAGAAACAGAACGGCAAAAAATCCAACAAATCGAACCCATCGGTATCCCTTTTACAGAAGAAGTAATTGATGGACAACGTGTAGCTGTATTTAAGTTTGACACCTTAGCCCCTGGTGAACGCCATATATTTGGCTGGAAAGCATTGTTAGAAGTGCGGGCTATCAAGTATCGCATCACACCCAAAGACGTAGATAACCTACCCGAACTCCCACCAGAATTTCAGGAAAAGTACTTGGTAGATGATGACGAATTAGCAATGGATACTAGCATTGTCCGCCGTGCTGCCCGTGATGCGATCGGTTCCGAAACAAATCTCTTGCGGAAAATGTACAACATCCGCAATTATGTATATGATGAACTGTCTTATGGCATTAAACCCTACATAGATACACCAGACGTTGTGTTAGAACGGGGCGTTGGTTCCTGTGGTGAGTATGTGGGTGTATTATTAGCCCTGTGCCGTTTAAATGGTATTCCTTGCCGCACCGTTGGTAGATACAAATGTCCCCCACAAAGCGAACATCAAGGAGTTCCCCTACAACCAGATTTTAATCATGTCTGGTTAGAATTTTACATCCCCGGTTTTGGCTGGTTGCCAATGGAATCTAACCCTGATGATGTCGGTAATGATGGCCGATATCCTACCCGTTTTTTCATGGGTTTAAGTTGGTATCACATCGAAATTGGTAAAGGTATCCCCTTTGAAACTCTCAGCAGTCAAGGTACTAGATTAACCAAAGAAGATATCCCCATAGGTGATTTAGCAATTAACCACATTCGCTTTACCATTCTCAAGGAGTTACCACAGTTTTAAAGAAGGTGATAGGGGACAGTTGACAGTTGACAGTTGACAGTTAACAGTTAACAGTTGACAGTTGACAGTGATTAGTTTATAGAAGGCTTCTTCCTTTCCCCTTTCCCCCTTCCCCTTTCCCCTTTCCCCTTTCCCCCTTCCCCAGTCCCCAGTCCCCAGTCCCCTATTTACGTTTTAAAACGGCTTTTGCTAACCCAAGCTGTTCTGGGGTTACTGGCAAGCCATCCTGCATGAAATCAAAACTCTTTTTAGTAACAGGCCCGTGAATAAACAAAGTCCATGCTGGTTTACCATCCTCAATCCAGATGGAATGATACTTCTTTGCAGACCGGAATATAATCGAACCGGGTCTATACCATTTCAATGCTTTCTCCGTTTTCTCCCAATAGCCACCTTTCAAGATAATACTGATATTAAACCAAGGATGATTGTGCAGCACTCCTTTATACCATTGCGGACGATCTAAAATTTGGTTAAGTGTGAGATTAAACCATTTATTAGGCGCAAATAAAATAAAATGAGTATGCTGTCGAGGCTCTTTGTTTTCTAAATCATTAAAGGCAGTTAGACAGGGGCGAGACTCCAGGTAATCCTTGAACCATTTGTAAAGCATAAAGATATTTCTTTATTTACTTGATGGGTAAAAGCCTGAATTTTCAATCGAATTAGAAGTAAAACTTGCTCTGGTATTATCAAGCTTTTTTAGATACTTGCATAACTTAATATTTTGCACCATTATATTATTACGAAAATCTCAGCTTGAAACTCCTATGATTTTCGTAGGTTAGGTATTGCTAGCCCTGCCAAGATAATTAGGTATTATAGCGGAAAATACCTCTATAATCTCTTAACTCCGTGTCTCTATGTCTGGGTGGTAAACAATTATTTATTAAACCACAGAGGCACAAAGGCACAGAGAGAGAAAAATAAGAGTTTTATTTAGCAAAATGTAGGGTGTGTCAGTATGAATATTTTTTTGGTATAGCTAGTGTTTCTCGTACTGACGCACCCTACTAACTTCCTCACTCGCTTTAGATCAGTATTCCCAACCTCAAGATTACAATTAGATTCAAACATCCTCTTAGTTAAAGCCTATGACTTCCCTATCGGCATTAACGCTACCTGACCACACGCAACTACCAGACTCAGATGGGACTTTCGTGTTCGCGAAGCGTGTCGCAGACAAAAATTGGCAAGAACATCCGCAAAGTATTTTACTCACCGACTCAATTGAACCCGTCATACAAACACTTCATCCTGATGGTCATTATTGCATCGGTCAGGATATGGGTATTTACTGGCGTTTAACTGACCCACCAGAGAAAGGCGCTACAGCACCAGACTGGTTTTTTGTCCCCAACGTACCGCCTACTTTGAGTGGGAAAACTCGCCGTTCCTACGTATTGTGGAAGGAGTACGTTGCACCGTTAATTGTGATTGAATTTGTCTCTGGGGATGGTAGAGAAGAACGAGATAGAACACCACCATCTCAAGGTGAAGGTGGAAATGTAGGTAAATTTTGGATTTACGAACAAGCAATTCGTGTACCTTACTATGCCATTTATGAAGCGACAAAAGCGCAAGTAGAAGTTTATCACTTAGTTGATAATATTTATCAACTCATGCAGCCCAATGAACGGGGACATTATCCAATTGCACCTATGGGGGTAGAATTAGGAATTTGGCAAGGCGTATATAGAAATGTTGACCTACCTTGGTTAAGGTGGTGGGATGCAGAGGGTAATTTATTACTGGACGGTTACGAAACGGCAGAAATTGAAAAGCAAAGAGCAGAGGTTGAAAAGCAAAGAGCAGAGGTTGAAAAGCAAAAGCGGGAGAGAATTGTAGAAAAATTGCGTAATCTTTCTCCTGAACAACTTGATGCTTTAGGAATTAATCCAGATTTATTGGATTAATATCAAGTTCAGTTATTTACTTATAATATGGTTAGTTGGAATAGTAATTGTTTTTGCCAATTACCAACTACCAATTACCAATTACCAATTACCATAATATTAGTGAGCAACAGCATTACCTGTTGCTTTCACTTTTTTGAAGAATAAAACTGCAATTCCACTTAGCAGTAAAGCTAGTCCAATAAAGTAGAAGCAATCATTAAATGCCAAGACATAAGCTTCGCGGCGGACTATGTTAGATATGGATGCGATCGCCTGATTTTGTGCTGTAGTTAAATCTGCTCCTTTACTAATAAAATACTGCGTCATTTGTTCGAGGCGCTGTTGTGTTTCTGGGCTATATAAAGATACTGAATCACCCAATCTATTCGAGTGAAATTGCTCTCTATTGGTTAATAAAGTTGCTAAAACAGCAATCCCAATAGAACCGCCCATATTTCGCATCATATTAAATAAACCACTAGCTGAACCTGCTTCTTTAGGATGCAACCCAGCCGTAGCAATTGAGGTTAAAGGAACCATAATTAAAGGTTGTCCCATCGCCCTGACAAGCTGCGACCATCTTAATTGATCTAATCCTGTTTGATTAGTTAGTCCTGCATTCATAAATGCACTGATAGCAAATAAAGCCACACCCAACGCCACCATAAAACGCACATCAATGCGTTGCATGACTTTAGGAATAAAAGGAATAATTAGTAATTGGGGTATACCAGCCCAAACTAATACTTCACCAATTTGTAAAGCATTATATTTTTGAATTTGAGCAAGGTACAAAGGTAAAATATAAATTGAACCATATAAACCCACACCCAAAGAAACGTTAACAATACTAGCTAAACCAAAGTTACGATAACGTAGTATCCTTAAATTAATAAATGGTTGCTTACGAGTCAATTCAATAATAAAAAACAAGGTTAAGAAGATTGCTGCCAATATACTCAAACGCACTATTAACTGTGAACCGAACCAATCTTTGCGGCTACCTTCTTCTAACACAACTTGTAGGGAACCTAAGCCAATTGCCATAGAAATGATTCCCCACCAATCACCCTGTTTTAATAGTTGTAATTGGGGTTTATCTTGGTAAATTCCATACCAAATTCCCGCCAACATTATTATACCCGGAACTACGTTGATATAAAAGTTATATTCCCAACCGTAATTTTCCGTTAACCAACCGCCTAATGTCGGGCCGATGGATGGGGCAAAAACTGCTGTAATTGCAAACGCAGCTAGCCCAACTGTTTGCTTTGACGGGGGTAATTTCGTGAGTACAACTGTCATTGCGGAAGGAATTAATACCCCGCCACAAAAACCTTGTAAAGCCCGAAATACAATCATGGCGTTGAGATCCCACGCCCAAGCACAGCATATAGAAAAAAATATAAATAAAGCAGTATTAACTAATAAATAACGCCGTAAAGAAAATACCCTAGATAGCCAACCAGTTAAGGGAATGACCACAATTTCTGCAACTAAATAAGCTGTAGAAATCCAAGAACCCTCTTCTAAAGTCGCGCCTAAACTTGCCTGAATTTCCTGTAATGAAGCGTTAGTAATTTGAATATCTAACACCGCCATAAATGCACCAAGCATACTGGCTAACACACCAATCCAAGTTCGCAAAGATACATTTTCAGGTGGGACAATAGAGTTCTTTCCTGGCTGACGCATTGCGTCTATATTACTCATGATATTTATCCATTTTTTAAAGTTTGTAGTAAGGACTTTAGTCCTCACTCACCATCACTTTCCGCGATAAATCGTTCACTACAAACTGACCTCACACCCTAGTCGCTTCCTCCTCTGTAATAATCCCTTTTTCCGAATAAACTAGCCAAACTGTAGCTAGTTGTGTCATCCATGTACCGATTAGGGAAATTCCCTGTCCGAGAAAAAACAGTCGGTAATTTTTTGACCTAAAGGCGGGTAGTTGCAGCCAGGTTTTTGTATTCATGATTGGGGATTGGGGACTGGGGACTGGGGAGATGGGGGAGTAACCCACCCCTAACCCCTCCCAGGAGGGGAATGGGGAGATGAGGGAGAAAAGAAACAACTGTCACCTGTCACCTGTCACCTGTCAACTGCCAACTGCCTCGATTACTTAACATCAACACTAACCTCCGCAGACATCCCTGGTGTAATCCGTGAGGTGTATCCTTGAATACTCTTTTGGTCAAAAATTATTTTGACGGGAATACGTTGGACAACTTTGGTAAAGTTACCTGTGGCGTTGTCGGGTGGTAATAGGGCAAATTGTGCGCCAGAAGCCGGGGAAATGCTATCAACTTTACCTGTAAAGGTGTGATGGGGGAAGGCATCTAGCTTAATTTCTACTGGTTGTCCAGGCTGCATTTGTTCCAGTTGGGTTTCTTTGAAGTTGGCAACTAGCCAATAATTGTTATCGACAATTGCCATTAATGCTGTTCCGGCTTGGACGCGGTTCCCTACTTCCGCCGTTTTCTTACCTACTCGTCCGGCGCTGGGGGCGGTGATGTTGGTGTAGGATAGCTGCAATTGGGCATCGTTGAGGGAGGCTTGGGCTTGGGCGATCGCAGCTTTTGCGGCTTCGTATTGGCTACGTTTGACTGCGGTATCCTGTCCACTGGCGGTAGCTTGTTGTAATCCACCTTGAGATGCTGCTAATTTGGCTTGGGCGTTGGTGACGTTTTCTTGGGCTTGTGCTAACTGTGACTGGGCTTTGGCTACTCCCACTCTGGCTGATGCTAATCTTGCTTGTGCTTGTTCTACGCCTTGAACTGCTGCACTCTTTTGGGCTACAGCTACATCATAAGTGGCTCTGGCTGTGTCTAACTGCTGTCTGGGAATCGCCCCTTGTTGAAACAGGCTTTGGTAGCGGTTGTAGTCGGCTTGGGCTTTTTCTAGGTTAGCGTTGGCTTGGGCTACTTGCGCCTGGGCTGAGGGAATCCCGGCTTGGGCTTCTTTGACTGCGGCTTGGGCTGAGGGAATCCCGGCTTGGGCTTCTTTGACTGCGGCTTGGGCTGTGGCGATCGCAGCTGTGGCGCTACTCACATCACCTTGGGCTTGGGTTGTTTTACCTGTGCTAGTTCCTGAAGATAGGGCAATGTTCGCCTGGGCTGCTTGGGCTTGACGCAGAGCATTATCTAATGATGCTTGTGCTTGCTGTACTTTCACTTGATAGTCTCTAGAGTCAAGTTTGACTAGCAGTTGTCCTGGTTGCACTAGCTGGTTATCATTTACTAATACTTGCTCAATAGTTCCCGGTATTCTACTACTGATTTGGTGAATATTTCCGGTGACTGTGGCGTTATCGGTTTCTTCATGGGTAGAAGCATATTGCCAATAGTTATAACCAAAAGCACCTACGGCGATCGCACCTACTCCCAAACCAGCCAAAATTAACTTCATCGGCTTTTTGGGTTTTTTGGGCGTTTCCTTGACTTCCTCTGCTGTTTCTATTGGTGCTTCTGTCTCAACTACTTCTCTTTCGATGATTACAGTTTGGGGCTTGCGTCCGTTTGAGTTGTTGTCTGCCATGATTGTTTACTCGCTGATTTTTCTTGATAATGTTTAGAGTACGTAATATTCGATTATTAGAAGTTTTTTGGCTGTTGTTTCGTATGCGTAATATTATCGGATAGCAATAATATGAATATCTTCACCCATCAGGGTGATTAGCTAAAATGCCTAAGAAAGGTTAGCGATCGCGCGATTTAAGAGCTGAGAGAAGATATCACATTCAGCAGGAGTAATCCCTTGCATAGCCTCATCGTTTAACTCTGCGGCAATTGGTGGTAAAATACCTTCCAACTCCTTACCTGCATCAGTCAGCCAAATTCGCCAGATCCGGCGATCGTGTACATCCCTTTCCCGACGCACTAAACCTCGTTCCTCCATCCGGTCGAGTACACCAGTCAGCGTACCTCCTACTTGCTTGAGTTTGTCGCCAATGCTAGAAGTAGGCAAACCGTCTTCTTGCCATAGACAGCATAAAACCAACCAGTGAAATGGAGTCAAACCAAAGGGTTCTAGCCTTTCAGTAAACTTCCGAGTCAGAAGTTGAGAAAGGATTTTGATTCTGTAACCCATACTGTAAGGGGCAAGATATTGCTGCCACGACTCTGAAGTAGAAGAATGATCGGATTGGGCAATCATTTAGATAAATACTTAGCATACGTAATATTTATTATAGGTTGATTAATAGTTAATCGTCAAGAGTCAGTTGACTGTGGACAGTTTACCCTGAGCGTTCGCGTAGCGTCTCCGCATCGCTGTAACGATACATTTTCCATGCCAGAAAAAGCAATAGCACAAGCTCAAAAAGAACAACTTGTCCATGAAATCATAACTTTAAACATCCAAAAACAAGCTAATACAAATGATATAAAAAATCTAACTGAATGGCTAGAGTTTATTCATATCTTGCACTTTCTCAATAAGCTTGTGGTGGGCAATGCCCACCCTACGAAAAAATAAGCTTTTGGGGCTGTTATTTTGTCAATAAGAGAGTGGTGCAAGATATGAGTTTATTAAAAATAATTGAACAACATTATCCATTATGGATATTAACCAACAGAAAGAACAATTTAGCATCACCTATGTTAGAGCGATCGCTGCTGTTGCTGGGTATTCTATATATAGACCAGAAATAGACAACGATAGTGTAGATTTAGGTATAGTCAGCAGAGGAGGCACAGGTAAAATCTTTTCTCCCAGACTAGAACTACAGCTTAAATGTACCGCTAGAGATGTTCTTGAAGAAAACTCTCTTAAATATCCCCTCATCATCAAAAACTATCATGATTTAAGGATAAATTCTCTTGTACCGAGAATTTTAGTAGTTGTCCTAGTTCCAGAAAAAATCACTGAATGGATAAAACAAACAGAAGATGAACTGTGTCTAAGATATTGTGCTTACTGGGTTTCATTACGCGGAATGCCAGATACCACCAATACAACCAATGTTACTATTGAAATACCACGTCATAATCAGTTTACACCAGATGCACTTCAAGCCATTATTCAACGCATTAGTTTTGGAGAATTGCCATGAAAGTTACCATCAAAGATAGTCAAATACTGAAAACAGTTCAACCTGATGTTATACAAACACATCTCCAAGCTACAGGATGGCAGGAAACAGGACGAATTTATCATGATGCTGGGGCAATTTGGCGTTTGAGAACAGACACCACAGATGAATATGAAATCTTGCTACCTCTCCAACATAATTTAGGAGATTATGCCGAAAGAATTAGTGATATTTTAAAAACATTAGAGATAGTAGAAAATAGAGATCAATTTGATATTCTCAGTGATTTTATTACTAATTACCCTAACTTCACTGTGCAAGGTGTGGTGATGCAAATTGCTACCCCAGAAATAGAAAAACTGAGGGGAGAGATTACCTTACTAGGTACAGTCTTTGAGAAGTTGCAAGAAATTAAAATAAATCTTGCAGACCAGGATTATATTTTAGCAATAAAAGCTTATCAAGAACGTTTACCAATTCGCTGTACAGGGGATTTAGTTAAAGAAGGTAATCATTTTATTCTCCATAATCCAAAGGGGTTTCAGATTTAAAATATTCAATCTATGATTAATTTAACTGCTGTCTGAATCAGGATATCCAGAATTTAATGATGTTCAGGATGTTATTTAAATTTTTGAAATGCTGCGTTTAATGATTTTGCTGAAATTATATAGGACTTACGCAACTGGCATATTTTTTCTGTAGGGTGTGTGAGGAGCGATAATATTTGAACGTAGTAATCAGACTTGTAGCGTCACGCACCAACCACCAATTGTGACACTTGCGTAAGTCCTGTTATAGCGATATCGCTCCTTCATGTATCAACCACGACCGAGCAATCCTACTACACTGCTTTAGCTGTCAACTGACTAAGGAAGCAATTGAATCAACTGATAGTTCTTTACTTCTCCAATAACGCGGTGTGCTTGAGGTATTTCCGGGATACTATTTTTATCTACCCAAGCATAGCTGGAGGGTGGTAGTTGGGTAATGGTATCTACTTGTTGTCCGTGAATAGGAGTGTAGAAAATAATTAGGACAGAGTTTTTATCTTGCACCTGGACAAAGTTGATCGGGTGGTTTTTTAAGATAGAAGCGATCGCTGGCTGTTGTAAAAAAGTGCGAAAAGCGGGATTATAGTCACTTAACAAGCCAAAGTTGCCCACGAACGCCAAAGCTAACCAGCAAGGAATTAGCCAACCTGCGATCCAATAACTAGCAGTGAAAGATTTTAATCCTAATCTATGGCGGCTGATCCACACTATAGGCACTATAAACCAACTTAAACCAACAACTAAACCAATAATTGCATAGTTGCGATAGACTCCACCCCAGATAAAAGCAACTATACCTGCTAACAAAAATAAAATTCCCAGTACACCACTGCCATAACTAAGAATAAGTGGGATATTACCCTTTTGCCAAAAGGATTTGCTTTTTGTATGTCCCCTCGCAAAAACTTTCCCCAACCAGTCTAAACCCACAGCCGCTTGTAACGCAATGAAAGGATAAAGGCAAAGGGCATAGTGAGATAAACGAGTGGAAAAAATAGTAATTTCTATAAAGTAAATTAGAGGAAATACTACCAAGATTAAATGATATCGAGGTAGAGGACGACGACACAGTAAAAATAATCCTAAACATCCCAAAAATGCCCAAGGGAAAGCTTTTAAAGCAATATTCCAGAAATAAAATAATATCCCATTGCCATCACGCTCTTCAGACCCAGATTGCAATACAAATCCTACTAAACTAGTGAAAGTATTATTGCTATCGAGTTGCCAATTCAACCATGACCAAGCCAATGTAGGCACAAAACCAATAATTATACCCACATATAACCAAGGGTTACTCAAATGGCGATGCCGACGATGTTCTCCGATTAAATAAGGTAATAAAGCTATTGTTGGCAGAACAATGACAAAACTCCTAATTAAAAAGCCTAAACCTAAACTTAACCCAGCAATAAAACCAAAAATGTACCTATATTTTGGGTTTAATTCAGCCTGCATCAATGAATAAATAGCTAAAAGTACTAAAAAAACCATTGGTACATCAGGATTACCTATACGGCAATATTGCAACCAAAGAAATTCCACACTTAAAATTGCTGTACCTAGCCAAGCTAAATTTTTACCTAGAATAATCTTGCCGATTTCATAGACAAGTAATAGGCAAAAAATCCCAAAAATCAGGCTAGGAAGTCTAACACTAAATTCATTGACTCCAAATAGCTGATAAAAACTAGCAATTAACCAATAAGGGCCGGGAGTCTTATGGTGATGGGTTCCCCAGCCGGCTATCCAGTCACCACTGTCGAAAATGTCACGCGCACGCCTAGCATAAAGTCCTTCATCATGGGCCATTAAACTATTTTGCCCAGAACTGAATAGTAATAAAGGAACTGTCCAAATCAGCAAACTAATGTAAGGAAAGGCTTTTGATAAGCTGATTTGTTGGCAAATTGACTGTAGTGATGGTGATTTATAGGACATTAAAACACTGAGTGAATGGGTAGATCAACCTTAACTTTTAGGACTTATGCAAGTGTCATCATCAAACTAACTGTAGGGTGTGTCAGCTCCAATAATTTCGGACAAATTCAAGGATTTTCCACATCTGACGCACCCTACTATTGTGCCAGTTGCGAAAGTCCTGACTTTATTAAAATATGTGAAATAGTCTTTATTTCCTAGAAGACTGGAAGTTACACAAGTTTCCTGATCAGCACCTATGTTACTCAAACCCGATCAACGCTCAAAATTAGACGATACCAACGACAATCTATTTTATGCTTATCCCCGCTTCGTCACTCATGTTGATGAAGGGTTTATTCAACAATTGACTGATTTATATAGGGAAAAGCTGAAATCCAACACAAGCATATTAGACTTGATGAGTAGCTGGGTTTCGCATCTACCAGACGAGATCAACTTTGCCCATGTGGAAGGACACGGACTCAACGCCGAGGAACTAGAACGTAACAAGCGTTTAGATCATTATTTTGTCCAAAACCTCAACCAAAATCCGGGTTTACCCCTAAAAGATGAAGAATTTGACGCAGTTCTCAATTGTGTTTCCGTGCAGTACCTGCAATATCCAGAAGCGGTATTTTCGGAAATACACCGCATCCTCAAACCGGGTGGGATCGCAATTATCAGCTTTTCTAACCGAATGTTTTATCAAAAAGCCATTCAAGCTTGGCGCGATGCTTCCGAACCGGGACGTATAGAATTGGTGAAACGCTACTTTTCTTCAGTACCGGGATTTAGCACCCCAGAAATCATCGCCCGTAAATCAGCAATCCCCAGTGTCTTGCAGTGGTTAGGTGCGCCGGGTGGCGATCCGTTTTATGCAGCGATCGCTTATCGTCAATAGTTTATAGTCAACTGTCAACACTGAATCGGATCAAAAGATAAATTTTTGGGTATGAGTTGACAGCACCACCGATAATTGCCTCAAAGCTCAAGTATTAGGAGTAAAGATGAATTTCCAGAGTACACGTAGAATTTTAGCGGCTGTATTGCTGTCTGTTTTATTACTAACTACAGCCTGTACCCCTAAAGCCCCTGGACGTTTTGACCAAGTACAGCAAGAAAGTAGCCGTCAAAAAAGCGGTCAAGCCGTGGCTAAAAACGCAACACAGGGTGGTGAATTTAATAAATTTTTCCCCAGTGAGGAAGCTGGATATCAGCGCGTTTACACGCAAGAAAAGAAAGGTTTTGCTGAAGCCAAGTTGAAAAAAGACGGCAAAGATTTAGCCTTACTATCCATTTCCGATACCAGTAGCCTACCTACCGCCGCCGCCAAATTTGCCAACAGTACCAAAAAAATCGGCGGTTATCCGGCTGTGGAAGTAGGAAATACACAAACAGCAGTGTTAGTAGGGAAATATCAAGTGAAAGTATTATCCCGTTCCCCATCATTTACCGCAAGCGATCGCGCCGACTGGCTAGAAAAATTCAACCTCGACGGACTAGCCAAACTCAAATAAACCCCACCCCCTCCCAAACTCAACATCAATAAGGAAAAAATTGTGAGCAAACCTATTTTTGAGTTAGTAGATCAACTACCAACTAGCGGCTTAACCGTTTCCCTACTCAACGCCCTAGATTTTGTCGCCCCCGGTGAATGGCAAAATACTGTTGGCTTTGTCAATACTATTAAAACTGTCACTGGTGAAACCGACGAAAGCTTAATTCAGCAAATTGGCGAACGCGCCATTTATCTATTTAATGATCGCTCCCAAGGATATCAAACAGCATTATGGCTTTATCAAACTGTTGATGGTACAGATAAAGCCTTGGGTACAGCTGCTTTAGCCAATAAAGTTGGTGAAAAAGTCCCTTTGTTAGGGTTTTTAAACTCAATTACACCCAAAGCTGACAAAGCTCAAACTATAGATTTATGTTTGAAATTAGTAGCTGAATTAGTGGCCTTCTGCCAAATCAATGGTATCCCTGGAGATAGTATTGGTGATTTTGTCGCCTCTTTAGGAGAATATAGCGGTGAATCACTAATTCGTATGGTAGCTTTAGTTTGTGTTGATGGTTTGATACCTCTAGGCCCAGATTTTATTAACAAAGCTCTATCTAGTTTAAGTCAAACCAATCCTCAAGAGTTAGAAAAAAACTCAACATTTCAAGGTATCAAAGATGTAATTCCCGGTAGCAATGCTGGCAGTAAACTCAACTTTATTGGTGAAAGTTTTGATTCTGTCAAAGGTTGGATGAATGGTCTTGTGAGGGCTAATAATTTAACTCCCCAAAAAGTAGCTCATAATTTGAGTAGCTTTTTAGATGTCGCTGACGATAAATTAGATTATGTTGCTGCTTTCTTAGATGTAGCGACTAATTATTATGAACACACAGGTACACAAACCTTAGCCAGACGCTTAATCGAACGAGCGGTAGCTGAAATTTAGGTTAATGGGTAATAGTAAATATCAACCTTTGCTATTACCTATGAAAAAATTACGACAAAATTATCTACTCAATCAATCATGTCAGAATGTGGTTGTGTTCCACTCTCTTATTGCGACATCAGTCTCCTGCTTGGTTTGTGATAATTGACTATTAAAAAATTCCAGCAATGGCAGAATATGCACATCCTCTACCCACTCAGATGCTAAATCTTCAATCACATGATGTTCTGCAATCAAAGTGTTTTTACAAAAATGCCTAATAATGGGGTGGATGAAAGCACTTTGCGAAGCATTGACTGCATCATCTTTGTGAACACGATTTATGTTAAAAGGATCGGGCATTTTGTTAACGTCATAGCCAAACTCTAATGAGACTGTATAGTAGTGATCGCTATCACCAAGATAGCTATCATGTATGTAGTCTTTGGGAAGTTCTTGATAATATTTTGCTGTTTTGTCCTCTTCAGAAACTATGATGAGGTCACAAAGAAAACCTGTTTGTTGCCATAGTGCTGAACTTTGGTTAACTCGTTTAATAATAGCTTCTACTAATTTTTCTGAGGTAGAATCCACTAATTGATATGGCAATTCTTGATTATGATATTTATGTTCAAGTATTTTGTGCAATGTTCGCACATTGTAACGGAAACCATGTATGAAGCCGGATTGTTTTTTCTTGAAGTCCCGCATATGGGTTAACACACCGACGAAGTATAAATCTTTAATGTTCGTTGACTCCCATTCACTGGTTTGAGATGGGAACCGATTATTGATAGTTAACTCTGGTTGACATGACTCATCAAAGATGGAACTATCAAAACGAAATCCTGTACATACTATCACGCGATCGTAGACTAAAGTTTCTTCCTCTCCATGAGCATGAGTGTAAGAAAAAGAAACTGAAAATAGACCATTTTTGTACTCTATTTTTTTGATGCTAGCATCCAAAACAGCATTTTGTGATTTCAACTGGTATGTGTCTAAGAAATTATTGTTAACTGCTCGTAAGTTGCCCACATATCTTGTTTTCCATGCCATAGATATGGGATGTTCACTAACTATGTGGATTTGTGCTGCTGTTTCAATTAAATTATCAGCAGTCTCAAAACCAGAGTTTCCTTTACCAATAATTAGAACTCTTTGATTAATAAAATCTTCTGGGTTTGTGGATACATCCGTGTAATTTTCTGCTAGCTCAATTCCAGGTATTACTGGAATGTAAGGTTTAGTAAATCCTGTAGCAATTATTACTCGTGCTGCACAATATATGTGATCATTGCTATCAATGACTAAAAATTGCTCATTTTTGGTAATTTTGACAACCTTGCAACCATAATGAACTTTTAAATTAAACTCGGTGGCGAAATCTCTAAGATATCTGACTAAATCATCTGTATGCGGAAAATACTGTTTAGTGTAATTCTTAAACAGCATTTTTTCACTATCATTCAATAAGGAGTTCCAATCCCATCTGAGATTAATTTCATGGTCATCATAACCTGTATAGACCTTATTGATTGAAATCAATTTCCTGTGTCTAGGAAAGTTTTTGAAAAAAGTTCCAGGGCTATCACCAGCTTCCAGAATTATATAATTATGATTAGTTTTCTCAAGGTAATAACCTAATTGTAATCCTGCTGGGCCAGCGCCAATGACTAAATATTCTACTTTTGTGATTGATTTCATAATTTGAGTTGTATAATTCATCTAAAAATTAATATTGACTAAATTTCCACTGCCGGTATTTATTAAACTGTTATTAGTTTAACTATTGATTGCTTTTCTGCATAAGTTTTCATCTCATGAGTAGCTTCTGTGAATAGCTCAAACACTTTATCAACTATTTCAAAAGATTTAGTTTTTTGTTCTTCAGTTAGTTCGATATTTTTCATTAAGAGTTCTATATCATCGAACCCTATAACGTGATCACTTTCTGCAAGCAAATGATAGTTACCAAAATAGCGATAATTTTTTCCGTTAGTTTTTTGAAGTTCTTCTACTATTTGTGTTGTTAAAGCAAAAGCTACATTTCCAGTTGCTTCTATAGCTGCAATTGCGGACAGGACAACTACAGGTTCCGCTCGAAAAGTATGTAGTGCAATTTGATGACATACTTGGCGTGTTTTTTGCGTTTCTGCTCCCCAATAAAATCTCGCAGCATCACAAAATTTTATCGAGTAATTCAAACCCAATTTTTCAAGGTCTTCTAAAAACCACTGCCAATGATAATCATCTTCATAAGTATATTGATTAATAATTGCTTGAATTGGATCGCTAGTTGGTTCTTTTCGGAAATCGTACTTATTCAATTGTGCAAATCCCATCGCCAAGGGTGTTAGACAAGGAGCCCAAGATAGTCTTTCTTTCGGATCTATATTTTTATCTTGCAAAAACCGAAATAGTGGTAACTTAGCAAATTCCTGCTTTCTTGTTTCAATTAATGCTAGAACTTCTTTCATTTGAACCCTGATTTATTGCCCGTCTGAAATGCTGAAATTCGTGAAGTAAATAATTGAGTAACCACAAAACATTAAAAAAGTAAAATATGTCACTCCTCTGAAGTAGAAAATTTAAAATATATTAACGTCGAAATAACGTCACCTAAAATTTTTTACTCAGTATGGAATCTGTTTTTCTGTGAGGTTACTTAATCGTTACTCATTCTGTTACATTTTGAAATAATTGTTAACTGTATTTATACTTAAATTTAAACATTGATTCTATTTATTTTTTTGTAATAATCGGAACACAAATTTTAAGTAAAAACTTTTAATTAAGTAAATTGCTTCATCAAATATAAATTCTGCTTTTAAGAAAGACAGATAACTGCTATAATTATAAGTTTTTGAATTAGGTAGACGGGTATGGCTATACAGATAGCTGTGCGCCCTATTAGGGTCAAAGTGGTTGATAATAAATTTCCTGATCTATCTGGCGATAGCTCTAATAGATTGCTTAAACCTATTTAATTTTGATTATCTACTTGCTTCTAGAAATTCCCTAGATTGAGGCTGATTTCCCTGTTCTCTGACCCGGAAATTCCTAGCGATTTGGCAAGTTCAAATTTTCGGCGATCGCCGACAAATATGGTTGAAAAATTGCCAAATTTTCTAGGCTCTCAAACTTACCTTTAGATACACTGGAATTAAATGATGTGGTAATTACGTACAGTTGTGTACCATCTGATGTGACATAACCAATATATTGTTCTTGGATACCACCTTCTGGTTTCAGCCTGACAAAACCATAACGCATTCCAGGTAATTTCCCCATAGTTACTTGCTGTGGTGGGTAGCTTGAGAAAGCAATACTATTTGCGTATCTAGTTTGGTGGTCTTTTGCAAAGGTGTTGTATGAGTCCGCTACCCAAGCTTGCAGTGCTTTGATCAATTTGCTTTGGGACTGAGGATTTTGCAAATCTGCTTGAGAACTCTGAGAAGTACCAACTTCTGTTAAATGCTTTTGCAATTCAGTATTATCTTTTAGAGGAGAAATCTCAACTTCAACTGTACCCAAATCTCTACCTTGAGAAGAAACACATAGCAAAGTCACTTCTCTTTCACAAGGTATTACTTGCCAATTCTTGGGTGCAGAAGTGCTACCTAATAGTTTCTGCCAAACATTTGCTTTATTTACGTTGCTTTGTTTTAAGGAAGTGGTGGAGGGGGTAGGAGTTTTCGCTGGTGTAGTTACAGTATTTGGTTGTGTACCTTTATTTGTATTGGTAAAAATATTGGGGAGGAAAAATCTTAAGCCAACTGGTATTAAAACTAATAGAATAGCACCAATTATCAGATGATAAACACGTAACATTTTCTTGAAGTCCCAACGCAAGCATTGCAGACTAATTGTATCTACAACAGTTTGTGACTGTGCAAGAATCTAGATGATATGTATTGATTTCGGTAAGTGAAGAGCAGAGGAGCAGGGGAGCAGGGGAGCAGGGGAGCAGGGGAGCAGAGGAGCAGGGGAGCAGGGGAGCAGGGGAGCAGGGGAGCAGAGGAGCAGAGGAGCAGGGGAGCAACCCACCCCTAACCCCCTTTCAAGGGCAGGTTTTTTGTTTAAGCAGAAGAGAAAGCGGTGGGGCTTCTCCAAGATTCAGGGAAGAAGCTACCAACAGGCAAAGGTTGACCAAGTAACAAGGCGACAATG
>NZ_JACJSG010000060.1 GCF_014697625.1 Anabaena azotica FACHB-119 | reverse complement strand
TAACTGATAACTGATAACTGATAACTGATAACTGATAACTGATAACTGATAACTGATAACTGATAACTGATAACTGATAACTGATAACTGATAACTGATAACTGATAACTGATTCCCCCTGTGACTTTATAACAGTGTTGGGTTAAAAAAGAAACATGAAAATCATTAAACCCCTCACTAACTGGTTAGAAACCCATGCTAGCGCCCCTGCATATACCGGCTGGGTACTAGCGGGAGTTGCTGTTTGTTTTTTTGGTGCAGCGATTAATACAATGGCTGGTTGGCTATATGCAATTAGCGGCGTAAGTTTCGCTTTATTGGGTATTGCCGCAATTTTACCACCGCGATCGCTCACAGGTTTATCTGTAACTCGTCGCCCCATCCCACCCGTCTCCGCCGGAGATGACTTGGTTTTAGAATTAGAAATTCACAACCCCACCAAGCAAGCTGTCAGTTTACTGCAAGTTGAGGATATATTACCTTTCGTCTTAAGTAAACCCATCAAACAGGCAATTGACACAATTCCTAGTCAAGAAAGCTACAAATGGATACATTACCAACCTACCCAACGTCGGGGAATTTATCGCTGGCACAATGTAGAGTTAGCAACTGGTGTGCCTTTAGGATTATTTTGGTCGCGTCGGCAACACCAGTGTAATGCCAGAGCCATTGTGTATCCTACTGTACTCCCACTCACAACTTGCCCCTTAGTCGATGAACTGGGACAAGAAGAGAGCCAAAGGAGCGAATACCGAGGGAAACCCTTGCAAACAGCCACATCTGGGTTGGTGCGATCGCTCCGTCCCTATCGTATAGGCGACCCCACCCGCTTAATTCACTGGCGGACTAGCGCCCGTTATGGCGAGTTACGGGTACGAGAATTAGAAACCGTTACAAGTGGACAGGAGATTATTATCGCCCTGGATAGTGCTGGTAGCTGGGAAGAAGAGAATTTTGAACAAGCAGTAATTGCCGCAGCCTCACTGTATTTTTATGCACAGCACCAACAATTGCAAGTGCAGATTTGGACTGCATCAACAGGGTTGGTGAAAGGTGAAAGCCTCGTCTTAGAAACACTAGCAGCCACCAAATTTCTAGAAGAACCCAGCAATTCAGAACCGCAAAACACCCCGTGGATTTGGTTAACACAAAATACCAACAGCCTTTCTAGTCTACCTCAAGGTAGTCGTTGGGTCTTATGGCAGGATGTATCATCTCTAAAAGAACAAGTAATGATTAACAAAGATTACCCAGGCATCACCATAGAAAAAGAAAAGCCCTTGCAACTTCAATTACAACAACCCTTGCATTCATTGTGAAATTGTATTTTCACTATTGAAAATTTCAATGAACGTTGACAACAAAGTAGAGGTTAGACAGTAGAGGCTAGAGAAGAGATATTTTTATCACTTGGTTGTGTAACGAATCTCATTAACATCTAGTTTTTCCTTGATCCTATACCTTGAACAATCAAAAATACACTGTTGCCAAAGAGATTAGTCCATAAAAAATCAGAAAATGCTCATAAGAAGCGACTTTTAACCCAGTCCCCAGTACCCAATCCCCAATCCCCAGTCCCCAACTTAGACAAATTCCCCAGCAATACCCTAGTGACGCTGAGGTACAATGCAAAGAATATTTGAATATTCAGCCGCCGATCCCCATGATTTCATCAGAACCTAACGCAAAATCCAGCGATAAAAGTCTAGAGGCAATGCGCCATTTTTCAGAACAATATGCTAAACGTACAGGTACTTACTTCTGTTCTGAACCATCCGTTACCGCAGTTGTTATTGAAGGATTAGCCAAACATAAAGACGACTTAGGAGCGCCTTTGTGTCCTTGTCGCCACTACGAAGACAAAGAAGCTGAAGTCAAAGCTTCTTACTGGAACTGTCCTTGCGTACCCATGAGAGAACGCAAAGAATGCCATTGTATGCTGTTCCTCACACCGGAGAACGAATTTGCGGGACAAAGCCAAGAAATCTCTCTAGACACGATTAAAGAAGTACGAGACAGTATGGCGTAAGCTTACTCCGCCCTAAAAGTGCGGAGCTTTAGCCTCAGATTTGAGATATCGGAAACAAAGGCATTTGCCCCTGCAATTGACAACTCATCCCCGGACTTTCGGGACTGCTTATAAACGAAGCCCCCAAAGCAGCAATATTAAGAGCTGCATTTATATCAGCATCATGTTCAAACCCACAATGCCCACACTTGAAAACTTTACCGTTGCGATAGGATTTACCCTTAATGGGGTGAATATGTCCGCATCGGGAACAGGTTTGACAGGTGTAGGTTTAACTGCTGCCCATCTTACGACACAGTTCTATAAACTGATCACAGGTAAGGTCGCGTTTCATGTTGTTGATAAGCCAGCACCTTTGGATGGGTCATTTCTATCGATACTAACCCCATTGTTTCCAACTTCTTCGCTCAAAGGCTCTTTGGTGTAAAAGCAAAGCTTGTTTTGTTCCTCAATCAATTCTTCCAGGTAGTTCAAGTCTATGTCAAAAGGTATTCCTTCCTTTTTGCACTTGTGTCTAGCCGATCCCAAGGCATGACGCAATCTCTCTTTCAAGCTACTGCGATACCTGTTTTTACATCTTTGTGCATCACACTTAGAACAAATATTAGAAGTGTAATGTCTACGATTACCTCCAGAGAGTGTCTTAACTCTAGTTCTAAATTCAGAAATCGGAAAGACACTATTGCAATGCCGACATTGCTTTTCTGTAGAAATATCATGCCATCTTTTGTTGTGTCCAAGTTGACCACAAAAAGAACAGGTTTGCATATCCTTCCTTCAAATTTCCTTAACCCCAATTACCTTGGGCGTTTTGCCCGTGGGGTCGGTAGGCAGGTCAACACAAATATTGATGTAGTAGTCACCCCGCTTTGTCTTGTTGAGTGTAGCAGCAGTTGGAGATTGCCCTTTAAGCAATGCCAACTGGTAATTACCAATACTCAACTTGAACTTAACTCGACCACACATCAAGGTAACGCCAACAGTTTGCAATTCCTCAATGTATTGAAAAGTCCGCACATCCAAACTAATAGATGTCGGCTTAAACTTATGAGCCACTCGCTTGGGCGGGTTTCCCGACTTGTGCGAAGTGGCGTGGACTTGTTTAACTGCTTTAGCGTTGCCAATAACACGTCGAATTGCTTGGCAGACATGGTTTGCTTTCAGACCTGTTGCTTCACGTACAGCTTTATAAGTCTTGTGGTGAAGCTTGGTTGTATTCCAGCAATTCTCGCGTTTTGCAGTCTCATATATCTGGTTACAAGCGTCAGCAAACAAGCGCAAAGTGCGGTCAATTTCACACCGCAACTCTACAGGGACTTGGAGCTTGCATTTAACAGATATTGTCTGCATTGGAGTGAGTTAATTACTCATCCAATTTTATCATGTAAAGCCGCCGTAGAACGGCGGGGTAAGAAACCTATTTTGCTGATGAGTGAAACCATGCCCGCAGAGTTTTGGCAAGGTGTAGAACAATTTAACGCTGGCAAGTTCTACGCCTGTCACGACACCTTAGAGGCTTTATGGATTGAAGCCAGCGAACCAGAAAAAACCTTTTATCAAGGAATTTTACAAATTGCCGTTGGTCTTTATCATTTGGGTAATCGTAACTGGCGAGGTGCAGTAATTTTACTAGGGGAGGGCAGTAACCGTCTGCGACGTTACCCTTCAATTTACGGAAATATTGATGTAGATGAATTACTAAACCAGAGCGCGGGCTTGTTAAAAGCATTACAAGAAATCGGCCCAGACAAAATTGATTACGACAACCTCAACGAGAATCCCGCCTTACCCATACCAACCATTGTGGTCACAAATGATTGACGAAGAGGCAGGAGGCAAAAATATTTGGGGAATGAGAAACTGACTCTTGTTCCCTATTTTTGTATGGAGATGTGGTTCTCTACGTTCCCTACGGGACGCTACGCGAACGCGATAGCGTGTCGTAGACAGACGCTCCGCTAGCTACCGCTTCCACGGAGTGGTACGACTGCGCGGTAATCGAGTTTCGACTACGCTCAACTACCGCAAAGTCGAGATTCACCAGCTGGGAGTTACCCACCCCTAACCCCCTCACAAGTGTAGGTTTTTAATATAGCAGTGAGTAAGGACTATAAAACTAACGAGAAAATCATTGTTTCATCCACCCCTACACCCCTACACCCCTACACCCTTACACCCCAAACCAAGGTTTTTGGAACACCAGTAAAAAACCTACACCTGTCAGCCCCTAACCCCTCCCAGGAGCAGCAGGGAGAATAACTATGGACTATTGACTATGAACTATTGACTATGGACTACGGACTATGGACTATGGACTATGGACTATGGACTATGGACTATGGACTATTGACCAATATCGAAACTTTAAACTTGAGCCAAGCGTCAAGATTTCAGCCAGCAATGATCTCAAGTTACTGCCAATAGGAGATTATATTTTTGGAGAAAGTACTTGAGATAATTAGTATACAAGCCCCGCTCCCAAACATTAACTTGCTATGATGCCCTATAAATTGCCTCTGTCAAAAATGCGTCGCCTGGGATTAGCTTTGCTGCTACCTGCGGCATTCCTGGGTACTGTAGCCCTACCTCACCAATTGTCAAGCGTCACTGCACAAACGCCAACCGGAAATCGCCCACTCACTATCCGCTCGGATATTCAAGAATACGATGCCAAAAATCAGGTGATTACGGCTCGTGGTAATGTGCAGATGTTGTATCCGGCTCGACAAATTCAAGCAACATCGGCTCAAGCACAGTATTTCAGCAAGGAACGTCGCATTGATTTTAGTGGTAATGTCTATATTTTGCAGCAAGGCGGCAACAGTATCCGCGCGGAAAAGGTAACATATTTGATTGATGAAGGACGATTTGTCGCGTTACCCCAATCCAATCGTCAGGTAGAATCCGTTTATATGGTGGATGACGCAGAGCTTGGTAGTCAATCTAATACACCTGCTCCCAGAACACCAGGGTTACGCCGTTCTAATTAGCATCAATCAACAAGATACCACAGTCATAGTGAAAATTGTTTTAGAAAATATTCACAAGTCTTACGGTAAGCGAGTAATTGTTAATCGCGTTAGCCTTTCTGTTGCTCAGGGTGAAATCGTTGGTTTACTAGGCCCTAATGGCGCTGGTAAAACAACGACATTTTACATTGCGACAGGTTTAGAACAACCGAATCAAGGGCGAGTCTGGCTAGATAACTTAGATATTACTGGCTTGCCAATGCACAAAAGGGCAAGATTGGGTATCGGCTATTTAGCACAGGAAGCAAGCGTTTTTCGCCAACTTTCAGTTCAAGATAATATCCTTTTGGTATTTGAGCAAACTAATGTACCGCGCAGGGAGTGGTCACAGCGACTAAATACTTTACTGCGAGAGTTCCGCTTGGAAAAGCTGGCTAGAAGTAAAGGGATTCAACTTTCTGGTGGTGAAAGAAGACGGACAGAATTAGCTAGGGCTTTAGCTGCTGGGCGAGAAGGGCCAAAATTCTTATTGTTGGATGAGCCATTTGCTGGTGTTGACCCGATCGCAGTTTCTGAGATACAGCAAATTGTCGCACAACTGCGCGATCGCGGTATGGGCATTTTGATTACAGACCACAATGTCCGCGAAACCCTAGCCATTACCGACCGCGCCTACATCCTCCGCGAAGGACAAATTCTCGCCTACGGCAATACTGACGAACTCTACAATAATCCCCTTGTACGTCAATATTACTTAGGTAGTAATTTTCAAGTTTAGTGGAGGCTGTTGACAGTTGACAGTTGACCAATGACTAATGACCAATGACCAATGACCAATGACCAATGACTAAACTCACTTCTTTTTATAGCTTCAATTCGCTGCTGCCTTTGACAATTATGGATCGCTATCTGATTGGCGAATTGTTACCAACCTTTTTATTTGGTGTTGGGGCTTTTGCATCAATTGGTGTGACGATTGATGCTGTATTTGAGCTAGTTAGAAGAGTAGTAGAATCTGGGCTACCTATCAGTATTGCGGTGCAGGTTTTCTTATTAAAGTTGCCTAATTTTATTGTGTTAGCTTTCCCCATGTCTACGCTATTAGCAACTTTAATGACTTACAGCCGTCTTTCTAGCGAAAGTGAACTTATTGCTTTGCGTGGTTGTGGGGTTAGTGTCTATCGCATGGTCATGACTGCGGTGATGATGAGTTTGGTCGTCACAGGGCTGACATTTTTATTTAACGAGCAAATTGCCCCAGCCGCCAACTATCAAGCATCTTTGACTTTGGACAGAGCTTTAAAATCAGATAAACCCACATTGAAGCAGCAGAATATTTTTTACCCCGAATATCGGGATGTGAAAGAGAAGGATGGAACTAAAACCAAAATACTAACGCGCTTGTTTTATGCTGACCAGTTTGATGGGAGGCAGATGAAAGGACTCACTATTATAGACCGTTCTACAGAAGGTTTAAATCAAATTGTGGTAGCAGAATCTGCCCAGTGGAATGGCGCTCAAAGCGTTTGGGATTTTTATAACGGTACAATCTATTTAGTAGCGCCCGATCGCTCTTATCGGAATATTCTGCGGTTTGAACAGCAACAACTGCAACTACCGCGTACACCCTTAAGCTTGGCAGAACAAAGCCGCGACTATGGGGAGATGAATATTGCCCAAGCGATGGAACAGTTGAATATTGAACGCTTGGGTGGCGATCGCCAAAAAATTCGTAAACTGGAAGTGAGAATCCAACAAAAATTTGCCTTACCCTTTGTCTGTGTAGTCTTTGGTTTAGTCGGCGCAGCGATGGGAACCATACCCCAACGCACCGGCAGAGGCACTAGTTTTGGTATTAGTGTGATAGTTATTTTCGCTTATTATTTATTCAGCTTTATTACTGGCGCTTTAGGACAAGCTGGGGTTTTCTCGCCCTTTATCGGTGCATGGCTACCAAACTTTATTGGGCTAGGGACGGGAATATTATTATTAATGCGTGTTGCTCAACGCTGAGGTATAGCATAAAACAGAGAGAACTTTCAAAAGCGCAAAAGTAAGCAAATTCAGTTTTTAATTTCTCACAAGGGGTTTTTGAGAAGTTAAATTAGACGAATAATCCGTAAGTAAGTTTTACGAGCCAGAAATTTTAATGCAGCACACTGCTTAACCCACGATTTTTTACCAAGTGCAGTAGCTTAAGAGATGCTCCACTAGGCCGCTTTTGTCCTATTTCCCATTTTTGAACTGTTGAAGGACTTATATTCAAAATACGTGCAAAAACAGCTTGACTGACTTGAGATGATTCCCGTATTTCTTTAATTTGTAACGGTTCTAGAGGCTCAATAGGAGGTAGACATAGATGTTCAAATTCGCGCAATGTAGTTTGATTCATTAGCCCAGCTTTGTGTAGGTCTTCTGCTGTCTCATGAACTGCTTCCAGAATTGCTGATTTTTTCTTCCGCATTACAAATCACCTCTATTAACGCATTACTATTTTTTGCCTGCTCAAGCTCATCTGGTGTATAAGCAAGTAATTGCTTGGATAACATTTTCAGAGCTTCTTCTTCATCTTTGTCAATGTTGCTGCGTTCGTTTTTTGAAAAGCCAAAAATAAAAAACCAACGATCTTCATTATTAGTAGCTACTATTGTCCGAAATCCACCACTCTTACCTTTCCCTGGTTTTGCTATGCGTTTTTTAAACAGTCCACCTCCCAAGTCAGCATCATAAAGCCCTGCTGCCATTTCGTTTACAGCGTTACAGAGACTAAGATTATTTAAGCCTTCCTTCCGCGCCCAACGGTCAAAAGTACGGTTTTTGTAAATTTTCATTTTCTAGTCTCTTTGGTTAAAGTATAGCACCTAGTCCTATACTTTAGAGTGAAAATAACATAGGCACTGTTAGAGATTATTTATAAAGTAAATCTTAAATTGTCGGGTGCTTTAGCGGAGAGTACAGCACAGTATTCATTGGTGCGTTACGGCTAATTCCTACTCTCTCAAACTCCCAAATCCTTTCATAGCCGTAACACACCCTACTTAATATTTACTACGTTCAAATATTTTCGCAGCGTCACACACCCTACTGGCGTGGCAAGGCTAAAATAGTGCAATAGGAAATGGGGAAAAGGGGAAAAACAGATGGGAAGAGGACGGAGTGATAAAGTATTATTGAATACAGAACAAAGGCAAAGATTAGAAGCGATTAGCCGTAATGGTTATGCTCCTGCCAAAAAGATATTGCACGCACAAGTGTTGTTAATGTGTGATGAAGGAGAGGGTGCGACGAAAAAATGGACAGATGAACAAATTAGTTCAGTCCTCAACCTGCATCGCAATACGGTGGGAAGAATCAGGAAAAGATTTTTGGCGCAAGGTGAACAACCAGCCCTAAATCGTAGTCAACGAAAAAGCGCACCAGTAAGAGCAAAAATTGATGGTCATACTGAAGCGCAAATCATTGCGTTGTGTTGTTCACAACCGCCAGCAGGACAAGCACATTGGAGTTTAAGACTGTTAACTAAAGAAATTTACAAAAGAAATATCATTACAGAAATTTCTAGAGAAACAGTGAGAAAAGTCTTAAAAAAAACGAATTACGACCGTGGAAAACACAAAGATTTTGTATTCCAGAGCGGGATTTAGCCCGTTTTGTCGCCCAAATGGAAGTAGTTTTGGATCTTTACAGTCAACCACATAGTGAATCCGCACCGCTCATCTGTATGGATGAAGCAGCAATGCAGCTAACAGGACAGGTCTTCGAGCCAATTCCTTTAGCTCCAGGTCAAGATGCAAAACAAGATTATCACTATACTCGTCCAGGAGTCCAAGCTTTATTTATGTTCCTTGACCCCCATAGAGGCTGGCGAAGAGTTAGCAATCGTGACCATCGGACTCGTGTTGATTGGGCTGAAGAAGTACGTCAGTTATTAGATGAAGACTATCCCCAAGCCGAGAAAGTGAAATTACTTTGTGACAATCTCAACACTCATAACATTGCTTCTTTATATGAAGCTTTGAGCGCACCTGTTGCCCATCGTTTAGCTCGAAAACTGGAGATTTACTACACCCCTCGTCATGGCAGTTGGCTCAATGTTGCCGAGATTGAATTAAGTGTCTTAAGTCAACAATGTTTAGATCGACGTATTTCTTCAGCCCAGGAACTTAAGAGTGAGTTGGCTGCTTGGCAGGGCGATCGCAACTCTAACGCCAGTAAAGTCACTTGGCATTTTACTACTGATGATGCTCGTGTCAAACTTAAACATCTTTATCCTATTTTTGAACCCCAAGAAACTGACGATTCTAATGCACTATTTTAGCCTTGCCACGCTACTACTGGACTGACACGACTAAAATGTTGCATTAATTAACCACAGAGGCACAGAGACACAGAGGTTAGAGAGGAAACTTATTGCACTATTTTAGCCTTGCCACGCCACTACTAGCGTGTCTAACCTAAAATAGTGCAATACCAATCTATCATCTGCGTTCATCTGCGTTCATCTGCGTTCGATTTTTCTCAAATCTATTGCACTATTTTAGTCCGGTCACGCTACTACAGAAAAAATATGCCAGTTGCGTAAGTCCTAAAGAAGTCTAGTGATTACGACCAGCCAAGTAAAACCTAATTGTAGCTGTTAGATAGTTAAATGCTGAGGGCAACATAGTCAATAGTTAAACAGCAAGAGGTTTATCTTTTGGCAACTATTAAAGATTCATTGGTAATAGCTAATCGATTGCCCGATGGCACTGGATATACATGGACTCTTGCCTCTCGGTTAGGTGAGATGATATTAGAGGTTGAGGCACAGTTTGGTAAGCGCGATCGCTCTTTGACGATTCTAGGAATTGAGTTTTGTGATAGTGGCCCGCGAATATGGTTTCCCGGCAATTGTGGGCATATTATAATTCAGCTTGGCTTTTCGGCAAAAGAAGATTTAGTTCAAGCCTTATTTCAGCTAGCCCAAGAATCTGTTTACCTTCTTGATCCTGTTGTTTTGGGTTATGCAAATGTTTTAGAAATAGGTCTAGCAACACATTTTTCGCTTCAGTACATCAAGCAATTTAATTCCAATTACACTATTTCTGATCCCAAGTATGCTGCTGCTGCGGAATTAACAGCACATTTGCTCAATCTCAATCCGATGAGCATTAAGCAGCTTCGCTCAAGAGGAATTAAAATTGCAGAAATTACCGCTAGTCAACTTTTAGCAGTATGTCCTAAGTTACCGCAGTCAATAGCTCTTGAGCTTGCTGCAAGTTTTGATAATTGGACATTTTAAACAATTATTCCTTAACCAAGGGGCTGAAATAGTATCAAGAATAAGGACAAATTTTTTGTGAGTTTAATCGGGTTTTCAAAACACAATTTATAGTAATACGGTGGGCATTGCCCACCCTACGCTTAGGTGTTAACTGATGAGTGATGGAGATTTAGCGCATATTCCCTAAATCTTTCTAAATCAGCTTGAATTGTTGATTCCACCGCCCGTCCCAAAAACAGGTTATCCATGATTTTGCCCAAGAAGCCAGGGATAGCATAGGAAACTGTCATCTTGACGATACTATGACCGTGGCGATCGTAAAAGCGGATAGCACCTTGATTGGGTAAACCGTCAATTGATTCCCATTGAATGATTTGATGGGGTATCACTTTGATAATGCGGGATTTCCAAGTAAATTCTAGCCCACCAGTATTTAATTTCCAAAGTGATATATCGGGATTTTCTGGTGGTACTTTCACAGAATCAATCCACTTCATCCATTTGGGCATTTGTTCCAAGTCAGCCCACAACCCCCATACTAATTCTATGGGGGCTGCTACTTCTACCTGTACGCTATGTTCTAGCCAGTTAGACATTCTATTTCGGATTTGAGATTTGATTAGATTAGCAGCTATAACTCTATTTTTTAATATCCTCTAGGATGGCTTTTGCTGCTTGCCGTCCAGAAAGTGTTGCGCCTTCCATACTGTCGATGTAGTCTTGCTGCGTATAACTACCTGCTAGGAAGAAATTTGCTATGGGCGTTTTCTGGTTGGGACGGTAAACATCCATACCTGGGGCTTCTCTGTAGAGAGATTGCGCTAGTTTGACTACGTTGTACCAAGTCATATTTAGTTCCCTTGATGAGGGGAACAGTTCATGCACTTGTTTGAGGACTTGTTGGGCGATCGCATCGTTACTTTGCTTAATAAATGGATCTCCCGGTGTCAGCACTAGTTGCAATAACGAGCCTTGTCCAGGGCGATAATAATCACTGGGGCTAGTCAAAGCCAAGTCGGCAAAACAGGAAAAATCAGCATCGGCGGTATACAACAAGTTATCTAGCCCGGCTGCTTGTTTTAGCTGTTTGCGTTTCTCTTGGTCTTGCAGTTCTGTCACCCAGCCGTCAAACCTCATCTGCACAGTTGCGACTGGTACTGCATCTAGTTTATAGATATTATCAAATTCTGACCATTTGCGCCATTCTTGGGGCAGAACTCGCTGGATTCCGGGAATATCGCAAGCACAGACATAAGCATCGGCGGTAATCTCTTCTAGCTCATCGCCTTGGGCAACTACTATGCTAGTGACGCGAGTTTGTCCTTCGAATTGGGCATACTTAATTTCCCGCACTTGCCGACGAGTATATACTTTTGTCCCTCTGGCTTCCAAGTATTTCAGGATGGGTTTGTGTAGATATTCATCCGGCGATCCTGCCAACATCCGCAATACGGAAGCTTCGCTTTTGACTGCGAAGAATTGGAAGATTGTCAGCATACAACGGGCGGAAATGTTTTCACAATCAATAAAGCCCAAAGCGTATGCTATGGGATTCCACATCCGTTTGATACTACCGTTACTACCACCATGACTGCGAAACCAATCAGCAAAGCTAACTTTATCTAGGTTGCGAATGGTTCTCATTGCGCCGTCAAAGTCTACTAACCCCCGGACTATGGGGCTTGTACCCAAGGCGATCGCATTTTGCAGTTTATCCTGTAATGACAGTTGAGAGGTAGTAAAAAACGCCTTCAATCCATTGAAGGGCGCACCTGTGAAGAAGCGAAAATCTAAAGCACCAAGCTTTCCGCCTTTATTAACAAAGGTGTGGGTATGTTCTTTCAGACGTAAATGAGAAAATGCCCCCACCTTATTCATCAGTTCAAACAGTTGGTAGTAGCACCCAAAAAAGACGTGCAAACCCATCTCAACATGGTTTCCATCGCCATCAATCCAACTGCCAACTTTACCACCAACAAACGGACGGGACTCAAAAATTTGGACTTCACAGCCAGCATCAGCTAAATCTATAGCGGTTGCTAGCCCAGCCAATCCCGCACCTACGATTGCAACGCGCATTCCGTCCTTCCTTATTCACCTTCTTTACAAATTGTAACTGGGTTGGTGTCGGAATTGGCTATTTATATAAATTCCAGCAGTATGTTGTCGAACAACAAGATTATGCCCCTGATGATCAATATGCTTTTATTAATCCTTTGAATTTATGTAACCGGATACACTGGACTCCACGCCTGTGTATTCCAGCCAGCTAACTTTCGTTAGTCACAACAGATTAAAAAAGCATTCATGTAAATCGCAACAAAAATTAAATCACCTTCTAATGACTTTTTTCTTTGTTGTCATCTGTTGTGGGTAAACTTCTAATGAGTTCCCGAATTACATCAGTTGCTGGTCTACCTGTCTGCTGACAATATTTTTCCAGTTTTTCTGATTCTTGCGCTGCTAAGTTAACTGTTATGCGTTTAACCGCCCATTTTTTATTAGTCATTATCACGCTTTTTGCTATATATTGACATCATCAAAAACGACTCAATCAAAGATGAGGATGATCAGATTATCAGAATTTGTGGCACGAAACAAGCGATCCCTTTAATAAGAAAAATGCTTTGTTTGTCAAATAATTCATCCTTTTTCCAAAAAACATAATGAATTAATTACTATTGCAGGAAGAATAATACTGTAAGGTCCCTCTTCTAAAGAAGAACCTTAACAATAGGAACCTGAAGTTTGGCAACTAAATTGTATAGATGAGTCTAACTTATTTAATGTTCACTCAGTAAGATTTTACCAAATTTAAATTATTAAAAATAGGTAACTAGTCCGTCCAGTGTCACCTACTAGTTGGATAGCTCATCTTCCATAAGTAATCTCCTTTAACCATAGGTTTGTTATTGGATTTTTGAAATACACTTAGGTTAGAGAATGCCTATAAAACCATGATATCCAGGGCAGTGAGCGTCTTACAAATACTACAAAATTTGACATTTTTTCAGGAATAAAGTTGGATTCCTATAGATATCATTGAGCGATCGCGCTTATGCTTGATCTGATTGAGTCCGTCAACTCCACCAAGTTATACCTTGGATGATTTGTCAGTTTTTACACATCTGCATTCATACCCAACTACTCAGCTTTAAAGTTTAATTTCGGCAGTAATAGCTAAGACATCATATACTTACAGCAGATAACTGTTTTAAATCAGTTTGAAGAATTGATTTAAACACCACAGGCTAAAAATTTGTAGAAGCTTTTCTAAGTTTGATAGTAAATCTACATAAACCGAACTACTATGAATGAAGCTGAAAAAAATAAGTCATTAATTACATAAATGACTTATAGAAGATTTTTGTTTAGTGGTTGATAGTTAGCTATACTATAGGACTCATACTTGATTTCTGAAATATATAGCAGGGGACAGGTTAATCAAATATCTTCAACAATTAACGATGATCCCGGTGAACCCGTCCCTACCGAGTCTCATTAGCTCCCGGCATAGGCTATTGTTTGGATAATAAAGGTTTTTCTAATTCACATCAGGCGTAAAATTTTAGTTTTTCTCCCCTGTCACCTGTTATACCATTTCACTAAAATCGTGATACAAATTCTTTCCCCTCTGCTCCTCTGCTCCTCTGCTCCTCTGCCTGCCTAAATGTATCAACCTTAAAGTGAAACGGTATCACCTGTCACCTGTTCCCTATTTGCATTTATTCCAGTTGAAACTGGGGCATAAGTTGGAGAGTTCCCAGACCTAAATCCTTGGGGGAGAGCGATCGCGCTTCAAATAAAGCCATCATATCTCGCAGTTGGGGATTACCACGGGAAGCGCCTGTCAAGCCTTTAGCGATAATTAATCCACAGAAGCCTTTAGTATTTTTACAGCGTTGGTTCCACTTACGTCTAGCTTCTACGTGGACGGGATCATCATCCAAAAATTCCCCAAATAGGAATAGTTCCCCATTTTCAGTTTGCAATAAACCTAAGTCGTAGCGATCGCCATCAAAGGGGTCAGCACCAGGATTAAAGCAGATAGCTTTCAATCCCCCGGCGGCTTCAATATTTTCAATCACAGTCTTGGCCTTGGGGCGAGAGGTTTGAATTAAAATTACAGGTAGACCATCACCCACCTGTTTAAATTCACCCACTTGATGATATTTCACCCCTTGGCGCAGATAATCTAACATTTCCCAAGAAACTACACCCAAACTGAGAAAAGAGTCTTCTGGGATTAAATCATCACGCAAGGAACGAGACTCTAGGGAAGCTAATTCCTCAAAATCTTCCTCATCCATAACTACATCTGCCATTTCTTCTAACTCTGCGGCGAGTTGTGGCATAGTAGAAACAGTTATAGGCACTGCCTTAGTTGCTTCATCGGATGCAGGTAAAGAAATGCGATAGCGACGACTTAGGCTGGGAAACTCCTGGCTCGACAATTGGCGGCGATGGTCACGAATGAAGCGAGAAAGGCTTTCTAACGCCAAGAAGACGACAGCCGCCTCTTCATCGTACAAAACAGAGCGTAAGCCTTCTAAAGGATGAATGTTGCCAAAGGTAGGAGTCAGGTCTGATAATGCCAAATCACCTAAATCATCAAATCCATCTTCATCATCAATGTCATCCTCATGATCAAAAGTGAGAAACAAGCAATCTTGTTTGAGAAAAGCCTCTTCTAAATGTCCAGGGGATTCTTCATTATTTAAAACTGCTGCACGAAATCGCTTGAGAGAATCTTCCGAACGATAAAACAAAATTCCATACTCCATCCCCAGCATTCCCATAACTGAGGCGTAGATTGTGCCTACATCCCATTTATTAATTTCTATAGATATAATTTGCTGTTCTTCGAGAAATTCCCAAGGTGCTGCTTGCCAAATAGCATACGCTTTTTCGTGTAAAGCTTTAACATACTGGGGAGGGATATCAGGAACTTGACTATCAATGATTTCGGCAAATCCGCGAAACAGTTCATCAATTAGGGGCAACTCTGGTGCATAATCTATGGCGATATCCAAATCTTGGAGTACGCCACGCAGATAAAACTGGATTTCGCGATCGCGTACCACAATTCTTTGAGGTCGCGCGGGTTTGGCGGGACTCTGGGGATGTTCCATCGCTCGCATTAAGGTGCGAACAATTGCTTCTGGGCCAGTTTCTTCTGATATAACATCCATCCCGCGCACAATGCCTTGTGAGCCGTCTACCCACAAAATACAATCACCCTTGGATTCTGATGGGATTGGCGTATGCGGTGATGATAACGGACGGCGATCGCCCTCCCATACAGAAGGAATTTGGGTTAATTTCTTCAACCGACGACTGGTAGAGCGATTAAAACTTGTCATAGAGATGGGTTAGTCAGAAACAAGCGGAACAGAACATTTTGGGGATGGCTGGCCAGGAAAGAATTTTTCTTGGCTTGATTGTGGCTCAGGCTGTCAGGTAGCTGGAACTCTCAAAATACCAAATCTTTAACAGTTATGGGTCATCAGTTATCATTTTCATAAATAAATAGGTAACGGTTTCCCGACTATAAGCGTGGAAACCCTTGGTGCGCCGTCACACCACAACCCATACCTGATAACTGTTTACTTTTGATTGTTCATTGATTTAAACATACTGAGTCTCTCAATTCTAGAATAAAAATCTTTGCCTGCTTTTGACAGAGTGTTTACAATTTGGCAATTAGCGTCATTAATGTCGCTAGAATGGATAAAAAAATTGAAAAACTTAACTAAGGGCTTTCCCCAGCCTCAAGCGGATATTTTAAATCATCTAAGGAGTTGAAAATCCCATGACACAAGCAACTCAGCCAGCGCAACGCGGCATACTGTTGAGCGAAACGGCTTTGCGACAAGTAAAAGCCCTCCAAGAAAAACAAGGTCAAGATTTATGTTTGCGGGTAGGAGTGCGCCAAGGTGGCTGCTCTGGGATGTCTTACATGATGGACTTTGAGCAAGAAAGTAAGATCACTCCCCAGGATGAAGTTTTTGATTACGATGGCTTCAAAATTGTCTGCGATCGCAAAAGTCTTTTATATCTTTACGGCTTAATGCTTGATTATAGCGATGCCATGATCGGTGGTGGTTTCCAATTCACCAATCCAAATGCTTCTCAGACCTGCGGTTGCGGTAAGTCATTTGGGGTTTAGTCAATAGTCAGTAGTCCATAGTCCACAGTCATGAATTTCGACTGTAGGCTATTGACTAATTACCACTATTAGCTATTGACTAATGACTGAGGACTAATGACTAAGGACTAATGACTGATAACGTTGATTCTCTATTTGATAAAGGTTTAGAACGCTATAAGGCGGGAGAGCCTGCTGCTGACTTGATTCCTGTGTTTAAGGAAGTGTGCGATCGCGCTCCTAAAGCCAGCGCAGCTTGGATTTGCCTAGCTTGGTTGTATCTCCTAGAAGATAAGCCAAACTTAGCTCTCAAGGCATCACAAAAGGCGGTAAAAATCAATCCCCAAGACCCACAAGGTAGGGTGAATCTGGCTGTGGCTATGTTGGAAACTGGTCAAAAAGGTTTACGCCAACATATTGACATTGCCAAACAGTTAATTCTTGTTAATCCTGAATGGCAACAAGAGCTGGAAAATAGTATTGCAGACGGATTCAGCCGCAAACCCGATTGGCAAAGCTTGGCGAAAGTCAAAAACTGGTTGTTTAATGAATAGGGATTAGGGACTGGGGACTCAATCAGTGAACAGTGAACAGTGAACAGTTATCAAGGGTATGGTGGAGGATTTAGAACTGCTACTCAACCTACCGCAAATTATTGGCGTGATGTTTCTCCCAGGGTTTTAACTGATAACTGATAACTGATAACTGAAATACCCAATCCCCAATCCCCAGTCCCCAATCCCCAATCCCCTTATGAAAGATAAATTACTAAACTGGCTCAACTTAATTTTAGTAGCGGATGTATTTTTGGTATTCTTAGGCTTTGGTTGGTTTGCGATCGCTGTCATGGGTGAAGCCGCAGGAATTAATCTAGGGCTAGATTTGTGGCATAAACTCTGGCAACCTGTATTCAACCCAGCTATTGGTATCCTCATGGGAGGAGCAATTCTCAGTGGTTTAATCAGTTGGGTATCTCGAAAATTTCTTTCTAGTCAATAGTTGATAACGGAGCCATCAAAAGAATTTCTCCGGGTCTGTATTTGATGCGAAAAGAAGAGCGATCGCCTAATTGATGATTTAATAGATGAAACAAGAATCTCCCGCTACATTGTTTGCAATTAGCGGTGAGAGTGTCAATCCTAATTTACTCCGCGCAGCTTGCGAGTATTTTCTATTAAACTTTGAGCAAATTGATCAAATCTCTGAGAGAGTTTTTCATCAAGCAACTTGCCTTCTGGACTAAAAGCACTATAGGCTTGTCCTACAGCAATTTGCTCTGGAATTACCCAACCATGTACCCAACGCACAATCAATCTCAGGTCATTTAAGGCGTTACTGTTAGATTGACCACCTAAAACGCTAATCAGTCCGGTAACTTTCCCAGACAATTCGTCAAAACTCAGCAAATCTAGGGCATTTTTTAAGACACCGCTAACGCCGCCATGATATTCAGGTGTCGCTAAAATTAATCCATCAGTGTTACTAACGGTATCACGTAAACGCTGAACATCAGGGTATTGTGAATATTCTTTGCCACCATTGCAAAATGGTAACTGCCACTCGCGTAAATCAATAATTTCTATTTCTGCACCCAAAGCCTCTAAGCGTTGTGCGGCTGCCTGCAAAGCTAAGTAAGTGTAAGAGTTTGGTCTTAAACTCCCAGCAATACCTACAATTTTTACCATAACTCACCCAATCATTAAGATTTTCTAAAATACGAAGTCATTACGAATTTGTATATTATCTTAACGATTTATTTTGTCGTAGTCAAATTACCAGGGAAAAGGGGACAGGGGACAGGGGATAGGGGACAGGGGATAGAAAATAAGCTACGGGCTATGAATTTGATTTGTGGATGTTCTCATTTATGGGACTTACGCAACTGGCACTTGGGGTCTGACTTTTCACGGGATCTGGAAAACCCCACTTTCATTATTTTTTTGGCTCTTGCATAACCATTACGGCTAATCGCTTCTAATCTTTGCCTTTGCTCTGTATTCAATAATACTTTGTCGCTACGTCCTCTCCCCATCTGTTTATCCCCTTTTTCCCCATTTCCTATTGCACTATTTTAGTCTAGACACGCTACTGGACTGGCAAGGCTAAAATGTGGCAATAGGTTTGGATAAATTTGAACGCAGATGAACGCAGATGAACAAGATGATAGATTTTTCGCTAATGCACAAGTTTAGGCTTGCCACGCCACTAGTGGACTGGCAAGGCTAAAATAGTGCAATAAGTTTCCTCTCTAACCTCTGTGTCTCTGTGCCTCTGTGGTTAATTAATGCAACATTTTAAGCTTGCCACGCCACTAGTAGCGCGACTGGACTAAAATGTGGCAATAGGTTTGGGGAAAATTGAACGCAGATGAACGCAAATGAACGCAGATGAACGCAGATGAACAAGATGAGAGATTTTTAAATAATGCACTATTTTAGTTTGGTCACGCCACTAGACTGTCTAGACTAAATTTGTGCATTAGCAAACTCTTGTGGGATGGGCATCTTGCCCGTCCAGTGCAGGCAAGATGCCTACACCACAAGAAAATTTTTTGCAACATTTTAGCCTTGCCACGCCACTACACATTTACGTATCTGTTCAAAAATCAAGTAGGAATCCTATATTATTGTTTTTGCTCGCCCTACGGATACTATATATTTGTAGTCAAGAAGGTATCTGGAAATGCTTCGTCGTTGGATATTATCCACTTTGGTAATTTTCTTATGTATTATTTTAGTGGCCTGTAATAATACAAATACTCAGCAGCCACAAGCGGAAGCTACATCTAATACTAATTTTCAAGAACTATCAAAAATATCTGCTAAAAGAGTTGTCACACTCTCTTCTTTAACTACTGATATCATCTCTCAACTTGATAAAACTAAGCTTGTTGGTATTTCTGGTAGCACCTTATTCAAAAATGACCCGCGTTTTCAAGATATTACCCGCGTTAGTGAAGGTCAAAGTCCTCCCAATTTAGAAAAGATTGTTTCCCTCAAGCCTGATTTAGTAATTGGTGCAGAAGGTTTTTCTAATCAACCAATTCAAAGATTGCAGCAATTAGGTATTGCTACTTTGCTCACTCAAGTTAATACATGGTCATCTTTAGAAGATACTACTAAAAAAATTGCTCAGTTAATTGATGCTAATCCCCAACCTTTATTAGAAAAATACAAAAGTTTTATACCAGAGGAAACAAAGGCAACTACTTCTACTTTAGTTTTGGTCAGTACTCAACCAATTTTAACTCCAAATAAGAATAGTTGGGCTGGAGATTTATTAGAAAAATTCCCAGTCAAAAACTTAGCAGCAGAATTACAAGGGAAAAGCCCAATTGCAGGTTATGTAACTCTTTCACCTGAGAAAGTTTTAGCAGCGAATCCAGAAGTAATTATTCTGATTACTCCTCCTCAAGGTGGTTCAAAAACAGCAGTGCTGGATGATTTTAAAAAGGATGGTTTTTGGCAAAAACTGCAAGCATCTACAAATAATCGAGTATACGTTTTTGATTATTATGGATTGGTAAATCCGGGTAGTATAGATGCTATCAAGAAAGCTTGTGAGCAGCTTAAACAATATTTGTTATAGATAAAGAATAGGACACAGGGAAGAGGCTGTTTGTGAGGTTTCAGGAAAACGTTCATAATCTTGACTCAAACGCCGACACCCTTCGGGTTCGCCAGTCGCTACAATGGGGGGAATCTCCGCAACGCGCTGGCTCAATTGGTGAGCCAACCAAAAGTACGTTCTACAACCCAGCGCTTTGGTAATATGGTAAAACCCACGAGGTGTTGATTATTTTACTAATTTGAGCTTAAGCCTTGTGAGTTTTTTTACAACATTTCCTTACTTTGAAAACATCCTCTGAAAACAGTGTCAAAATTCGGCTGAGTTTCCTATGCTGGATATATAGGGCAAGGAAAGCGGCATGACCAGTCAAGAATCTCAATCAAATATAGTGAAAATTGCTGTAGTTGGAGATATCCATGATCAGTGGGAAATAGAAGATGGTATTGCACTCAAGCATTTGGGTGTTGACTTAGTGCTGTTTGTGGGGGATTTTGGGAATGAGTCGGTGGAAGTGGTAAGAGCGATCGCTTCAGTAAATATTCCCAAAGCCGCAGTCATGGGTAATCATGATGCTTGGTACTCGGCGACAGAATGGGGACGCAAGAAATGTCCTTACGATCGCACCAAGGAAGACTGGGTACAGGAACAATTAGATTTACTGGGGTCAGCCCATGTAGGTTACAGTAAGCTAGATTTTCCCCAATGGAATATCACTGTAGTCGGTGGTCGTCCTTTTACCTGGGGTGGTCATGAATGGCGATTTGCTAACATCTGTAAAGAGCGTTACGGTGTGACAGACTTGGCAGAGTCAGCACAGAGAATCTTTGCATCGGTGAAAAGTGCCGCCTGTGATACGATTATTTTTTTGGGTCATAACGGGCCGAGTGGATTAGGCGATCGCCCAGAAGACCCCTGCGGTAAAGATTGGCATCCCATCGGCGGCGACTTTGGCGACCCAGATTTAGCCGAGGCGATTTCTTTAACAATCACGGCTGGTAAACAGATAGCCTTGGTGACGTTTGGGCATATGCACCATAGTTTACGGTACACCAAAACAGAATTGAGAAAACCCATCTTCACAAGCCCAGAGGGTATAGTTTACCTCAACGCCGCCAGTGTGCCAAGGATTGTCGAAGGTGAAAACGGCAAGCTGCGGAATTTTTCGCTAGTTTCCCTAGAGGCGGGTGAGGTGACACAAGCTGCCTTAGTTTGGGTGGGCGAAGATTTTCAGGTGGTGAAAGAGGAGGTGTTTTTTGAGCGATCGGCTAATGTATCGTAAATATTCGCCCTCAGATGTACCATCTGCGTAGATGATAAGCTATAGTATTATCTGTCAGCCTTAGTGCGAACCGACAAATCAAGGTCAGCCGAGCTAGACAGTTATTTGGAGAGGTGGCAGAGTGGTCGATTGCGTCCGACTTGAAATCGGATTTCCTCACAAGGGAACGTGGGTTCAAATCCCACCCTCTCCGTTGATTTTATTATTGATATTGCTTACCCCGCTCGATTTCAATCGACAGTGTTTACATAGCTCATGCTAAGAGACACCGAGAGCTAATTACTTAGCTTCTCCTCCACTTGATGAGGGTTCCCAGGCTCAACCGCCAACGCAGTTGATATCCCCTGTCTTGCAACAGGCTCCTTGGGTGTACTTTTATCCTGTTTTCGAGGGACTCCCGATACAGCATCTAAATTAATTCCCAGTTCATTCAAACCGCGCTTTAAGATGACTTTTGCTGCATCAACGTCTGCATCTGCGTGATGACCACATTGTTCGCAAAGGAACTTTTCTTTATCTCGGTTTGTAGGACTGATATAACCACATTCGCTGCATTCTTGGGAGCTAAAGTTTGGCTTCACCTCATGTACTAGAACGCCAGCCCTTGCGGACAAAATTTTAACTTTCAGTTTGAGGGAACCCCAAGCAGCATCAGCGATCGCTTTATTTAGTCCAGATTTAGCAGATTGACCATTGCGTAAGTATTTACCACTTTCATCTTGTTTAGGCTTACAACGTGCCATCATACCCTGAACGTTGAGATTTTCAAAGACAATCAGGTCGAATCGCTTAACTAAATTATGAGCTATCTTCCATTGATAATCCTCTCTTTGATTGGTAACTTTCTGTTCTAGCTTCGCTATTTGCTGGTATGCTTTTTGGCGACGACGGGAACCTAAAACTTTACGACTCGCCGCCCGGTTAAGACGCGATCGCTTGCGTTCCATCTGCTTGTAAAATCGAGGATTGACGATAGTTTCACCAGTGCTTAGAGATATTAGCTTTTTAATTCCTAAATCCACTCCCAACGCGGTTTGTATTTGCTGGGATGCTGAAGCCTGCGGAACTGTGTCATCTTGCAACAGAACGGAGATATAAAAACCATCTGCTTTTTTCCGCACAGTGGTAGAACGAATTTTAAAGCCAAGCGGAAACGGTCGAGATTGAAAAAATCGCATCCAGCCAATAGCGGGTAGTCTGACTTTGTTTCCTTTAAAGCCAACATCCCCTGCTGGGTATGTAAATGAGCGAAATTTTCCCCTTCGTTTTGTTTTGGGATATTTACCCAAGCCTTTAAAAAACCTCACAAACGCAGCGTCAACTTGCTTAAGCATTTGTTGCAGGACATGATAACAAATCTCGGCGTACCAAGGTCGCTCTTTTTTCAGGTCTACTAAATTAGCATCCTGTTGAGCAAGGGGACTACGTTTTTTCCCTTTTGTACTCCAGGGATTTCCGTACAAAGCACCCTTGCTAACGGAACAAGTTAATGGACAACATTCGGCTTGAGTTTGAAGAATGCAGTAGTTACCCATTACAGGCGCTTTTGCTTGCTCGTATGCTTCCGTTCTTTCCCTGACGCGAAAGTTGTATTGGAGGCGCAGCAGATGCAGCCAACGCTCCATTTTTTCAGCTTGTTGCAATGAGGGATTCAGTTTGTATACGTAGGAAAGAAGCATAAAAGCAAGCAGGAAGTTCAGTAAAGCACCAACATCAAGATAATTGCTTTAAGCAGTCAACCAAGGTGGTTCTTTTTGCAGGAGGTCAATAACTTCTTCAGTCCACTTAATTTGATTGCCAGTCCAATTACCATTAGTATTGGTTACTAAATACACTCGACCGTATTTTTGACCTTTTTGTGTAAGTTGCCACTTTGACTTACCCTTTCTGGTCTTCAGCTTCTTTTGCAAACCCAACTGTTCTAATAATTGGTTTACTTGTCGGTTGGAAACTTTACTGTTGAACGACTCACTCAACCGCAGCGCAATTTCTGTCGGTGTGAGGTCGACATTTGGAATATTTTGTGCCATAATTTTTGTAGAAAAACAAATTGATTTAGAGCCAGATACCCAAAACGCAATTAATGGGACTGGCTTTTTCGTTGTCTAAGTGCATCCATTTAAATAGATGCTTTTTCACAATTTTCATACTAACCGAACGCACTTGTTTTGTCAATAAATTACTCTACTGCCTGCAAATTGCTGAAAATAAAGCATTCAGATATTACTACAATAAATAATTTGTGTAATTTTTTGAAAATTTCAAGTATCTGACATCCTTATAAGCGTCCACCAGTCCAATGCTTTTTCAAGTCAGCAATTAGGTTTCTGACTTTCTCCTCTACCTCGTCACTCAGTTTATCACGGGCAAATTTCGCCGCTTCATCAGCATACAGTGTAACATCGGGTACAAGAACAGGATAACGACTTTCTAGTTCTCCTTCATCAAAACCTGTTTGTGTATGTCCATGATCACGTTCCCAGCGTCCTGCTGCTAACCATGACAACATCTTATCTAGGGTTTTTTGATAAGTTTGTAAGTTTTGCTTTTCTAGATTAATAGCAACTTCGAGACGAGGAATTAAAAAGTGTCCACTGCCATCGGAATCACTATTGACTATTATTTCATACGCAGAAGTAGGCGCAGCATAACACATAAGTACACCTACTTTCTGACATATATAAATAAATGCTCTGTAGTCATCATCCTCTAGTATATGCTCTTCACCATTAGCTTTTTTCCTAGCAAGACGTTGAGCTATAAAAATTTGCCAATCCTCTATCTCATTTTCATCTAATTGATAAGTTTGCTCATCTTTGGAAATAACTATCGGTAAGACATCATCTACAAAAGCAATATCTGAAAAACGCCGGACAACGCGACAGCTTATAAAGTGTTTTTGTTTATTAAAATTACTACACTGCTTTGCTAAACCTAAAAATAAAAGATGAGATACTGATGTATCTGAAAAAGGTGCTTTATAAATATCATCTGCTGTAACGATAGGTTTACTATGATCCTGATTTTTTTTGTTATGGAGATACCAAAATACTAAAGGTGATAACCACGAAAGCTCAGGATTTTTTACTGCTGAAGCATAAACAATTTCACCAAGAGGATTTAACAATGTATTATGAATAACTCCAGCAAATTCTGCAATTTGATTGCGTACAATATCACCATATAACCCATCGGATTCATAGAAGTTAATTCGATGTACAATAGGAAATACACGACCATCACGAAAAATTAGAGTTACTTTGGGATTAATTTCTAAATCAGGTAAATTTCCCATAGGCCGCCATTCATTAGTTCTGGTTGCAACACGATAGTCTTGATGATATTGACGCAGTTCCAACGCTGCTGTTTGCGCTCTTTTAAAGGCATCAGTACCGATTGTTCTCATTAGATTTGGAGATAGAACTAAACCTTTAGCAGCAGCATTATATTCTTCATATTCCTGTAGGTCATCAGGAGAAATATCAAAATCTAAATATTCCTGTTGTGTAGGATTATTTTCATCCACTATCATTGCGGCAGCAGAAGTAGTCACTATGACCGGATCAGGAGGAATAAAGCTACCTGAAGTGTGATGTAGAAAAATTTTTGCTATGGAGGCATCAGTTCCAACTGCTGCTTTATGTCTGTTGGCAGGGGGAGTGATTTCTTCAATTAATCTATCACCTATAATTCGGCTTTTTATTCGCTCTCGCGCTGCTTTTTCATTAATTTGAGCGCGTCTTCCATCACGAAAAAAATGTTTGGATTGTAAAGGTAAATCTAAAATACCTTCTATTTCATCTCGTGGGCGATCAAGTCGCCAAAATTTTTGTAAATTTTGCCTTGCCCATGTTAATCTCTCGTCCAATCTTCTAACTAATTTTTGAGCTTCTACTGTTTCTCCTTTCTGCAATTTACATTCAATTTCTTCTCCTAACTGGTTAAGGTCATTAACTACCCAAGTTGCCATGTTGACAACAAGCTCTACAGGGTTTTGTAAAGCTAATTCTGATGCGTTTTCAATAATTACCTTTGCATAAGTATCAGCTAGTAGGTTATGAGTAGCAATTCTTTCTAAAACTGTCAGCCATTGCTTTTGGCGTTCCCGTTCTTGTGGATCTATCTGCTCTTTTTCAATTTCCGTTTTTGCTACAAAGTGAGATTTTGTGCTATCTACTCCTGGTATATCCTCAAAAGGATTGACATACTGAGAAACAGTTTTAAGGTTGAAGTATGCGTAGGGTGGCTTGCCTCGTCCTTTACCTTGACGTTTACGTTTGATTAGTTTTTCATCCTTCACCAGTTGGTTTAAAAGATTGCGTATACCTCTAGGAGAAATATCACTATCTTCTGCTTGCAAATGGTTAATAATTTCATCAACTTCTAAACCGTCTGGTTGTTTGAGCAATAAATCTAAAATTTGCTGGGTTAAATTATCTTCTGCCGCCATTTTTTGACTTCCTCTGCAATGTTGGGTGTGGGCGCACCTTCACGGGTTTCGCGTTTACGAATACGTATTTGTGCTGGGTGGCGTAGGATATCCATACTTGATGACATGATTGCTGTACCTTTTGGTAGTTTAGGTATCCGAGAAATCATTTCATCGGAAATACCTCCCAAAGTACCAGATACTAGCTTCATATCATCTGGGTCTAGAGCAAATACTAAGCGTGTATTGCAAGTTAACAAAACTTGCTTGTCCATAGATGCAGGACTTTGAGTGATTAGTGTAACTCCGATCGCATCATGTCGAGCTGTGCGAATCATCTCCCGAATAACTTGAGTTGATGGCGTTGTCTGCCCTCCTGCGGGTAAGAAAAAGTGCGCCTCATCGAGTACAAAGACAAAAGGTGGAATGCGATCGCGCTTACGCAATGCTTGCAATAATCTAACTGATGCCCCAACTATTAAATTTCTCTGCTGTTGGCTCAAATGCCCAACAAAAACATTCGTAATTGGTTGTTTAGCAAATTCCTCTAACCAAGACTCTGTTTTGGCTGTCAAAAGTGGATTACGCTTGAATACGCTTGATACTTTACGTGCGGCTCTTCCTCCCACTGCGGCTTGTCCAAATTCAGTCCCAGCACATTGAATTTGCTCTAATAATTCTTCAATTTGAATATTTACTTTGCCACTCTTTTCTAGACTTTGCAGTGCGTCAGTAAATACGGCATCATAAGCCATAGATACTAATTCTGATTGGTCTGATGTCAGATTCGGCACAAATCCCAGAAACTCACTCATGCCGATGACTGAGTAAGGAACACGAAAATTTTCCCCTGCTCGAAAATTTAAACCTCCCAAATCTTCGGCAGCATGAATTACATCTCCTAAAACATCGAAAGCAATCACAGGTATGCCATGTCTAACTAATTCTTCTATCAAAACACCTGTAGCATAACTTTTACCCACACCCGTTTTTCCTACAACTGCCAAATGTCGGGCTATGGCTTCCATTGGTAGTATAAAATCTACACTTTTACCACCTGATTCTACCTTACCTACGTAAAAACCTTCTTCATCTGAGTCAGGAGTATTCAATAGTTGCGGTATTTTGTCAGCAGGTATTTCATAAACTCCCTGCCCTGTTTGTGCTAATAGGCTCGGTTCTTTAATAATTATTTGATCATTAATATCAAGATGTATTTCTCCTAAGACTTCAACAGTCATTACACGGGTAACATGAGGAGAGCGATCGCCTGGTCTTGTTTTGTCTGATCCTACCTGATATGCCTGATTTTGTTGTAATGTCGATGGGTTAGCACGAGGGTTATCCTCTGTACCCTCGATAATACGTCCATAATGAACTATGTCATCTTTATCTCTTTCGATAACTACGTAAGTTCCCAAAGCTGGCATCCGCCCTTCACGCACATGAAAAGGCACTTCGTCAAAGGTTGGCGAACCTAAAAATGGAGAGGAAGATGTTGTTCCTAACCGGACATTATCAGTCAAAGAGAGGGCTTGTTTAATTTTGTTGCCCATATTTAATCAATAAAGATTACATTAAATAATTATTGTAGCATTTTATTGAAAAATTTAGGAGCGATCGCCCCCTCACGTCCCCAAACCCCTATCGTGCTACTATTAGCAATAAATTCTTTTGGGAGGTTAAGCAATGGCTACCCTTCACGCGCTGGATATACCTGATGAGTTATACGCACAACTACAAGAGTTAGCGAAAGCGGAAAATAGCTCAATTGAAGCTCAAGTCATAAAAATATTGCGCCAAGCCTTGCAGAAGATAGCAGAGGAACAGGAACAGCGAAAAAATGTACTCAAAATCTTAGAGGAAAGTCGTCTGCGTCGTGAGAGTCGGCGGAGTGATGTGGAATGGCCTGATAGTACCGCATTAATCCGAGAAGACCGCGACAGATAACTATTTATACCAATTTTATATGAGGTTGCACATAATATAAAATCCATTAATTTATCCGCGTTTATCTGCGTGCATCTGCGTTCAATTATTTTCAACATATTATTCTATGCAGCTTCATATTAACTTGGTATTACAGTATTTACTTTCCTATACAGAACCTACTAAAAATCCTATCAAGCACTGACTCAGTTACCTCTTCCCCAGTAATTTCTCCCAGCGCATGAATTGCACCCCGCAAATCAATTGTCCAAAAATCAAGGGGTAGCTGCTGGGTAATTGTGGCTTGTACTTGTTCTAGGGAAATTTTCGCTTGAGTCAAGGCTGCGGCTTGTCTTTGATTAATGGCTAAGTCCATATCAGCAGCTTGGACTTTTCCGGCTTGAACTATCTCTAAAATTGCTGTTTCTAGCGCATCAATGCCTTGTTTTTGGGCGGCGGCTGTGTGAACAATTTGATTAATATCTGGCGGATATTCTAAGGATGAAATTAATTGTTTGTCAACTAAATCAATCTTATTCATCACGAGAATTAACGGACGATGTTTCACTTGTTCATAAATTTCTTGGTCGCCAGTCGTCCAACCTGTGGCTGCATCGATGGTTAACAAGACTAAATCGGCGGTGTTGGCGGCTTGGCGCGATCGCTCTACGCCTATCTTTTCTACTTGGTCGCTGGTTTCCCTAATCCCTGCTGTATCTAGCACCTGTACCGGAATACCGCCGACAACTAACTGCGATTCCACAACATCGCGGGTAGTGCCGGGTAAGTCGGTAACAATGGCGCGATCGCTCTGGCTCCAAGCATTCAACAAGCTGGATTTCCCCACATTCGGACGACCGACAATCGCCACTTTCAACCCAGTCCGCAACAATTCACCTTTATCTTTAGTTGCCAATAATCGAGAAATTTCTGCGGCAATGTTCTCAATATCTGATATGATAGCTTTATCATCCAACGGGGGTAAATCTTCCTCAAAATCGATTCTCGCTTCAATTTCCGCAAGAATATCCAAACAGTTAGCGCGTAACTGGCGGATGGGATGAGCTAATTTACCTTGTAAACCAGCTAAAGCCGTTTGGGCTGCTTGGGGCGATCGCGCTCCCACCAAATCAGCGATACTCTCGGCTTGGGTTAAATCTAGTCTGCCATTCAAAAAGGCTCGGAGGGTAAATTCCCCCGGTTGAGCTAATCTAGCGCCATTTTCCAGACATAGTTGCAACACCTGCTGCACCGCCATAATCCCGCCGTGACAGTGGAACTCTACCACATTTTCGCGGGTATAAGAACGAGGTGCTTTCATGATCAGCAACAACGCCTCATCGACAAGTTCGCGGGTTTGGGGATGGCGAATGTTACCGTAGAGAATGCGGTGGCTTTCCCAAACTTGCTTACCAGGAGCAGAAAACAAAGTTTGTGCGATCGCTATTGCCTCGGAACCAGACACCCGCACAATACCCACACTACCTTGTTGGGGGACAATGGCAGTTGCGATCGCCGCAATAGTTCCAGTAATAGCTAAGAGTTCAGTCATTGGTCAGTTATCAGTTATCAGTTATCAGTTATCAGTTATCAGTTATCAGGTTATGTTCACTGTTCACTGTTCACTGATAACTGACTTCCCCAATCCCCAATCATTGTAAAATGGTAGATATTTAGACTTATTTCATCCTAACTGACAAGTTAAAATTTACCTGGAGGGTAGAGAAAAAGACCCTTAGTAGAGAGGAATGGACTGTGGAGCAGAAAATTAACTGCGCTCAAGCTTGCGTCAACGGTTGTGTTCTTGGGGATAAGTGTCCGAACATTGAGTTTAGAGAGGCTACATCTCAATTCATTGCCGAGACATCATTAGACCAAATGTTGCAAATGGCGGAAGAACGCCTACGCAAAAAAATGATGGAACCGCCAAAATGGGTTCTTCCTGAAGAATAATATCAGTTACCAGTTACCAGTTATCAGGTTATGTTCACTGATAACTGATAACTGATAACTGTTAAATTGTATCTGGATCTATATTTAATTCTCGCAGCTTTGCATAAGCGCGATCGCTGCGTTCTTTTTCTCGGTCAGCGCGTTCCCTTTCTTGGTCAGCACGTTCTTTTTCCTGTTGTGCAGTTTCTTCTGGTGTGGGAACTAACTCCCCTTCAGGAGTATAGAACCGTAAAGTTCGCTGATGAACAGTTAGTAGATTTATGGACAAATATCTATCGCTACTTTACCCGAAGTAATCCGAGAAGGGTAAACTGCGATACCCGTTATCCCTAAGCTAAAAGCCGCAGGGACTACCTTTCTTATGATGTTAAGGCTGGCGTTAATATCTGCATGGATGAGTTTTCCACCCTTCGATTTATACCAAGCTCTTTTAATTCGTTTTAGAAATTGCTCCCAGTTCATAAATTACAATGTTCCGACCTTTATCTTTATCCTTGTATTTAGGTAATTTTGGACGACCTTTGAACTTTGAATAATTTTGTTTGTAAGATTTTTGTGCTTCAAAGAACGACTTCCAGTTTCTGTGTAAAACCATCAGTACCTGATTACTGACTTTTCTCGGCAAAGCAATGTATGATTCATGATGTTTTACCAAATGAAAAACAGCAGCATTATTCAGGTATTTGCCTTCAAAAATTAATGACTGTCTTACTAAATAATTGGCGTAGTTATAGAGGTTTTTAGAACGCCATGCTAAATCATGTATTTCTTTATAGAATTGATGACCTATTTTTATAACATGACGCTCTACCAATCTCATTCTTCTCCCCCATTATTGTGTAGTTCTGCAATAATTTTCTCTGTCTTTCTTTTTGCTCTCCTTAATCCATAGATTCGCTGCACGAATGAAGTAATTACAGATACTAGGTCTTGCATCAACTCATCTTTTCCGTTGTCAGCTTCGTTTACAATTTCCAATCTTTTACCTGTTGCCGATAACAGAAGGTTGATGTAATTTAGTCCAAACCTTGTTACCCTATCTCGATGCTCTGCAACTAAAATATTGTAATTTTTATCTTGCAAAGCATTGGTTAGTAACTTTCTATTATCATTAAGACCACTACCAACTTCTTTGACAACTTTGTAGATTCGATATCCCCTAGCTGTTGCATAATCAGACAATCTTGTGGCTTGCCTTTCTAGGTTTGGTTTTGCCTCAGCAGACGAAACTCTCGCATAGATTAATGCTACTGGTTCCACCTCCACTGGTTCGTCGGTTTCCACAATAATTGTGCCAGTTGCTGGGATTTGATAACCCCTTAACTGACCTGCTTTCCACCAACGATGTGCTGTCTTATAACTTACTCCTGCTTTTTTTGCATATTCTGATAATTTCATACAACCATATTATATTAATTGGGTATATATGGGTATATATGAATATATTTTTAATAAATCTTTACGACACCCAAATATAACTCTAGTTGCTGACTCCATAACCAACCTTGGGAATTTGCTTCCATTGGTTGATACTTACCAGCCATCAACACAAAGCCAGCAAATTCCAAAGTATCAGGGTCAAACCAGAAATACTCTGGTGTGCGGAATGTGTCTTGATAGATTTGCTTTTTTAAACCCCTGTCAGTGGTGGCGGTAGAATCTGATAATACTTCTATAATGACATTGGGATAATTTCCACCTTCTTGCCAAACAACCCAACTTTTACGCGGACGGCGTTGGGTTCCCAGAACTACAAAAAAATCCGGGCCGCGAAAACCTTCCGACTTACGTTGATTCGGGCTATAGTATATTGTGTATGGGTCGGATTTTTTTAATTGATATCAACATCAAATATTGATAGCAAAAAACTTCCAATCCTATAACCTGTCCCCTGTAACCTCTTCCCTTTTATTATTCTTCACGATTTATAACTATAGACAGAGCTATTTGATAAACTTGACGACGATTGAGAGAAGTGTATTTTGTCAGTTGACGACTAGCTTGCGATCGCGATATTCCTTGACTAATTAATTGTTGCAATTCCGCTTTTAATTGTTCTTCGGTTAGTAAGGGTTGACTGGGTGGTTTTCCGGCTACTAAAACTGTATATTCACCTTGGGGTTCTCGTTGTTGGTAATGGGCGATCGCATCCCCAATACTTCCCCGCCAAAATTCCTCATATAATTTAGTTAACTCCCTAGCTAGAACAATTTGGCGATCGCTTCCCCAAACTTGTGCTAAATCTTGTAAAGTTTCTCGCAAACGATGCGGCGATTCATAGAAAATTAAAGTACGGGTTTCTGTCTCCAAAACCTCTAAATATTCTCGTCTTTGTTGACCTTTCGCGGGGAGAAAACCCTCAAACACAAACTTATCCGTTGGGAGTCCCGCCGCACTCAACGCCGTAATTGCCGCACTTGCACCTGGAATAGGCACTACCGATATTCCCGCCTCCACACAAGCCTTCACCAATTCATAACCAGGATCAGAAATTCCCGGCATACCGGCATCACTCACAACAGCGATCGCTTTACCACCATGCAAATGCTCTAATAGCTCTGGAATACGACTGCTACGATTATGCTCATGGTAACTGATTTGTGGCGTTTTCACCTGCAAATGTTGCAGTAACTTCCCAGTGTGGCGCGTATCTTCCGCCGCAATCAAATCTACATTTTGCAAAATCCGCACCGCCCGAAAGGTGATATCCTCCAAATTACCAATCGGTGTACCGACTATATATAATGTGCTGGGTTTAGGGTCAGTTTGCATTGATGAGGAGAAGAAAAGGGGAAAGGTGAAAGGGGAAAGGGGAAAGGGAAAAGCCTGTAAACTTTACCTTGGACTATGGACTATGGACTGTTGACTATGGACTAATGACTAATGACAAATCATGGTTTATTTGTGGGTTTGGTGACATTAGATTTTATCTATTTAGCTGAATCTGCACCTCAAAATAATCAAAAACTGGTAGCCACTGACTACACTGTAGCAGCAGGCGGCCCGGCTACCAACGCGGCTGTAACTTTTAGTTATTTAGGTAATCAAGCCAAATTGTTGAGTGTGGTTGGTTCCCATCCGATGACACAACTAATTCGGAGTGATTTGACCCAATATCAAATTGCGATCGCCGACCTTAATTCTACTATGAATACACCACCGCCTGTATCCTCAATTATTGTCACCCAATCCACTGGAGAAAGGGCTGTTATTTCTATCAATGCTGTCAAAACTCAAGCCGATAGTAACTCTATCCCAGCAGATATCTTACATAATATCGATATCGTACTGATTGATGGGCATCAGATGACGGTCAGTTCTGTCATAGCGCAAATGGCTAAAGCCAAGAATATACCTATAGTCATTGATGGCGGTAGCTGGAAACCTGGGTTTGAGCAAATCTTACCATTAGTAGATTACGCCGTTTGTTCAGCCAACTTTTATCCCCCTAACTGTAGTTCTGGCGAAGAAGTTTTTACCTACCTCCACAACTTGGGAATACCTCACATCGCCATCACCCACGGAGAAAAGCCAATAGAATATCTAAATTGCGGTCAACGTGGTACTGTAGTTGTACCCACTATTACACCAGTAGACACATTAGGCGCTGGAGATATCTTTCACGGTGCTTTTTGCCATTACATCTTACAATCTCCCCCAGTCCCCAGTCCCTTCCCCACAGCCCTAGAAAAAGCGAGTCAAATCGCAGCTAATGCTTGTAAACATTTTGGTACGCGCCGTTGGATGGATGTAGAATGAAAGACTTACCAGAAATACTAGCGATCGCTCGTACTGTTGGCTGGGGTGCAGCCGAAATATTACAATCCTACTATCACGGCACAGCAAAAGACACAAATCTTAATGTACAGTATAAGCAGAATGAGCCAGTCACCGTTGCTGATGTTACTGTCAGTCAATACATCTTACAAAATTTACAAGCAGCATTAGGGCAAGAAGATTTTGCTTACATCAGCGAAGAAACCTATCAATCAGAATTAAATCACAACAAAAATTGGGTTTGGATCATCGACCCGTTAGATGGGACAAGCGACTTTATCGAAAAAACTGGGGACTATGCAGTTCACATCGCTTTAGTTAAAGAACATAGACCAGTCCTAGCAGTAGTAGCCATCCCAGAAGCAGGAAAATTATATTACGCTACCAAAGATGGTGGTACATTTGTCGAAACTCGTACAGACGCGCATCCATTAGAACTATCACTCAAAGATGCCAGCAAGCGGCTAGAGGATTTAACCATAGTTGTCAGTCGTTCCCACCGCAATCAAAGGTTAGAGTATTTATTAGCACATCTGCCCTTTCACAACCAGAAATCTGTGGGTAGCGTAGGTTGCAAAATCGCCACCATTCTAGAACAACAAGCTGAGGTTTACATTTCCCTTTCTGGTAAGTCTGCCCCTAAAGATTGGGACATTGCTGCACCAGAATTAATTTTAACCGAAGCCGGAGGTAAATTCACCCATTTTGACGGCACGGAATTACGATATAACACAGGCGACATCAATCAATGGGGTGGCTTATTAGCTAGTAACGGTCAGTATCACCAAAAACTTTGCCAAGAAGCAGAAAAAATCTTAGCCCAGTTCGAGACACCATCAGCTTGACTCTATAAGTCACGTCAAAAATCATAAAAACCTCCTACCTGCCTCCTGCCCCCTGTCAGCTGCCCCCTGCCCCCTGCCCCCTGCCCCTACTCAACAATTACGAATTACAAAGCTATGTTAAGTCCTGCCAACATTTACTAGCTGTGCTATAGTTGAGTCTATAAGAATTATCTTCGGCTGAGTGACTCATTTTGATTTATAAAAAGTATCTCTCCGAATTTAACTCTCTACATTTTCTGAATTCGGAGACATTGTATGTCAATTTACATCGGTAACTTATCCTACCAAGTTACAGAAGAAGACCTAAAGCTGGCCTTCGCAGAGTACGGAAAAGTTAGCCGCGTTCAGTTACCAACCGACCGTGAAACAGGCCGTCCTCGTGGTTTTGCTTTTGTGGAAATGGAAACAGAAGCGCAAGAAACTGCTGCCATTGAGGCACTTGATGGTGCTGAATGGATGGGACGCGATTTAAAAGTTAATAAGGCTAAACCCCGTGAAGAAAGAAGTTCTTCCCGTGGCGGTGGCGGTGGCGGTTGGGGCAATAATAACCGTGGTGGTGGTGGAAACCGCCGCAGTTACTAAAGCCTTTTGCTGAAACATAACCTTTAGAGTCTCCAGCAGATATAGCCAAGGCTCGAATCTGCTGGATTGTTTTTTGCTTTGTCTCCGGTCTTTAGCTAGAAGACTTACGCATAAAAAAGAAAAATAAAAAATTTGCTCAAGGGTGCAGGGGTATAAGGGTGTAAGGGTATAAGTGTTTATACACCCCTACGCCTTGACACCCTTTCAAAGTGCAAGGTTTCCTTGCGTAGGTTCTGAACTATTCATCCATCAAGAGGAGGAATGAGAATGACACAAGTAGTTTTAGGAGAGAATGAAGGGATTGAGTCAGCATTACGGAGATTCAAACGGGAAGTTTCCAAAGCAGGAATTTTCCAAGACATGAGAAAAAAACGCCACTTTGAAACGCCATTGGAAAAAGAAAAGCGTAAAGCAGTGGCTAGACATAAACAAAATCGGCGAAACCATACCCGCTTCAGATAAGCCTGAAATATTTAGGCAAATATAGCAGGGGATAGGCGACGGGAAACAAACTCAAAAGCTAGTTGCTCTATGGGTTGTGATTTATCGATTTCCTAATCTATCTGACGACTGCTATACAATTAAGCGACATAGTTAGTTTCATCAGTCGAACTACTAAGAGTAAGGACGCAGGCATCGCCTTGTCCTTACAATAGTTAATATTCAAGCCATATTTAAATAACTGTAGTGGATTGGCAAGGCTAAAATGTGGCAATAGGTTTGGCGAAAATTGAACGCAGATGGACGCAGATAAACGCAGATGAGGGTAGGGGCGCACAGCTGTGCGCCCCTACAGATCATTGATGTGTGGCAAATATTTTTTGAATTGGTATTAGAGATGAAACCTATTGCCACATTTTAGATTAGACAAGCTACTACATTTTAAGGTTTACTTTATAAATAATCTCTTAGCTAAACTCACCTATGCTAATTGTATTGTAATCTTCTAGCGATCGCCTAATGAAAAACTCGCTAGCGAGACATTAATTTTCCCACTAGCGAGATATTTTGTTATTAGATTTTGGTACTACTGCCAAATATAAATAAGGATAAATAACACAATCCAGATTACATCAACGAAGTGCCAAAACAAAGAAGTTGCATTTACGCCAAAGTGACCTGTATCGTAGTTATGAGGAATAAACGATCGCACAAAAATCATCAACTGTAACAAAATCCCGGTGAAAACGTGCAAACCGTGGAACCCTGTTAACAGATAGAACATTCCGCCGTATACGCCATCAGTAAAGCCAAACTCCAAACTCTTCCATTCAATGGCTTGTCCTAGCAAAAAGTAGCTACCCATAGCCATTGTTGCTAACAAGAAGCCACGGAAGCCCCAAATATTGTTGCGTTTGAGGGCGACTTCTGCGAAATAAATCACAAAGCTACTAGCAACTAACACAACTGTATTAATTGCTGGGGCTGTCACTTCTAAGCCTTCCACACCAACTGGTAGCCAGTTAGGACTGGTGGTTTTATAGACAATATAACCAGCGAAAAAGCTTAAGAAAATGACACTTTCTGATAGTAGGAAGACAATAAAACCGAACATTTTATTGCCTTCTTCATCATGGCCATGTTCATGAGTGATGTGATGAAGCTCATCGTGTGAAAGAGAACTGTCCATAAGGGTGTAGGGGTGTAGGGGTGTAAGGGTATAAAGATTTGAGAAAAGCTAGGCAATTTCATTGAACTTGAGCTATAACAAATCAGCGTTTATGGAATTACAGAGCCTTTGATGCAGTCATATCGAGATTTGAAGGTTTGGCAAGAGGGAATGAATCTTGCAGAATCTTGTTACAAAGCAACAAAAGCATTTCCCAAAGAAGAAACTTACGGAATGATTTCACAAATTCGACGAGCTGCGGCATCAATTCCAGCTAATATTGCGGAAGGCTACGGGCGAAGAACAAGAGGTGAGTATACGCAATTTTTGTATATTGCCCAGGGTTCTTTAAAAGAGCTAGAAACACATTTATTATTGTCTATTCGTGTTGAACTAGCTCCATCGCACATTATTACTCCCGTCTTCCATCAATGCGAATCAGTAAGTAAGCTCTTACTATTTCTGATTCGTTCATTGGAGAAATAGGGGTGTAAGGGTTTGAGGGTTTGAGGGTGTAAGGGTTTGAGGGTTTGAGGGTTTGAGGGTTTTAAACACCCATACCTCCATACCCCTACACCCCTATACCCCTATACCCCTCTCTTTTATCAATGGTTCTGATTTGCCGTAGCCGTAGGGTTCAGAAATAACGGTGGGGATTTCTTCAAAGTTTTCTACGGGTGGGGGAGAAGATACCAACCATTCCAAACCAATCGCCCGCCAAGGGTTATCCGGTGCTTTCTCGCCGTGCATCCAAGAAACCACCATATTAAAGATGAAGGGTAAGGTGGACATACCTAATAAGAATGCACCAAGACTAGCAATAATATTCCAACCTTCATATTCTGGGGCGTAGGAAGAAACTCGGCGCAACATCCCTTGTAACCCTAATGGGTGCATAGGGAAAAAGTTGAGGTTAGTACCGATGAATGTCAACCAGAAGTGCAACTTACCCCAGCCTTCGTAGTACATTCTGCCAGTCATTTTGGGGAACCAGTGATAGAGGGCTGCATACAGACCCATTGTTACGGTTCCAAACAGGACATAGTGGAAATGTCCGACTACAAAATAGGTATTGTTGACATGAACATCAACGGGTACAGAAGAAAGCATAATGCCGACAATACCCGCGAAGACGAATAGAATTAGCGCACCCAAGGCGAATAGCATGGGGGTGTTGAGTCGGATTTTTCCGCCCCAGACGGTGGCTACCCAAGCAAATACTTTAATACCTGTGGGGACGGATACTAACATCGTTGTCAGCATGAAAAACATCCGCATCCAAGCAGGTGTACCACTGACATATAAGTGGTGTACCCATACAATGGCGCTGACTACAGCAATTAACAGGGAGGAAATAGCAACTACTTTGTAACCGAACAGAGGTTTACGAGAGTAGACAGGGAAGATTTCCGAGAAGATACCGAAAACGGGGAGAATGATCACGTAAACAGCAGGGTGGGAATAGAACCAGAAATAATGTTGAAACATCACTGGATTTCCGCCTCTGCTGGGGTCAAAAAAGCTAGTCCCCACGGTAATGTCGAGTAACAGCATGACTGCGCCTGCTGTTAGGGCTGGTAAGCCAAACAATTGGATAATCTGGGCGCTAAATACTGCCCAAACAAATAGAGGCATCCGAAAAAAGCCCATTCCCGGCGCACGCATCTTGACGATGGTGGTAACGAAGTTAACCGCCCCCATAATTGAAGACACACCGGAAATAGCTACCGCCAATAGCCAAATTACTTGCCCGTTGATTAAGTTCCCTGTGGGATTTTGCAGACTGACTGGAGGATAAGCCCACCAACCAGCTTGGGCTGGGCCACCGGGGACAAAGAAGCTAGCCATCAAGAGAATCCCCACTACGGGAACCATCCAGAAGGCGGCGGCGTTGAGGCGAGGAAAAGCCATATCCCGCGCCCCAATCATTAGGGGTACTAGGTAGTTAGCTAGTCCCACAAGGGAGGGGAATGTCCACAAGAACAGCATGACTGTGCCGTGCATGGTGAACATTCCGTTATATACGGTGCGGTCAATCAGGTCTGATTCGGGGGTGATGAGTTCTCCCCGCAGTATCATGGCGAAGATACCGCCAATGAGGAAGAAGACAAAGGAGGTGACGAGGTATTGAATACCGATGACTTTGTGGTCGGTGCTAAAGCTGAAATATCGCTTCCAGCCTCCGGGAAATTCATGTTGAGGCTTTTCTACAGGGAGATTCAGCCTATCTATGGGGATGTTTGTCATAGATATAGGGGTGTAGGGGTGTAAGGGTGTAGGGGTGTGGGGGAAGAAGTGTTTGTTTGATTCATCTTGTGGTAATTGCGAATTGCTTTAGCCTGGGTAATTAACCAAAGGTGCGGGGGCGGGTGCAACTGTGGGCCAGCCGGTTTTGACTGGCTGAGTGATGCTTTGGGCATATTCAGCAGCAGCTTGGTTGTAGGCTGTACCTGGTCTGTGGGCGGCTACTTTGGTTAGCCATTTGTGATATTCTTCGGGGGATTCCACCACCACATTGGCCTGCATGGTGGCGAAGTATGTACCGCTATATTGGGAGTCGGTGAGGCTATATTTACCTTCGCGGATGGGGGTAAATTCAAAATCAATTTTGTGGTTGGGGATGATGTCTTGCTTGAGGCGGAAAGCGGGGATGTAGAAGCCGTGGAGGACATCTTCGGAATGTAGCGCTAATTTGACACGGCGATCGCTTGGTAAATGCAGTTCGGTACTGGTAACGTTCTTGTCAGGATAGTGGAATACCCAAGCCCATTGTTTCGCAATTACATCAATCTGTTCTTCGGGTTCAGCTATAGCCTCTTCGGTGGCTGCGTAAGCTGATTCCATTCCCATCGGGTTATGCAGGTGTACCAAGGCTGTAGGGCCTTGAATGCCCATTTGCTCGTAAACTTGGTAGCTATAGTTAGCAATCCAAAATACCAAAAAAATGGGGATAGCTGTCCAAACTACTTCTAAGGCGATATTACCCTCAATGTGAGGGCCGTCGCTGTAGTCATATTGCGCCGCCCGATGGAAGAGTAGGGAATAGAAGAGAGTGGCAGTAACACCAAGGAAGATGAACGCACCCACAGTTACCAAGAAGCTGAACAAATCGTCAATTAAGCGAGATTCGGCAGCCGCTTGTGGAGGTAGCCAGGAATAGGACTGTTCGCCTAGCCAAAAACTGGTATAGGTCACGGCGATCGCGCCTATTATCAATGTAAATATGTTGTATAGCTTACGGATCATCATAGTTGTGGGTCATTGGTAATTGGTAATTGGTAATTGGTAATTAGTTCTGGATTGGGTATACCTGACTATGCTTTTCTCTAACCTCAGTCTTTTGAAGACTACTTCAGCATGGTGTTGAGGTCTTCACCCAAGCGCAACAAGCTATCTGCTGTGTTGTGTACGCCAAATTCGGCTGCTAATTGCGCTCCTAATGTGCCGTGGAGGTACATGATAAACATGATGGCTATGCCGGCTACTAAATAGGGCAATTGCACTTGTCTGTCTTCGCCTTCCGACCAGACGTAGCGTTGCCATGCCCGCCATAAGGTCATGACAGCAATTAAACCTAAAAGAAATACTCCACCTACGCCATGCCACATCATGGTTTGCATGGCTTGTAATCCCCAGTCACTTTTGATATCTGGTGCTGGCGCGGCTAGGAACATTTCATAAAAGCCGGCGGCTACTGTGAAAAATGTGACGATGGTGGAACCTACCATGTTGTACCAGCCAACGTCAAAGAAGTTATCCCGTTCTACAGTAATTGCCAAAAATTTGAATACCCATTTTTGCCAAGGGAAGAGTACGCCGACGATATCAAAGGTAATGCCAATGATGAATAAGCCCAAGGTTAAGTGAACTAGGTTTGGGTGAATGGGAATGGTGTAGGGTAGACCGTTGGGGCCGAGTTGGACGTTTAATTGATCAATTAGTTCTGGGTTCATGGCAAGATTCCTTCTTTTACCGCTTCAACAACTGGTACGGTGTGCAGTCCATATACCCACACCAATTCATCACCGAGATATACTTGCAAACCAACAATCATAGTTAATAGCAACCCAGCACCCAAATAATAAAAGGGGATTTTTTGGGGGTTGCGTAGACGGATGACATAGCGCCATGCTGTGAGGACGGCGATAATTCCCGACAGTGACCAGCCAAGTAAGGTGTGCAGATTTAAGACTGATTTCGCTACTTCGTAGGGTTTCGCCAAGCCTGCTTCAAATTGACCAAAGATAATGGCAATAAAAATAGCGATCGTGGCCACGAACATATTCCACCAACTCACCTCAAATAAGCGAGTTTTACCAGTGAAATAACCAACTACATCACAAGCAAAAGCAAACACTACCATCGCAATCACGAAGTGAACAACGATGGGATGTATCGTATCTGGATATGGCAAATTATGGTCGTTCAAAGATGTAAGAAAATCAAGCATTGTCCTCTCCTAGACATATCTACTGCACCGTAGCTAAACTTCAATGATCGGCATTACTCACATCAAAAATATGCAGCCACCAATGACCGGAATTTGTTTATCAGTAAGGGGAAGTAAGAAGGGGAAGTATTTTGACTCTGGTAGTCTGTTCATCCCTTTATCTCCTAATTTTTTCCCTCTTATTTATTAGATTTACGTGGCGAAGTCCGGTCACGCCAGTATCAGCTTTGTTCTCAACAAATTTGATGAGGCTATTATTTATAGTCAATGATTGAGCTTAATTTATTTGTTCATGCTGATACGCTGCAACAGCGATTTTTAATTTACCTAACAAAATGGCTGTTGACTACTTGGTGAGACCTATCTATTAGCTTAAGGATTTTTTTAATAGTTGTCAAAAGTAATTACAACATTTTATGAAAATATTTTGGACAGCAAAAGTTTGCGTTTTATAATGTATCTTTTCTAGCTATTTTAGTATATTCACTATACAAATTATTTAATTGTGCAATAGCAACATCTACCAATTATTAATTTGTAATTAACAATACAATTGCTATTTTGTAATTAATCAGCTTATACAATCAAATCAATTCTGTATTTTTAATACTATTGATAATATAAATCATTTATGCAAGTATCACCTCTTTGCTACGAAATTCTTTACGTATATTGATTAAATCATTTGTGCAAAGTTTTCTAATCAGAACTTACACACCAAGGTTGTCTGTTGATACGAGGCATAAGGGTTTTCAATACCTACAGTCTGAAAGAATAATAATTAATTGAGCCTCTGTGGTGAATTTAAATAGGCTTAAACCACAGAGGCACAAAGACACAGAGAATATAAAGTTACTGATTGAGGGAAGTAAAAGTTAAATTAGGAGGTTAAGCTTCTCACACCTAATAAACTCACTTAACCACATCAAGAGATTTTTTGTTATTAAATCTCTGCACTGCTAAATGTAATAACAAATTTGCAATGACTAAAAAGCAATGTTTAATCTTTAACGATGTGCATGAATACCAGGTGCATAAGCTTCAATGACTCTACCCGTGCGGGTGCAACTAATCATCAAGTAATCACAACTACGGCATTGTGTCCTTGTTAATTCACTATCAGATAGATAATAACGTTCAGCATTATTACCGCAATTAGGGCAGTAAATTTTTTGTGTTATTTGCATTGAAAAATCCCTGGTTTTAACTACTGGAAGAATATTTACTAAATCGAACCAAAAAATGTTTTGGTTTGTCTAAATTAACAACCAAATTTAACTAAGGCTGTTTATTTAAGTAATATTTTACATTTGAGCAACTTTAATCACTTATATCATTATCCTCGTATTTTGGTAGATTTACCATCTTACTTGGGATATATTGAGTCCATGTATTCAGACAAGGTTTTATCGATATTTACTGATCCCCAAGGCTAATGCTTTGAGATAGATCAGGAACATCTATTAGAAACTTGCTGAAAGGTATCCTTGTATTCAAAATTTAAAAGCAAGAAAATACTGTATATTAAGTAACAAAATTCTTTTCTTAATATTTACTTAAGGTTTTTAGGGCAATAACCTTAAGGGAGAATTTAAGGTAAATTTAACAGATTTTTACAACTCCTCTCTATAGCTGTAACTAAGAATGGTTAACAGATAACGATTTGAGTTATCTATTAGCCGTAATACCAATTTGAAAAAATTCCGACAGATATATGGCTAGGGGATCACATCTGTGCATCTATGTCAACTTAAGGGAAAAGTCAACAAGTAGAGGTAGAGTAGGGGAGTAGAGACAAGGAAAAAGGGGTTTAATATTAAACAGGACTTACGCAACTGGCACTTGGGGTAGGGTGCGTCAGATGTGGAAAATCCTTGAATGTTTACAAAATTCTTGGGGCTGACGCACCCTACAGTTAGTTTGATTATGACACTTGCGTAAGTCCTATTAAAAATAATTCCATAGAGGAGAAAGTAGGTGAGTGTCGTTCGCCTCCTTACATAAGACAAAATTATTTTTATTTTAAGTACTTTGAGTATTTTACGTAGTTGACAAAATAGGTTTTAATCTAAACCCTCAAGAGGGTTATCACTCAATTAAGTGCAAATGCTTAACTTTGAAGGTAACTTTATTAAGTAAATTCTAATTTAGGCTAGTATTTACCGTATAAATATTGTGATAACTATATTTAAAGTCTCATACATTAAAAATCTAATATTGTTTATAATTTATACATACGCAAATATCTAATTTTTTATTATCTGTCTATTGACGCATATAGTGAACGTATACTTATTATAGATAAGTGATTTCACAAAGTTTATGCTGCTTCCATAGCACTTCTTAAGTTAATGGAGTGTATTAAGACGGAAGCATATCAAGGCGTTCGCGCTTTCAGCCGTAAATTAGGTGATAGTGAAACGCCACATCTGTTTTTGCCAGTGCTTCCTAGAATTGAGGTCTTAGTAGGTAGTCATAGCTAAAGCTGTGCAATACTTTCACAATGTTTGTTGGAAATAATTACTTTAACTACAAATGCAACCGGAGATAATTTCAATGAAGAAGCAATTACTAACCGTTACCTTAACTGCAACAATATTTGGGAGTTGAACAAATCCATCACAAGCACTAGAGTTTGTGAACAATGGAAGTTTTGAAAATGGGATTACAGGATGGACTGTAATATCAGAAAGTGGCAGCGATGGCAATTTCTATATCACAACTGGAGGAACATCTCCAATAAGTGGTTTTCAAATTGATTTAGCAACACAAGGTAACCAATATATCGTTAGCGACCAAAATGGTCAAGGATCAATTGTACTCTACCAAGACATAACCTTGTCACCTGGTTTCACCTATTCACTTTCGTTCGATTATTTTGCTCAATCTTATGCACCACTTAATGTCACTTCTGATATGTCTTGGACTGGAGATTTAATTGAACCTCACAGGACTTGAAGTCGCGTGATTCCTGCTTCAACGATCTCTGCCGGAATTACTTCAGGACTTACAAGTTCTCCACAGGCGTTTTTGATAACCTCCGGCGTACCG
>NZ_JACJSG010000006.1 GCF_014697625.1 Anabaena azotica FACHB-119 | reverse complement strand
ACGGACTTAGCAGGTAAATCTGTGCCTGTCAATTATCGCATTTATAACAAACAGGAGGGAAAGACGAAGAATGATTATTTACAAGAAATGATTGCCGAGGTTTTGAATTGGGGTTTAAGTCCAAAAACAGTAACTTCTGATACTTGGTATTCGAGCCAAAAAAACCTGAAATTCTTTAAAGACAAGGGGTTAGGGTTTTTAACGGGAATAGCCAAAAATCGCTCATGTTCAGTTGATGGGAAAAATTTTACTCAAGTTCAAAATTTAGAAATTCCTGAATCGGGCTTAATAGTGTATCTAAAAAATTTTGGTCAAGTGAAAGTATTTCTCAGAAATTTCAAAAACGAAACTTCCAGATACTACATTATGTACACTCCTGAAGAAGATGCACTTTCTGCAATTTCTAGAACCGAATTTAAGGAATTGCATTCAATACATTGGGGCATTGAGTGCTACCACAGAGCTATCAAGCAAGTCTGTGGTATTGGACGATTCATGGTGAGAACATCAGAGGCAATTAAAACTCACTTTTTTAGCGCAATCCGAGCTTTTACTCAATTGGAATTAATGCGCTCTGAAGATTTAATTGAAAACTGGTATGAAGTCCAAAGGAATTTATCTCTTCAAGTAGCTCGTGACTTTATTTTAGAACACCTAACACAGAAGTTGGGATTGACTGCATAGTATCAACTTTCTGTCAATGCGTAAGTCCTATAATGGCTGTAGACTCTTGATTAATCAAAGTAATTAGTGCTAATTCAATTTCGTCTTCACCTACTTGAGTAATTTTCACCTCAACTCCAGGGCCAAAGTATTTGGTCATTTTTTCTTGCTTTTGCTGCCACTCTTCCAGTGATATTTCCGGCGACTCAAATTCTAAGATGAGAGTATAAGCACCATTAGTTTCTGTTTCTCGTAAACCTGTAACTATTGGTCTTTCTTCATCTGTAGGACTTAAACCCAAGTAAGATAGCGCCCCGTCTAAATGGGCATCTTGTCCGTAACAATATCGCATGATATCATTACGAATTTTGTTTTGAGTCACCGTTGCTTGCTGTTCGCGCAAGAGTAACACTGATGGCGTTGTCGCTTCGCTGAAAGGTATGGGCTTGAGTTCGTTAGCTTTGAGTGCTAGCCCTCCCAATAGTAGGGGGAAACCGTAAAAAAATCCCACTAAGTTGAGTGTGGCATTATTTGCCGCATAAGCAACGAAGCCAATGAGGGTTAATATGCTACCAACGCTTAAACCAAGTGTTCCCAGAGAGATTTTGCGTAACATAATCTGAGATAGTATAAATTCTTAACACATTAGTTTTATTATCATCGTTAAGAGGGAATAGGGGATAGGGGACAGAGGACAGGGCAAACGCACCTTAAACTGGCACAATTAAGGTTGACATTTAAGCAAATATATGTATAAAGTCCTTGATTGATGTTTGATATCATGTCCGCTTAAATACTTATCATATATTGGGGGCTGGTAATAGGTAATCGGTAATCGGTAATGGCTCACAACAATTACCTATTAGCTATTACCAATTACCGACCAAAACAACCATATTATAAGTAATTAGCCGAACTTGATATTATCTATCACTTGTCCCCTGCTATATCTCAGATCAAGCCCCATTAATAGCAACGGAAGCGGGTCTGATGGAATCAGCCGCTTCCGCTTCAATAGTTATCAGGTTTTTTCAAAAATTAAATAAGATTTCTCTGGCTGGTATTGCTTACTGCACAATCTGATAACACCCATTAGCATCAGGAGCCGCTGTTTGTGTTGTAGCAGTTGTGAGTAGCAGTGAGTTAGGTGCTTGGCCTAAGCCATTACCTGTAGCAATTACATCAAAAATGACTCCGGCCGGGACTTGTTGATTCGCAACTTCTACTGTGACTGGTGGGTTGAAGGCATTATTGATTAATGGGTTAAATTGGTCAGGTAGAACTGGATTGAAGTTATATGTACCAGCCGTAAGTTCTGGGTAAGGAATAGCAGTTTTGGGTGTCAGGTCTGTGATCCGAGTTTCATCTACATTTGGGCTAGAGGATTTGCTAATGCGGAAATCTATAACAGCGCTAGTTTCCGAAAAGCGATACCAACGTCCTTTAAATTTACCAGGATTAGGCTGTGTTAAATCCTCTGGAATCACAAAGGGTGATTGATTAAATAATGGTTGACCTGAAGGGCCTTGTAGTGATCCTGTTATCGCTACTGTATAAGCACTATTAGGCGCTCCTGTAAAGGTTCTCTGAGCAATTGTACTGCTAGTACCAGATTGCACAAAACTTACCTGAATATTTCCTGGTGTTACATCTACATATTTACTAGCTTGACGAAAATTTACATTCTCCAAAACTTTTTTACCGTTGACAATGACATCAACTGGTGATGCAGTAGCAACCGCAGCGTTAATAACTCTTAATTTGGTAGGGCATTTATAAGGGTTTAGAAGAGGATCTAGAAGAGTATTTACTAGGCTGACAGTGTAAGATTCTTTTACAGGCTTTGTAGATAGTTGAGAATTGGCTAAAGTTTTGGATGAATAACTAGTCCAACTCATTAAAGATAATGCCAAAGCACCCAAGAATAATCGTTTTGTCAGAAACATATCTTCCTCTGATGTGAGACAACAATAACAAATGAGCAAGCTTTTTTCCGCATAAAAAATCATGCGACAATCATCGCCAAGATTTTTTATGCAGATTGTTAAAATGAATGAGTGCAGGCTTTGTCAACCTAAAAGACAACAGGCGCACAATAACGTTTGCCTCAAGACATGAGACTGAGGCAGTATGTTATCGCAGCAGCACATGGAGTGCCTTGCTTAAAGTGTCTAATGTGACAAATGCTTTAGTGGAAACCGCTTGAAGGTGATTGAAAGCACGCTTCATTGTTCTAATATTTCACGCTTTTTAACAAAATGCAAGGATTCTTAAGACAGTTACGTAAATGTTTAATAAAAATTCACTAACTGGGCAATTGCTTGATATTAACTTCATAATATGTTTTTTAGCTTGAACAAAAAAAGCCTCTCGCCTACCCGGAACGGCAGTATGTCACCACAATCAGGACTTACGCAACTGGCACTTGGGGTAGGGTGCGTCAGATGTGAAAAATCCACAGAATGTGTACGACATTATTGGGGCTGACGCAGCCTACACTTAATTTGAGGATGACACTTGCGTAAGTCCTAACTATGACGAATTTCCGCAATACCTTCTGAGTACGCCAGTTTTTATAGTACATTAATACTATTAATTAGCAATCGCGCTGTGCCAGTTGCGTAAGTACTGAATACAATTTCTCACCCCAGCCAGCTACATGACGTGCCGTTTTTGGGTTAACTTTAAATCTGAAGCGATTTTTGAGGATATAAAATAATGGATCTGCAAACTCTCAAACAACGAATTACAGCCGTTCAAAGTAAACGTGAGTATTTACTGAGCCTGTTAGAACGGCCAAACTTGGGAATATTAAGAGTTGATGTGAATCAAGCTTTGGAAGAACTCGATGAATTAATTGAAGAATACAGACGCACAATTCCAGACACAGGCAATAATTAAATATAAAATTTTCAACCTGCATCCGCAGGTTTTATCTATATACAGGCAGTTAATAAGCGCCTATTTGATGTTAGTTGACTTCCTTTTGTTCCCAACTATAAAAATTGCGTCGGTGCTACTACGATTTTACCGACGCTCCTAAATAATAAAATTTTCCCAAGTCCCCATTTTTCAACTATGACACCATAGTAGATGCAGTTATTATGCAGCAGACGCATTGCCTGCACGCTGTCCCAATTGTCTCACTAAAGCAATCAGCTCTTTAGTCGGCACATCTTTCTTACAAACATCATCAAAGTTAGGGGTTGTATTTCTATCGAGAAGATGTGCATCTTCTACTGACGAATAAGCTAGTATTTGTGTATGGGGAGAGATGGCTTTAATATGACCAGAAGCAATCCAGCCATCCATAACGGGCATTTGTAAATCTAGAATTATAACATCAGGATGGTGGTTTATGACCATTTCTATAGCTTCTTGACCATTACTGGCTAGACCCACTACTTGAATGTTTTCTTGACCAGAAAAAGCTAGTTTTAGGGTCAAACGAGTAAGTTCATGATCGTCAACCACTAGAACCTTTAAGGTAGAGGACTCACAGGAGAACATTAACATTCCCAGGGAAAATTGAATAGGGTAATTCTTACAGTTTATGGGAATGCGTGCCAACAATTACTCTATCCTATGGTTGAATAATCCTGGGAAAACTATAAAGATTAATTAGAGAAATTGTGAAAAACTAATATTTATGAAGAAATTGTATTGATTTAACTGTCTGTATATGTAGAATTTTTTGGCGCATCAAGGAGATTTGTAGTTATTCCCGTAGAACGTAGTGCCATATTCATGAGAGTGATTTGTGAATTTGTTTCGGGACAATCTTCCCCTGGACGGCGTTGAATATAACTACCATCTGGTTGCAAATCCCAAGCTTGACGATTATCTGCTAGCAGAATGCCTAAGATTTCTTGCAAATCTTTGGCAATATCTGCATCTCTAATGGGGGTAATTACTTCTACTCTTCTATCTAAATTACGACGCATCCAATCGGCACTACCAATATAAATTTCTTCTTGGGCATTGTTATGGAAATAATAGATGCGAGAATGTTCTAAGAAGCGTCCAATAATGCTAATGACGCGAATATTTTCGCTGATATCTTTGACTCCAGGGCGCAAACAACAAATGCCACGGATGATTAAATCAATTTGCACTCCCGCACGGGAAGCTTCGTACAAGGTGGCGATAATTTGCGGGTCTACAAGGGAGTTCATTTTGGCGACAATGCGACCAGAAGAGCCATTCTGGACGTTGGTGATTTCCCGGCGAATTAATTCCAAAAAGCGATCGCGCATATTCACAGGCGCAACTAACACTTCTCGATAAGATTTTTGTCGCGAATAACCAGTCAAAAAATTAAATAAATCTGTAATATCCGCGCCTAATTCTTCACGACAACTAAATAATCCTAAATCTGTATACAATCTAGCTGTTTTCGGGTTATAATTACCAGTCCCAATATGTACATAGCGGCGCATCCGGTCTTTCTCTCGCCGCACTACCAACACGGTTTTGCAGTGGGTTTTCAGACCGACTAAACCATAAACAACATGAACTCCCACCCTTTCTAATCTTCTCGCCCAATAAATATTATTTTCTTCATCAAACCGGGCTTTTAGTTCTACCAGTACGGATACCTGCTTACCATTTTCCGCCGCCGCAATCAGGGCGTTAACTATCGGTGAATCTCCCGAAGTCCGGTATAATGTCATTTTAATGGCTAACACATTCGGGTCATGGGCTGCATGGGTAATGAAGCGCACGACTGAGGCGGAAAAAGACTGATAGGGATGGTGGACGAATAAATCTTTTTCTCGAATTACAGAAAAAAAGTCTTTACCTTCCTCTAACTCTAAACCATCTTCTGGATCTAAAGTTGGTTCTCGCAACCTTTGTAAACGTGGAGGTACTACCGACTGGCGGGGTGGGTCTTTGAGTTCGGGTAATGGTAGGGACAGGAAGGACATTAAATCTCGCAGTCCCAACAGACCATCGACTTCGTAGACATCTTCTTCTGCGAGGTCTAGGTCTTGCAGTAATCTAGTGCGGATGGGTTCTGGGGTTTGGGATTGAATTTCGATTCTGACAGGAGAACCACCGATGCGGCGTTTACGTAGTTCTTGTTCTATGGCTAATAATAAATCATCGGCTTCATCTTCTTCGAGGGCGAGGTCAGCATCGCGGGTAATGCGGAAGGGATGGTATTCTTGGATGTTCATCCCTGGAAAGAGGGAATCTAAATTATGAGCGATCGCCTGCTCTAATGGTACACCAATCCAGTTTGCTGGTTGTCCGTCTTCTTGATATGCTAACTCTGGTGGTAAAGGTAAAAAGCGCGGAAGAACACTAGGAACTTTGACTCTAGCAAACAATTCCTCTTCTGTATCCGGGTTTTTCACCACCACAGCCAAATTCAAGCTGAGATTGGAAATGTAGGGGAAAGGATGGCTGGGGTCAACGGCTAGGGGTGTGAGAACGGGAAAGATTTGGTCTTCAAAATAGTTATCTAAATATTTGCGTTGCTTGGCAGTTAAGTTAATGTAATCAAAAATATGGATACCATGACGAGCTAACAGAGGTCTAATTTCTTGCTCAAAATGTTGATGCTGTTTTTTGACTTGGGGGATGAGGTTGAGGCGAATATCATCCAGTTGTTGTTGGGGTGTGCGTCCGTCGGGTGTTAACTGGCTAACCTTGGCTTCTACCTGCTGTTGTAAAGCTGCAACCCGCACCATGAAGAACTCATCCAAGTTAGAACTGAAGATGGCTAAGAACTTGAGTCTTTCCAAGAGTTTTGTGCGCGGGTCAAAAGCTTCGTGTAAAACCCGACTATTAAATTCTAACCAGCTTAACTCTCGGTTAAGATAGTATTGCGGATCGTTTAAGTTGAGCGGATGAGAACTTTTTTTGGATTTAGGCATGGCGATCTCGCAGGCTAGCCTGATGCAGCCCATTTATTTGGATGACAATACACATGGTAATGGAAATCGGCCATGCAGGTGAAGGGTAGTCAGTTTATTGCTTTTGTAGAATCAAGTTGAGTAGTTTTTCACCTCTACTTCCATATTGCCCTTATATCCAGGCAATTCTATTTTTCAGGATTAGGTGTCTGTGAGTCATCTGGTATTTGCTTGACGCTGGCGGAAATTGGTAATTTCAAATCTTGCCCATAGATGAAATCTTGGCTAATTGCTACATCAAGTTGGGGTAAGTTTGTATTACTAGTTATATTTGCCTGCTGAGGAACCCGCAGTGTGTATTTACCAACAGGTATACCATCTATCCGGTAAAGACCAAACTCGTCACTCACTGCTGTAGCAACCCGTTTACCTTGAGCATCAATCAATTCTAATTCTAACCCTGATAGCGGCTGACCGGAAGCATCAGTTATTTTACCTGCCATACCGTACTCTAATCTCACCGGGAAATTTAAGTTAGTAACAGCAGAACTAGCAACTTCAGCCACTATAGAAGTTTTCTGCACAGCTAGTTCTACAGGTAAGCCATCAGGGTCAATTTGCACTAGATAGTTACCTTCTCGTAAATTACCTATGAAGAAGTTACCTTGACTATCAATTTCCGTTGCACCAACATCACGACCAAATTTATTGTATACGCGGATAGTAGCCCCACTCAGGTCAAGACCATTCCTCCCACCGATGACAACTACACGCCCGGCGATCGCACCAGAATCTTTGCCAATTGAGGTATACTCAGCCGGGGACACCCTACCACCAGCAAATGATAAATCTGATACTAATGATATTGTCAAGCGTTCATCATTACTATTACCAAAAATGTTTCTTGCTCTAGAGGGAATGCCTTGATAATCAATTCTGGCGAATAAACCCGGTATTAGCCGCATACTAGCACCTATAACAGGGCCTATTTCTCCATCTCTATATCCCAAACCTAGCCGCCAGCTTAAGCCTGATAAAGTTTGTGCATTGCGATTTAGAGTTAAGGTATATCTAGTAGGTAAATCACCACCCGATTCAGTACCAAAAGATAATCCAAATTGTTGGCTAAAGTCGTAACTTAAATTTGAATTGTATACATTTCCAAAAGCATTAAACAACAACCTAGTGTTTCTGGTAGGTTGATATGAGGCATTAAATGTATAGTCGCCGTTATAGCTGGGTAAGCCTGTAAAGAATAAATTCCGCCCTGCCCTTAAGGAAAAACTTGGCAATATATAGTTAGTATAATCATTTTGATTTTTGTAGCTGCGGGCGACAAAACCTAATGTGAAATCGTTACTAAACTTATAGCTGACATCCAAGCTATGGTTAGAGCGATCGTTGTTAATAGTATTAGAATAACCGCTATAATTAAAATAGCGCTGAGGATAAGACTCAGAAACTCCTATAACCCGCCAGTTTTTTAACTGAAAGTCTAAATCTGCTCTGTAACCCAACTCACCAGAAGAAGTACCCACATTTGCAGATAAAATCAAAGGATTAGCTAAACGCCAAGCAAAACCAGCTTGAGCTTGAGTGGTTTCTGGAAGTAGCTGTACACCCGCTTCCAAAGTTAAATTATTAGAAATACCTTGACGTATTTGATAGAAACCTGTAAACTTACCCTCTTGAGTAGAACTAAAATCATCTAATAAGTTATTTTGTACCCAGTTCCCAGTCACACCTAAACCAGCTAACTGCACATTACCGCCTGCTGGTAATAACAAATCAGAAGAATTTAGGGATACAGAACGAATTTCTATCGGTATATTCGGATTATTGCGATCAAATATCCATAGTTCAATTTCATTAGTTCTACCTGTGGGTAAAAGTACATCTGGAAAATCGTATTCTCCGCTTAATCCTACCTGCTGTTGAGCAAATATTGCTCCACCAACTCGTAACTGTACAAAACTTGCAGGAGGAACTACACCACGAAATCCTTGACTTGGTTGAGAACGCCTGGGAAGTAATTCCGATGCACTGTAATTTGTACTAAATCTAGTTTCGGGAAGATTGGTGTAACCAAATTGCAATCCTGTTAGACTCAAACTTGAGAAAACAGGATTTATGTTCAGTTGTTGTTTTCCAACCTGATAAAGAAATCGACCTGAGCGTCTAAAGTAAAAATATTCAGTTAATTGAGGATTGGTAACAAAATTATTATCTAACCTTAAACGCCATGAACCACCCGCTAAACGTCCGCCTAACAGAGTAGAAGTGTTCCAATTGGAATTACCAGAATTATTAGAATAATTTAATTCCTGGCGTAAACTAGATAACCCACTACTTGGAGGTCTAACTTCAGGTTGCAAATCAGCCGCCTGAGCGCGAGATTCTCCAGCACCTCTACGCCAAGGAAAATCAACATTTAACGCTAAATCTGAAGTATTTAATTTTATATCTGTCAGTAATTTTTCTTTTAAGACTGTCTCACTAATATATGTGATACCTTCAACTTTTTTTAAATCTGCTTCTACGAGATTTACTATCCCTAGCGGTGTTTTAATTTGAGTTTGATCACCATTTTTGGTAACTTCTAATCCAGCAATTTTAGCCAAATCATCCAGAGGAATTAATAAACTATTCCCCTCCGGTAAAATTTCTAAAGAACCAATTTCTTGTCCCCGGCTGATGACACTTACCAATAAGGTTTTACCATTAGCCAAGATATTATCAAGCTTTAAACTTGGTTCAGAGGGTTTCTTTTCTACTACAGTTTTAGAATCTTGTGTAGTTAATTTGTTAGTAAGTTGCTCATTCTTTATGGGATTATTTACAGTATCTTTAACATTTGTTATAGGATTTTTAGCATCATTGGCAAGATTATTAGAATTTTGTATATCACCAGAATGGTTGTCTTGAGTGATTGCTGTTTCCCTATTGACGACTACTTGGTTGTCACCGGATTTTAAGCTAGATTCATCAACATTAGCAATCTGAAAATCTGCTTTAGCTTCGTTAGCTTGTATTTGATTACAACTTCTATCTAAAACTTTTCCAGAAAATTCCGTTGGTAAACTTTCTGGTGGATTAGGCTTGGAGATCGTTTGATTTATTGAACGATTTTCTTGTAAAATATTAGCATCCACTAATCTTTTACAAGAACCATCTTCCGACTGAATAATATCTGTTACTGGTGGGGGTGTGTAAGCTTGGTAGAACATAAATAAATCACCATGATTATATAGGTAGCATCAAAGGCTTCCTATTTACAAAATATTTGTGGCAATTAATCAGAAACTTATTAGCGACGGGGTAAATTTCTGATAGAATTCCTCGGCTTTTGAGAATCTGAGCGATTTTGATTCCGGTTATTATCTACAGGAGCATTTGTCACTGTAAAAGGTATACCTTTGTCAATTTTCACACCATTTAATTCGCCGTTAATATCTAAAACATAATTGCCGGGGGCTAATTTTTTGGTAATTTCTAGCAATATTTTCCGCCGATCAGATGGCATCACTGGTGTTGATGGTAAAAACCCTATATCGGCAACAGGTTCAGTGATTTTTGTGTCTGGTTTGCCTAAATTAGCTATGGGTTTTGTCGCTTCAGCACCTGGGTATTTTGCCGCAGGCCAGACTGCATATTGACCAGTTAGCCGCACATGACCGTTACCTTGATTAGAAATATCAAAAGCTGCATTTACAGCGTTGGGCTTGGTGTCTACATTTACAGAATTTAATGTACCAATTCGTTTAATTTCGCCCACAGAAGCATAAACTACAACTCCTACCTTCCCCACTACTCTTACTGAACCTTTAGCTGCTTGAGGAGTAGGAGAAACTTCTTCAAAAGAAATTATAGCCCGGTGTTCGCCTGGTGATGGTTGAACTTTAGGACGAACAGAAAAACGCACAGTTTGAGATCCACCAGGGGGAACTTTAAATTGAGAGGGAGTAAAAACAATCCATTGGGCTAAAGATTGTGCATCACCTGCTACTTCTTGTAGTTTATTTTTATCGTTCATCACCCAAGAGTTTACTGTAGTTTTAAACTCTGCCGTTTCCGAACTGTAGTTAACTACGCGAATTGATTGCGAACGTCCTTGATTATTAACTTTTATTTCAATCCGCGAGGGACTAACACCAATATTCAGAGCTTGAGCCGCAGGCATACCCAATACTAAAGCTCCGAGCAACCCTAATGCTATATTGTTAAATTTAAGAAACGATTGCATATTATTCTTCAATTTTCCCTAAACTACAAAAAGTAAAATATTAACTAAAAGTTAGTTGGCTAAATCAACAGTTACTGTTAACTCACCTAAATATGCACCAGCCGATTGAGTAGAGCTTAGATCCATTTTTAGCCTCACGCCTCCCTCAACTAAAGCTGTATTGCTATTCTGATCGCGGGAAATTTCTCTAATAGGTAAAGGTTCTATGGTGACTGGTAATTTAGAACTAGGGTTTTGCAAATTACTCACCGCATCACCACTACCATTTGCACCTCTGAGTTCATATTTAGCCCTGAGTAAACCAACTTGCTCTATAGGTACTCGCATTTTCCAAAAAGTGGGAAATTCCCGAATCAGATTAGCGGAAAACTGCGGCGGACTAAAAAGGTCTCTTTCACTGGATACTGTTTCACTAACACTACCACCAGCAGTTCTAACATTAGCGGGGAGAATTTCTGTTTGAGTGATAGGGGGAATTACCAGGGTTTGGGGTACAGATAATTGATTAATTTCTGTAGGATTAGTATTGCCCAAAAATGCAGTCTGCGCTTTCACATCTGGCTGTGTTAACATCAGAAAAGTTGCACCTACAAGCCAAAATTTAATAATCTTATCTGGTGACATATTGCTAACTTGTCTGTATCAAGTTTGTGCATTTTTAGCATCTAGCCAATTGAGTTACTGGGTGAGAACCTCAATTTTGTTGGGGAAACCCCTGGAAATGTGATTTTGTGAACCAATCACGATCATTTCAGGGGTTAAGTTAAACCTAGCTTTCAGGTGCAGAGGGGGAAAGCTGCTGTATATTTGCCATCTCCACAGCAGTTCTTCGCCCCTTCAAATTTTGGGAAAACTAGGGAGCTGCTGCGGTGACGGTGATTGTCCCGGAGTAATCGCCTGCTGTAACATTATTTAATAAATCCAGATCCAGAGCTACAGAGCCAACTGCACCTGGGCCTGTGAGACCAGGTGCAGTGGTTTGAGCAACATTGGTACTTGTAGCAGTAGGAGTACCAAATGCTGTGCGTATACCGGAAATTATGCTAGTCCCCGGATTAGTACCTATTCCCACTGTGGCCGTAACAACATTTCGTGGGCTATTAGACCAGATGGCGTAGACATTGGGAATAGTTTTGTCAAAAGATGTATTTAATCCATCAAAGGGAGAGTCTGTATCAAGATTACTCCCACTGGGATCAGCAGTACCACCCTGACCAGAGCCATAATAACCACCAGTAACCGGATCTACACCCGATAATCCAAAGTCGTCTGGAGTTAGATTAATATTGATCTGGCTCACAGTCCGCAGGTAAAGCACTTCAGGTACAGTGACGGTCACACCAATGTTAGTAGCTGTACCTTGGATTTGAGCTTGAGCCGGAGCAGAGATGGCAGCAGTACCTAGAGCAGCACCAGCAACAGCAAGAGCGAGAATTTTGTTTTTCATAATTGGAAATATCTCCCTATTTCATCTGTTTGTTTTTTGCTATGGCGAGAAATTGAGCCATTTTTAATTCACCTAAAATCACCAAGAATTTTGATTTTTGAGCATCACCTCCTAGCTAATTACATATAATTCTGTTCCGTTGCTCGCGTTGGTGGCAGTGAAGAAGAGTTTTGTACCAACGACTGTCAGCTGACTGGGGTTAGCGCTGTTTGTAGCGTTAATATTGCTAACTCGGACTGTGCCAGCTTCTGTGCCGTCACTCTTCCACACTTCTCGCTTGTTGTTGCTGGTGGAAGCAACAAAATATAGAGTGCCATTAAAGTTCACGAGACTTGTGGGAAAACTGTCATTAGGCGTAGAACCTGCCCAAATATCTTTGACTAATCCTGTATTGGCTTGTTGTCCATCGCTTTTCCAAAGCTCAAGTCCAGTACCCACAGCAGGAGTAGTAAAGTAGAGTGTGTTGTCAACTGCCGCTAAATAAAGTGGCCCTATGCCAATATTTGGTGCTTGGGTGTTGTCACTCACCACTCTTTGAGTGCCTAGACTAGTGCCATCACTCTTCCACAACTCTTGTTGGAAATCACCATCACCATCTGTAACAAAGTATAAGGTACTACCTACAGCAGTGAGGTTTACTGGTGCAAAGTTGTTAACAGATGCAGGCAGAATGGTTTTCACTAAGCTTGCCCCATCTGTGGTGGTATATTTCCAGATTGCGTTAGCACCAGTACCATTGTCGGCTGTAAAGTACAGGGTGCTACCAGCAACAGTCAGACTACCAGGGAATGAACTGAAGCCACCTGAGTTGATATTAATAGCCTGTGTACCGCTTGCTGTACCATCGCTGAACCACAGTTCATTACCAACAGTCGGGTTATAGGCGGTGAAGAAAAGTTTACCTCCAAAAGCTGTGAGGTTGGCAGGGTTAGAACTGGCAATACCTAAATTCAAGTCTTTAACTAAGCTGACATTTGTACCGTCATATACCCATAACTCTCTACCATTACTACCATTGTCGGCTGTGAAGAAGAGGTTATTACCAACAACAGTAAGATTGCTGGGGTTAGAACTGCCAGCATTGGGATTAATGTTACTAATCCTTTGGGTGCTAGTGCCATTGTAAGCCCAAAGCTCAGTACCGTTGATACTATCATCAGCAGTAAAGATGAGTTGGTTGTTGAAGACAGTTAAGTTATTAGGATTGAACCCAGTCGGATTGAGGTTAGTAATCTGGGTGAATGTAGAACCATTACTGCTCCAAATCTGTTTACCACTGCTACCATTATTAGCCGTAAAGTATAAAGTGCCATCCCAATTAGTTAAATTCTGGGGATCGGAACTACCAATACCTTGATTAATATCCAGTAACTGCCAAGGAAAAGTGGCAGTGAGATTCAAGTTATAGAAGGTGTTGGCTAATCCCGTTGTATAGACGCGGATGTAGTAAGTGCCAGCAGTCAGGCTGGTAACGCTAATTGATTCGTTGCTAGTACCAGCATTAGCTGATGTTTGAATTGATGCGCCATTACTATTGAGCAGTTGGAGATCAGCGTTATCAGTCAAACCAGTCAAGGTTAAATTAAATTTAGCGTCATCGCTTAAAGTGAATTTGTAGAAATCATTGGTGTCAATATTACCGACAAAATCACTGATACTGCGAGAACTGGTTAAAGAGCCTAAATCGAAGCCATTGAGATAGGTATTAGGTGCTTGATCTGGGCCGATGGGTGTAGCAGATGCGCTGAGACTATAGTTAGTGGCTGCACCTAATCCTGGTGTGACTAAGATGTAATATGTGCCTGCTGTCAGGCTTCTGATAATTGTGTCTGGTGTAACTCCTGATTGGAAAGAGCCTTGAATGGCAACACCAGAGGAGTTAAGGATTTGTAAATCTGCATTGGCTGTATCTGGTGTGAGAGTGATGTTGACTAAAGCATTATTGCTTAGATTAAATTTGTAGTAGTCCTTGTCATCTGAGCCACTCACAAAATCTGTGTAGGCGGCTGCGGTGCTACTCAGTGAACCAATGTCACGAGATGCTGATAATGTATTACCTGCGTTATCTACTGGATCAGGAAGAAAAGATACATTGAAATTGTAATTTGTGAAACTTGATGCAGCAGCATAGACTCGAACATTATATAATGTGCCAGCAGTAACGGTGTAGCTAATAGATTCTGGTGCGTTTCCCGATGCAGCAGAGGTTTGAAGAGGAGAACCAAAGCTGTTTTGTAGTTGTAGGTCAGCGTTAGCCGTTAAGTTAGACAGGTTAATGGTAATAACACCATTTTGGGTGGGAGTAAATCTATAGAAGTCATCGTAATCTACGGTAAAACCTGTACTGCCGACAAAATCTGTGGTGTTATATGAATTAGAACTATTGACTGTGCTACTAATATCGAAAGCGGTGGCTCTAGTGTTATCTAAGCGCCCACTCTCTTGAATAGGTTCGGCTTTGAGGGTGAGGTTATAGTTGGTGAAGGCTGCACCACTAACAGAACGAACTTGAACATAGTATGTACCCGCAGCTAGGTTAGCGCGGATAAATTCTGATGTAGTCCCTGCTTGAGAAGAACTACGAATAGCATTACCAGAACTATTCAGGAGTCTTAAATCAGCATTACTGGTTAGTCCATCCAGTGATAGTTCAACTATACTAGAGGCTTGAGAACTGCTGAGAGTAAATTGATATAAATCAACAAAATCAGAGTTACTAACACTATCTTGAAATGTATCACCCGTGGTAGTGAGAAACCCACCTGAAATAAAATTTGCTGTATTTAAAGCTGAAGTTGTATTACCACCTGGGTCGGTGAAACCTGAAAAAGTTGCCATATTTTTTTATGTTTTTTGTAGAAATTTCAACATCAAACTTAGACACAAATGTTCCCCAGATGTAGCAAATATATATGTTCTCCCATGCAACTAAAGATAATTATTGCTACTTGCAGAGCAAAGTTTAGTTGTGAGGAGAAGCAACTAAATTAGAAGTACGATGTTTAGTTATTGAGTTTAAATGGTTGTGTGTGACTGGATAGATGCCAGATTTTGTTGTAGTATCTATCGGCTAGAAGGATACTTGACAATTCATTAGGAATTGTTTCAGATATATTCGATTATTGCTAGTGAAGGAGTAAATTAGATTTTTGCTATGTATAACTTGCCCTAATTTTTTTAGCAACTATATTTTTGTTACATAGTTTAATATACGAACATAAGGTTTATTTATCTTTAAATGTTGTGTTGTTTAGACAATTTCCTTCTAAATTAACTGCATATAGAATTTAACTTCTATGCAAAAACATTAGCTTCCGTGCAAATACTGAAAAATACAATAATTAGTGATTAAAACTATAAGTATTGTTGAGCAAAAAATTTATGTATAAATAAAAATGATAAATTATTTAATTTATAGTAGTGATAATTACTGTAGTCAAACCTACTAATCTGTAGTAAACACTATGCGGTGGGGAGTGAAAAAATATTTATACAACAGGGAATACATAAAGGTGTTGGGTTTAGGTTTTAAAGATGAGCGCACACAAAGTTATGTAATTTACCTGCTATCTGCTGTTTGTTTGCAATACTTTAAAGAAGTGTAATAATTACAGATCGCTATCCTCAATTAATGTATTTATTTGGGGTAGTGGGAGCAATTTTTTAACGCAGAGGAATATGAGGTTAGCGCGGAGGGGCGCGGAGTGTTTTTAGAATGGAGTAGTTAGGGATTAGATATTTAGTTTTTCTGTGTTGGCTAATGTTTCAAGCTACTCGTCGTCGTCTGGCTATCTGGTACACTGCTGTCACGGCTGTATTACTGCTGCTGTTCGCTAGTGGTGTATATTTATATGTCCGCAGTACTTTGGTTGAGCGGATTGATGATACCCTCAATCATGTGGTGGAGATAGTAGAGCGATCGCTTGTTATTGAACCAGACCAAAATGACTCTGAACTACTACACATCAATGTAGAAGCTAGTTTTCGCAACAATGCCAATACTGTAGAAGATGACCATATAGATTTAGAGTGGTTTAGTCCCACTGGTGACTTAATTTGGTCAACTTTTTCGGAACCCCTCAACATTCCCATTCACAGTCACCGCACAGGTGAAACTATCCATGTCTATAAACAGGAGATATCGGAAAACGAACAAACCCCTTATTCCCCCCTGTTATTACGTCAAGTTACGCAACGGGTAGAAGTTGGACGACAGGTTTTAGGATATCTGCGTGTGAGTCATCCTTGGTTTGAGGTGACAAAACCGAGTCGTCAGTTAATTTTTGATTTGGCGCTGGGTACGGGGTTGATGGTAATTTCTGTGGGTGCGAGTGGTTGGTTTTTGTCGGGGAAAGCAATGGAACCAGTGGGAGAGTCTTACCAACGCCTCAAGCAATTTACGGCTGATGCTTCCCATGAGTTGAGAAGTCCCATAACTTTGATTCAAACTAATGTGCAGGTAGCGTTAGCAGACTTGGAGTTAGCGCAAACGGAAGCTGCTACTTCTCACTATCGTCAACAGTTAAAGGTGGTAGAACGATTAACCCAACGTTTGGGTAAATTAGTTAATGATTTACTATTTTTAGCACGTCAGGATGGTGGTGTCAGCAGAGATGGCTTTTGTGCTTGTCCGTTAGATGCTGTACTGATGGATGTGGTAGAAGAACAGCAACTGTTGGCGCAAGAAAAAACTATTACGCTTAATCTGCATTTAGTTGATCCTCTAGATGGCGAAAGTAACCCGGAATTGTTAGAAAATTGGTTTACACTTGCAGGGAATTGGGATCAGTTGGTAAGATTATTCACCAATTTGATTGGGAACGCTCTCCATTATACACCCGCAGGTGGTGCGGTGAATGTGGAATTGCTGCGGATAGATAGAGTCCGCTATGGTTCTCCTCAGTTACAAGTGAAGGTGAGTGATACAGGTATCGGTATTCCTGCTGAGGCGTTACCACGATTATTTGACCGTTTTTATCGAGTTGACCCAGCACGCACTCATAAAAGTAAAGACAGTGCTACAGGCTCAGGATTAGGACTAGCGATCGCTCAAGCTATTGTAGAACATCACCAAGGTCATATTCAAGTCGAAAGCACTCTCGGTAAAGGTACTACTTTTATTGTCTCATTACCAATAACTCTAGAGTCTTAATTTGATAAATTATATTTGTTTCCTGTGACAGATGAATTATCCTAAATCTCCATACTAATTTATTTAAGAAAGCTGGCATTTTTTCAGCATAAATATCTAACGCAAGCAGTTATTTGGCTAGTTATTAGTCATATAAACTGCTGTTTACTTGACTTTTCACGTTATGTGGAAAAACTAACGTCAGACCTAACCCCCCAACCCCCTTCCCTTGAAGGGAAGGGGGAGAAATTAAAGCCTCTCTCCTACAAGGAGAGAGGTTTGGAGAGAGGTTTTTCAGCCCGTGAAAAGTCAGGCTGTTTTCTTGTTAGCGTGAGTTCGACAAGCGTTGTTTTGACCTCACCCCCAACCCCTCTCCTACGAGGAGAGGGGAGTAAGACGCAATACAGTTCAGTTAAGACTAGATAGAATGGCAAATTTGATTGAACATCCTGATTTCTTCCTTCTCTTCGAGAGGCTGCGCCAACGGAACGCTACCGCGAACGGCGTTTATCGGCGTTTATCGGCGGTTAATTATTCTTATCTGAACCGTATTGGAGTAAGACGGTGATTTTTTCGTTTCTCCTCCCTTTTAGGAGAGGGAGGTTGGGAGGGAGAGGTTCATCGAACTCACGTTCTTGTTAGCGAAATGCAGTTATAACGAAACTTTTGGAGGGCTTGATGACAACATCCATACCGGAAAAAAATCTACCTTTTTTAGAAAAAGTAAAAGAGCAAAGTGGTTTAGGCGATATTTACGATGCTAGAGACATAACTGAAGTTGTTTATCGTGTCATGCGCGATTTAATGACTACAGAAGCTGCTGATAGAGTTGAAGAAGAATTACATAAGCCTGCTGAACAAAGCGATGATAAATCTCTGCAAATGGAAATTGCAGATTTGTGGCATGATAGTAATCCTTTGGTGAGATTCTTAAGCCGGGTGCGTCCACCTTGGCAAGGCCCTGGTATCTTTAAAATTGATAGCGATCGCTTCTTATTCCGAGTGGCTAATGAAGGGGGAATGCAGCCAAATGTAGACCGGGAACAAGTAGTTAAAGCAGTTTTTTCTGCAACAAAAGATGAATTATCCCCAGAACGGGTGGAAGAAATTGCTAGTTGGTTGCCCGATCATGTTCGTCAACTTTGGCAAGATGCTTGATAATATTAGGGGATAGGGGACAGGTGACAGGTAACAGGGTTAAATGTCCTAATCTAGAGCAGTTTCGCTATTCGTGAAATATTGTAGAGACGTTACAAGTAACGTCTCTACATGGTTTTGGGTTTTACGTTTGTACCTCATCTACCCAAAATATACTGTAATATCCCCCCCTTTTTAAGGGTGGTTGGAGCAGGGTGGTTTTATAAAATTACGTGAGTTCGACAAGCGTTGTTTTGACCTCACCCCCAACCCCTCTCCTACGAGGAGAGGGGAGTAAGACGGTGATTTTTTCATTTCTCCTCCCTCTCCTGACGCAGACGCTACGCGAACGCCTTTTAGGAGAGGGAGGTTGGGAGGGAGAGGTTCATCGAACTCACGTTAAAATTAGAGAAAAAACTCATCTGTTTCAAAGCCTCTCTCCTCGTGGGGGAGAGGTTTGGAGAGGGGTCAAAATCTTGCTACAACAAGAGAAATCAGAACTTACGCCTGATGTGAATTAGAAAAACCTTTATTATCCAAACAATAGCCTATGTCGGGAGCTAATAAGACTCGGTAGGGGCGGGTTCACCGGGATCATCGTTAATTGTTGATGATATTTGATTAACCCGCCCCTACAAATGTCTATCCAATTACAAGATTTTAATTCACATTAGACGTAACTTATAAATTTTTCTTTTTCTGTATGAAACCACCCTGCTTTTTAAGGGATTTTAGGGGGAGCTAATAAACGCTAACTGAACCCTATTGTCCTGTCACCAGCTACACATCCTGACTTTTCACGTTATGTGGAAAAGCGCTCCGTCAGACCTAAACCCCCAGCCCCCTTCCCTACAAGGGAAGGGGGAGAAATCAAAGCCTCTCTCCTTGTAGGAGAGAGGTTTGGAGAGAGGTCTTCCAGATTCCGTGAAAAGTCAGCTACACATCAGGCTAAAGATATAAATTACAAGCTAGAATTTTTTAATTTATTTTCAAGCCTAAAGTTAGAGAAAAAAGCTGAAAAGAATTGTTAAATTATAAATGCTTTAATACCACTTGTAATTAAAGCAATTTTATCTGAGTTTTTATTAGTTTAATAACTAAATAAACAAGTTACCAAGCCCTATATAGTTTTATTTACCCCAGGAGTAGACAATGAGCGCTGATTCTTCCAATCGCAAGTCTGCTGAAATATTAACTGCAATTTGTGGTAGTTTACTGATGGGTGCATCAGTGATTCCCCAAGCAGTATTGGCACAACAACCAACTAATCAGCAACCAATAAATCAAACTAATTCTCAAGTTAATCCTTGTCCTAGAATTTTTTACGAAGCACCCCATAATAATCAGGTTAAAGTACCTCAAGGTTGTCCACCTAATGCTTTTACTCAAAGATTAATAGATCAAGGTCAACTTAATCAAACTAATGTTCCCGCTACCCCAACAGCAGAACAAACAAGATTAGGTGTAGGTGGAGAAGCAGGTTCAGCAACTAACCCTAATCCTGCTATTTTCAATGAAGCGCCCTATAATCGCTCTCAAAGTGGATTGCAACCTCAAAATTCTGGACAACCTGGAACTACACTACCCAGCGTAACACCATCAACTCAAACTCCAGGCGCTCAAAGCGTGACACCTTTACCAAGTCAACAACAAAGCCCCAGCGCTCGGATTGCTGTAGCAAATGGTAGAGTAAACGTCAGATTAGTGAACGATACCGCCGCAAGAATAACTTATCAAGTAATTGGTGATACTGCACCGCGATCGCTTGAAGGTAAATCTGATGTCACACTCCAAGGTTTAACCGCGCCAGTTACAGTTACATTCCAACGCGAAGACGGAGGATTGTTACAAGCAACCCCCCAAACTTCCACCGCATCAGGACAGTTAGAAGTCAGATTAGATGAGACTACTAACCAAGCACAAGATAGACGCGCCTTGAGAATTGAAAACAACGGTTCAGTATTTTTGAATTAGTCAATAGTCAATAGTCAATAGTCAACAGTCAATGGTCAACAGTCAATAGTCAATAGTCAATGGTCAATAGTCAACAGTCAATAGTCAACAGTCAACAATTTCTGGACTATGGACTATGGACTATTTGACTTTTCACGTTATGTGGAAAAGCGCTCCGTCAGACCTAACCCCCCAGCCCCCTTCCCTACAAGGGAAGGGGGAGAAATCAAAGCCTTTCTCCTTGTAGGAGAGAGGTTTGGAGAGAGGTCTTCCAGATCCCGTGAAAAGTCAGATGGACTATTGACTATTGACTATTGACTCTTCCCTTTTAACATTTGCGTCATGCGATCGCGTAGGAAGATTTCCTGTTTTTTATCTTCTAGATTTTGAGAGATGGTAATCGCTCTTTCGTAGAAATTACGGGCAGTTGGGTAATTACCTAGCTGCTCGTATAATTTTGCATAGGAGGCAAAGGAGTTTAGTTGTTCTCGCGGATTTTCTAATTCTTTAGCGATGGTCAAACGCTGTTTGAGTAAGTCCAAGGCGCGTTGATAACGTCCGACGGCGCTGTGGGCTATAACTAAGCCGTCGATCGCTCGTAATTGGTTGGCGCGATCGCCTATACTTTTTGCCATATTCAAAGCTGCGCCATAACTGCTAATCGTGTCTGAATAATTATTTGCCGCAAGGTAAGCATCACCTAAATTATTTAAAGTATTTATTTCCCCTTGCTTATCATCAGTGCGACGACGGTAAATTAAAGCTGTTTCATAAAGTTTAATCGCCCTGTTGTAATCTCCTAGCCTAGCCGCTACAAGACCTAAATTACTTAAGGATAATCCCTCACCCTCGATATTGTTCACATTGTCGGCGATGGTAAATGCGTCTTGAATTGTGTCCCCGGCGGCTTGCGGTTCACCTATTTGTAGTAGTAAAGTACCCAGATTATTGAGGGCAAAAATTTGAGTTTGAAAGTCTTGGGTGTCACGAGCGATCGCTAAATGTCGGCGTAATGCGTCTTCACCTTCTTTTAAGCGTCCCAATTTGATATAAGCCTTAGCTAACAAATTGTAAGTTTGACCTTTCGCCCTCACCTCGCCAATTGAGTGATAAATATCCAACGCTTGCAAACCAGAGTCCAGGGCTTTTTGGGGGTATCCAGCCGCATATTGTTGTTCAGCCACCCTTAATAAAGAGTCCGCATCATCTCTAGATTGTCGTTTAAGAGAACTACTTTCAGGACGGTGGAGTTGTTGAGTAATATCAGCCGCCCCTGCTGTTACAGGATATAGCAGGGAAGTGAGAATTAATAGGTAAAAACTAAACAACCTGTAGTTTTTAGCTGTCGTGCTAGAGAGTAAATGCTGTTGTTTCATAAAACTTACCCAAGAAATCCCGGATTTAAGTGTTACCAGGCAAAAAGTTTTATTATGTCCGTATGAAGACTAGCATGATACGGATATATACTTAAGTTACGACTTTACCAAATCTTCACCCAAGTAGATAGCGCGAATGTCTGCGGGTAATTTGTCCTCTAGCATACGATAGCCTTCTTGAAGCAAATTGGCTACATCATCGGGTGTTACCTTCTCCCCTTCCGCTTGCAGGTAAGCAGCAATGCGGGTTTCGCTCCAATGAAAGGTTTGCGCCATTAACAGCATCAAGCGTAACATTGGGGGTAGTTGCTCTAGAGCTTGTTCGACATAGCACCAAAGCGGTGGTGAAGTTGCTTGTAAAGAATAATGAATCGCTTCTGTTGGCGGTAGCTGAATTTCATTGATACAGAAAGCTGTGATGTTGATCAACCAATTTTGCAAAGTTAAAACTTCCTGTCCAGGGGGGGGATTTTTTAAATCGAGTCCACCGAGTTCATAATAAATATGCCGCCAAGTTAGGGCGAAAAGATAATCTGCTTGTACAGGCGATCGCGCCGAATGTTGAATCAAAGTGTAGACTATGGGACTGTAACGGCAAAAAATCACCGTAAAATACTTACCCACATCAGGATGTTGCTGAAATAAATCCAGCAATTCTTGGTCACTGTGATGGAATAGCGACTTTACCAGTGGGTGATTAGCTTCAGCAAAATGAGGAATCTTCATAAATCTGCCCGTAGATACTAGTTAACATAAAGTTTGCAATAAGATTTTTGTGTTGCACATCAAACCTGTAGTTGTCCTGTTGACTTTCAACTGTCAACTGTCAACTGTCAACTGTCAACTGTCAACAAGCCTAGTTTAGTCTTGTACACTAGAACAAAGACCTCTTAACTGAAGTCTTTAGAGATAAAAATAAAAGCGGCTCCCTTATATAATTTTTGATTTGTTCATGGTTATAGCAGTTAGTGTCATATCGTTCCGGCTTACCCCCCTTTTAGGCTCCTTCTTGCCCTCCCTACCCCTGGATAGCCTATTTTCCACCCAAGGCATCATGGTGATGCTGCTAGCAGCCTATGCAGGCGCTATGTGGCTATTTCTCACCAGCGCCCCCAAAGTGCATACTGTGATGGTGTCCGACTTAGAAATTGCCCGACAATTATACGAAGGGCTGCTAGATTTGCCAGCCGCAGAAGTACCGTTACATTACTACTACAACTACGAACAAACCATAGGCGCAGCAGGGATAGATCCGCTATATATGTCCACCAGCCCCAGTTTGTCTAGTAAGTCAATGACCAACGCCAGCGACGGGTTATGGTATCAATTAAAGAAAAATACTCAACTGCACGTCATTACAGGCGCAAGTTTGGGTGCAAAAAATCAACAACGTCACGTTTGCTTTGACCGTGACTGTTTAGAAATGATTTTAATGCGGGTGGAAACACGCGGTTTAAAATTCAAGATACGTAATCAGAAACCCTTGAATTTTTTAGTTAAAGATTATGAAGGGCGGATTATTGAAATAGCGGAAGTAGCGAATTAGTCATTAGTCATTAGTCATTGGTCATTTGTTAAAAATGAGGTGCGTTGGGGTTTACCTAATGCACCTTATTTAATGCGATTTAAACAGTTGAAAGACCCCTCTCCAAACCTCTCCCCGACGCGGGGAGAGGCTTAGAAAACTGATTTTATTACACTCAGTTGGTAGGGAAGCGGTTGAGGTTAGGTTCCATCGAACTCATACCGTTTCTGCACTGTAGAGACGTTGTATACAACGTCTCTACATTATTTATTCGGTGCAACTTCATAGATTTACAGTAGGGTGGGCATTGCCCACCACCAGCTTATCGAGAAAGTGCAAGAGATGAATTTATTTATTTTGCCTATCGTAAGCCTTGGCAAATAAAAGCAGCCCAGTAAACAGGATGTGAAAAAGGAAATTCTTCATTTGAATTTTGAACTTTTTGAATTAATCTGTTAATTCTGGCATATATTTGATATTCACTTTCCCATTGCGAATATTCTCCTGAGCCTCGAATGTATTTTTTCCTCATGCTTATCAGTTCCTTTTCCCTTGTTTCTGCCTCACTGAAAATGCCTTTAAGCTCATGTTTCTTGAAATTCCGTAATTTAAATTGAGCTTGCTGTAAAGCTTCAGAACAGCTTTTATTTTGTTTACGGTATTGATAGTAGAAAATGGACAACAGGGCTGTAGCTAAATCATCGACTGCCCATAGTGTACTCACAACATTTATAGCGCCAGCACATAGAAACCCTGTGGAGAGAGTGAAAATATCATCCGTTAGGGATGGCTTATCAAGATGTGTCTCACAACAGGCAAGAAACACATCAACAAGATTAGGTAAACGCCAACTTGGTGACATTAGTTGTCCCAAGGTAATACTTTCACCTGCTAACCTTAACTCAGATTCTAAAGGATTATCTAGGCGAGAGAGAGCATGGTGACTGGAGTGCAATACATTAACTGTTTGTGCTAGCTGACGATAGTTTTCACGGGTAGCTTGAGTTTTACCAATTAATCTCTGTTCTTGAGGAATTTTATATAACTCGGCAATCTTCTCACATTCAATCCTGGCGAAGGGAAGGTTATCTTCTGCAACTTCTACAGTTCCGTATTTCAGAGATTGTTGAGGAATATTCTTGAGATGTTCTCGTTGTTGGCAAAAATCCAAAATTTGGCAACTGGGGATATAGCGAATGAGAAACTTATCCCCCAAGTATTGATGATTTTCAAGGGGTAAAGCTACAAAAGGTATTTGATGCAGTAATAAATGAGGTATTAAAATTAGTTCTTCAATACTTTCTAGATGTTGATTAATCAAGGTATTTATTTGCAGTCTTTCAGCCAGTTCTGTCAGAATTGAACTCATACTGCTATACCAAGTTTCCTCCCGTTTTGCCTTTTCTTCCTTCGTTTCACCTTCACGGGTAAGATAGGGGAATAACCAATTTTGAGAAATCCAGTTTTGTAAATTATTTAGTCCTTGTCCAGTACAAGTATGAAGAGTAATTTGGTTTTGTTGCAAAACAAAGATATAAGTATCTGTGTCAGTAGTATAAAAACTTAAAAGAGCAGTATTAGGTTTGTCGATAAGCTTTTGTATTGCAGAAAAGTCAGGCGCACTAACTTGAATTTCACCCGCTAGTACAGGATCTAAGCGTCTGATTTGTTCCCAGATGTGTTGTTTTTGGTTTTCTAAAGCTGCGATCGCCTCATTGTAAGCTTGGAATGCAGCCCGTGTTTCACTACGATTATTGCCAGACTGATGGCGATCGCGTTCTATGTCAATCTGCCGTTGCAATTCTTCATACTGCTGCAACAAGCTTTCCACTTCTGGCGGAATTGCGTCACCTTGGTAGAGATCGTTACTTGCCATTAAGTCTACCAAACGCTTGGCGCGCGATCGCTCCACATATTCAAAAGCCTTTTCTATTTCTCCTGCATTGATGCAGGCTTGCACTATATTTTGGTAAATGCCAATAAAATCTTCAAGTGTCTTTTGACGGGTAAATTCTGTTTTTTCCTCATTACGTTTTTGTTCAAGAGCATCAATTGCCATACAATAGCCATCGATAGCCAATGGCCAAAGTCCAGCACTAGAAGCAGCATTACCTAAATGTCGCGCCGCAGCTAAACAATAGAATGGGAAAGAAGTAGGAGTATATGTTTCCAGCAGTGAAAGCGAGGATTCGATAACTTCTTGTATTAAACCTTGTTGGTAGTATATATTGCATAGATTAATTTGCGTCATTGCCCATTTTTCAGGAAAACTTTGACGAGTAAAAATCTCTAAAGATTTTTTGTAGCAAATTATAGCTTTATCAAAATTATTTTTTTCATCTCCATCAATATCTTCTGCATAGGCTAGCCCCAAATTGTTATTAACTAAAGCCCAATATTCGGGATAGTTTTCTATAGTTAAAATTCGTAAAGCCCGTATATAGCAATTTATAGCAATCTTCTGGCTCTTGCTACAACTATAATTTTCTTTTCTGAGATACGCATTTCCTAAATTCATTTGAGTTCTAGCCCAATATTCAGGAAAAGCATGACGAGTAAAAACCTGCATAGCTTTTTTTGAGCAATTTATAGAATATTGAATATTCTCCTCATGCTCACCATAAACACGTTGAGAGTAAACTGTTGCTAAATTATGTTGTGACCAAGCCCATTGTTCAGAATGTTCTTTAATATTAAAAACTTGTAAAGCATTTTTAAGGTGAATAATAGCAGCTTCTAGATTTTCAGCTTTATCACCACGTATGCGATCTCGATAGGCAATTCCTAAAATATTTTGTACTTCTGCCCAGTTTTGTAGATTATTTAGATAATGACGAATCTTTAAAGATTCCTGACATAAATTAATACAAGTTTCTAGATTTTGCGCTCTATCTTCTTCTATTCGTTCCCAGTAAAGATATGCCAGTATAGTTTGTGCTAATCCCCATATTTCGGAGTAAGTATTTGAAGTAAATACAGATTTACCTACTTGACAACATACGATGGCGATTTCTATGTTGTCAGACTTATTACCTAATGGAAAATCTTTAAGACGCTTACTAAAGTCAATAAGTGCTGCTGCTGTTCCTGCTGCTTCATCAAATGTTAATTTGGGTAAAAGAAATTCTTTCCAAATTTTTACTATGATAATAAGTTTTTTATCTAATTTACTTAAATTTGCTTTTAAAAGTGGATAAATTGCTTTAAGATTACCTTTGCTATTTAAAGTAGCTTGTAATGCTGTATTCAAAAAAGCTCTATAAATTTCAGTAGATACTTTTTCTGCAACTTCATATAAATAATCAGCCTTTTCTTTATCTCCTTCTTCTAAAAAAATCTCAGCACATTTGTTAAGGACGCTTAAAAAATCATCATTAATAATAAACTCTTGGTTAGCTATCAGAATATTTTCTTCTTGTCCAGGTGGACAATTTAAAATTTCTTTAATGATCATTAAGTATACATTTATAAGTTGTTCAGATTCTTTGTTTTGAAATTTTTGTTTCATATTTTTTTAAAAATTAGTTAATAAATTTACTAATAAATGTTAATTATTTTCCTCTCTTCTCCATGTTTCTAGCCAATCTCCATCAACATCATCACAATATAAATGCGCGGCTTCAAGCCCATACTTCATGATGTCATCCTGTAATTTTTGAGCAGCTTCTACAGCTTGTAAAAATTTGTCTAATCTCTGTTGACTGTCAGACTGTTTTTCCTGAGCCATAAGGCACTCACTTTGTTAAGTAATGATGTAACCAGACAAACCAAATAAATACAAGTAACCGACAACTATAAATTAATTTTTAAATATCTGCTAATTTCTCCAGCAATTCCTCAGCTAAATCTAACAAATCAATTTCATCAATGTCATCGCTACTATCTCCGCGATTAATTTCTGCCACTGCTAAATTATCAGCTAACATATTTTTCACAGCAAAAATCCTATCTTCTTCCTCTGCCAAACACAGACATTTCTCTAACTCTACAGCAATCTCTTCAATTGTTCTTCCAGCTAAACGCTCTCTCACCTTCACTGCTACTGAATCATCACTTTCTAGCAGTTTTATCACGGCCATTATTCTTTCATCACTTTGACTAGAAAATTTCTCAATCGCTACACGCACATATTCCCGCATACTCATGTTTGCGGCTAATGCTTTTTGTGCCACTACATCAGGTACATCTACTAACAATACACCTTCGTTATCGCTAGCTTGATATAAGTCATCTTCATGTTTAACTGCAACCAATAAATCAGCACCTAATGTATGTAAATAGTGCAACACAGATTCTAATTCATGTTCTTTTAACGCCGACTCCAATTTAGACACGGCTGCTTGCTTAACTCCTAATTTCTCTGCTAGTTGTGCTTGAGTTAGTCCTGCTTTATTACGTATTTCCCGCATCGCATCAGTGAGATAGAGACGTAAATACTCTAGCTTCCCCGCCAGAATTACCTCTGGGTCTTCACTAACTTTTTGCTGCAACCAAGCTTGAAAATTAGGCTTTTTCATGATTCCTCTGCTGTAATTCGCGCAATCTAACTCTTGCAGGTTCTTTATCTTTATCTTTGATAGCGCCGTCGTATTTTTTCATAAAGGCGTGTAGCACTACAAATGTCTGAGGTGTAGCCGTGGTTAAGATAAACCTGGGATTATGTTCACTCTTGGTCATACGCAATTCATACAGGTCATCTTCCAATTTCTCAAAGATCCCACTGTTGAGTGAAGCTAGTCCTTTGTCGCAAAGGTAGCGAAGATTAACTTGCAAACGCTTGGTTTCGGAAGCGGTTAATAACGGCTTTGCTGGGTTGTCTGGTTGTTCTTCGTCAGGAATCATCCTGATGAAGTAAGCAAGTAAATCTTTGGGTATTTCCCCATTGACATCTTGATAAAGTTCCCAAGTCCAAGTCACTTCCTACCTCACAATATACTATTCCTTAGAAGGAATGTCAATGCTAATATTCCTTCTAAGGAATAACATATCAGTGGAATAGTGTAAATATTATGGAAAATATCTGTTTGTAGTGAGGACTTTAGTCCTCATTCCTTATTTATAGGACTTACGCAACTGGCATATTTTCTCTGTAGGGTGTGTGACGCTGCGAAAATACTTGAACGTAGTAATCAGACTTGTAGCGTCACGCACCAACTACCAATTGTGACACTTGCGTAAGTCCTGATTTATAAAGTAAACCTTAAATTGTAGGGTGCGTTAGCGGAGAGTACAGCACCGTATTTATTGGTGCGTTACGGCTAATTCCTACTCTCTCAAACGCTCAAATCCTTTCATAGCCGTAACACACCCTACTTAATATTTACTTTATAAATAGCCTCTCAAGAAAAGGCTAAAGCCTTTACTACGAACTAATTTTTGCAGTTAGGAGAGTGTCAATTATGGAAAATATCTGTAAATCTCTTTCCTTTGCAAAACTCGGACAAAAATAATCATGTCATCAGAGATGGTAATTGCAATTCTATAATCACTAACTCTAATACGATAATAATCACTCTCAGCCTGAAGCTTTTTAATATTGCTGACATCACCAAAATTATCAGCATTCTCCACTTCTTCTATTACTGCTGCAATTCTTTACAATACAGTCTCATCTTTGATTTTTCTTAAATCTCTTGCAAAACTTTTTCTAAATTCTAAATTCATTCTTGGTTTTTGATAATTTTAAAAATTGTTTCTCTGCTAACGGTTTCAGTATTTTCGTCTTCCTTAATAGCGTTTGCTAGTGCTATATCTTCGATTATCTCGGTAAATATTTCTGAAAAAACCTCTTTCTGTTCTTGAATTAATTCAAGAATTGCAGTTTTAAAAATTTCCTTAAGTTTATTCTCATCTAGATTAACTTCTTTCATGTATTATCCTAAAATAGCTCGTTTAAATATATTCTATAAGAAAAATATGGCATAAATAAAAACCTGTAGAAAAATGATATGAGAAATAATATGACAGTAAATATTTTTATATTCATATCTTGCACCTTCTCAATAAGCAGATGGTGGGCAATGCCCACCCTACGAAATAATAAGCTTTTGAGGCTGTTATTTTGTCAATAAGAGACTGCTGCAAGATTTGAGTATAAAAAAAATGTAGAAATATATAATTTTATGTTTCTACATTTTTCTTTATTGGCTCATTTAAATCCGACCGCGCATTACTGGCGAATGGCGCTTACTATCTCAACTCAACTGTTCAGACTTAAATTTCCCTTTGATAGACTTGTTGAAATATTGACCCTTTGATGGTGCATTATCCCATTCTTCCTTGATACTAGGAGGTACTTTGAAATACTCATAGACACTTCCACTATCAAATTCAACAGTCAATGTTTGAGTTTTGGAATCATAGCGAAATTCCTTAATAAAGCTGCTTTCCGGCTTGAGTAGGGGGAATGCGATCGCATCCCGAATACTGGCGCAATCAGTTAATAACATCACCAACCGATCAATGCCAATACCTAAACCGCCTGTGGGTGGCATACCATATTCCAAAGCAGTGAGGAAATCTTCATCTACGCCTTGGGCTTCTAAGTCACCAGCCGCTTTTTTCGCAGCTTGCGCTTCTAAGCGTTCTCTTTGGTCGATGGGGTCTGTTAATTCTGAGAAACTATTCGCAGTCTCGCGCCCAACGATGAATAACTCGAACCTTTCCACTAACCCTGGTTGAGAACGGTGAGGTTTAGCTAATGGTGAAATTTCTACAGGATAATCAATCACAAAAGTAGGCTGAACTAAGCTACCTTCCACCTTTTCTTCAAAGGCTAAATTGAGTAATTTACCTATAGATTGGGCTTCATCTACACCAGGGATGCCAGCATTTTTACTTGCTGCTTTCGCTTCATCCAAACTGGAGAAAGCACGGAAATCTAAGCCTGTAGATTCCTTCACTAAATCGTGCATTGTCACCCGTCGCCAAGGTGGAGTTAAATCCACAGTTGCACCTTGGTAGGTAATTTGCAATGTGCCGAGTACATCTTGGGCAACGGTGGTAATAATACCTTCCGTTAGCTCCATCATATCGTTGTAGTCGGCGTAGGCTTGGTAAATTTCAATTGAGGTAAATTCGGGGTTGTGTCTGGTAGAAATCCCCTCATTACGGAAAATTCGCCCCAATTCAAACACCTTTTCAAAACCACCGACAATTAACCGCTTGAGGTGGAGTTCTGTAGCTATTCGCAGATATAACTCCATTTCCAGGGTGTTGTGGTAGGTAACGAAGGGACGCGCATCAGCACCGCCTGCTTCACTTTGCAGCACTGGGGTTTCAATTTCGAGGAAATCACGCTGTTCTAAATAACGGCGAATACCTGCCGTTATTTGGGCGCGACGGCGGAAGGTTTGCCGGACTTCAGGGTTAACAATTAAGTCAACATAGCGTTGACGGTAGCGCTTGGCTACATCCGTCAACCCATGCCATTTGTCGGGTAGGGGCAAAAGAGATTTAGTGAGGATGGTATATTGTTTGACGTAAACCGATAATTCGCCCTTTTCAGTCCGTTTTATTGTTCCCTTGACTCCCAGAATATCCCCTACATCTGTGAGTTGTTTGAGATGATTAAAAGCCTCGGCATCAATTTCTGCCATGCTTTCTTGGATACGATTTTTCTCTAGATAAAGCTGAATTGTGCCTGTTTCATCTTCTAGGGTGAAGAAAGCCAACTTACCAAAAACGCGACGCGCCATAATGCGTCCGGCAATGGCGGCTTCTAAATCGACTTCTTCTCCACTGGGTAAATCAGCAAATTGTTCTTGCAATTGGGCGGCGTGATGGGTAGACTCCCAACGGTAGGCATAGGGGTTAGTCCCTATCTGCTTGAGTTGTTCTACTTTCTCCAGCCTAGCGGCACGGATATCTTCTTCCGACATGGTAACGAACTAAATAGGGCAAGATTCATTATAAATAGGGATTAGGGATTGGGGACTAGGGATTGGGGGCTGGGGAAGAATTTTTATGATTTTTTGAGGTTGGGATTTGTAGAAAGCGATCGCCACAATTAAAACACTATCATAAGCCTTGACCTTCTCTAACTTGTGTAGCTATTCAAAACCCCTACACCCCTATACCCCTACACCCCTATACCCCTACACCCCTATACCCCTACACCCCTACACCCCTAATTCCTGCTACTGATTAAAAAAGTGACCCTAAATATTTAGAGTCACTAAAAAATAAGTTGAGAAATTAGACAAATAAAAGCTTACTTCTTAGCTTCAGTGATGGGAACCCATTCGGTGTGGAATACACCAGCCTTGTCGGTACGCAAGTAGGTGTGAGCGCCGAAGTAGTCGCGTTGTGCCTGAGTGAGGTTTTGGGGTAGGCGATCGCGGCGATAGCTGTCAAAATAATCCAAGGAGGCACTAAACGCAGGCACAGGAATACCCAGTTTGGCAGCTGTGATGATTACTTCCCGCCAAGCTGCTTGTCTGTCGAGAATTGTTTGCTTAAATTCAGGAGCAAGTAGCAAGTTAGGTAAAGCGGGATTTTCGTTAAATGCCTTCTTAATCTTATTTAAGAAACCAGCGCGAATAATACAGCCACCTTTCCAAATTCGCGCCAACTCACTCAGATTCAAATTCCAATTAAATGTGGTAGAAGCTGTAGATAACAGCGCCATCCCTTGAGCGTAAGAACAAATCTTGGAGCAGTAAAGCGCATCGCGGACTTTGTTGATAAACTCTTTGGTTGAGCCGTCATACTTGCCACTGGGGCCTGTTAGCTGCTTAGATGCTGCTATCCGCTCATCTCGAATCGAAGAGATAATCCGCGCATTCACGGCTGCGGTAATGGTAGGAATAGAAACGCCCAATTCCAAAGCAGTTTGTACAGTCCAGCGTCCAGTACCCTTTTGACCAGCAGCGTCAACAATCAAGTCTACCAAGGGTAACTTAGTTTCTGGGTCTACATAGGGGAAGATATTCGCTGTAATCTCAATCAAGAAAGAATTGAGTTCATCGGTTGTATTCCATTGGGCGAATACTTCATGTAGCTCTTTTGCACTCAGTCCGCCTGCATTTCTCAGCAAATCGTAGGCTTCTGCAATCAACTGCATATCGCCATACTCAATACCGTTGTGTACCATCTTCACGTAGTGACCAGAACCACCAGGGCCAACGTAGGTAACACAAGGGCCGTCATCGACTTGAGCAGCAATTTTGTTGAAAATGGGCGACAGATACTCGTAAGAACTTTGTGTACCGCCAGGCATTAGTGAAGGGCCGTTGAGTGCGCCTTCTTCACCACCACTAACACCCATACCCAAGAACCGCAAGCCTGCGGGTTCTAGTTCTTGAGTCCGTCTTTGGGTATCTTCAAACCAAGAGTTGCCACCGTCGATGATAATATCGCCTTCATCTAGCAGGGGTTTTAGCTGCTGAATTACTGCATCCACTGGTTTACCAGCTTGTACCATCACCAGAATTTTGCGGGGACGTTCTAGTGCAGCCACAAACTCTTCCAGGGTAAAAGCAGCTTTAACGTTGCGTCCACCAGCACGCTGTGCCATGAAGGCATCGGTTTTTTCTCTGGAACGATTATAAACTGCAATTGGGAAGCCATTACGCTCCACGTTCAGGGCGATATTCTCGCCCATAACGGCTAAACCAATCACACCAAAGCTTTGTAGTGTCATAAACTATGTTTGGCTAACTCTTGCAGGTTCTTTCATCTTTAAGGGTAGAACGAGTTTTTCTCTTCTCCCCTAAAGAAGACATTAAGAGTTAATTTGCAGAATAAAAGCTCGCTAGGAACACAGATAAATAGTTTTAATTTGTATCCAAATCTGCAATTAGCTTGTAAAATTTGCGAAATTGGGGGTTGGGGGTGAGGGACTGGGAACAGTTGTCAGGTTATTTCCACTGTCAACTGTCCACTGTTCCCGATCCCCAATCCCTCACAAAAGGAGTTACCTATAAAATGCTGGCAAATATCCTAGCCTTGGTGGTTGGCCTTGGTAGTTTAGCAATTTACATTTCAGCTTTTTTCTTTCCTGAAATCCACCGCAAGAATGATTTTATTTGGAGTGGAGTAGGACTTTTTTACGCTTTAGTTTTGTGGGTGTTTGCGCCGAAAATTACCGGAGGATTATTACTAGGTCATGTGGCTAGTGTGGCGCTTTTAGTTTGGTTTGGTTGGCAAACTCTCTCGTTACGTCGCCAAGTCACCCCACAGGCACAACAAACCCCAGTGCCTAGTGCTGAAGCGGTAAAATCTACCATTCAAGAACAAGCGGCTAAGTTTTCCTGGCAAGAAAAAATTGCTCAGTTACAGCAAGGTATTGGTAATACCTTGGGTGGCTTAAAAAACAAAGCACAAAAGACTGATGCTAAAAAAGCTACAACTGCCCCAGCGCCAACTCCCACCAAACCATCTGTTGAGATTATCGATAATACAGCAAAACCAGCCCTGGAGGCAGTTACTATTAATGAAGCTCCTCCCACAGTGGAACCAGCAGCACTTGTGAGTACTGATACCGCATCCCCAACGGAAGTTATTCCCGAAGTAATTCCACCTCATCCCCCAGCCCCGGAATTGGTGGAAGCTGCACAGCCACATCCTCAACCGGAAAATAAGGAACCCATTCCTGTGGAAGAAATTGCCCCAGATGCCGTACTCGCTCCCCCCGCAGAAGCACCACCGGAAGCATTACCGCCGAATACCTGATATCTTAAATCAAGGTTCGTAGTGAGGACTTTAGTCCTCAAAAAAGGACTAAAGTCCTTACTACGAACTCAAAATTTCATATAATATTTCGTAGAAATATAGCAATAGCAAAGACAGTTAGTATTGACAGTAGGCCGATGCACTGCCCACCAAAACTATAATATGTGGGCAATGCCCTACGTGAATTTACCAAATTTTACTCATATTTAAAACAAATCCTGGTAGAACAGGGTCGCCGCTAACTGTGTCGGGATTATCTAAACATTGCACTGGTTGCTGCGGACGATAAATATATACTTGACGATTTTTTCTATCAATTAAAAAGCCTAATTGTACCCCCCTTTCCTGCATATATTCTGCCATTTTATCTTTGAGGGGTTGCAGATTATCGCTTGGCGATCGCAGTTCCACTACGAAATCAGGACAAATTGGTGCAAACCTTTGTTGCTGTTGGGGTGATAAGGTATTCCACCGTTCTAATTTGATCCATGAAGCATCAGGAGAGCGTTCTGCACCTGTGGATAATGTAAATCCTGTACTGGAACTAAAGGCAATACCTGTACCGTCCTGTTCTGACCAAATTCCTAGTTGTAAACCAATGTTAAATTCTCTATTTCCTGATTCCGAACCTGTAGGTGGCATAATTGATATATGTCCACATTTATCTCGCTCAATTTGTAAGTCACGGTTGACTTGACAGAACTCAAAGAATTGTTCGTCTGTCATTTGCATTGATGGCGGAATTTGGATTATTAAGGGGGATGACAGCATGATGCTTAACCCAAGGGATTTATTTTTTATTCTCACGCAAAGGCGCAAAGACACAAAGGGGCGAAGATAAAACTCTGCCTCTTTGCGTCTTGATATAGATGAGATTGGTTTTTGGGTTGACACCAATTATCCAAAACTCAAAAACCTTTGTAAGTTATGGGTTTTTGAATTTTGAATTGGTATTACTTGTTAGGCTGGGGTGTTAAACGCAGATAGGGTTTAACTTCTTTGTAGCCTTTGGGGAATTTTTCTTTTAAGACTTCTGGGTCTTTGAGGGAGGGTACAATCACACAATCTTCACCATCTTTCCAGTCGGCTGGGGTAGCAACGCTGTAGTTATCGGTGAGTTGCAAGGAGTCGATGACTCGCAATAGTTCGTCAAAGTTGCGTCCGGTGCTGGGGGGATAGGTGAAGGTCAGGCGCAGTTTTTTGCTGGGGTCAATGACAAATACAGAGCGTACTGTGACGGCTGCGTTAGCGTTGGGGTGAATCATGTCGTAAAGGTCGGAAACTTTACGATCTGCGTCTGCCAAAATGGGATAGTTGAGTGTTGTGCTTTGGGTTTCTTCGATATCACCTATCCAGCCTTTATGTGATTCTACATCATCAACGCTGAGGGCGATCGCTTTCACGTTACGTTTGTCAAATTCTGGTTTGAGTTTGGCAACTGTTCCTAATTCTGTTGTACAAACTGGGGTATAGTCAGCCGGGTGGGAAAACAGCACCACCCAGCTGTCACCAGCCCATTCGTAAAAATCTATGTCGCCATGTGTGGAGGCTTGTGTAAAGTTGGGTACTGTATCACCAAGACGGAGAGCCATAAGAGATTCCCTGTAGTTAAGTAAGGCCTATGTATTCTATCTTGCCATAACGATTATCAAACATCGGTTCCCCCATCGGCTTTAAGTGGTTTTTAACAAAATTTTAATTTCTTAACCCTTCAGCAGACTGTTTTGATGGGGAATAATACTGGCGAGTTCTGATTATTACACAAATAGGACACCTCTTGTGAATATAAGTAAATCATATTGATAGGCATAAGGTACTTAGTTAAGTTTTCGTTCATTATTACCTTTAACTTTATTTAAAGTTAAAAAGTATACATCAACCATATCTAACATTGGTATCATCATCCAGGCAGCAGGTGCTTCCACAAGGCTCGGTCAGCCCAAACAACTCCTGACTTACCAAGGTAAATCACTAAATTTGACACATCAGCTAAAACCTACTTATACCAGTTCTCTGTAGCAATGCACTTAATAAAGTGTTGCGCCTACTTTGCGAGAACGCCTAGCGGCGAATGCGCCTACTCTGCGAGTTCCGCTTTAGCGGTATGCGTGAGCTTAATAATTTAGGGTATTAAGTGCAGTTTTATGGAGAAATGGTATTACTCGAAATTAATTCTTAATTATTGTGATGCTTGATTTTTTGATTTGACTTGTTTTAAGGTCAAATCACAAAATCTAGCCCTTCATAATAAACACTTACTATATTAGCTGGGAGAATACAGTATCTGCTCAAAAAAATAGTATTTGTACTAATTCTAGATATTTAAAGTATATGTAATTATTTATTAACAATATATAAATAATATTTCTAGTGATAAAAAAACGTAAAATTAAACCTATTTTTAGCCGATTTTCACCTAAATAAAGCAAAAAATATCTGCTTTGTCTAATTCACGATAAATTTTACGTATTTATACTGTTTGAAAAACGGACTATCAAAAGTGAAACTCAATACCTATAGTTACCTTTTATAGAATTGCTATCCATCTATAGGAGTAGGTTAAGAAGAAATTAAAAGGAGAAAATCTATTTGTATTTAGAGTTAAGACCATATAAGTCTATATACGTATATATTAAGTTTCCTATCTCAGAGGCAATTTATTCATGAATCGGCCAGATATCGGTAATCCCTAACGCAGAAAAAGGCAAAAAACCAAGCCATGATGATGACAATTCTGGTCTTTGGAAGTTATGACTTTCTTACAAAACTTCCCGATCAGATCCATGAAAGAGCTACTAATGATTTGGTAGCAATTACGGATTTTCACCAAGCAGTGGCACAAATCCAAATTGCATCGCCCGATGTCATATTTGTGCAAGCAAGCCTCAATGGTAGTGTAGAACTTTGTGGTTGGTTAAAAGAACAAGCTAAATTATATTATATACACTGCATTCTGGTGGAAGATCGACCACAACAACTAGCACAAAGAAGCCAAAACGACTGGCAGTGGGAGTTGGAAATGACCGCCGTCGCACTTCATCAAGGTGCAGATGCCTATATTTGGCAACTGCCAACAGAAAAAATCGCTACCCACCATTTGATATTAAGTCAATTAACAGTAGGTTTGCGTAAAGCCCAAAAGTACCGTGATTTACTCCAGAAAAACCATATTTTATCAGCGATCGCATTAGCTGACTCGTTGACGGATTTGAATAATCGTCGTGCTTTTGATTGGGAATTGCCCAGACAAATTACTAGAGCGCGAAATCACAACAGTCCCATGAGTTTGATAATTCTGGATGTAGATTATTTCAAGAAAGTTAATGATAAGTATGGGCATTTAGTAGGCGATCGCCTGTTGAAGTTGCTTTGTACCCGTATACGCCATAATTTACGTTCTCAGGATATCGCATTTCGTTACGGAGGAGAAGAGTTTGTTGTTCTTCTGGCTCATACCAATGGTGAAGAAGCGCTCAAAGTAGCAGAAAGACTTAATCGAATAGTAGGTGAACAGACTTTTAGTATCAATAATAAGCTAATGATTGATGTCACTATTAGCTTAGGTGTAGCCTGTTTGCAAAAAGATGATGATGAACAAGGTATGAGCCTGTTATATCGCGCCGATAAATGTTTACTAGCAGCCAAAGCATCAGGACGCAACCGAGTCATCAGTTGGCCTCAGTTATTGCAACTCTCGTCTTTGGACGCTGTTTCTTAATAGCCTCCTACGGGCGCGATGAACGCTCCCGCCAAATATGAAAGAAACACAACTATTCCCTATTTTCTTGTTTCTGTAACCTGTGTTTCTTAATAGTCAGTTGACAGTTATCATTTTACCCTGAGCGTTCGTGCAGCGTAAACTGATAACTAATAACTGATATGATTTGCCACGATCAAGGCTAGAATTGTTACGATCACTTCAGATTTGATTTTGCAGCCTTGATTCAATCTGAAACTTTAGAACTACTAGAATGGTATCGCCTTTGCCAGCATCTTTCTACATTTGCGGCAACTAAGCTTGGGGCGATCGCATCACTGCATCTGCAAATCCCTGGATCTCAGACAGCGAGTGAGCAATTATTAGCACAGACAAAAGAAGTCTATCAACTAGAAAGTCGTTTGGCTAGTGGTTTGTCTTTTGAGGGTATCCAAGATATCGGTGATTCCCTGGAACGTGCAGAACTACAAGGGATTTTGGCTGGTGATGAACTTTTGGCGATCGCTACTACTCTGGCAGGTGCGAGAAGTTTACGGCGTATAATTGATAACCAAGAAGATACACCAATTTTAACTCAATTAGTAGCTGAGTTACGCACTTATCCCGAACTAGAACAGGAAATCCATCACTGTATTGATGACCGGGGACAAGTGGCTGACCGTGCTAGCACTAAGTTAGGGGAAATTCGTACAGAACTGCGGAGATTACGGAGTCAAATTACACAAAAACTGCAAAATATTTTACAAGTAAAATCTAACGCAGTTCAGGAACAGCTAATTACCCAAAGGGGCGATCGCTTTGTTATCCCCGTGAAAGCACCGCAAAAAGATGCTATTCCCGGTATTGTCCATGACACATCTACCAGTGGGGCAACGCTGTACATAGAGCCTAACTCTGTTGTGCCGATGGGTAATCAACTGCGGCAGACAGTGCGGCGAGAACAAGCGGAAGAAGAAGCAATACGCCGTACTTTGACGGAAAAAGTCGCAGCCGTTAAACCTGATTTAGAAAGGTTATTAGCCATTGTCACTACTTTAGATATGGCAACGGCGAGAGCTAGATATAGTTTTTGGCTCAAAGCTAATCCTCCCAGATTTGTTAACCGCCAAGAACAAGAGTTAATCACCTTACGACAGCTACGCCATCCCTTGTTAGTGTGGCAAAATCAACATGAACAAGGTCATGCTGTCATTCCTGTAGATTTGTTAATCAGTCCCCATATCCGGGTAGTGACGATTACCGGGCCTAACACTGGGGGGAAAACGGTAACATTAAAAACCTTGGGATTAGCAGCCCTCATGGCGAAAGTGGGTTTATTCATCCCCGCAAGGGAACCAGTAGAAATCCCTTGGTTTGACCAAGTATTAGCTGATATCGGTGATGAACAATCCCTACAGCAAAGCTTATCTACATTTTCAGGACATATCCGCCGGATTAGTCGGATTTTGAATGCTTTAAGCCCTGAAGACCCCGAAGAAAATCCCCAGTACCCAGTCCCCAGTCCCCAGTCCCTAGTCCTACTTGACGAAGTAGGTGCGGGGACAGATCCGGCTGAAGGTAGTGCTTTGGCGATCGCACTTTTACAATACCTCGCCGACCATGCCCAGCTAACTATTGCCACAACGCACTTTGGCGAACTCAAAGCCCTCAAATACGAAGACCAGCGTTTTGAAAATGCTTCGGTAGAATTTGATGATGCGACTTTATCGCCTACCTATCGCCTATTGTGGGGGATTCCGGGGCGTTCTAATGCGTTGGCGATCGCTTTACGTTTGGGTTTGAAGCCTGAAGTTGTCGAACAGGCAAAAACTCAGGTGGGAGAAGCCACAGACGAAGTAAATCAGGTAATTGCTGGGTTAGAAGCCCAACGTCGTCGTCAGGAAACCAAAGCGGCGGAGGCGCAGAAACTATTACAGCAAGCAGAACGCTTGTATAAGGAAGTATCTGATAAAGCCGCAGCCTTACAGGAGCGAGAACAATCATTGCGGGCTTCCCAAGAAGTCGCTGTCCAACAAGCAATTAACCAAGCCAAAGGGGAAATAGCCAAAGTCATCCGCCGCTTGCAGCAAGGGACAGCCACAGCCCAAGATGCCCAACAAGCAACTAACAGCCTCAATCAAATTGCCCAGAAGTATCAACCAGTAGCACCGCCAAAACCGAAATTGGGGTTTGTGCCAAAAGTGGGCGATCGCATCCGTATTTCCCAATTTGGACAAACAGCAGATGTTTTAACAGCCCCTAATAACGATGGTGAGTTAACCGTCCGCTTTGGCATCATGAAAATGACGGTGAAGCTAGAAGACATCGAATCTCTTGATGGACAAAAAGCCGAACCCATAGCCAAGCCCAAGCCAGCACCAGCCCCAGTTGCACAACCAGCCCAACCCACGCCAGCCATTCGTACCTCCAAAAACACCTTTGATATTCGAGGTAAACGTGTAGCTGATGCTGAGTATATTTTGGACAAAGCCATTTCCGAAGCTACCGGGCCAATCTGGATTATTCACGGACATGGAACAGGTAAACTGCGGCAAGGTGTCCAAGCCTATTTACAACAACATCCCAGAGTTAGTCACTACGAAGCGGCAGAACAAGCCGACGGTGGTAGTGGAGTGACTGTTGCTCATGTTTCTTAAAGGCAGGGGGTAGGAGATTATACTTCACTATAATGTAGAGACATTTTCTGCAACGTCTCTACATTATTTTAACGTGAGTTCGATGAACCTCTCCCTCCCAACTTCCCTCTCCTCGTAGGAGAGGGAGGAGAAACGAAAAAATACCTCACCCCCAACCCCTCTCCTCGTAGGCTATCCATTACCCACATCTTTCTTTACAATGTTAAAACCCTTGCTTAGTAAGCATCTTGCCAACTCAGTTTTTCATCGGGCTTGACAAATTCGCACCTTGTCTTCTCGCTAAAACCATGTTTTTATTGAGAATCAACAACGAACAAATCAGGGTTAGAAAAAACGTGAGTGAATACTCTCACAAATGTTGAGATAGATCCGGGTAATGGATAGCCTCGTAGGAGAGGGAGGAGAAACGAAAAAATCACCCTCTTACTCCCCTCTCCTCGTAGGAGCGAAAAGTCTGAGCGCCGACTTCCGGCGATCAGAACTTTTCAAGAGAGAGGGGTTGGGGGTGAGGTCAAAACAACGCTGGTCGAACTCACGTTATTTTACCTACTTTTAAGCCTGTCACCAGCCATAGCAAACTGACTGCAATAAATATTACTTGTGGCAATTTTTAATTTTGCCTTTTTCGTTACCTATTGCCAGATGATGCTGCTAATTCACAATTAAATATTAAAAATTCTAATGTAATTTATTTATACTTAAGTACCTGAATATTAGATAATATGTGAGTATATTTTACCATGAAAAATTACTTTCAACACTGTTGAAAATAAATTTTCATCTAGTAGAGTAAGACAGTGACAATCGCTGTTGACCAAAGTAAGAAAAGCTAGTGCAGGGCTGGAAAAAAGCGTCTAGCGACTAGGGGTTAGGGATGAGAAAAGAGATTTTATCTTTGGTTGTGGGTGTTTCCACGATTTGCTAACTGGAAACAGTTGTTTTAGCGTCACAAACCCTAGCCTAACCTAAGCGCCTCTAACCTAAGCGCCCCTAGCGTCTTGCATGGGAAACCAACTCTATTGATCAAGAGTCTGGTTTCAAAATGGGTAACAGCAACAGCCCCTACCAGCCTGATCACCTATGCTAAAAGTTATGCAAACGGCCGCTGATTCAGCTACTCCCAATGCTCAATGGGAGGATTTAATTAAACTGCCAACTCCAAACGTAGTTGAGTGGGACAACATCAAAACTCAGTTAGACTTGGTGCTGTTGGCTCTGGAAACCCTGACTGGAATCGGTTCGGAAGCTATGCTTTCGGCTGCGGCTAATCTCAATTTGGAGTCGAAAGTTCCAGACCGCGTGGCTTTGTGGCGCTTGCGTCAGTCCAATCCCCTACGCAAAGGGCAAGGAGGGCGGAAAAAGCTGGATGTGGAAGAAGCGCGATCGCTTGTTCTCATCATCTGCTACCTTGCCCAACAGCACCAAGAGTTAATCCGTCGGGCCGTAGGTTTACTAGAACAAATGGCGGGAAAAAATCGGGAACCTCATCAGGCTGCTTTACTTGGAGATTACATAGATGCTTTCTGCAACACCTACCAAGAGCGGATGGAAGAGGACGAGCAAATCTCGACGGATTTATTAACTCACCTAGCGCTAAAACTGCTTGTAGATTTGCTGTTTTATAGCGCACCTGGTGGACACCGCCGTCTGTGGCTAGCACTCATCGACCGTTCCGCAAAACCTTGAAAACATCTTCTTGCTGTTCCTGCCATGCCTCTATCTAATTCTGTCATTCGTCGCTACACACCCCCTACTTGTACGCTAGAAGTATTGGCGCAAAGCTCCCCATTGTCCCGTTGGATGGGTAAACCTGTACTGCGACAGTTAACGTTTGAATTGCGCTTTGATGATCCACAATTGCCAGAAGAAAACAGAATACCCATTCGTGGCGATCGCGATCAACTAGAAGCATTATGCGATGCCGTCACTACCTATGTACAGCAATTTATCCAACAGCCACCACAAAGCTTTTGGCTGAACTTCTCAACAGTCCAAGATTCAACTAAAGTATCTACCCAAGATTTCACAGACTCTCATCAAGCTGCACTCTTACCTAAAACATCAAAACCTTTTACACCCCAACTATTAGGCACAAGCATCTACATAGAAAGCGGCAACAATTTAACACACAATCTTTATCTCGGTTCCTTAGCAAATCCGGCATCTGGGCCTGTTGTTCAACTAAGTCTGCTGCAACTGTTCGATTTAGCAACAGCTTTAGACGAATACTCAACAGATGTCCTGGCCTTACCAGCCCTAAATAATACCAGTTCTGTAGCGCGATTGCCGACTTGGGCCCCTGTTGCTGCTGTATTTTTAGTAGCTTTAGGTTTAACGCCCTTAACTTTACAATATGCTAATAACGTTAGGCAACAAGAGCAACAGATAGCAAAAACAAATAGTCCCAGCGATAATCAAATTGCCCTACAACCAGCACCCACATCCAACTTCCCTGCACCTCAAGCTGAATTAACCCCTTCAAATAATTCATCACCCTTACCTTTAGGTTCGACTCCGCCATTACCACCTACTGGCTTACCTACAATTCCCCTCACTCCCAGCACTCTCACGGCTAAATCTCCCACCACCACAAATCCTACTTTCAACTCAAAACAGGCGCTGAATCAACCTCAAATCCAAATTCCATCTCTACCTGGCAATTCATCAATTACTATCCCTGGACAACCAAGCTTCACCCAACCCCAATCTACACAATCAATTAACACACAGGGAATTAGTCTCAAGCGGAATTTACCACCGAGATTGTCGGCTTCTACAAGCATCGCCCCATCTACTGTTACACCAGTACCGCCTCCATTAGCCACAGTTCCCAGTCCCATACCTCAAATCTCATCTACAACAACTCAAGCAACGCGAGGCGGAGTCAATTCTTCAGCCACTACCCCCACACAATCGCCCGTTACTAACCCATTCATAGACAAATTAGGGGACGAACCTCAACCCACCTCAACTACCGCCGCAGCCTCTACAAACAACACAGACACATTATTTGATACACCCCAGGTAGCAGAAGCTAGAGATTATCTGCAAAAGCGCTGGCAACCACCCACAGGATTTTCACAAACTTTAGAGTATAGTCTCCTACTAGGGGTTGATGGCTCAATAGAGCGTATATTACCTTTAGGTAAAGCAGCTAGAGATAATATTGACCTAGCTGGGATGCCTGCTATTGGTGAACCCTTTGTTTCTGCCAATCGTTCTGGTCAAATGATGCGGATTCGAGTGCTTCTCAGTCCAGATGGTAAAGTACAAACTTTCCCTGAATCTGAATAAATATAGCAGGGGACAGGTTACAGGTTACAGGTTACAGTCTTGAAACCCTGTTCTTATAAGCATTTTATGCTTAGTTGGTGTCCTAACGTATCAGGGGATTGCTATAAATGGTCATTAGTGATTAGTAGGGCGTTGCACTGCCCACCACTCCCTGATCCTGATTGAGAAGGCACAAGCTATCAACGCGATTAACTGTATGAAGCAGTGAATGCCACTTGTAAAACTGGTACATTTTTCGTGCCAGTTTTTACTTGATTTCACACAACTGCGATGAACATCTCCCTCTCCTCGAAAACGAGGGAGGAGCAAAGTAATTATAAGCCTCTTTCCTTGCTGGAGAAAGGTCTTGTTAAATATAGAAATCAAGTTAATTTAATTACTTGTAAATGAGCTTTTTGAGTCCAGTCGATAAAGTGGTTCTGCTTTTGATACTAGTGAGTCTAGTAATTAATATAATCACAGCTAAGTTACATTATCAAAAGTGGAAAATATGCAAACGATTGGCCCTCAAAAAGATAGTACAGCTTGGGTTATTCAAACATGGGCTGCTTTTATACTGTCTGTTTCTATGACCAGTTTTGGAATTGTGAATTTACCTGTCGATAACTGGTTGACACTCCCCCGTTTATAAAACGGGGGATTCTTGGGTCAGTGGGGAGCTATTGCTTAACCCCTCGCCAAGCATCTTGACCGTATGCCCTACGGCTGCAAGTCCACGCTGCATTACCACCATAGCGGCAGCAACGTCGCGGTCTGTTTCAAATCCACATTCATGACAACGATGCACTCGCTCAGACAGGTCTTTCTTGCCTGTGTGGTGGTTGCAGTTGGGGCAGGTTTGGCTAGTACCGTTAGGATTAACCTTTGCAAAATAAACCCCACGCTTCCAACACACCCATTCTAAAATTGAGAGAAATTCACCAAAGCCAGCATCTAAGGTGTGTTTTGAAAACATTCCCTGAGCCATTGCTTTGAAGTTCAAGTCTTCAGCAAATATCATTCCACCTTGGTCACATAAATGATGTGCCAATTTGAAATGAAAGTCTTTACGAGTGTTGTGAATGTGTTCATGTAGTCGAGACACCTTCTGTTGAGCTTTGCGCCAGTTATTTGACCTTAATCTCTTGTGGCTAACTCTTTGTTGCAGCAATCTCAGCTTGCGTTGGAGATCAACAAAAAATTTTGGTATAGCGATTTGCTCACCAGTAGAGGTGGCTAAAAAACTTTTTAGTCCCAAGTCGATACCAACTGGTTGACCGTGTGGCGCAAAACTTGGAACATCAACATCCGCTTGCAGTGTCAGCATTACATACCATCCTGAAGCTTTCTTCACCACTTGGGCTTGTTTCGCAACAAACCCATCTGGGATAGGTCGGGATAATTGCATTTTCACCCATCCGATACCAGGAAGTTTGACCCTGCTACCTTGAATTGGATTAACGCCCAATTGAGGGAATAGCAAAGAACGCATTCTTCCTTGTTTCTTGAATCGGGGGAAACCTCTCCCAGACTCCCACATTCCAATAAACGCTTTTTCTAATCGCCTCAACACTTGTTGTAACATCTGAGAATGTGCTGCATTGAGATCAAGGCTAGTTTTTCTAGCTTGAGTTAAAGCCTTACATTGAGATGCGAATGTTGGTCGTGGTGCGTCAGCAGGAATGATGTACTCGCTCTTGATACTGCAAGCGTCAATTCTGCACGACCTTGAGTTATACCAATCCTTCCGTTCGGCTAACGCAAAATTCCAAACTCTACGAGATGTTTCTAACCATGCGTCGTAGGTTTGGGATTGCTGCTGATTTAGTTTTAGGCGATAGGTATAAGTTAGGTTTAGCATATACCTATTATATCTTAAAAACGAGCAAACTGTTTTTAAAGCCGAATAAATTCGGCACATTTGCTTATATCCCCCGCATGAATGACGCTTTCTTTACGCATCACGATTCGTAAAGGCTTTAGCCTTTTCTTTAGGGCTAAAGGACTAAAGTCCTGACGACAAACTTTAAATTATAAATCGCCAAAATAAAAGGACTGATTAAACCAGCCCTTTTATTTTATGTATAGATTTTTTTATCTTAATAACGGGATTTTTTATTTTTCGCTTTTTGTTTTCTCCGCCGCCGTTCGGTAGTCGCCACTGCATGGTCTACTGGGTAGCCAACAACAGGAATTACCTGGAATTTGCGCTCATCTTCTAAATTTTTCAGTTCGGTGTAATCAACCCAATGAATGCAATCAACCGGACAGGTGTCAATTGCTTCTTGAATAACTTCTTCCGCGTCCCCATCTTGACGAATTACACGCGATCGCCCATAATCAGGCTCAATGTAGAAAGTGTTACGCGCCACATGAGCGCAGTGTTTGCAACCAATACAGGTGATTTCATCAACGTAAACACCCTTTTGGCGCAACATCCCACCCAATTCTGGTTCAAAACCCGAACGCTCTGGAGCCTCCCGTAAAAAGCCCCCTAATTCTGGCTCAAAACCCGAACGATTTTCTTCTTGTTCTTCCGGCGACGGCAGAAAATCAGCCATTACGCACTCCAGCGTTGTACAACTAAGCGGATGGAACCATCTTCATTTTTTTGCTGTTCTGTGACTTGAAAGCCTACGCGAGTGGTTTCTTTCACAACTGTTTGGTAAGCATAACGCTGAGTTACTTGGCGTAAAAAACCGTCTACGGAGAGATTTTGCTGCCAATATTGTAAGTCAGCTACTAATTCGTACTCTTTGCCATTCCATCTAAAGCCGATGTCATAGCCATTTTCCTGCTCAATAGTAATTTCGGCAGGATGGGTTTGACCGCGATAGCCGCGTACTTCTCTTGGCCCTGGTTTCCAGTCTATGCCCAGTTCGGTGAGCGCATCTTGTAAAGATTCGAGGTTACGGATCTGAGTCTTAATTTGGCTAAAGTGTGACATGGTGGTTGTAAATCAACGACAATAAACTTTTGTGAATACTTACCAATCGCTGTAAGTCGCTTGCGTATTTGCCACAATAGATTGCTGCACCTGCGTGGCGAAGAACTCCGAGGTTGGCTCATGAGTGAGTACGAGTCCTAGCTGCGCCTCTATTGCTGCTGTAACCTCAGCGCAGGAAGCACCCACAATGCCAGTGACTTTTTCTTGTACCCGACCGTCTGGATAGATGATAAACTCTAATGTCTCCATACTCTTGGCCAACCACGATAAGTACGTTTGTATTTTACTGCCTGAGCAGTAAGCTATATGTATAGCTCCGGGAACATTGTTACTTAGACACAAACTTGCCATTTTTTAACTAATGTTCCATCTCTCAAAATAAATATCTCAGAAAATTTACAAAAATTATTATTTTTATAAGCCAATACATCCGTCATTAGTTAGTCTCTCTTAACCTAATCGATAAGTCAAGGTGAATCTGGTGCTAATAATTTTGGGCGGAAAAGCTTGAGAAATAAGTACTAGCGGTAGTATAGCTAGCTGTAGTGGCGGTAAAAATAGGCATTTTATCGAAAAATTTTATCATTATCATCAGATTTGACTTATTATCGCCAGAAAAATATGGCTTTTCTCAGCTAGTCCTGGTAAAGGGGGTGGAGAGAGGTGGATAGTGGGGGATAGATTGGAGGGGAAAGAGAAGTAGCGCAGAGTAAGATACTATTTTTGACTGCAACTTAGTCAGGACTTACGCACCAAGGTTATCTGTTGAGACAGGGTGTAGGGGGGTAAGGGTGTAAGGGTTTTAAAGATTTATACCCCTATACCCCTATACCCTTGCCCAAACCCTTGATTTTTCGTTTTTATGCGTAAGTCCTATTAGTATAAGTACGGGCGGGTTTAACGAACATATCTGTTTTTACAATGAATTACTCAATGAACCCGCCCCTACAACTGTTCACTGTTGACTGTTAAATATCTACTTCATCATCAGTTTAATTTTCTCATTAAAATCGTGAATTTCAGCTATACAAAGTTTACTGATATAGCTTTAGCTGATATTGTGATATCTAGTTTATACAAATACATTATTACTATCTGAAAACAAATTTAATATATCCAGCTTCAAAGCTATGAAAAATAATGCTGTAGGTTCCTTTGCTGGTGCGATCGCACCAATATTCGCTTCTAAAAAATTTGCCCTTATCTTTATCTGTGTTTTCTCAATCATTCTAATTTTATACTGTCTTACAGCCAATCCGATTAGAGAAGGCGATGGCTATGAGTACGCTTTAATTCTGCAAAGTTTCTTCAATCATTTCAGCCCAGATATTAGAGAAGGTGATATCATCAGTCTAATCAAAATTGTGGAAACTCAACCTAGTACCTACGATGTGAAAGTTTTGCAAGGAACGCTGGAAGCCTTAAAGAATGGCGAAAATGAGATTTATTTAGGTATTCTCAAATCTAGTCGAGGGGAGTATTTTGGTTATCATTTCTGGCTATATCCGTTAATTAACCTCCCGGCTAAAGCATTTCTGGCTATTTTGGGGCTGAATGAACTGAAAGCGTTTCAATTAACCAACGGATGTTTGATTAGTTTGACTTTGGGTTATGTTTTGCTGTTTTGCAGACAATCTCCTTTAGTGCGGTGGGCGATCGCATTATTATACTTAGCTGGGTGTGTGTTCTTTTACCTGCAATGGCCTCACCCAGAAGTTTTTATCGCTGCATCTATTTTAATATCTGGATGCGCCTTTATTGACCGACGGATTTATATTGCGGCGATCGCTGCGACTTTAGCTACTTTACAAAATCCATCGGTAGTTTTTCTTTTGGCATCAATTCTAGTATTTTTCATAGTAAAAAATTTCCAATCAAATATTCTCAAACAACCCTTAGAATTTATTAAACAGCATATTTGGTTGGGTTTGATAGCGGCTGTATCACTTTTTCCCTATGGTTTTTACTATTATCACTACCAAATACCAAATTTGATTGCCAAAAGAGGTTTTGTTGACCCTAGTTTAATTAGTTGGCAACGGTTTGTTTCGACAATATTTGATTGGAATCAGGGGCTAATTGTTGGTTTTCCCGGCTTAATGATTGGTGTATTGATTATTGCCATATATCGTTTAATTCTGGTTATAGTGCAAAAGAACCGCCCAATATTTAACCAGAATGACATATTTTTAGTAGCATTTTTCTTAATGCTCCAGCCAACTTTGAGCCAAACAAACTGGAATCATGGACAGGAAATATTCAGCCGTTATGCTTTTTGGTCAGCAATGGCTTTAATTGTGTGGGTAGCAGCAAATATTCAAGATTTAAAAGGTTTACTTAAATATTTACTGCTACCTTTGATGTTAGTTTTACAGATTTTCCCTAATGAACTTTTCTTCCGGCAACCTTGGAATGGGCATTATTTAAAAATGAAACCTCCAGCAGCGTGGATTTTATCAAACTTCCCGACTTGGTACAATCCAGAACCGGAAATTTTTGCAGAACGTACTAGAGAATATGAGCGATTTGGTGAGGCGATCGCACCTAATCAAATAGACTCACCTTTTATTTATTTAGATAAGCATGGAAACATTAGAAAAATCCTAATTTATCAAGATTTTTTCAAACAAACAGAAGAACGTCTTTGTGGTGTCAACGGAAAATTAATTAGTAGCAACGCCCAAGAACCTATAGAAAAACAATTAGCCAGTATCTCGTTTAATCGTCAAGGTTGGGGCTATCTCAATGGGAATTTTCGATGTGCTACACCCTTAAGTATAACTTTTGCAGATGATGGTAATTTTCGCAATTTTACTGGTAAAGGTTGGGGAAAATTAGAAGGTAATGGCAGTTTGATGAGAACGCCGGAAGCTATGTTAGTTTTACCTGTTGATACTAGGAAATTAAATGATGTAAAGCTGTTAATTAAAATCGATAATCTGTCATTAAATCAAAGTTTGTCAACTGATTTGGAGTTAATTGTTAATAAACAACCTGTTACTCAATGGACTTTAAATACAACAAATCAGATGACTGAATATGAAGCAGTAATTCCTGCAAAAATACTGCGTTCTAATTCTCCAGTATCTGTAAGTTTCCGTATTGTCGGTGCATCGAAGAAACCTGATAAGTCTCTCAAACTCAAAGTTTACTCTGTGAAAATAGATTCACAAGGTTTGTAATTTGTAGGCCGATGCACTGCCCACCGTATCATGATTTTGGTGGGCAGTGCATCGGCCTACTACGAACTACTTAATTACCAAATCAACAGCCAACCAAAAATTTATAAATAGCCTGATAAGTTTCCTCTGGTGCTTCTTCAGGTAAAAAATGACCACAAGGTAGCGACTGACCGCGCACATCAATGGCACGTTCTCGCCAAATTTCCAACACATTATATTTGCGTCCAATAATTCCTTTCTCACCCCACAAAACTAATACTGGACATGGAATTTTTTGTTTCATACTGGCAACTGCTATAACTAGTAATATCATGTCCGCTTAATCACTTATCATATCTTCGGGGTTGGTAATTGGTAATTGGTAATTGCTAATGGTAGAAAACAATTACCTATTAGCTATTACCCATTACCGACCAAAACAACCATATTATAAGTAATTAGCCGAACTTGATATAACTCACATTTTTTATTAAGGGACTCACAGATAAAAAATATCCACAATGTAGGGTCGTGTTAATCTATCAGATGACTGCTATGAGTTAAAACTCATCACTTACTCTCAAAAGATTTTATCAAAGGATTTGGCTCGGTTATGAATTGCTCCAGCTTTTGCAATGCTTCTGGTTGATGGCGCACATGAGCATCAATAAATAAGTTGATAGTTGTGGCTAGCAATAAGCGAAAATTCTCTTGGGGTTGTGTGGCAGGAAAGTCTTTAAAGGGTGCAGCTAAGGTTGAATCAACTGTATCAGCTATGGAATAGTGATTTGCCCCCTCTAAAATTAGCAAATAGCTGTTGTCTTGTCCTCCAGTAATTCCTTCTTGAAAGGTACGAATGACTGGGGTAATGGAATCTTTTGTTGTTAAACCGAAATGATGACTACTGTTGGCAATTACTCCATCACAGGTTCCACCAATTATCAAGCGGGGGCGGTTGTCGGATAGGGGCAAGATAGTATTAGGTTCATAACCTAACATAGTGGCTCCGCCTGTATGTGAGCCATAAGCAAATGAGGCTACAACTTGAGGGAAAAATTTGGGGGTGGCGTTTTCTATTGCCACTCTACCACCTTCTGAGTGTCCACCTAAAATGATGTTTTGCAGGTCAAGTGTGCTAGCTAATATACCTTCGGTTTGTAACTGTTCGAGTGTGGCTAGTATTGCAGGTAAGGCTAAGGCTGTGGGAGCAGTACCATAAAATTCCCGTTTGCGCTTTTCGATATTAAAGCCAGGGGTGAAACTAATTAGTCCGGGAAGACTTTCGCCAACCCAGTTAAACATAACTACAACTAGTCCAGTTTGAGCTAGTTCTACACCCAGCCATTGATATTGTTGAGCATCGCAGTTAAAGCCATTGAAGAAAATCACTACTGGGAAAGGAGCTTTTGTTGTGTCAACAGGTAGCATTCCCCAGTTTTTTGTGAAGTCACTCTCTGTATTTTGTGCAGGGTAGAGAATTTTAATGTGGATATTGTCGTATGGAGATTTGGCACTCTCTACTTTTGCGGCGGTGAGAAAAGCTTTGACGGTTTGCATAGTTTTTAGTCATTGGTCATTAGTCATTGGTCATTAGTCATTAGTCCATAGTCAACAGTCTATAGGTTTTTCTCTACTCCCTCATCCCCCTTATCCCCCTCATCCCCCAGTCCCAGAGTAATTATGCCTAACCCAAATGTAGGAGAGCTTTTTTGCAGTAGTTATGCCACTCTAATAAGTAATTCATCTTAGGTGAGTTATGGGTAAGCGATCGCAAAAATATTTAGATCCATCTGAGGATATTAGAGTAGCTACCACTACAAAAATTTGGGGGTTTACGGTTGGTATGCTTGCTATTTGTATACCTTTGTCGGCTGTGACTCGAAGCGGCCCCGTGATTCCTTTAGCTGCTCTAGGAGGAGCAACGGCTAGCACTTTGGCTATATGGCGCTCTGATGAAAAAAAATCAAAACAACCGTATTTATCCGGTCAAGAAATAGAACTATTAGAACAAAGAATTGCTAATTTAGAAACTATCGTTAGTAGTGATGACTCTTATTTACATCAAAAAATTCAACGCTTAGAGTCTGATGTGACTGCTGATGTACGCAATCAGGTTACTACACCAGACAACAAAGCTTAACATTAACCATATATCATAAATTACAAACTGCAAGTATAGCCTTGATTGACTCCGAACTCAGCTTAACCTAAAGCTATTGTTTTGTTAACAGTTAACAGCCTACACCAAAGTATCAACCGTCTTTGATGTCGAACAGCTGATAACTGTTCTAGAGCAACAGTATCTCTTGGTTAAGATTAGTTAGAATTGATGGACTTCAGAGAAATTCTTCCTATCTCAGTCACATCAAGCAATCAAGGCTACAAATCCTCTTGATTTGGAAAATCTCTGCGAATTTTGTCTGTGATTGTGTTCTATTAGACTGCGAAGATTACGGAATTTTTAATTAACTAGAAGTTATAAACTTGATTAATTGCATTGGTATAACTACCTTAAGTATGCAAAATTGTGCCACAGGAATGCAGATGGATTGGATTAGCTTACTCAAAGCTCAACAAGCTGACTTCCTTCTCCGTGTGAAAAAACCCAAGACTTACGATCTGTCTTTGCTGGAAAGTCAAGTTAAAGGGTGTCACAGCGAAATTATGGCATTTTGGGGGGAGCCATTTGCCAAAATTATGGAAGTTTCTCGCCGACAAGCCGAAATCCTCGCTAAAAATCCTCCTCCCATCCCCCCTGAGTATCCTGAACCGCCAGACTGGACAATTCCTTTTCCTATTTATTTCCAGCAGCAAGCAGAAGATTATTTCTTGCGAGAGCAAATTGTCGATCGCATCATTACTGAACGTTTGGGTAAGTTACTGAAAAAGTTACCCCAAGATACAGTTAAAAACATGGTACTAGATGATGAGGGCAATTTGCGCGGTGAAAGTAAGTTTACTTATTTGTTAGCGGATAACCCGAAAGTTACGGTGCAAGTTTATGTAGCGGATGGGGAAAGTTTTAACGGTATTAAGAAAGATAAAATTAAGTGGTCAGTTACTCAAGAAGAATTAAAAAGTCACCAAGTATTAATTTTTCTGTGTTTGTTTTATCCATCTACAGGTAAACTTGGTTATGAAAAACAAGCTGTGATTGCTGGCTTTTTACCTACTTGTGAAATTGCCCTAACTGAACCAAAACTATATTTTACTCCCAGTCATTTATTATATGCAGGCGGATTAAGTTGGTATTTGGCATCACTAACGGCAAAAAAACAGGCACAACTAGATTTTCTCCCAGTAGTGGTTGAAAGAACAATCCCGGAAACTATTCAAACTGTACCCTCAGAACACCCCCGTAAAGAAATTATCGGTGATTGGGAATGTTGGCAAACATTAAGAGGACACACCAGGGGAATTAATTGTTTATCTTTTAGTTCTAGGTGTGAAAATGGCTTACCCATGTTAGCTAGTGGGAGTCGGGGAGAGACAAAATTATGGGATTTAAGTCAAGGTGAATTAATTGATACTTTATCAGAATATCCTTGGAATGTATCGGGAATAGTAGATGAAATCAATTCTCTAGCTTTTAGTGCCGATGGGCAAATGTTGGTAAGTGGCGGTGCAGACTCCACTATTAAAATTTGGCATACAGGCGCAATAGATTTAATTGATATTCTGCATAAGCATAATGGGGTGGTGCGCTGTGTGGCTTTCACTCCCGATGGACAAATGCTGGCGACTGGTGGCGATGACAGAAGAATTTTGTTTTGGGATTTGATGCACCGTCAAGTTAAAGCTATCTTGTCTTTAGATGATACAGCTGCACATTCGCTAGTTTTGAGCAGAGATGGACAAACTTTAGTTACAGGTAGTTATCGCAAAATCAAAGTTTGGCAAACTTCTGATTCTTGGGTGGGGAAAAATCTCAAGGATGCACAGCCATCGCATACCCTAACAGGTCATGCACATATTGTGCGTTCTCTGGTAATGAGTAAAGATGGGCAATTGCTGATTAGTGGTAGTTGGGATCAGACGATTAAAATTTGGCATTTGGCGACGGGGAAATTAATTCGTACACTTAAGGGACATACTGATAAAGTATATGCGATCGCCTTAAGTCCCGATGAACAAATTATCGCTAGTGGTAGCGCTGATCAAACCATCAAATTGTGGCATTTAGAAACCGGAGAATTATTAGCTACCTTTACAGGACATACTGATATTGTCACCGCACTAACTTTTACAACTTCCGGTGAAATGCTAGTCAGTGGTAGTTTGGATAAGACAATTAAAATTTGGCAAAGGAGTTAAATCAGTTGACAGTTGACAGTTGACAGTTGACAGTTATCAGTTATCAGTTGACAGTTATCAGTTATCAGTTATCAGTTGACAGTTGACAGTTGACATTAATTATTCTCCCCCCTTTCCCTATTTCCCCTTTCCCTTTCCCCCTTCCCCTTTCCCCTTTCCCTCTTCCCCTTTCCCCTTTCCCCTTTCCCTACAAAGAATGAATCACCTTGTGATATTGCAGCTCAAGATTGGGCAAAATAATGGCTAATGATTGCCTCTAAGCCTTCTTTGCTGCTGCAAGTTAATAGTATGATTCATTCTCCTGTCCAAACTGCTCAAAAGTTATCTTTACGCCTAATTTTAATAGTTCCCTTTGTGCTGCAAATTTTCACCGCAGTCAGTCTTGTAGGCTATCTGTCTTTCAGAAATGGACAGAAGGCGGTGAATGAACTAGCTGATCAGTTAATGATGAAGGTGAATGGGCTGGTTGATCAACATCTGGACAGTTATTTAGCATCTCCTCATCAGATTAATCAAATTAATGTGGATGCTAAACAGCTAGAAATGCTAAACCTGAAGGATTTTCAACTGACAGGACGTTATTTCTGGCGGCAAATGCAGGTATTTGATGTTGGTTACATTAGTTTTGCTAATCCCCAAGGAGAGTTTATTGGCGTTGAACGGTTAAACAACGGTAGCCTATTAATTAATGAAGTGTCCCAAAACAAGGGTATTGGCAAACTTTACGTTTATGAAACTAATGATAAAGGCGATCGCCAAACATTAACAGCCGTGAAAATCTACGATCCGCGTGTAGAAGGTTGGTACAAAGACGCGGTGAGGTTACGTAAACCAGCTTGGAGTCAAATTTATCAATGGGAAGATAAACCCGAAATTTTATCTATATCTGCAAATTATCCCATCAATGATAGTAGTAATAAATTTGTTGGTGTGATGAGTGTTGATTTAATTATAACACAAATTAGCAGATTTTTAGCTAATTTAAAAGTAGGTCAAACAGGACAAGTATTTATTCTAGAGCGTTCTGGATTAATCGTAGCATCTTCAACTCGTGATGCTCCATACGATGTGATTAATGGAAAAGCACGCAGACTTTCAGCACTCCAAAGCAAAAATTATTTAATTCAACAAACTGCTAGTTATCTTCAGCAAAAGTTCGGTAAATTTGAAAATATCAAGGATTATCAACAAGCTGTACTATATTTGCAAGATGAAAAGTATTTTGTCCAAGTAAAACCTTGGAATGATCAATTAGGTTTAGATTGGTTAATAGTTGTGACTGTGCCTGAAAGTGATTTTATGGCACAAATTAATACTAATAATCGCACAACTATTATACTTTGCGTGGGGGCGCTGATCTTATCCACAGCAATGGGTGTATATACTTCTCGTTGGATTGTCCACCCTATTTTACAATTAACTCAAGCCAGTAGTGCGATCGCCTCTGGCAACCTTGACCAAAAAGTGACAATTTCTCAATTAAAAGAACTGAGTATTCTCTCTACATCTTTTAATAAAATGGCTGGACAATTACGTGATTCTTTTACAGCTTTAGCACAGACTAATCAAGAATTAGAAAAAAGAGTTGCAGAACGAACAGCCGAAATTACAGCCGCTAAAGAAGCTGCTGATGCAGCTAACCGTGCTAAAAGTGAATTTTTAGCTAATATGAGCCATGAATTACGCACACCACTAAATGGTATTCTTGGCTATGCTCAGATTCTCCAATTTGATGCTAATGCCACTGATGAGCAATTGGAAGGTTGTCAGATTATTTACGATTGTGGCTCTCATTTACTGACTTTAATTAATGATATTTTAGATATTGCCAAAATCGAAGCTAAGAAATTAGAACTGTCTCCTAAAGAATTTCATTTAGAACAACTACTTTTAGGCGTTGGTGATATCTTTCGTCTTAAAGCCGAGCAAAAACAAATTGCGTTTATCTATCATGCGGATCATCAGTTACCAACTGCTGTCCATGCTGATGAAAAACGCTTACGTCAAGTTTTAATTAATATTTTAGGTAATGCTATTAAGTTTACAAAATATGGTAAAGTCACTTTTACTGTGGAAGTCATTAGTAGCGAGGACACAATAATTCCTACTCAGCATCAACAGTTACCAGTCAGTAAAATCAGATTTAAAATTGAGGATACAGGTATCGGCATGACGACCGAACAGCTTAAAAAAATATTTTTGCCTTTTGAGCAAGTAGGAAATAATTCTCACAAATCAGAGGGTACAGGCTTAGGGTTAGCAATTAGTAGCCAAATTATAGAATTGATGGGTAGTGAGATTAAAGTTGAAAGCACCTATGAGCAGGGAACTAAGTTTTGGTTTGACTTAGAATTACCAATAGTTGATTCTGAGATATCACCTAAATCATCTAAGATCACAAAAAATATTATTGGTTATAAAGGTCAAATAAAAACTATTTTAATTGTTGATGATGTTTGGGAAAATCGTTCCGTTTTTACTAGTCTATTATCCCCAATAGGGTTTAAATTGATTGAAGCAAGTAACGGAGAAGAGGGGTTAGAACAGGCAAAACTTTGTCAGCCTGATCTAATTATCACCGATTTAGCAATGCCGGAAATCGATGGCTTCCAAATGACGAAAATTCTCCGTTCTCAAGCAGAGTTTCAAAATATAGTGATTATTGCTGCTTCTGCTAGTGTATCTAACTTTACCCGTCAACAGAGTCAAGCAGCAGGCTGTAACGATTTTCTATCAAAGCCTATCGATGCTGAGGAATTATTTGATATATTACAAAGTCATCTATTTTTAAAATGGATTTATTCTCCTGATGAGCCTTCAACAAGTATGTATCTAGACACAGAGGAAATTATATTTCCCCCTAGTAAAGAATTATTAAATCTATATCAAGCGGCTAAAGCAGGTTATGTTACAGGTATTCAAGAGGAAATTAACAGAATTAGGGAATTAGATGAAAAATATACCGAGTTTTCTGATAAAGTTGCCGAATTAATTGCCGAGTTTGAGGATGAGGCGATCGTAGAGATGATTCAACCTTATATATCTTGTTAACTTTACTTTATCAGGACTTACGCAACTAACACAATATTAGGGTGCGTCAAATGTGGAAAATTCTTGAATTTGTACGAAACTATTGGGGCTGACACACCCTACAGTTAGTTTGATTATAACTTAAATAAAAATGGTTCTGAAACTAAGATGTTTTAGCAGGATTATCAGATGAGCAGTCCCATAAATAACTCAATCCTAATTGTAGATGATATCCCAACTAACATCAAAGTTTTGTTTGACATTCTCAATCAAGCTGGTTTTCGAGTTACTGTAGCCAAAAATGGACAAAGTGCTTTAGCCAAAGCCAGAAAATCATTACCCAATTTAATTTTATTAGATGTAATGATGCCTGGTATTGATGGATTTGAAACTTGCCGTTATCTCAAAGCTGATGCAAAAACCAAAGATATTCCGATAATTTTCATGACGGCTCGGTCTGATACAGTTGATAAAGTCAAAGGTTTACAGCTAGGGGCAGTTGACTATATTACTAAACCGATTCAACATGAAGAAGTATTAGCAAGAATTAATGTCCACTTAGAATTAAGACGGATTCAGTTGAGGTTAGCACAAGAAGAAAAAATGTCTTCTCTGGGACAATTAGTGGCAGGAATTGCTCATGAAATTAATAATCCGGTTAATTTTATTTATGGAAATTTGATTCATGCTCAAAATAATATCATAGATTTATTAAATTTAATCAAGTTATACGAAAATTATACAGTTAATCCAATTCCAGAGATCCAAAAATTTTCTCAAGACATTGAATTAGAGTTTATTAAACAAGACTTACCAAATTTATTATCTTCCCTAATGATGGGGACTGAGCGGGTTGAAAAAATTGTGCGATCGCTCCGATTATTTTCCCGATTAGAAGATGCAGAATTTCAACTATTCAATATTCATGAAGGCATTGATAGCACCATCATCATTTTAAGTCACCGCCTCAAAGCTTCAGCCACAAACCCAGAAATTAATATTATCAAAGAGTATGGTGACATACCTTTGGTAGAGTGCTACGCTGGAAAATTGAATCAAGTATTCATGAATCTGCTGGCTAATGCCATCGATGCTTTAGAAGAGTCAGTAATTAACAAAAAAAGAGATAACGAACTGACAATTAAGATTCGCACAGCAGTGACAGATGATCAAAAATCGATATTAGTGGAAATTGCTGATAACGGGGTGGGTATTCCCCTAGATGTACAACAGACTATATTTGAGCAATTCTACACTACCAAACCTTTAGGAAAAGGTACAGGTTTGGGACTAGCGATCGCTCATGAGATTATTGTAGAAAAACATGGTGGTAGCCTAGAGGTAAAATCCACCCCAGGCGAAGGCGCACAATTTTTAATTACCATCCCCATTCAGCAAGTATAACAGGGGACAGGTGACAGGGTACAGGTGACAGCAAAGGGAAACTGCTGAATATAAGCCTCCCAAAGGGCGCGACTACACACTAGCAGCAAATAAAAGAGACACAACTATTCCCTATATTCTTCTTCCTGTCACCTGTCACCTGTCACCTGTCACCTGTGTTTCTTGAGAATGTTATAAGCATCTGAGTGCTGAGTGTTAAGTAATACCAATTTGAAAAAAGAATGCGACAGATATATGGGTAGGGGCGGGTTGATAAATACCTTTGATGATTAATGATGATCTTGGTAAACCCGCCCCTACTAACGAGAAAATCATTGTTTCATCCACACGCCAGTTCGCTCAAGTCGGGGAACCCGCCCACGCGACTGGCTCCCCTACACCCCTACACCCCTACACCCTTACACCCCAAACCAAGGTTTTTGGAACACCAATAAAAAACCTACACCTGTCAGCACTCCCCCATCCCTACCTTGCTCTACAACTTGATATTACTCGTTATTAATCCATATCCGTGGGGAAAACTTAATTAAGGGGTATCAGAGTGCTTTCTACTTTACTCAGAACTGAGTAATTAAAATCTTCCCCTTCCCGAAAATAAACAAATTTAAATCAAATGCCTAATACATCAGCTGAAAATAACTTTATTTTAGTTGTAGACGATACCATCACCAATCTCGAAATTATATCTGAATCATTGACCGACGAAGGTTTTGAAGTAGCTACAGCAATGGATGGACAAAAAGCACTTCAACAAATACAAACTAGATTACCAGATTTAATTTTGTTAGATGTGATGATGCCAGTAATGGACGGCTTTGTAACTTGTAAGCATTTGAAAAATCATCCAGAAACTAAAGATATTCCTGTAATCTTCATGACAGCCGTTGCTGACACAAACAGTAAGGTACAGGCGTTAAGTTTAGGTGCAGTTGATTACATCACCAAACCTTTCCATAAAGCAGAAGTATTAGCTCGTATATCTACACATTTACAACTAAGAAATTTAACCAAAAATTTAGAAAAAAGAGTGATTGAACGCACTGATGAACTTAACCAAGCATTACAAGACTTAAAAGAATCGCAACTCCAGCTTGTACAACAAGAAAAAATGTCTGTCCTTGGTCAATTAATGTCTGGTTTAGCTCATGAAATTAATAACCCAGTTAGTTGTCTTTATGGGAATTTAGGTCATACTCTGACCTACCTGCAAAACATGAGTCATCTCATTGACCTATATCAGCAACATTACCCTAATCCTGTACCAGAAATTCAAAATGAAATCAACGAAATAGATTTAGAGTACCTGCGTTCTGATTTACCTAATTTGATTTTTTCCATGAAAGAAGGTATACAGCGCATCCGAGATATTAGTAAGAGCCTGCGAATCTTTTCTAGAGCAGATACAGAAAACAAGATTCAGTTTAATATCCACGAAGGTCTTGATAGTACTATTTTAATTCTGAAACATCGATTAAAATCAGTGGGAAGTCGTGCTAATATTGAAATTAAAAAAGATTATGGTAATCTACCTTTAATTAACTGCTTTCCAGGGCAATTAAACCAAGTATTTATGAATATTTTAGCTAATGCTATCGATGCTTTGGATGAATCATTCAATAGTAATTATGCAGATGATACTCAAGCATTGATAACTCACATTCCCCAAATTATTATCCAAACAATGTTGAGTGAAGATAAAAGTCAAGCTGTAATTAAAATTAGAGATAATGGTCTGGGAATGTCTCAAGAAAATAAAGCCAGAATTTTTGATAGTTTGTTTACTACCAAACCTGTCGGTAAAGGTACAGGTTTAGGATTATCAATTTCTCAGCAAATCATTGTGCAAAAACACGGCGGTAAGCTGGAGGTAAATTCAGAACTAGGTAAAGGTGCAGAGTTTATTATTAATATTCCTGTTAAATAGTCTTGGTGTTAGGACTAAACTAACTGTAGGGTGCGTCAGCCCCAATAATTTCGTAAACATTCAAGGATTTTTCACATCTGACGCACCCTACCCTAAGTGCCAGTTGCGTATAGCAGGGGACAGGGGACAGGTGACAGGTGACAGGGTTGAAAGTCTTTGAAATGAGAGGTTTTAAGATTAGATCATGTCCTAATTTATCAGGCGACTGCTATAACTTCTGGGTGTTTTTAATTTATCCCCCGATTTTATGAAGAAATCGGGGGATAAAGTACAGATTGAGTTATAACTTACAAGCCTTCTGGTTTCTCAGGAGGAATAGCACTTACCTGAGTACTAACTACTTTTTCTGGCTGTAAGATGGCAGTATTAGTAACAGAATTGTTAGCCAAAGTGAAGAGTGGATTAGATAGAATTCCGGCGATGGAAGTAGCTATTAAGGTGACTACTAAACCCACTTGCAACGGTCTATATCCAGGTAAATTCCAACGAATTTCCGGGTAATTCTTGACTACCTCAGACATTTCTTGGGGTTCTTTGACTACCATCATCTTGACTACACGGATGTAGTAGTAGATGGAGACAACGCTGGTAACTAAGCCTAACAAGACCATCCAGTAAAGCCCAGCTTGCCAACCAGCCCAGAATAAGTAGATTTTGCCAAAGAAACCAGCTAGGGGAGGAATACCACCCAAGGAAAGCAGGGAGATACTCAAACCTAGTGTCAGGAGTGGGTCTTTTTGGTATAACCCAGAGTATTCGGCAATTTGGTCGGTTCCTGTCCGCAGGGAGAAGAGAATGATGCAGGTGAAACCGCACAGGTTCATGAATAGATAGACCAGTAGGTAGAATATCATGCTGGCATATCCGGCATCAGTACCAGCAATCAAGCCAATCATCACAAACCCGGCTTGGGCAATGGATGAATAAGCTAACATCCGTTTCATGCTGGTTTGGGCTAGGGCGACGACGTTACCCAAGACCATACTGAGAACAGCTAAGGCTGTGAACACAAACTTCCATTCCTCAGCAACGTAGGGGAAGACTGTAGTTAACAGACGAATAGCTAAAGCAAAGCCTGCTGCTTTGGAACCAACGGATAAAAAGGCAATGACTGGGGTAGGAGCGCCTTCATATACGTCTGGTGTCCATTGGTGGAAGGGTGCGGCGGAAATTTTAAAGCCAATACCCGCGATGACAAAAACCAGGGCAATGACTACACCCAAAGATTGACCAAGGTTAGCGGCGACGATGCCATCAGCGATCGCACTCAGTTGGGTTTGTCCACCTGACAGTCCGTATAAAAGTGACACGCCATACAGAAATACTGCTGTGCTGGAAGCTCCAATCAACAAGTATTTCAGCGCCGCCTCATTGGAACGGGGGTCACGCTTGGTATAACCTGTCAACAAATAAGAGGAAATACTCAGGGTTTCTAGGGAGATGAAAATCATTACCAACTCACTAGCACCGGAGAGAAACATCCCTCCCAAAGTCGCAGTTAACAAAATGGCGATGAACTCCGCTAAAGCAGTACCACTCTGTTCTACATAGCGGATGGACATCAGTATCGTGACGACGGCAGACAAGGCAATAATGCCGCGAAAGATAATACTGAGGTCATCACTATTGAAGCCACCAGTAAAAGCGATGGGGTTGACTGCATCCCATTGGAAATACAGGGCCACAACCGCCGACAGTAAACCGGCGATCGCCAGATATCCAATCCAGCGTGCGGATGTACGCCCCAAAATCAAATCAAAAATCAAAACCCCCATGAGGGTAATAATGACAATTCCCTCTGGCAAAATTGTTCCAGCATTTAACTGTGCTGCAAGATTAGCAAAATCCATGAGATATATAGGTTTTGGCGATTAGAAATCAAGGCTCACTTTAGTTCATTCTATCCATTGTCTTTGACCAAAGTTGCATTTATCTTTTTAGCTCTTAATTTATGGTCACTTTCAGCTCAAAACCGCTCACTAGTAGCTTGATGGCTTTTTGTGACGCATTGTCACTATACATACCATTAAATGATCCTATGCTGGAATGGTGGGGATTGGGGATTGGGGACTGGGGATTCTCACAAGTGTAGGTTTTTAATATAGCAGTGAGTAAGGACTATAAAACTAACGAGAGAATCATTGTTTCATCCACCCCTACACCCCTATACCCTTACACCCCAAACCAAGGTTTTTGGAACACCAATAAAAAACCTACACCTGTCAGGACTGGGGACTGGGGATTGGGTATCTCAAAAGTATTAGCCTACGGCAAAGCGTAGGCTAAGTGAAGTACCAACACTTCTGCAAGCAGTAAGTGTTGGCTTCCTGTCTCATTTGCCACTGCTCTGTTAGGAACATTGCAAAAACAATGTGCGTTACCGAAAACGCTCCGAGGCTTATGTAGCATCTGGAGGGGGAAACCCTCTTTATCTGGCAAGAGCCAGAACCCAGGCAGCCGCCCGCCTCCCGCAGGCAGTTTAATTGTTAATTCGAGAATTTACATGGAGTGTGCCTATGCGTCCCAGTGGCAAATTCCCTTCCCCCTTACTCACGCTCGTTGCCTCCGCTAGTAGAGACGCGATTAATCGCGTCTCTACAGGTGTTGTTTACAGCCGTGTGGGTGGGTCAATGACCATTTATATATTACCATAGATGTATCCATAGTAGTGATACGTCGTGAAGGAAAAATCTATCAGAATTAGGCTTTCTCAGAGAAGATACGATAAGCTTAAATTTTATGCAGAATCTAGAGAAAAAACAGTAACCCAGTTGGTTGAAGACTGGATTGATAGGTTGCCAAATACAAAGATTGGCGACTCCTCCTTGACCCCACTCCCTGATCAACCTATCGGTTGATAATGGTCGGAGGTCAACTCGTCGCCGCCCAAAAATTCATCTCGTCGCCTCCCGTTCCGGGTAGGCGATCTTGCTTTTTTTGTTCAAGCTAAGAAACAGGCGTGAATTTTCACTAAAAACGAATAGCGATCGCTATTATCAAATTTGTTATGTCAGTGATAAGCAATTACAATTTTCCTCGGCGGCTACTTAATTTTTTGCTTAATAAAAGTGACAACTTGAGCAAGCTGTTTCTTCAAACCTTCTATTTCTGCCTGCATTTTGGCAACTTTTTCATTCAGTGCTTGAATTTCCGCCGCCGTGGCTGCGTCTGTTTCCGCAGTTACGACTGTAGGAGGTGCAGCAACTGTGGGTGTAGCAACCGGAGGTGGAGCAATAGTTGCTACAACGCCACTTGTAGCAGCAGTGGCAACATTGCCATTCTTAGCAGCAGCACCGACTCCTACTAACTCTTGGCGCGGTAATTTAGCCTTAGTCATTGCTGACTTAATGGCGTTAATTAGCTGTTTCTGATCAAAAGGCTTACCGAGAAATTCAAAATACTCAAAAGGTTCGGGAATTTTTTCCGTCACCTCTTCCTTCCGCCCAGACATAATCACCAAGGGAATCTTCCTCAGTTCTGGATTAGCTTGAATTTGTTGAAATACCTCCCAACCGCTCAATTTGGGCAGTAGGAAATCCAACATAATCAAGCTCAGTTTTTCTTGCTTAATCAGATTGATCCCTTCCAAACCGTCCTTAGCTTCTAATACCTCAAAATTGCCAGGAGGCAACATTTCCCGTACTTTTACCCTGACTACGGTAGTGTCATCGATAACTAGAATCTTGTTACTTGCCACGACTGATTGCTCTAAAAGAATATTTAAGTTTTAATACCGGCTTTGCCGAATGACCGTGAGAATCCTCCCACTATACCCAACATTGGTATTGATTGGGGGATAGTATATTTCGGTATAAATTGGGGATTGGGTATTAGGGATTGGGGATTGGGATTGGGAAAGGGTTTATACTAAGTGTTTACCTCATTCTCCACCTTGCTTTAAGCTAAAGTTACATCCCCCTCATCTCCCTCATCTCCCTCATCTCCCTCATCTCCCTCATCCCCCTCACCTTGTCTACAAAATAGCTATGACATCCTCCCAACCTGCTCAGTTTAAGTCAGAAATTACGGCAATGCCTAGTTGGTTACGCCGTCCCATTGGTAAAGCTAGCGAACTCTCGACTGTACAGCGCATTATTAAACAGCGCCAAATTCATACAATTTGCGAAGAAGGTCGCTGTCCGAACCGGGGTGAGTGCTATGCCCAAAAAACGGCTACGTTCTTACTTATGGGGCCGACCTGCACCCGTGCTTGTGCTTTTTGTCAAGTAGATAAGGGTCATGCACCAATGCCAATTGACCCAGAGGAAGCGCAAAAGGTAGCGGAGGCTGTTCAGCTTTTAGGGCTGCGTTACGTCGTACTTACCTCTGTAGCCCGTGATGACTTGCCAGATCAAGGTGCAAGTCATTTTGTGAAAACAATGGCAGCAATTCGCCAATTAAATCCGGATACGCAAATTGAAGTTTTGACACCTGATTTTTGGGGCGGTGCGGGTGCAGGGGAAGCAGGACAGCGCCAACGTATAGAAATGATTGTAGAAGCTGAACCCGCTTGCTTTAATCACAATATTGAGACAGTGCGCCGCTTAAGTGGGCCAGTCCGTCGGGGTGCTAAATACGATCGCTCACTGCGAGTGTTGTCCTTAGTCAAACAAATCAATCCCCACATTCCCACAAAATCAGGCTTAATGGTGGGACATGGGGAAACCCTTGAAGAACTCATCGAAGCAATGACAGACTTAAGAGCGATAGGATGCGATCGCCTCACCATCGGTCAGTATATGCGCCCATCCCTAGAACATCTCCCAGTCCAAAAATATTGGACACCAGAAGAATTTGACCAACTCGGCACATTAGCCCAAGAAATCGGCTTCAGCCACGTCCGTTCCGGGCCACTGGTGCGGAGTTCCTATCATGCCGGCGAGGAGTGAGGCAGGGGGCAGGGGAAGGGGGAAAGGGGAAGGGGGAAAGGGGAAAGGGGAAAGGAGGTAAAAGGTATGAGAAAATCACTATGGACTATGGACTATGGACTATGGACTGTGGACTATGGACTGTGGACTATGGACTATGGACTGTGGACTATGGACTGTGGACTATGGACTATTGACTATGGACTAATGACAAATTTGCTAATTCTCACAAATATTTTTAAAGAATTTTGATATTTTGCGCTTCTGTTTGGTATTTCTGAAAAAGTCATGACATAAGGAGAACCGATTTATGGCTAAAGCTAAAAGTTCCGCAGTTCCCGATACCGGAGCTAAACCCCCCTATACTTTTCGTACAGGTTGGGCGTTATTGCTACTAGCTGTTAACTTCTTAGTAGCAGCATATTATTTCCACATTATTGAGTAGTCTGATTTGGGGAGCGGGTGTGTCAGTGAACAGTGAACAGTCAACAGTGAACATCACTTGATAACTGATAACTGATCACTGACAACTGATTAAGTCCCCTGCTAAGTGGAATGGTGTTGCTCACATCGTGCCTTTGAATAAACCTTTGGGACGAATGAGCAACACCAAAATCATGATTAATAGGGCTACGCCTTGTTTGTACTGCGAACCTAGCAAGGGTGTACTGACTTCTTGAACAATGCCAATAATGAAAGCGGCAGCGATCGCGCCGTAAGGGTTGCCAATCCCGCCTAAAATTACGGAAGCGAATAGAGGCAAAATCAAAAACCACCCCATATTTGGACGCACTGCTGTAATTAAGCCGTACATACTGCCACCTAAAGATGTAACAGTACCAGCAATCAGCCAAGTCCAGAAAATTACCTGCTCTACATCAATCCCTGAAACCTTGGCTAAATCTAAATCGTCCGCAACGGCCCGCATGGCTTTACCAATTTTGGTGTTTTGCAAAAGGTAGTGCAATGCGCCAATGGACAACACAGCTAATGCCAACACCAGCAGTTGGTTTTGTGGTACTTTGACACCAAAAATATCTAAAGCCGGGGTAATGGGTAAATTATAGTTTTGATTTCTACCACCCCAAATCAAAATAATTCCATTACGTAGAAACAATGCTAACCCAATTGAGATAATAATAAGAGTAGTGGAATTAGCGCGAATTTTCCGCATTCTTGACCATAGTAGTGTTTCCGAAAGTAACATCGCGCCTACAGTGCCTGCAACTGCCACTATCATCGATAACCAAATATTCACTCCAAAAGAGTTTACCAACAAAGTCAAATAAGCGCCCAAGGTTAAAAAATCACCGTGGGCGAAATTAGACAACCGTAAAATCCCGTAAGTTAAAGTTAATCCCACAGCTGCAAGAGCAATAATGCTACCTACAGCAATGCCGTTGACAATTAATTGAATCGTTTGTGTATCCATGTTATTACTTAAATTCAGCTAACCTATAGTAATTCTGCGAGGGTAATCGATGATAAAAAATGGGGTCTAGTAGTAAGTATCGATACTATAAAAGTTATGATTTATCGACAAAGAAAAATTGTGAGCTAATATACATAGAAATCTTGTGACATTTTTCGCGAAACTCCATTAATTAAACGGTCTAGTTGACCATGCAGCAGTATTCAAGCTTACCAGAACACAACTCAAAGATAGAGACAACGCCAATGTTGGCAAAAAGTCAGCAGCTGCGTGCTGAGTTATGGCTGGAACGCAGCTTGAACCAGCTACAAAGCCGCTTAGGCGATAGGCTACAGTCAGCTTTTAGTACTGTTCAACCAAGAACCACAGAAGCGGATATTTTCCAAACTGTGGTAAACGAACTCGATTTTGCTTTAAACAATAGCAATCTAGGGTTGTCACAGTGTGCCGTGGCGATCGCTTTATGTCAACCGCAAACAGCAGATGGTAAAGTTTACTATATTTCTCGCCCCCTATCTTTTGGCTGTCAGCCCCTATTTTTAGAAGACATAGCCAAACAAGAGAAAAAACTGCGCTTGCAAATACAACAAGTCATCCAAATCCAAGATTTACACGAACTAGAAAAACAACAACCGCCACAGGCTTGGCGATTAACTGACGATTCTGGTGTTATCATTGGTTGGTTAATTATGGTGATAGATAACTTCAAGCCCCATCACAAGAAATCTACAGCATCCTATCTTCACATCAATACACAATTAATGGAGAGAGCAGCCGAACAATGTGTGAAAACGCTGGCTCACCTCAAGCAAATACAATCTTTACAGCAACAGTCAGAAAATTTATATATTGCTAATCAAGAGTTAGAGCGTACTAATCAACTGAAAAACCAATTTTTGGCGAATACAAGTCACGAAATTCGCACACCCCTAAGTTCAATTATTGGTTTCACTCACTTACTTCTAGCACAAGGTTATGATCCAACAAAAGAACGCCATCACGAATATCTCAACATCATTCAATCCAGTGGAAAACACCTGTTGGCTTTGATTAATGATATTTTGGATCTCTCCAAAATTGAAGCCAATCAGTTAGAAGTCCAGTGGGAAAGAGTCAATATACCCGAAGTTTGTCAAAATGTATTAGCGCTGGTAAAAGAGAAAGCCGGAAATAAAGGGTTGAAATTGTCTTTGGAAATAGATCCAAATGCCAAAATTTTGATAGCTGACCCTTTACGACTCAAGCAAATGCTTTTAAATTTATTATTTAATGCTCTCAAGTTTACCAGTCAGGGCAGCGTCGGCTTAAAGGTGGCAGTTCAAAATTCATTTATTCACTTCACTGTCTGGGATACAGGTAGTGGTATCTCTTGTGAAAATCTCGCTTTACTATTTCAACCATATTTCCAAATTTCTAATCCTTCAGCTGCTGGAAATGAGGGTACTGGCTTAGGATTAGTGGTGACTCGTAAATTGGTAGAAATTCATGGTGGTTCTATAGAAGTAGAATCTGAAGTTGATCGCGGTTCTCGTTTTACGATCATCTTGCCCATAACACAGCATGGGAAGGTTATAGTTAAAGAAGATGAAGAGGATCAAGAAGCAACCTCTTCTGTATCTGTGAAACCTAGCATTTCCAGAGAAATTTTATTAGTAGAAGATGATTTAGGTAATGGTGAATTAATCCAAATTCGTCTGAGCAACTTGGGATATCAGGTAACTTGGGTGAGGAATGCTGACCAAATGTGGGCTGTACTCGCCCAAAAACAGCCAGCAGTCATCTTAATGGATGTGCGATTGCCAGATGGTAACGGTTTAGATGTAATTAAGCAATTACGAGAAAAACCCGAATATCAACAGATTGCTATTATTGCCCAGACAGCAATGGCGATGAAAGGCGATCGCTCAATCTGTCTACGTGCTGGAGCCAATGATTACATTTCTAAACCCATTGATATCAAACTGTTGGCTAGTCTAGTTGCTAAGTATAGTTTAGGAAGTGGCGACTAGGGGAGCAGGGGAGCAGAGGAGCAGAGGAGCAGAGGAGCAGAGGAGCAGAGGAGAAAATATTCATCATCACTGACAACTGATAACTGATAACTGATAACTGATAACTGATAACTGACAACTGATAACTGATAACTGACAACTGATAACTGATAACTGATAACTGATAACTGATAACTGATAACTGATAACTGATAACTGATAACTGATAACTGATAACTGACTAGGAAAATTATGTTGACTGAAAAACTGGAGCAGTTAAAGGCTTTATTTGCCGAAATGGGACAGGCTCTAATTGCTTACTCTGGGGGTGTTGACAGCACTTTGGTGGCAAAGATTGCTTATGATGTGTTGGGCGATCGCGCTTTGGCTGTAACTGCGGTTTCGCCTTCGTTGTTACCAGAAGAACTAGAAGACGCAAAAATTCAAGCCGCAACTATTGGTATTGCACATAAAATTGTCCAAACTCACGAAATGGACAACCCCAACTACACCTCAAACCCCGTTAACCGTTGCTATTTCTGCAAAAGCGAATTACACGACACCTTAAAACCATTGGCGAGAGAAATGGGCTACCCTTACGTCTTGGATGGAGTAAATGCTGACGATTTACACGATTATCGTCCGGGGATTCAAGCCGCCAAGGAAAGAGGAGCGCGATCGCCTTTAGCAGAAGTTGGTGTGACAAAACTAGAAGTTAGGCAACTTTCCCATCAACTAGGTTTACCTTGGTGGGAAAAACCAGCCCAGCCTTGTCTGAGTTCCCGCTTCCCCTATGGTGAGGAAATTACCATAGCCAAATTACAACGAGTAGGTAGAGCCGAAATTTATCTGCGGAAATTAGGTTGGCAAAATCTGCGCGTCCGTTCTGAAGGTGACACAGCACGCATCGAATTACCACCAGAAAAAATCAAAGATTTTGTCCTCACAACAGATTTACAATCTATAGTTAGCGCATTTCAAGAGTTTGGCTTTATCTACGTCACCCTGGATTTAGAAGGTTATCGCAGTGGCAAACTCAACCAAGTTCTCACTCAAGTAAACCCTGCATTGGGGAGATGAGGGGGATGAGGGAGTAGGGGGAGATGAGGGAGTGGGGGGAGATGGGGGGAGATGAGGGAGATGAGGGAGATGAGGGAGATGAGGGAGATGAGGGGAGTAGGGGGAGATGAGGGAGAATAACTAATGACTATTGACTATTGACTATTGACTAATGACTAATGACTATTGACTAAAAATTCTCTGCTTCCACAGAAACCAGGATACAACCATTGATTCTCCAGCTATCATCCGGTTGTTTTTCCATAAAATATAAAGCCCTCAAGGGAAGACCATCAGGTGCTAAAAGTAACACTGGCTGGGTGATATTGTCCTGAATGGTGGTAACTTTCTCAAAGAATACTGAACGTGGACGGTATACAGCAGGATAACTCATGCTCACCATTCGGATAAAATTGTCGGCGTTTTGAAATTGCTCTTGAATGGCTGGAGTAGCACAAGCAAAAGCACCGGGAGCATCATCTTGTTGAAAGGCGGCCAATTGTTTTTCAATTACAGACCGGATAGTCAGAAAATCTTGCTCAGTAACTTCCATAAATATAGTAGGGAACAGGTGATAGGTTACAGGTGAGTCCAGTCCTGCGGGAGGGTTTCCCTCCGCAGGCAACTGGCGAACCCGGAGGGGGACAGAGTTAAAACGTCTTTTGCTGTCTAAGTTTGCTCATTCCCTCGTTTCTTAACTGTCTTGGCTATTGCTATATAAATTACGCTAGTTATTTTTGACGGTTAACAGTCAACCGTCAACCGTTAACCGTCAAAATTTTTATTTTGAGATAGTTTGAACTCTACCTGCTGAATAGCAAATCGCCATACTTCATAACCTTCAGCCGACAAATGCAGCCCATCTGTAGTTAAATCAGAACGTAAATTGCCATCTACACTGGCAAACCAGCTATGGATATTTAGATAATTAACTTTTTCTTCTTTAGCCATTTGGGCTAGTCTGGTATTGATTCGACGAATACGGCTATTAGAAATTGTCGGCAGATTGGTAGGTAATATAGATTGCATAAATATCTGAGTTTGAGGATGAGATTGCCGTAAGTTACGAATTATTCGGCGATAATTACGCAAAATTACTACGTCATCGGCTCCTCTGCGTAAGTCGTTAATCCCAGCCATGATGTAAATTGCTTCGGGGCGGGTTCGTGAAAATGCGGTTAATCTGTTGGCGATACCACCAGAAGTATCTCCAGAAATACCCTGATTTAACCATAATTTGCCAGATGGTAGCTTTTCCTTGGGAAACCACATACTTAAGGAATCCCCTACCAGGATACTGAGACGGTTTTTACCTTGACCTTGAGCGATCGCTTTCGCTTCTAGAGCCAGCAAAGTTTTCCAATCATCATAAGTGAGTTGATGCTTTTTACCCGCATCTCGCAATAATTTATCACTTTCAGCATCTTGGCGTGTGTAAATCTGACCAGTTTTTAAGGCAGACAATCTATAATTGTAAAGTTGACTACCAGTAATTAATAGTTCTTTGGGAGGTTGGGAATTAAGGTTGAAGAATGAGTTTAATGGTATTAATGATTCTGGTTGGGTAGATTGCGGTAGGGAAATATCTGTAGTGGTAAGTTTTTGTTCGCCGCCTTTTGATTGAGCAGCCTGGGAAGGTAAGGGAGGCTGAGTGCTAAATTCTGGCAAGGATACGTTAAACAGCGTAGGCAGACCTTTTTCATCTACCGTTTGTGATATTTGGGTGCTGAATGGAGATAAAGATGCGTCTGGGGTGATATTAGTCTGTGAGCTTTGCTTGACATCTAAAGCTAATGTAGTACTGTCCGGCAGGATATCCGATATCTGTGGTAGAGCTGATGCTGGTAGTGTTAGTCCTGTTAACAAGCCGACTGCCAACAGATAAGAATCCCTCATTGCTTTTTCACTCCTCTATTTAGTATTTTTTCCTATGACAGCTTAAATTTACTGCATTCAGAAATTTTACTCTTGTTAAATTATTATTTTTCTTTAAGATATGTATTTCTGTAAACTGGGTTAACCAGATTATATTTAACAATTCACCAATTCTTTAAAGCCCATCTCGCCGTCTGCTCGGTAAGGACGCTCAAATTGATGGCACTGGTGGTTGGCAACTGAGGTTTGTTAAGTATTTTTACTTTATCCACATATCTTGTAACAATTACTACCTACTTTTAGCATAACTTTTGTGCTGAGACTTGTAAATATTGATTTCTATCTATTCAAATTAATATCTGCTGATATAGAAGAAACCCGGAGAAAGTGCTAAGATTTAGGCGCAGTGATTAATAGTTTCCTATAATTTCGTGGCTAGAGCTAGTACAGCGATCGGAGTGAGTCCAATTATTAAAGAGATTGTGCAAAAACAGGCACATTCGACCCGTTTAACCCTCAAAGAGGTCATCCTCATGGGAATGTTAGCAATAGATAAACTTGACGATCAAAGTCGTCAAGAGTTAGCAGACAAGGTTCATCAGATGCAGGTAAATGGAGAAATCTGAGTCTGCTTGCTAGGGTTAATAGTCAAAAGTTCATAAATAAATGTATTTACTGTTGACGAGACAATTTGAGATTTGGTATTCGAGATTTTGGATTAACACATTTGTCAGTCTGAGCTAGCCAATCTAAAGTTAGAGAAATCCTCAAGGTTGATGCTAAGACTGGAATTGATCTAAAATTCAAACTAAAATCGAAAATTGATTTGACTATTCACTAAATCTATAGCGGCTTCCCAAAACATAATCCTGATTAATTTCCACAGAAATCCATCGGCGTTGCAAAGTTTCAGCAACAAAGCCAGTAGTATTGGAACCTGCAAATGGATCTAACACTATATCTCCTTCATCAGTCAAGAACTTGATGAAGAACTCAGCAAACCCTTGAGGGAACCTTGCTGGATGTGGCTTGACCCCGGCTGCTTTACAGCGTCGTAAATACGCACTATTAGATTCAGTATTGGCAATTTCTAGGAGATTAGGCGGAATTGCACCTTGATTGTCTTTTTGAAATTTATCAGAAATGTCATGCCCACTAGGACGAATTTGAGCTTTATAACCATTTTTGAGTAATTGTTTCATACTCTGGCTATAGGGTTTTAAAACTTTCCTATTATCTGCTTTAGGGTCAGTTGTTTTTGATAGCCACCAAACTACATTTACTGCATCTTTAACGCGGATTCTTCTGATTGTCACCCATTCGGCTGGGGTAGGTAGTCGGGCAGGATTATAATGATAAAATTCTTGAGCCAAAAAAAAGCCGACTTCTTTGCACAATCTGACAAGAAGTTCGTATTGATAAATACTGCGTATGGGATTACCAGGGAGATAAGCGCCTCCTAAATCTAAAACAAATGAACCTGTTTGTGCTAAAACTCTTTTAAATTCGTAAGCAAAAGGTATAAACCATTCAAGATATTTTTCTGCACTTTCGTTGCCATATTCTTTTTTGCGCGTTAAAGCGAATGGTGGTGAGGTAATAATTAGATTAATACTATTGTCTGGAATTGCTTTGATAATTTCCAGAGAATCACCTAGATAGGCTTTACCGTATGTTTGCGTATATAAAGGCGTAAATCTACCTACCTGTGTTGTTTGTTGTGAGTTCAAGCAGTATTACCACTTTTTGTAGGGTAGGAATTTACCAGACATAGTGATTTTAACGCGATCGCCTTTGGGGTCGGCTTCTTTTTCTACATCCAAAGTAAAGTCAATCGCACTCATAATCCCATCGCCAAACTTTTCTTGAATTATTTCCTTCAGGGGGAAACCATAGACCTGCATAATTTCATAGAAGCGATAAATCAGAGGATCTGTAGGAACCACAGGCCCCAATCCTTTGACTGGGTATCCGGTCAACTCTTGAATATAGATAGGCTCTAATCCTAATGCTTCTACTAGCAACTTAGCCTCTTCATCGGATGCGCTAGCTTGACGATAGAAAACAGACGCGATCCACACTTCATCCCGTCCGAGAATTTTTTCTAAATCAGCAAAGCTTAACCCTTTATTTTTCTTGGCGTTTAACAATGTTTCCGTAATATTAGGGATAGACATTAGGTAATTCTTATAACTAACTAATTTTACTAGATATATTTTAACACAAGAGAGCGGGAGATGGGGGAGTCTGACAAGTGTAGGTTTTTAATATAGCAGTGAGTTGTAGGGAAGGGGGAGCAATTAAAGCTTCTCTCCTTCTAGGGGAGAGGAATGAAAGTGGGGTTTTCCAGATCCCGTGAAAAGTCAGACAATTACTCACGCTCCTACTATGTTTTGATAGAATCGATGCCAATTGTGCCACTAAGCTCTTGAGACATAAGTGATCATCATCATGACAAGCGAAATTGATCAACTCTTAGCTGACTGGAAAAATAAAATTCAAGTAGTTAGCCAAAATCTATTTGATTTGCAAGAACTACCAACCTATCAACGCCTTTGTGGAACTCCTGGTTTTCCTAAAGTTGATTTGATAGGTATAACTGCAACAAAGATAGACCCCGCATTGGCGGCGATAAACGATTTATTTCAATACTTCGACCTATTGCTGCAAAAAGTGGAGCAAGCTAGTAGATTACGGCAGCAAATGCCCCGATTTCTAGCATCAGAGCAAAAAATAGCAGAAATTAAAGAACTATTAACAGGCGCTTCCATTCAGTTGCCTGTTGGACAAACACCATTATCTCAAAGAGACTTACTTACTGGTAGTCAACGAGCAAATGCGATCGCACCCGCAGAACTGCTGCAACTGATGACTCAGGCTTTTTCTATAGCGAGGGATGCGGTTTTGGCTGTGGATGCAGCTTGGGCAAATTTGGATAGAATCATCCAAGATGCAGAATGGCAAATCCTAGAGTTGCAAAACTTAGCTGTATCACTTAATCAAGGTAATTTTCATCAACTGGTGCAAGCTCGTGAAGCGATCGCTTCTCTCAAAGCTAAGATTGAGCAAGATCCTTTAGGAGTGAGTGCAGACATAGACCAGCAAATCAAACCATTGCTGGCACAAGTGAGATTACAATTAGACTTGTGCGAAAAACAGCAAACTCAACTACAAGAAAAACTGGCGATCGCTCAAGATTTATTAGCGCAATTAATCAAACTCCATTCACAATCTCTTGCTGCTTTTACGGAAAGTCAAGAAAAGGTTTTGTATTCAACAGCGTACACTCCATTACCCCAAGAACAGATTGATGCTTTGAGTCAATGGCTGACACGCTTACAGAACAAACTAGAGGAAGGTTTAATTAATCCCATTATGCTCGGTTTAGATAATTGGAGCCGTAAAGCCAGAGAGTACATAACCCTAGAACAACAGGCCTATACAAATAACAGCGCTTTGTTAAAAACTCGCCAGGAGTTACGCGGAAGACTAGATGCGCTGCAAGCTAAAGCTTTAGCACGAGGACTGGTGGAAGATCAGCTTCTGGTTGATTTAGCTACACAAGCCAAACAACTCCTTTATACTCGTCCAACTCCATTAGAGCAAGCATCAGTATTAGTTACTCAATATGAAAAGCGGTTAAATAGTCCATAGTCCATAGTCCATAGTCAATAGTCCATAGTCAATAGTCAATAGTTTTTCTCCCCTGCTCCTCTGCTCCTCTGCTCCTCTACTCCCTCATCTCCCTCATCTCCCCACTCCCCACTCCCTACTTCCCAATTTAGGAGACTTGAATGGATAGTCTGCGCTGCACACGTAATGGATGTACTGGTACTATCGAGGATGGCTACTGTGATGTCTGTGGATTAGCAGCTGTTAAATCTGCCGATGTCAGTCATAATCACAACGTTACACAAACACTCAAAAACTTACCCCTTACCACGGGTACTGGTTCATCTCCCTTGACTAGTCGTTCCCAAGGTTCTCGACGTACTAGTGGTAGCACTGCTCGTAGTAGTCGTAGACTATTGGGAGCAGGATTAGTTTCTGTGCCAGAATTGCCGTCAACAGAGCCAGAAAAAGCGATTATTCCTCATCCAATGGTTCCTGAGAATAAACGCTTTTGTAGTAATTGCAATCATACTCTGCGTAGAGAAAAAGGATTTTGTAGTAAATGTGGACAGAAGTTTTCTTTTGTTCCCTCATTAAGTCCTGGTGATGTGGTTGTCGGACAATATGAAGTCAAAGGAGCGATCGCTTACGGTGGTTTAGGATGGATTTACTTAGGTTTTGATAAAATCTTATCTCGTTATGTGGTGTTGAAGGGATTGCTCAACAGCGAGGACGCATCAAGTGCAGCCGTTGCTGTGGCGGAAAGACAGTTTCTCGCCGCCGTCAAACACGCTAATATCGTGGGGATTTATAACTTTGTCAACCACGGTGGCGAGGGGTTTATCGTCATGGAGTATGTTGGCGGTAAAACTCTCAAGGAAATTCGCAAAACTCGCGGCCCCTTACCTATAGCAGAAGCGATCGCCTATATTCATCGTATCTTGGGAGCGTTTGCTTATCTCCATTCCTTGGGGTTGGTATATTGCGACTTCAAGCCAGATAATGTCATGCTGGAAAACAACGACATCAAATTAATCGACTTGGGCGGGGTGCGTCGCATTGATGACCCCGATGGCGATATTTATGGTACTGTCGGTTATAGCGCTCCTGAAGCTGGGGAAGGCCCCACCGTTGTTTCTGATTTATTTACCATTGGCAGAACTTTGGCGGTTTTAGTTACCGATATTAAATCTTTTAATAAAGAAAATTTATACACTCTCCCCAGTCCCCAAGAAGAACCTTTATTTGCACAACAAGAGTCCCTATATCGCTTCTTAATCAAAGCCACCGGCACTAATCCTGATGACCGATTTCAATCAGCCGATGAAATGGCTGATCAGTTATTAGGTGTGTTGCGGGAAGTCGTCGCCACCTCTACCAAAATTCCTCGTCCCGCCACTAGCAACTTGTTTAGTGGGGATATGTTGGCGATGAATTACAGTGGCAGTTTTGATCCGATTATACCAAATTATCAACAATTACCTGTACCTATATTAGATAGTAGTGATCCAGGCTTCAATGCGGTGTTAAATGCTAGCGCCATCCCTGATCCTGTGAAACGAGCCGTTGGTTTGGAAGTTGTCGTCAAACAATTTCCCCTATCGGCAGAAGCATGGTTGCGCTTGGCAAATAACTTAATTGATACCCAGGATTATCGAGAAGCAGAACAAGCTATAGATAAAGTCGCAGCCAAAGACCCGTGGGACTGGCGCATTTTTTGGTATCGTGGGCGATCGCTATTGGCACAAAATCAAGCAAAGGAAGCACAGAAAGCATTTGATCAAGTTTATTTTGATTTACCTGGAGAATTAGCTCCGAAACTGGCGTTGGGATTAGCCGCCGAACAAGCCGAAAATTACCAACTAGCTATTAAGATGTATGAATTAGTGTTGCGTACCGATCCCAGTTATGTATCAGCCGCCTTTGGGTTAGCGCGTTGCTACTGTAGTTTAGGCGATCGCCAAGGTGCGGTAGCGGCTTTAGAACTCGTACCGCCAACTTCTAATTTATACACAAGAGCGCGGGTAGAAATTGCCCGCACTTTAATTAATAGTGAGCGATCGCTTCCGGGAACGCAAGAATTGCAAGCAGCTTCTGTCGCCATTGAAGCATTGACATTAGAAGGTAGCGATCGCTATCGCTTAACTAAACAAGTATTAGAAACTGCCCTCAATTTAATCACTTCCCGCCAACTTTCAGCTACAACTGATTTAACCATCTTGGGACAACCATTACAAGAACAGCATTTAAGAAAAGGATTAGAAAAAGCTTTACGTGATATGGCGCACCTCGCAATTGGGGAAGAAAAAATCCGCCTAGTAGATGAAGCTAACCGCATACGTCCTAGAACCTTGATTTAAGGGGACAGGGGACAGGGGACTGAGCCAATAAAATTTAGGCGTTGCTGATTGAAAGTATGAATTTACCTCACGCAAAGGCGCAAAGGCGCAAGGTTACAAAGAAAAATAAGAGTTAATTTAATATTTCATACTCTGATTCAGCAACGCCAAAATTTAACAAAACTCTGCGTTCCTCTGCGCTAACCTCTGCGTTCCTCTGCGTTTAAAAAGCAAAGTTAATGAGACAGATTACTGATGAGGACAAAATATGCAGTGTATGACTTGCGGTGCTTCCGTCTTAGCTGAGGATAAATTTTGTGAAGAATGCGGTACACCTTTAACAGCTAGTAAACCGCCAACCGTTACTCAAGGATGTGCAAAATGCGGCGCACCGAATAGCGCTATTGATGCAGAAGGCTACTGTGGTGAATGTGGATTTCGTCAAGAACAACGGGAACGCTTAGAAGTAATTATCAATTCGCACCTAGCCGGAGTGAGCGATCGCGGACTCAGACATCACAGCAATCAAGACTTTCTTGCCTTACAACAACTTAATGATACTGAACATATTCTCATAGTTTGTGATGGCGTTTCCAGTTCCACCAAGCCTGAATTAGCAGCACAAACAGTCGCTAACAGCGCCTGTTTAGCCTTGGCTGCTGCTAGAGAACGTGGGGAAACTCCAGATTCAGCCATGAAATCAGCCTTTATCACTGCTTTAAAAGATATATGTAATCTTACTCAAGTATTAAGTATAAAATATGAACCACCATCTACAACCATTGTCGCCGCCATTGTCCAAGCAGGCGTGGCTACTATTGGCTGGTTAGGAGACAGTCGCGCTTACTGGATTTCTCCTCACGGGTGTCAACAACTAACTCAGGATGACTCCTGGCTAAATGAAGTAGTCGCAGCCGGGATAATCAGCGAACAACAAGCCAGACAATCACCTAAAGCTCATGCGATTACGCGCTGGCTAGGAGCAGATGCAGTGGAAGATGCGGTGCCGACAATTATTAATTTTACTATTCCTAATTCTGGATATCTAATTCTTTGTACTGATGGGTTATGGAATTATACCATAGATGCTGCACATTTAGGTGAATTGGTGCAGCAATCACCTAGCACAGATGCGATCGCCATATCTCACACACTCACAGAATTCGCCCTCAACAGTGGCGGACATGACAACATTACCGTTGCTGTCCTCTGCTTAAGCAGGGGACAGGGGACAGGGGACAGGGGATAGGGGGGAACTTTCAAGGGCAGGTTTTTTACACTTCGACCCAAAAACACTGATTTTAGGGTGTAGGGGTATAAGGGTGTAGGGGTGTAGGGGTAGATGAAAGTCTGATAATTTACTGAATCTTATAGTCCTCACTGATTACTTTATGAAAAACCTGCCCTTAAGAGATAGGGGGGAAGGGGGAAAGGGTAAGGGGGGAAGGGGAAAGGGTAAGGGGGAAAGGGGGAAAGGGGAAAGGGAAAAATAACAACTGACAACTGATAACTGTCAACTAATAACTGATAACTGATAACTGATAACTGACAACTGATAACTGTCAACTGTCAACTGATAACTGATAACTGATAACTGATAACTGATAACTGACAACACAAACTATTACCAAAATCACAACCAACCACTATGTCTGAACAATTTAGAGCAGAAGTTTTTCAAAATCAGTACCTTCCCCAAGGTGTAAGAGAAGTTAATGCAATTATGACTATCACCTCGGAAAACGTTGATGTCAAAGTCGCTACTCCTAAGAATGGCAGACTTTTCGGGATTATCTGCGACACATCTGGCTCAATGGGTGGTAACAAGATCCAAGCAGCCAAAGAAGCGATGAGCAAATTAGTGAATTTGCTTCCCCATGATGCTCATTTCTTCATCGTTACAGGTGCGAGTAGAGCCAATGTTGTATTTCCAGTTTCTCCTGCTACGGGTGAAAAAAAACAGCAAGCGATCGCAGCCATCAAGCATATTAAAGCTAATGGTGGTACTCTCATGTCTACTTGGCTGACTCAGGCTTTAACACAATTTAAAATAATGCCTCAAGCAGTGCGTCAAGCGCTCCTCCTCACCGATGGACAAAATGACGACTCTGATGAAGAATCCTTGCAGAATGTACTAAAACAATGCGAAGGTGTCTTCCAATGCGACTGTCGCGGCGTGGGTACTGACTGGCGAGTGGCGCAACTACAACAAATTGCTGATCAACTCTTAGGGACAACCGATATAATTCCTAACGCCGCCATGATTGAAGCTGACTTTCGTAGCATTCTGGAAAAAGCCATGAGTAAGAATGTCAGCGATGTGGCTTTGCGTTTATGGACACCCCAAGGAGCGAAAATTCTCTTTTGTAAACAAGTCAGCCCTGATATTGTTGACCTCACCCACCGTAGTCAACCAGTTAAGGCTCAAGTAGTAGATTATCCCACAGGTGCTTGGGGAAGCAACGAATCTCGTGATTACCACTTTTGTATTGAAGTAAATCCTGGTAATGTCGGTGATGAAATGTTAGCTGGTCGAGCCAGCTTAATTTATACCCTCAATGGAGTAGAAAATAAACTGGCGGAAGCTCGGATTTTAGCAACCTGGACTGATGACGAAGCCAAATCTACCAAAATTGACCGACGTGTTGCTCATTATACCGGACAAGCAGAATTAGCTCAGTCAATTCAAGAAGGATTAGAAGCCCGTGCTAGGAATGATATGGAAATTGCTACAGCTAAGTTAGGTAAAGCAGTCAAACTAGCCCATGAGTCAGGAAATGAAGCTACTGCTAAACTACTCAAAACTGTAGTTGATGTGCTAGATGCACCCACAGGTACAGTGCGCCTGAAGCGAGAAGTAGCCAAAGAAGATGCTATGGCGCTGGAAACTCGTTCTACAAAAACAACTCGCATTCCTAAATCAGGGAATTAGTGGGACTGGGGACTGGGGACTCTCACAAGTGTAGGTTTTTAATCCAACGTGAGTTCGACAAGCGTTGTTTTGACCTCACCCCCAACCCCTCTCCTTCGAGGAGAGGGGAGTAAGAGGGTGATTTTTTCGTTTCTTTTTAAAAGGAATTTGGAGTAAGTAACGTGACAACATATCAATGTCCTAAAGGACATGAATCTACTGAATCAGATTTTTGTTCAGAGTGCGGTACTAAGATTTTAGGTATATCGGAAATTCCGTTAGTAGAGAAAACAATTACCCCAACGCTAACACCCACAACTACAGAACTTTGCCCAGCTTGTGGCGCTCCCCGTGAACCTAATAGTGGCAATTTTTGTGAAATTTGCGGTTATAACTTTATCACTGGGGCGCATGGAGAATTAGCGATCGCCAAACCCACTCAAGGCGCAGATAATAATACAGTACGACAGACCATAACCAATAATTCTCACTCTGCATCATCCATACTGGGTTGGGAATTAGTGGTGACTGTTGACCCATCCTTACGCCATCCCGATAGCCCAGAACCACCTATTAATCAACCACCAATTATATTTCGTCTGGACAAGCCAGTAAATTTAATTGGTCGCAATAGCCAAGCTAGAGCTGTTCACCCAGAAATTGTTTTAGATTTTGATGGTGCTGTCTCACATCGCCATGCTTTGCTGACTCTAGAAACAGACAATACTCTGACGCTGCGGGATATTGGTTCTTCTAATGGAACGCAATTAAAAGCTGTGGAATTGAAGCCGATGGTAGATGTCAAGCTGCAAGATGGAGATGAATTTACCTTGGGACATTGGACTCGAATTTCCGTCAAAGCTGTTTACTAACTAGATAAACTTATCAATAAGTATATGAATAATATCATTGCAGTTTTCAGCAAAAGAAACTATAAGTTTACCACTCCCCGTCTCCTCCAAGGCGGATTATATTTAACTGGAGCCTCCAGTTTATTGTTATTAATTGCCATCATTAGCGCCGTTCAAGGGCAAAGACAAGCTATCAAAACAGTTGGTCTAGATGCTACACCAAGCATTGTTACCGCACAACGCCTTAAGGACGCATTTGCAGGTATGGATGCTTATGTCGCTAATGAATTATTATTACCACCTGGACAAAATCCAGATGCTGTCAAAGGCTACGAGGAAAGATACACAAGAGCGACGGAAAGATTAGTAATTGCTGCTGAGAATATCAGTTTCGGGGAGAAAGAACGCAAAACCATTCAAAAAATGCAGTTAGGTTTTGGTAACTACATTGCTAAAATTCAGCAAGCAAGAGATTTTCATGCACGTGGTGATATTAACGGTATGTTAGTTGCTTTTCGTGCGTCTGCGGAAATTATGGATAAAACTCTTCTACCAACAGCCGATGAGTTAGATCAACTCAACTTCCAAGTTTTAAACCAAATTTATACAGAACAAAGGGTTGCTGCTAGTAAGCCTTTGCTGTTAATTATGATTTGTGGTGCAGCGCTGATAATTGTGTTAGTAGAGATGCAGATATTTCTAAGTCTACGGATGCGCCGCATATTTAATCCTCTGCTGCTGGTAGCTACTGCGATCGCTCTACTTTTAGTAACCTATACCACAACAACGTTACGGTCGGCGACGGAAAATCTCCGCATAGCTAAAGAAGAAGCTTTCGATTCCATACACGCTTTGCGTTTAGCTCGTGCTGCTGGCTATATTGCTAATGCTACGAAAACCCGCTATTTGCTTGACCCAACTTTCGCCACTAACTACGAAAAAGCTTTCTTCCAAAATATAGCACAAATTGCCGAAATTCCTCCAGGTCAAACTGCCCAAAGTATAGCGAATATCTATAATTCTTCAGGTAAAAAGGTAGATGGTTTTAAAGGTTATATTGCTGATGAACTCGATAATCTTTCCTTCCCTGGAGAAAAACAAGCAACAATCGCCACTCTGGAAATTGTAGGTCAATACTTAGCCGTTGATCAACAAATTCGCCAGTTAGAACGCAGTGGTAAACATCAAGAAGCGATCGCTCTAGCTGTAGGAAAAAAGCCAGGACAATCTAACTGGTTATTTGAGGAGTTTAAAAAAGCTAATAGCACAACATTTGATATCAATCAAGCCGCTTTTGATAAAGCCATAAAGCAAGGCTTTTCCGATGTAGATGGTTTTGAGATGAAAACAGGAGTTGCAATAGGAATGATTGCGATATTAAGTTTCTGTGGTGTATTACCTCGTCTCAAAGAATATTCAAGTTAATCTCATAAGTGAGAGTTTATTTATAAAGTAGAGACGTTACATGTAACGTCTCTACATGGTTTTGTGTTTGACACTTGTACCTCATTTACCCAAAATATGCTGTATCTGTTGCGTTCTTTTTTCAAATTGGTATAACCTCTGTGTCTTTGTGCCTCTGTGGTTATCTAATACAACATTTTAGCCTTGCCACGCCAGTAGTGTGTGTTAGCTGCATATAATCCTAACGTAAATACTCTTGCAGCGTAGGTTCGGGAAATTGCATAAATTTATCTATCATCAGGCGGGGAATTGGTCGCGGACGCATGGTTTTAGCGTCCACCCAAACCCATAAAGCTTCAGCTTTAACTAATAAATTTGCTTCATTTTGCTTGCGAATTTCATAACCACGTAAAGCACGAGTACCTTGTATTTGTTTCAACCAAGTTGTAACTTCTAGATTTTCACCCGCAACTGCTGGACGCAAATAGTCAATTTCTACTCGCCGCATCACAAACACACAACCAAATTCCCGGTAAACATCTAATGTCAAACCTAGATGTTCTGAATGTTCAATGGCTGCTTGTTCCAGATAATTTTGGTATACTGCATTGTTTACGTGTCCGAGCGCATCCATTTCATAATGGCGCACACGTAATAAGGTTTTGAATAATTCCATTATCAGTTATCAGTTGTCAGTTATCAGTTGTCAGTTATCAGTTGTCAGTTGTCAGTTATCAGTTATCAGTTGTCAGTTGTCAGTTATCAGTTGTCAGTTATCAGTTGTCAGTTATCAGTTATTAGTTATTAGTTATTATTTATTAGTTAGCAGTTAGCAGTTATTAGTCATCAGTTAGTAGTTATCAGTTTATGTTCACTGTTCACTGATTACTGTTAACTGATAACTGTTCACTGGTTTCAACACCTACTCCCCTGTTTCTTGCTATTTTATCTGACATAGCCGCCATACAAAGCACCATTTAAAATGGCTCCTCTTAAATCAGCATTAGCTAAGATAGCGCCTTCTAAATCAGCATTGTGGAGTTCGGCGTTAGTGAGTTTAACACCTGTCAAATTCGTACCGGTTAAACTAGCATCGCTGGCGAAAACATCGCTTAAATTAGCTCCTTTGAGGTTTGCACCAGTTAAATCAGCACCTTCTAAATTAGCTGATTTGAGGTTTGCTCCTGCTAAATTGGCATTTCTCAAGTCAGCACCAATTAAATGAGCTTGCTGTAAGTTTGCTCCTGCGAGGTTACACCCTGCACAACTCCTAGTTGCGAGTAATTGTCGAACATGAGCAGGATTTGCAGCTTGTGCTGGAGTCGTGAAAGCAATTGTACTTAATAGTGCTGTGGTAGCTAAAATCTCTAGTTTCATCTTTATTACCTCATGAAGTTACTAAAGGTTTTACTTGAAAACCGATTAAGCTTCCTGATAACTAGGTTCCCTCAACTAACCAGCTTTTGCCTTCATACATATGGGGTATAAAAATTGTGAGATTTATGTAGTCAATGCTGAATAAATTTGATGCAACCACTATCAAAGGTGGTGTTTGTGTCAGTACACCCGTGATAAATTTTGACTAATTCTCTAAGTAGTGCTAGCCTGCTGTCATCGTCACAATCTTTAGCCGTAGCATCCACTACATTTTTTAGGTTCTAATGCAGATATAGTGCAAAAACATCTATCTGTGGGTTTATGGTATGTATATCTTGAGAGGTAAATATTGCTAAATTGTTAATTTTATCTTATAAATGAAAAATTACCAAATGACTCTCATGCAATCAAACCACACAATACTTTTGGGTAGTATTGTCGTTTTTCCTATGGACAAACAATAGTTTGTCTAACTCAAGTAGATTTATATGCGCTTAAGTTATCAATATCTAGGCAGTATTTGAAAAGCTGGCAAATAGCATATTAATCTACATTTTCTACACACAAAACCGCTTCAGGCAGAAAAATCAAGGATGAAATACTGGATAGCTAAGTTAGTAGTATTTATAGTGTTTTTATGTAATTTATTACTGATTTCTTATGATGCAAAAGCCGAGCAACTAACACAGCCTGATATAGAGCAACTCAGTCCCCTCCCGGTAGTGGAAATAGCTGTTGCTGAAAATGATCGTGGGGAAAAACCACAGGAAGATTTTTGGCGATTTCGTGAGCTAGTGAAGGGAGCGCAGAAGCTACAAGGACTTTTTACTATTTATAAACGAGAAAATTCTGGGGAAGTTTTCTTAGAAATTAAGCCAGAGCAATTGAATAAAAACTACTTAGCTACAGTTACATTAGAATCGGGTGTGGGGGAAAGCGGTATTTATAGCGGTTCACCTTTAGCTGATTATTTATTTTATTTCCGGCGAGTTAATAATAATTTGCACTTTGTGGTGCGTAATGTTAAATTCCGTACAGAAACGGGTAATCCAGAACAGCGATCGCTTGCTCGTTCATTTAGCGATTCAGTTCTCTATTCCTTACCCATAAACACTATTGACCCCCGTAGCAGAAATATTCTCATAGATTTAGATGACCTGCTGATGCAGGACTTCGCAGGTTTAACTCCTCTATTGAAATACTCTCTACAAGCTGACTACCACCTAGAAAGAAACAAATCATATTTTGGTGATGTTAATAGTTTACCCGAAAATCTAGAAATTGAGTCAATTTACGGTTTTTCCTCAGCAGAAGGAGCAGATTTAGTTACCTTACCTGATAGGCGATCGCTCACGCTCAAACTACATTATAGTTTTTCCCAACTTCCAGAAAACAACGGCTATATTCCCAGACTAGCCGACGATCGCGTAGGATATTTCATCACTGCTTTTCAAGACTTCTCAAATCACAACAATCAAGAACCCTTTGTCCGCTACATCAATCGTTGGCATCTCGAACCATCAGATCCTAACGCACCCTTATCACCACCCAAACAGCCGATAGTATTTTGGATTGAAAATGCTGTACCCCACGCCTATCGTCAAGCCATTCAAGAAGGCGTACTCATGTGGAACAAAGCCTTTGCCAAAGCCGGATTTGCTAACGCCATTGAAGTGCGACAAATGCCAGATGATGCGGACTGGCAACCTGCCGATGTCCGTTACAATACTATTCGCTGGTTTAATTCTCTAGATGCAGGCTTCGCCAAAGGCCCAGTCCGTGTCAACCCCCTCACAGGAGAAATTTTAGACGCAGATATCATCATTGATGCCAACATGGTGCTATCTGTTCAGCAAGAATACCGCGCCTTGATGGATGATAATTCATCGCTGGGTATGTGTAGGGGAAAAGAGGCAGGAGGCAGGAGGCAGGAGGCAGGAGGCAGGAGGCAGGAGGCAACAGAAGAATATCTTATTCCCCAATCCCCAATCCCCAATCCCCTTTCCCCTTTCTCCCCCAATCCCCAGTCCGAACTCTGCTATAGCCAAAATACATCCGAACAAGCAGCTATGGGGGCGTTGGCGTTATCCCTTCTGCACAATACTAAACCTAGTAGCGAGGCGATGCAGGAATATGTGCATCAATACCTGCGCTATCTCGTCGCCCATGAAGTTGGTCATACTCTGGGTTTACGCCATAACTTTCACGGTAGCACTATGTTGACTCCCCAGGAGTTAAATAACGTAGAAATCACTCGTATCAAAGGTTTAGTCGGTTCGGTGATGGACTATTTACCCGTGAATATAGCACCCCAAGGAGTGGAACAAGGGGACTATTTTCCAGAGGTAATTGGGCCTTATGATGAATGGGCGATTGAGTATGGTTATAAAAATAGTCCTCATGGAGTAGATGAGGTAATTACCCCGGCAGAAGAGAAAGATTTTTTACAGCAGATTGCTTTGGCATCTCCGCAACCAGAATTATCTTACGCAACTGATGAAGATATCTGGGATATCAATCCTCTGGCGAATCTCTGGGATATGAGTAGTGATGTGCTGGTATATTCACAATGGCAAATGGATAACGCCCGTGTGATGTGGCAGCGTCTTGATGACCATTATCTACCGCCAGGTGAAAGTTACAGCCATTTGCGCGTTTTATTTAATCGGGTATTGAAATATTATTTTCGTAACGCTGCTTTACTTTCCAAATATATTGGTGGACAATCCTTCCGGCGGACTCATGTCAGTGATGATAGTGCTTGGGCTTTTGTGCCAGTTCCCCTTGACAAACAGCGTCAGGCTTTAGCAGAGTTACAAGAGTATGTTTTTGCTGAGGATGCGTTTAGCTTCTCACCCAAATTACTCAACCAACTAGCGCCCTCCCGTTGGCAACATTGGGGAAGTTCTGTACCCAACAATCGCCTAGACTATCCCATTCATGAACGGGTGTTAAATTTTCAACGGTATATCCTGCGATCGCTCTTAGACAACGAACGTCTCCACCGTATCCAAGATATAGAACTGAAAACCCCAACCCAGCAAGCCCTTACCTTACCAGAATTATTCGACACCTTGCAACAAGGTATTTGGACAGAAGTTCTCACTACACCCCAACCAAAGCCAATCTCTAGTATTCGTCGTTCACTGCAACGAGAATATTTAGATATCCTCCTAGAGATGGTCTTACATAATCTTGATGCACCCGAAGATGGACGCACAATAGCTTGGTATGAGTTACGTCAACTGCAAACAGCCATTGACACCCAGTTAAGACAATTGGGTAAACAAGGCGATATTTACACCTTAGCCCACTTGCAATTTTCTCGCGATCGCATCACCAAAGCATTGAATGCACAGTTAGTTTCGCAATAGGGACTGGGAACTGTCAGTGAACAGTTAACAGTTAACATCACCTGATAACTGATAACTGATAACTGATAACTCAAGTCCGCCTAACCGCCTGCGCTGCGAGGAAAGCTAAGAAAGTACCAGCAGCGATCGCACCCCATTGTAGTGGCGGATTCTGTTCGATAAAGTCGGAAATACTGGGAATTACCAAGTGGCTGTAGTCGCCATCTACTCTATCGTGTTCTGGAACAGGTTGATAAAAGTTGTTGGGGTCATCTGGTGATTTAGGTTCGCCGGAACTGCGTTGAAATTGGAAGCCGACGAGTAGTAATAATGTGTCTGTGAGTTGTGGGGAGATGCGATGAAGTATGTCTAATATTTTCGCTACATCCCCAACCAACAACTCGCGGGTGGGATGTTCGGCGGCGTGGAGGATGGCGTTAGCTACTAATCGCGGATCATAGTAAGGTGGTACGCCGGATGGCTTGACACCCAATTTTGTTAGACCATTATTCCAGAAGGGTGTGTTGATGACGGCTGGCTTAATACTGGTAACGCTAATCGGCCATTTATCATCTATCAGTTCTAGACGCATTGCATCGATGAAACCGTCTACCCCATGTTTGGCTGAGGAATAGGCGCTTTGGTATGGTAGCGATCGCGTACCTTCCATTGAGGAAACGTGAATCAATGCACCCCTACCTTCGCGCTTGAGGTGAGGAAGTGCAGCCATCGCCCCGTACACTTGCCCCATCAGGCTAACATCAATCACGTGCTTAAACTCTTCTGGTGTGGTATTGTCAAAGGTGGCAAACAGACCAATAGCCGAGACTTGTACCCAAGTGTCGAGTCTGCCGTAATAGTCTACAGCTTTATCTGCGATCGCCTTTATTTGTTCAAAGTGTTGTACATCAGCAACTACCGCTATTGCATCACCACCAAACTCGGTAATCTCTTTAATTAAAGACTCTAACCCCGACTGACTCCGCGCGGCAACAACTACCTTTGCACCACCTTTAGCAAAGCGCAGCGCTGTCTCACGTCCAATTCCACTGGAAGCCCCAACAACGACAACTACCTGTTGATTAATTGGCTTCAATTGCATAAATATACTCCTTCGACTTAATCCGAAATCTGTCAATATCACAGGGGACAGGGGACAGGGAACAGGTTACAGAATTAAAAGTCTTTTGCTGTCTAAGTTTTTTCATTTCCTCATGTCCTAACTGTCTTGGCTATTGCTATATCTATTAGTTGGAAACCAGTTTTTCGGCTTGCTCTGTCATGGTTTCATTCAACCTCACGAGAAAAGTTGAGAAATGTTAAGATAAAATAAAAGTTCACTGAATATGCCTTAATATAAGTTTCATGTAAAGTGCTTTTGATAGTTATAAAAAAGCCATACAAAATAAAGTTGTTATTGTCATTAAACAGGGACAACATATTTAATTGAGTTTACGTCAAAGACTATACGACACTTCAAGTCTCATGAATAAAGCTCCCAAGACACTTGTTCAGGAGCTAACTTGAGTGTGAAACAGTCAATAAACTTAATTTAACTTTAATGAAGGGTTTATCCCTCTATCTCCAGAAAGGGCATATTACTAAATCATATTTAACTTGGGAAATAGCTTGAAAAACTTAAAACATACCCTCAGAATAATTCGTAATTGCCTCTAACAAGGCATACGCTAAACTCTGACGATTTTACTTTTGGCAATTGCAAATGATTGATTATTTCATACTTGATGAAATAACAAATAGCTTAATTATTCTAGAAAAATTTAACATTCAAAATGTATAAGTCATCAGAGCTAAGTGATAATCAACAAACTTGGATTACCAAGCGTAAGTACGCCAGCAACGCTCACAAATGACTAATAACTACTCTTAAGTTTTGACCAGTTCTTGTTTCTGCTTATAGCACAACCGCCAAGCGTGGGGAGGTAAACCATTATGTTGGCGGAATTGGCGGGAGAAATGACATACGTGTTGATATCCCAATGAGCGAGAAATTTGTTCTACTGTCTCATCACTATTTTGCAGTAAACGACGAGCTTCCGCCATCCGGCGTTTGACAATCCAGTTATTGATAGTATCTCCTGTCTGTTTAGCTACGCGGTTAGTCAAATAAGCGGGAGAGTAACCAACAGCCGCCGCCACATCACATAGTGTAATCCCCTGATGAAAATAAGCCTCAATAAAGTCAAAAACTTCTTTCAATTGGGGGGTGGCGGGGAAAATTGACTGAGGTTCTGTCGGAGTTGTGGCGGCGGAATTAGCTACAGGCGCAGGTTTTATGCTTTTGGTGATAAAATTATTGCACCAGTTTTGCAGAGATGCTTGCTTGCGTAAGCGAACGGCGATCGCTTTGAGTAACTCATCTAGAGTAGATGGTTTGGTAATATAATCATCAGCCCCTAATTCCATCCCCTTGCGAATATCTCCCCTAGTATCGCTAGCACTCAGAAAAATCAGGGGAATAGGTGCTGTTCGCGGATCTTGGCGGAGTGCAGTCAGAACAGCATAGCCATCCATTTGCGGCATCATGATATCGCAAATCACTATGTCAGGTAAATACTCTTGTGCTTTTTGAATACCCACCATCCCATTCTCAGCACCGATAGCATCGAACCCTTCAATTTTCAATCCCTTTAAGTAGAGATTGCGGGTTACTGTATCGTCTTCAATGACTAGAATTGTACGTGATGATTCCTGCATTGTTTTTCCGTAAATAGAAGTTTGCATCAATAGTCTTTACCAATCTCTGCATTCAGTGTTAAGCAATATCCCTTTGTTCCATTTCATAAATATGAAGTAAAAACTTAACACTTAGAACTTGGAACAAATAAGGTTTATATTGTGTATGGTAGAATTACGGTAAATGTTGTACCTACACCAACTTTACTTTCCACAGCAATTTGACCGCTATGTAAATCTACCAGTGTTTTCACAATCGACAGTCCCAGTCCAGTACCTGGAATATGATCAACATTGTTGCCTCGGTAAAATGGTTCAAAAAGTCGTTTTTGGTCTGGTAAGGAAATGCCAATTCCACTATCTTTGACTTGCAGAACTACCTTTTCATTGTTACGGAAAAGTTTCAACTCCACCATACTACCAGAGGGAGAATATTTCACGGCATTATCTAGCAAATTCTTCAGAATCGAATCTAATATATTCTTATCCATCCAAACTGTTAGATAGTTCTCCTGGCTGATAAAATTAATCAGATTGGGAAAGTTACCCATTTGCATTTGTGCGACTAAATCATTGCAAAACTCCACTAACTCAAATTGGTTCGGTTCGACTTTCAGCTTGGCTGCTTCTGTCCTGGCAAAGAACAACATATCATCCAACATTTGGTTAAGTTGTTGAATAGATAATTGAACTTGGTCGAGTATTGGTTGCACTGTCTCCTCTGTTTCCCCATCAAGATATCGCTTCAGTAAGTTATTTGAAAAAGAAACTATATTTAAAGGATTTCGGAATTGATGGCAAACCATAGCAAGAAAACTTGCTCTTAATTCACCAAGATGTTTTGCCTGTTCTAAAGCCTGGTTAAGTTCTGATTCAGCTTGTTTATAATCGGTGATATCAATAGCTGTGATCATTTCCACCGATTTACCTTGAAAATCAATCGTGCTATCGATTGTTGTTACCGCACCAGCTAACCAACGTTCCACACCATTTTTAGTCAGAATAGTGATTTCTTGATACTCAAAATTAGCTGCTTTAGCCGAATTACGTATCTGTCTACCTTTTCTCTGTTTAATTAGCCTGCGAATATCAAAACCATCTAATAGTTCTTCTCTAGTGTAGCCTGTTAGTACCTGTACTGCGGGATTAACATAACAAAATTGCTTACCTTGGATGAGAAAGATGCTCGCATCACTAGTCTCAGCCAAAGCACGGAATCTTGCTTCATTCAAACGCAATGCTTCTTCTGTCTGTCTAGATTTGGTAATATCCCAAATACTCCAGACTCTGCCAATTATTTTTTCACCCAACCACTGCGGCTGAGAATATTGAGCAAAAACCCTACCATCCTTCAATTCTAAAACATCGTAGCTCTCGATATTCGATGTACTAGAAACCTCCCAAATCATTCTATTAAAAGTGTCAGGGTCTTTGAGTTGGCTTTCAAAAAAAGCCTTGCAGCGCGGACATTTTTTAGATAAAATTAAAGCCTGTGGAATTCTCCACATTTCCGCAAATTTTTGATTATAGTTAAGAATATCGCCTTCAAAATTCAGAGAAACAATCCCGATCGCAGTAGATTCAAGAGTCGAACTCAATACAGATAGAGATGTTTCTAAATTAGTCTCTTTTTTCTTCAATTCCGCAACTTGCTGTTGCAGATTGTTGTTGGCTTCTCTTAATTCATTCAGCCACTTTTGTACACTTAAATCTACTATTTCGCTACTCTTTTCCCGTACAAAAGCGCAGCCAAATCTTCTGCCTTGATCTTCTATAAAAGTCAGTGATATTTCCACCAAAAATGTTCTCCCATTTTTGGCGCGATAGCGAGTTTTAAATATGCCAGAATCTTGTAATTGAATTTTCGCCCAATCACGCGCAGAGAAATCTATATCTACATCTGGCAAACTCATCGTCAATAATTCTTCACGAGAATATTCAATCAGGCGACAAGTTGCATAATTGACATAGAGAAACTGCCAGTCCTCCCCTAAGCAAAAGGCTGCTTCTACAGTGTTGTTTATCAGAAAATGAGCAAACTTAAAATCTAACTCTGACTGGATAGTCATTACGTTTTAGAACTCCAAAACAGCTTTGATTTTTACCTATAGGCATAGTAAAACCCGACTCCTTACGAGGGTTTCCTCGAAATCAATGTATAGATTTGTATGTATTTTTTAGATGAATTTTATGTGTTATTTATGTAAAGCCAGGGAAACCTCTATTTCTTTTTGCATATTTCGTGTTACTCCTCTACAAGTAACTCAATAATTCCAACCAAAATCCTAATTTCGCCTAAATTTGCAGTTATCTTCTCATTAACTAGCCCTCTTAATTATTCTTAAATTACTCACTCAGGAATCTAATATGGATGTATCAGTTGATTCATCTGTCATTAGAAATACATTGCCCTCTACCAGACCTCTACCTCTAAAAAGCTATCTATCATTAGACATAGATTTGGTGACGCGATCGCTTGTTTAGTTGTCAATTTCTTTGATCTGATTGAATAGTCCATTGTTTCATGGATATTTAAAACCAGCTACTAACTACCGACCACTGACAACTAACAAATCCTCACCACTGATGGGATGTCCGGAGAAAAACACAACAACGGATGCTGGCACATAACAAAAAATCAGTTAGCGTTACTATCATAATTGTCATATTTTGGCTGTTGTAATTTATTACTATGCTCTAAAGCGAACTCAACAATTTAGATTGACTGTTTTCATCAATTAAAATTGATTTTGCCTCGGCAATAGTACCAGCGTAACTAGTTCGATTTACATCGAAAAAGATATCAGTATACTGCCAAGTATTGAGCATAATTACTTAGGTATTGAAGTCTAAGTAAAGAATTATTTCCTTAAGTAATGTGACATAACTTAACAAATAGTGCAAGATGCCTAGAGAATTTGCTATGTTTTGCCCAAGATTCATTTATGCTAGCGAGTCCGAAAGAATTGGTAAGTGCAAACAAAAGATTCTTCATTGCAAGCTAGTGTTGATTTCACGTAGGCTTGTCTTCATAACTACCGACCTGTTTTTCACAGTGAACAGTGAACAGTTATCAGTTAAATCCTTGGTGAAACACCACACCAATTGGTGGAAGGCGTATCTTGGCGCTTCTTTATCCCCCAGCATAAGCCTGATAACTGGTAACTGACAACTGATAACTGCTTTAAAAGTTTTCCTGGGTTGTAAAGCTGTAACCTAACCTCTACTACTGCCTCAGCCCAACCTCGCTAATACTACAAGCAACAAGTTTCTTGACCTTAGATTTCACCCTATGGCTAAACATAGCCGAGAGAACCTTGTGCAAACTTCTGGAATTAACTGAACCCAAATGAGTCAAAAATATACTGATGCCAACTCCCAGATTCTGACTGGTGAGCTGTACAAAGAATTACCCACAGACAGCAGTCAATATGTTGAATCTTTATCTCATGATTCCCGTGAGTTAAACGATATAGAAGTTAAGCCCTTGTTTGCCCAACAAGCAAACTCCACCGTCTCCGTTGCCGAAGCCATTGTGCAAATGCTAGTCAACTTGGGCGTATCTGGTGCTTTCGGTGTGGCTGGGGGCGCAATGGCTAGTCTGTGGAATGCCCTATCCAATAGCGCCCTGCAAGTGTTGAACTTCCGCCACGAAGCAGGAGCCGCCTTTGCTGCTGCTGAAGCCTACTTTGCCAATAATCACCCCACAGTGGTATTTACAACAGCCGGGCCAGGTATTACCAACGCCCTCACAGGCTTATTTGCCGCCCGTGGTGAAGGTGCAAAGGTGATTCTGTTATCAGCTTGTACCTCATCGCCCCAACGTGGACGCTGGGCAATTCAAGAAACCAGCAGCTACACCTTACCTAATGGGGGAATATTTACTTCTGGTGTATTGTTCAACTACGCTATTACCTTAGAATCAGCCGCTCAACTACCGCAAATTTTCCGCAAACTAGCTTTGGGTTTAGCCCAACCAGGCGGATTTGTTGCCCACATCAGTATTCCTACAGGTGTACAGACAAGCCTTGTAGAAGGCATATCTTGGCCAGAATTGAATGTGGCTGATTATCGGGTAACTGCCCACAAAGAAAAGATTGCTAAATCCGCAGAGTTATTATCCTCCGAACCCTTTGCCATTTGGGTTGGTTTTGGGGCGCGTCATGCGGCTGCAGAAATTCGTCAGCTAGCCGAGAGAACAGGTGCAGCCGTTTTTTGCTCACCCCGTGGTAAAGGTATCTTTCCCGAAAACCATCCCCAGTTTGTGGGTGTGACAGGATTGGGTGGTGATGCTTCTGTCATTACCTATATGGAGGAGCAAACCCCAGCCCGTACTCTCGTATTAGGAACCCGTTTAGGTGAACCGACTTCTTTCTGGAGTCCCACGATGATTCCCGCCAAGGGCTTTGTTCACGTAGATATTGACCCGGAAGTTCCCGGAGTGGCTTATCCCCACGCCAACACCTTTTCAATTCAAGCTGACATCAAGACCTATTTGCAGGATCTTTTGCAATATTTTCCCGCAACTCCTCATACTGGGAGATTGTCTTTACCTCGTCCGCAACTCGATCCCATCCCCGACGGTGCAGACTACCCAGTACGTCCAGAAGTATTGATGGCTGCTATTCAAAAGATTGTGGTTGAGGGTAGCGATGCAATAGTTTTGGCGGAGTGTGGTAACTCATTTACTTGGTCTACTCATTGTTTGCGGTTTAATGAAGCCAATCGTTACCGTGTTAGCACCGGAGTAGGTGCAATGGGTCATGCAGCTACAGGTGTTGTCGGTGCAGCGCAAGCCCGGAACGGTAAAGCTGTAGCGATTGTAGGTGATGGGGCAATGCTGATGAATAATGAAATCAGCACAGCCGTGAAATATAAGATTCCGGCGATTTGGATTGTGCTTAACGATGCCCGATACAATATGTGCTATCAAGGCATGAAGGTGTTGGGATTGAAGGGCGCAGATGCAGAGATTCCCCCAGCCAACTTTGCCATGATTGCTCGTGGTATGGGCGCAGATGGGATTGCTGTGTTGAATGAGTCTGATTTAGAGGCGGCTTTAAAACAGGCGATCGCAGCTGATGGCCCCTTCGTTGTCGATGTCATCATCGACGCAGACCGCCCCGCACCCTCTGGCGGACGCAACAAGAGTTTGGCAGCCCAAGGGGTGAAATCCACTACTAACGGCAATGGCAAATCAGCAGCCACCAAACACATCTCCTTCCCCTTGGTGTGATGCCCAAAAATATGTCTGAAGCGATCGCTCAAGAAGATGGTATGAAAAGAGAACTTCTCAATTCATACCAATAACCAAAACAATGAAGTTAGAAATTTTCCGCTTTTTTGGACAAACATCAAGCTTCCAATTTCTGAACTCCCTAATTATACAGAGTGGCAACATTAGCTAACAGTTTCGCAAGAATTCTTCACACTCCCTAGATTGATCCCAACGCCTAATGATTGATGTTTGTCCTTATTGGTAATCGGTAATAAATAACTAGCTTTGACTATTACCGATTACCCATTACCAAAACCACAGCTAAATTTTGTCCCCACTTACCTCCCATTATTGAGAAACCAAAATGCAGCTATTTGAAACAGTTAGAGAAATGGGTCACGAGCAAATCCTCTACTGTCATGGGAAAAACCCAGACATCAGAGCCATCATTGCCATCCATGACACCAGCTTAGGCCCAGCAATGGGAGCAACAAGACTCTATCCTTATGTTAATGAAGAAGCAGCTTTAAGAGATGCTTTGCGTCTCAGCCGGGGGATGACTTATAAAGCAGCTTGTGCAAACATTCCTGCTGGCGGTGGCAAAGCAGTGATTATTGCTAACCCCGCAGATAAAACAGATGAAATGTTGAGAGCTTATGGACATTTTGTCGAAAGCCTCAAAGGACGTTTTATCACCGGACAAGACATGAACATCACACCAGATGATGTCCGCACAATTTATCAAGAAACTAAATATGTAGTTGGTGTGGAAGAGAAATCTGGTGGCCCTGCTCCCATTACAGCTTTAGGTGTATTTCTAGGGCTAAAAGCTGCTGTCAAATTTCGCTGGCAAACCGAGAGACTTGATGGTCTAAAGGTTGCCGTACAAGGATTAGGCAACGTTGGGAGTAACCTTTGTCGCCATCTACATGAACATGGTGTCGAGCTAATTGTCGCTGATGTTAGTCCTGAGAAAACTGCTGAAATAAAACAACGTTTTGGTGCTACAGTAGTAGAACCAGATGAAATATACTCACAAGCAGTAGATATTTTTGCTCCCTGCGCTATGGGGGGAATTATTAATAGTCAAACTATTCCCCAAATCCAAGCCAAAATTATTGCTGGCGCAGCCAATAATCAACTAGAAAATGAGCGCCTACATGGTCAAAGATTAGTAGAAAAAGGCATCCTCTACTGTCCTGATTATGTAATTAATGCCGGCGGTATTATCAACGTTTACAACGAGATGATTGGCTACGAAGAAGATAAAGCCTTCAAGCAAGTCAATAATATTTACGACACACTGCTAGCAATTTTTAATATTGCCAAACAGCAAAGCATTACTACAAATGATGCTTCAAAACGGCTAGCGGATGAAAGAATTATGAAGGCAAGAATCAGTAAAAAGCAGCCAGTAGCTGCATAAAACTGAGTCAGAAATTATTAATTTGAGGAGCGAACAGTGGAAAAGAATACCTTTGCGACATCCGCATATATTGCCACATCACCAGAAACCGCATTCAAATATCTTTGCGGTTTGAAAAACTTAGATGATTGGACATTATTCAGTCGGATGCAGGAACAAGTTGATGAAGATACTTGGATAGGCACTGCATCCGGTTATCAAAGAAATTTATATTATCATGTTAAGAAACTCGAAAACCCACTATTTTATGGCATCGAGTGGCATTGCGGGTTAGAGTACAATCAATATTTCCAAGTTTATCCCGTATTACTGTTTCCCCCAGACTATATTGAACCGGGAACAGATGAAAAAGGTGTGTACTTCCATTGGTTAAGCTTTGTTGATCCTGGTCGGCAAACACAAATGATTATGCAAGGTATTCATACAGTGCATACTTCTGAATGCCGTTCCCTCAAAGCTAACTTAGAACGTAGAGAGGGTTTGACAACAGCAGCCAAAGGACGCTACTTTATTGATACAGATACCATCTATGTAGATGCTCCTGTAGAATTGGGAGTTGAATATTTAACAGAAGTCAAAAATATTGATGATTGGGCGCATTTAGTTAGACCAGTAGGGGAACTAAGGGGTCAGTCTGGTGATTTTCTGGACGAATACGACCAAAAAGTCACAATATCTGTACGTGTCCATAGCCTGAGCAAGTATTACCTACTAGAAGAAGAATACTTCTACCCAGAACACAATTATTATCAGCGTTCTGTAGCTTTACTCATCCCCGCCGCTTATTCCTTCGCTGACCCTGAAGCGACTGGTTTCATCCTCCATCGCATCACCTTCTGGAAAAATGATGGACAACTCCCTCACGGCAAGCTTCAGATAGAAGACTTTGGCGCTGAGAGCATGAACATCAAACGTTTCCTAGAAGCCAAAGCTGGCAACTTCGCATCCTTCGACCGGGGTATGAGCTATGTACCAGTACACAAACTTAAACAACAAGAATTAGTAGCTAGCCGCTAATAGCAATTCCTTATGAAGATGTAGAGACGTTGCATGCAACGTCTCTACAGAAAAGACTAGAGCTGTTACTTTGCGCTAACCTCCCATCTCTCCGCGTTGAAAAATCTCAGACCATGCAACACATCCAACTCAAACAACTCACAATTACCTTATTTACCCTTTGTGTTGCCACCTTTTCAGGAATGAAAGCTGCGGAAGCTGCATCTTTTTCAGTAGTGGCGGACGGTCTGAATAACGCCAGAGGATTAAGTTTTGGCCCTGATGGCGCGTTATATGTCACCGAAGCTGGAACAGGGGGTAATGGAGCTTGCGTTTCCTCTGTAACTGGTCAAGGTTCCTTGTGCTATGGTGCAACGGGTAGAGTTCTGAAAATTCAGAACGGTCAAACTCAAACTGCACTCTCAGGACTACCTTCTATCGCCCTAGCTGATGGCTCAAACGCTGGTGGAGCGAGAGACATCCAATTTGATGCTACAGGAAAGCCCTATATTTTGCTGGGATATGGGACTAATCCGAGCTTCCGCAGTAGTCTTGGCGATGTTGACTTGGGCAAAATTATCACCGCCGATTTTGAAACTAACTCATGGACGACTGTTGCTGACATATCTAACTATGAGTTGGTGAATAATCCTGATGGTAGTGATCTGAATAGTAATCCCTTGGGGTTGTATATCGACGGCGATCGCTTACTCGTTGTTGATGCAGGCGCTAACGACTTGTTAAGTGTGGAAAAAGATGGCTCTAACTTGCAAGCGTTGACTGTATTCCCCGAAGAAACATTGACTAACCCTACCTTCCCCCCCGACGGTGAACCATCCACCGAACCCGGACAAGTACCAACTCCCACAGAAGAACCGCCATCGGAGTTATCTGTACAAGTAGTACCTTCCAGTGTCGTCAAAGGCCCTGATGGTGCTTACTACGTTAGTCAATTTACTGGTTTCCCCTTTGCTGAAGGTGAAGCCAAAATCTTTCGAGTTGGTACTGATGGGAAGACAACAGTTTACGCAGATGGCTTTACCCATTTGACAGACTTGGAATTTGATAGTGATGGTAATTTGTATGCCTTACAGTATGCCAATCAGTCAGCGTGGAAAGGTAACGTTAATGGTTCATTAATCAAAATAACTCCTGATGGTAAGCGAAAAACTATCCTCAGTGGTAATGGACTAGAGTCACCCAACGCTTTGACCATTGGTGGTGATGGTGCGATTTATATATCTAATCGTAGCGATCGCCCTGGACAAGGACAAATCATCAGAATTGATCATCCCCAGTCTGTCCCTGAACCTACTGCTGTTGCTGGCATAGTAGCCTTTAGCATTTTCAGTGTTGGTTCGTTGCGTCATCAAAAACGTAACACAAACCGCACCAAGACTTTACCTTGGCAACTTCATACCAGTCATAAATAATGACTGAAAATTTTTCAACCTCATTAATATCTAAACCTTCCGACAAATGAAACTCAAGCCATTTGCCATTACCCTTATTAGTCTTTCTATTGCTTTTGCATTCATGCCCAAAGCCGCCCAAGCTGCCAAACTTACCGTAATAGCCGATGGCTTGGATAACCCCAGAAATCTCACCTTCGATACTGAGGGTAATCTGTACGTTACAGAAAGTGGCCGAGGTGGCGATGGTGCTGATGGTAGATGTATTGCATCACCCAGCGCTGGCTACATACCTTTGTGTGCTGGTCAAAATGGTTCTGTGAGCAAAATTAGCAAAGACGGTACAAAGTCAACCGTTCTCTCTAGTCTTACCTCTCTAGCTTTATCTCCTTCTGGAGAACAAGCAGCTGGGCCTGCGGATATTAAATTTGATTCCAAAGGTAATGCTTATCTCTTGACTGGTCTGGCTGGCGACCCCAATAACCGGGATACAGTCTTACAATCCCCCGACCTGGGAAGATTATATAAAATCGATTTAGCCACTGGTGAATTAACCCCCATTGCAGATTTTGCTGCTTACGAAGCAGCCAATAATCCTGATGGCACTGATGTAATTTCCAACCCCTACGCCTTCACTATTAAAGATGATGTTGCTTATGTAGTTGATGGCGGTGGTAACACCATCTATTCTGTAGGTCTTGATGGCAGTGGTATCAAAAAGGTAAATTCCTTCCCACTAGATGAAGTTCCTAGAGATCAGCTCGAATACCCAGACTTAGGATCAGGTACAGATCCCAATAGCTTACCAGTTACACAACAGTCCGTACCTACAGGTATTGTCACTGCTCCAGATGGTAGCTTAACAGTTACTGAATATACTTACTTCCCTTATCCAGAAGGGCAAGCACGTATTTTCAGAGTAGATCCTGAAACTTTGGAAACTGAAATTATCGCTGATGGCTTTACCCAATTAACAGGTGTTACCTACGACTCAGAAGGCAACTTATACGTTTTACAACACATTAATACTTCCGAATGGAAGGAAATTGAACAGGGCGGTAATATCATTGGTGACATCAGTGGTTCGTTGATTAAAATTTCTCCCAAAGGTAAGCGTACAACCATTTGGAGCGGTAACGGACTAGAAGCTGCTTCTGGTATTACCTATGGCCCCGATGGTAGACTTTATATTTCCAACCGAGCCAGACTTGCAGGTACAGGTCAAATCATCGCTATTGATGTCACAGTACCCGAACCTTCCGTAACATTGGGTACAATGTCTGCGGCTGCTTTAGGTGCTGCTTTCATGATGAAGAAGCGCAAACGTAGTAACAGCAAGGAATTGGTTGGTGCAAAACTAGAAAAGGTTTAGAAACAGTATAAAGGTATAGGTATACAGCTATACCTTTATCGAATACCCTACAAAAAATTTTTTGCTGATATGGCAGTAGCCACATAGGTTAGGACATTGAAGAATCACAGAATCTTTATAGTCAGCAGGTTTTGAACCTGTTACCCTCCGGGTTCGCCAGTTCCCAGGGCGCGGGAAACCCCTCCGGGTACTCTTCGAGAACGCCAAGGGCGAACGGCAGTCCACCCGGCGGCAGAGCCGCACCTGTGGCTGCACTCACCGCCTACAGGACTGGACTCACCTGTCCAACGTTTCAGTACTGATTTAAAAATAGTTGAGGAGTCAAACTCGGATGTCATTAATAAAAAAATTGTCAATTACACTTGCGGGTGCTGGATTAATGACACTAGCAACCATAGGTGAAGCTCAAGCTTTATCCTTAAAATACGAAAGCAGTATTGGTAGACCTGCCACTTTTGAGAACGGTGATTTTCCTGGTACTCCCGGAACGCTGGCTGTTCCCCAAGGTATAGGAGTACAGGACTCGACCGGCGAGATTTATATCAGTAACGGCCGGGGTATCGACCGGGTAGATATATTCGATAGCCAAGGTAACTATTTAAGATCCATTGGTAGTACTGGTAGCGGTGCTGGACAATTTGATGAGCCAGCAGATATCAAGTTTAACCCCATCACAGGCGATATCTACGTTGGTGATGTTTACAATAGCCGGATTAATGTGTTTGATGCCCAAGGTAATTATAAAACATCCTTTGGTTCATTTGGTGGGCCTGTAGAGGGTAGAACATTCTTCGGCCCTGGAGGCATGGACTTTGATAAAAATGGTAATTTGTATGTTACCGACTTTAGCACCGATATCATCAAGGTATATAATCCAGAGGGGACGCTCATCAAAACTATTGGTAGTTCTGGAAGTGGCAAGGGACAATTTTCCGGGCCTGCTGGGTTAACTATCTCTGAGAAAACTGGCAGAATTTACGTCAACGATCAATACAATGGTCGCATTCAAGTTTTAGATGCTGATGGTAACTTCTTGTTCTCCTTCGGTTCCACAGGTTCACAACCCGGTCAGTTTAGAGAACCAATTGGTATAGACCTAGACGAGTACGAAAATATCTACGTAGCCGACTCCCAAAATAGCCGTGTTCAAGTATTTGATAAAAACGGTAAATTCCTGGCTTCTTATGGTCAACCAGCCCGTAATGCAGAGGGTGAAGTTGTTTCACCTCCAGCACAGGGTGGAAGCTCTCCTTATGGTGATCCTCTTGACCTGTCACCAGGGACATTTAACTGGACTGCCGGCTTACACTACGATGATGGCAAAGTTTATGTAGGTGATTTTTTCCAAGGTCGTGTTCAAGTATTAAGTGTTGAAGGTGCAACTTCAGTTCCTGAGCCGGCTTCCCTCTTAGGTCTGGGCGTAGTTGCAGTTGGGGCTAGTGTTGTCAAATTTAGAAGAAATCGGCAACAAAAATCTACTGTTGTTTAATTTCTGCCCCTATTTTCCCTGTTAATGCTGTACTGACATCTTGCACCTTCTCAATAAGCTAGTGGTGGGCAATGCCCACCCTACGAAATCATAAGGGTTTCGGGCTGCGATTTTCGCAATAACAAAGTGGTGCAAGATATGAGTGTAAAACTGTTCCCTGGCAATGCCAGGGAACTAATCAATTTAACTTAGTTAACTATTATGTCTGCCGTCACTGATTTAAAACTAAATAATATTAGCGAATTATTACTTCATTGGATCATACAACAAGCGAGTCCAGAAGGTGTTGCTTGGTTAGAAGACAAAAGAGAAAGAATTGAAAACGGTGATAATGTGCGAGTATTTTTTACTGCATTTAGCGCTGTTCCCCGATATATAGGCAAACTACAACTACAGCTAACCGCACAAGACCTAAAAGCAGCTTCAGAAATTCGTTCAGACTGGTTTCCTACTCATTGGAGCCTAGACCAAACTGCACGCACATTATTAGTATTAAGCTTACCTAAATATCATCCAGAAAAGTACGTTTATACTTTAGAGCAAGTTTTTAAATCCGCCGATGTCGGTGAATTAGTCACACTGTATCAAGCTTTACCTTTGCTACCTTATCCAGAACGCTGGCAAAAGCGGGCGGCTGAGGGTGTACGTAGTAACATGACGGCAGTATTTAATGCGGTAGCGTTACGCAACCCATACCCAGCAGAGTATTTTGATACTTTAGCTTGGAATCAGATGGTATTGAAAGCGTTATTTGTGGGTAGTCCTCTGCATTTAATTCAAGGTTTAGATTCCCGTGCCAACCAGGAATTAGCCAGGATGTTAACAGATTATGCTAGCGAACGCTACAGTGCTAAACGTCCTGTATCTGGTGAAATTTGGACTTTGGTAGAGAAATTTGGTCAGTTGACAGTTGACAGTTGACAGTTATCAGTTATCAGTTGTCAGTTGTCACAGATTAAAAGCTTCTTCCTTTCCCCTTTTCCCCTTCCCCTTCCCCTTTCCCCTTCTCCAGTCCCCAATTATGAACAATATTATTACTAAAGATATGATGTTTATCGACCCCCATATTCACATGAGTTCGCGCACGACAGATGATTACCAGATGATGCGTCAGTCGGGAATTGTGGCGGTAATTGAGCCGGCTTTTTGGTTTGGACAACCACGTACTCATGTTGGTTCTTTTCAGGATTATTTCAGCAGTTTGGTTGGTTGGGAAAGGTTCCGGGCTTCGCAGTTTGGTATTAAACATTACTGTACAATTGGGTTAAATTCCAAGGAAGCTAACAATGAACCTTTGGCAGAGCAAGTTATGGAACTATTGGCTCTGTATGCTTGTAAGGAAGGTGTGGTAGCCATTGGGGAAATTGGTTACGATGATATGACACCCGCCGAAGATAAGTATTTCCGCCTGCAATTGGAACTGGCGAAAGAACTAGATATGTTGGTGATGATTCATACACCACACCGCGATAAAAAAGCGGGTACAAGCCGGAGTATGGATGTCTGTATTGAGCATGGGTTAAAACCATCGCAGGTAATTGTAGACCATAATAATGAAGAAACGGTCAAAGAGGTTTTAGATAGAGGCTTTTGGGCTGCATTCACCATTTACCCAAATACCAAAATGGGGAATGCACGTATGGTAGAAATTGTCCGTGAATATGGTAGCGATCGCATTATCGTTGATAGTAGCGCCGACTGGGGCGTAAGCGACCCCCTCGCAGTTCCCAAAACCGCCCTACTCATGCTAGAACGGGGCATTTCTGAGGTGGATGTAAAAAAAGTCTGCTATCAAAATGCGATCGCCGCCTACAGCCAAAGCGGTCAAATGCACGAGTCAGACTGGCTAAACCTCCCACCCATCGACCAAAGACAAAAATTCAACGATAACTCTGTTCTCCGGGGACAACAACCATTGGTAGAGTCCCAGCGTGAATATGCGTTGATTGAATGATGTTATTTGCGCTTAAACTATTATCATATCGTGGGGGTTGGTAATAGGTAATGGGTAATGGGTAATTGGTAATAGTAGAGAATAATTATCAATGAAACTTAAGCCATTACCGACTAAACCCAGCATATAGAAGTAATTAACTGGACTTGATATCTGACTTTTCACGTCATGTGGAAAAGTTAACGCCAGACCTAACCCCCCAGCCCCCTTCCCTAGTAGGGAAGGGGGAGAAATCAAAGCCTCTCTCCTTGTAGGGGAGAGGTTTGGAGAGGGGTTTTCCAGATACCGTGAAAAGTCAGGACTTGATATAAGTCTCACACAGCATTAATTCGTAATTCAGCAACGCTAAAATCTCTTCCTTTCCTTCTTTGCGCCTTTGCGTGAGTCAAATCATGAACACCGCCACCTTCAACACCTACCGCTTTTGGGCATACCTCCAACTACTGCGCCCCGCCAACATTATCACTGCTTGGGCTGATATTGTGGCTGGCTTTGCGGCTTCTGGCTATTTTGTACAACTCAATCTCACCCCACTCCTGTGGTTACTCCTAGCTACCACAGGCTTATATGGCGGCGGTATCGTTTTTAACGATGTCTTTGATGCTGAGTTAGATGCCAAAGAACGACCAGAAAGACCAATTCCTAGTGGTAGGGCTTCGCGTACTGGTGCAAGTTTGTTGGGGGGTTCGCTGTTAGTTGGGGGTGTGGCGGCGGCGGCGCAGGTTTCTTGGTTGAGTGCGGTGTTAGCTTTGGCGATCGCAACTTCTGCTCTATTATATGATGCTTTTGGCAAACACCACCCCATTTTCGGCCCCATCAATATGGGATTTTGCCGAGGCGGTAACTTGTTACTTGGGGTGAGTGTGGTTCCAGTTGCAATTAGCGATTATTGGTTTTTAGGTTTAATTCCCATAGTTTACATTGCGGCTATCACAGCTTTAAGTCGTGGTGAAGTCCAAGGAGGCAAATCGAGTACTGGTATTATCGCTTTATTATTAATTACTGCGGTGATGGTTGGGTTGTTAGGTTTAGGATGGTTAACAGATTATCAAGTCCTGACAGCATTACCATTCTTGACATTACTGGCTATCCGTGTATTGATTCCTTTTATCAATGCTGCAAGTCAACCCACTCCAGAACATATACGTATTGCAGTTAGGGCTGGTGTATTATCTTTAATTATTTTAGATACTACCTTGGCGGCGGGTTTTGCTGGGTTGCCCTATGGGTTGTTGGTTCTCAGTCTTTTACCACTTTCGATGATATTGTCGCAAATTTTTGCTGTGACTTAACTAGTGTACTGGCAAGGCTAAAATGTGGTAACAGATTTGAAAAAAAATTGAACGCAGATGAACGCAGATAAACGCAGATGAATCAGATGTTAGATTGTTGGCTAATTTACAAGTTTATTCTTGCCACTAGTCTAAATTGTTTTTACTGGCGTGGCAATAGATTTGGAGAAATTAACCGCCGATATACGCCGATATACGCCGATAAGATTTGCACGTTGAGGCTGTCAAAAGCCAAGGTTTTAACTGATGACTAATGACTAATGACTAATGACTAATGACTAATAACTAATCATGCAAATTCTGATTTATTCCTACAATTATTATCCAGAACCAATTGGTATTGCACCTTTAATGACTGAACTGGCGGAAGGTTTAGTTAAAAGAGGTCATCAAGTGCGGGTCATTACAGGTATGCCTAACTATCCTCAACGCCGCATATATGATGAATATCAAGGAAAATTTTATCAAACGGAAGAAAGAAATGGTGTCATTATTCAGCGTTGCTATTTACGAATTAAATCTAATCCTAATTTGATTGATAGGCTGTTGCTGGAGTTGAGTTTTGTTGCTAGTAGTCTTCCCCAAGCTTTGAACGGTTGGCGACCGGATGTAATTCTGGTGACAGTACCACCGCTTTTAGTTTCTTTACCTGCAAGTCTACTGGGTGGAATATATAATTGCCCGGTTGTGTTGAATGTACAAGATATTTTACCAGAAGCGGGAATTCGTGTCGGTTTAATTAAAAATAAATTAATGATTCGAGCTTTGGAATCTATAGAAAAATTTGCTTATCGTACTGCTCATACTATTAGCGTTATCGCTGATGGTTTTGTCGATAATTTAGTGAATAAAGGTGTACCTAATAGTAAAATTGCCTGCATTCCTAATTGGGTAAACTTAAATTTTATCAGTTCTGAAGCTCCTAAAAATAATTCTTGGAGAAAAGCTCATAACCTTGATGATAAATTTGTAGTGCTTTATTCGGGAAATATCGCCCTGACTCAAGGTTTAGAAACAGTAATTAAAGCAGCGTCTCGGTTACGCCATATTCCGGAAATTGCTTTTGTCATTGCAGGTGAGTCTAAATCTTTAGCTAGGCTGCAACAATATTGTGTGAGTTGCGGTGCTGATAATGTGTTACTGCTATCACTGCAACCTAGAGAGAAATTACCGGAAATGTTGGCGGCGGCTGATGTGGGTTTAGTTGTGCAGAAAAGCAATGTAGTTTCCTTTAATATGCCTTCTAAAATACCATTGTTGATGGCAAGCGATCGCCCAATTATCGGTTCAGTTCCCGCAACTGGTACTGCGGCTAAAGCTATCCGCAAAAGTGGCGGTGGTGTTGTGGTTCCGCCAGAGTCACCCCAGGCTTTAGCTGATGCAATACTCAAGTTATATCAAAATCCCGATTTAGCTACACAATTAGGTCATCAAGGCAGAAAGTTTGCTATAGAAAACTATGCTTTTGAGCAAGCTTTGGATAGCTATGAACAATTATTTACTGATGTTATAGCTGGGGAGAATTTACAGATATTACCTGAGTTGAGTTCTAAGTAATTCAGTTTGTCTTGTTTGCGTAACCTGTTGATTAGAGGACTAAAGTTCTCACTACAAACAACCGGAGGAAAAATGTCTATACAATCCTCAATTGATGTAGAGTTTACATCAGTCAATAATGTTAAATCCCGCCAAATCACTATTATTGGTGGTCGTGGTAGAATGGGTCAATTATTCGCCCAAAAACTTCTGGCTATAGGGCATAAAGTTAATGTTCTAGGAAACCAAGACTGGGACTTTGCAGAACAATTATTAAGTCAGGCTGAATTAGTCATAGTTTCTGTTCCCATCGAACATACAGTTGATGTTATCAAACGTGCCGCTAAATATCTTTCTCCCACCACAGCGTTATGTGATATTACTAGTATTAAAACTCAGCCAACTCAGGCGATGTTGACACATCATCAAGGCCCTGTCATGGGATTACATCCTATGTTTGGGCCGAGTGTGCAATCTTTTTCCGGGCAGAAAATAGTAGTATGTCCTGGTCGTCATGATGAATCCTTTCAATGGTTATTAGATTTCCTGCAAAATCAAGGGGGGGAATTAATTACTTGTACGCCTGAAGAACATGACCAGATGATGGTGTTTGTGCAAGCAACACAACATTTTTACAGACTTAGCCTTGGGGTTTTTCTAGCAGAGGCAAATATTGACCTAGAACGTAGTTTATTAATGTCATCCCCTAGTTATCGTCAAGAAATCGAAATTCTCAAACGTTTGTTTAAACAAAATCCAAATTTATGTGTTGATATCATCTTGGCGACCGAAGAAAGATGTCAAGTAATTAACGATTTAGCGGAAACTTATCAACGTTTGGCCCAATTGGTGGCGCGGAAAGATAGAGAAGGTCTAATTAAGGAGTTTGAGGAACATCAGGCTTTCTTCCAACAAGAAGATAATTCTTTATTACCAGCTACTTATACATTTACAGAAAACAAAGATACCGGATTTAATAGATTTCATTAAATTAATGCTTTATGTTGATTGACATTTTTCACGATACAGTTTGCCCTTGGTGTCGCATTGGCAAAAAACACCTTTTTGATGCTTTATCACAATGGCAACAAGAAACAGTAAATATCCGTTGGCATCCATTTCTCCTTGATGATACTGTTCCGGCATCTGGCTATGAGTTTCGGAGTTTTATGCAGGAAAGGAAAGGTATACAACCAGAAGCACTGGAAAATTTATTTAATGAAACAAAACTTATAGGTGCGGCATCTGGAGTTAAGCTAGATTTTGATAAAATCACTTTAGCTGTGAATACTAAGCTTTCTCATCAGTTGATTGCGATCGCTCCCGACGATATCAAAAATCAGGTTGTAGAAGCAATCTATCAAGCCTACTTTGAAGATGGGTTGAATATTGGTGATATTAATGTTCTTGTTGAGATAGGTAAAACCTATCACATGGAGGCAACAGAGTTAAGATATCAGCTAGAGAATCATAATTTCTTCGATAAAATTGTCGCGGAATCATCCTTCGCCCGGTTGAATGGCATCACTAGCGTACCTTTTTTTATCCTCAATAATAAAATCCAAGTTAAAGGCTCAGGCTCAGTAGAGTTATTTATTCAAGCTTTAAATCGCGCTGTAATTATGGAAGCAAAAATATGATACTTGATATTAGACAGAAAACAAAAGTTAACTTACAACCTATTCAACAAAATTTTGCCGTTTCATTTAACTACGAAATTCACTTTACCAATAATTTATTCAGTTTAAAAAACCCTACCTTAGCACAGGTTATTACATCTGACGGCGATAAAAAACCTCAGAAGGTTGTCGTGGTAGTAGATGCAGGCTTATTAGAGTTCTGTCCTGACTTACTCCAGCAAATTGCCAATTATACAAACTTCTACGCTGAGGTATTAACCTTAGCCTCTGCACCAATGCTTGTCCCTGGAGGAGAAGCTGCTAAAAACGACCCCAATTTATTAGACCAAATTCACCAACTGGTAGAAACTGCGGGGATATGTCGCCACTCTTACATTTTAGGAATTGGTGGTGGTGCAGTGTTAGATTTAATCGGCTATGCAGCCGCCACAGCCCATCGGGGAGTGAGACTAATTCGCATTCCCACAACGGTCTTAGCGCAAAATGATTCTGGTATTGGTGTGAAAAACGGCATCAACGCCTTTGGCAAAAAGAACTTTTTGGGTACATTCGCCCCACCTTACGCCGTAATTAACGATTCTGCATTCTTAAGTACATTATGCGATCGCGATTGGCGTGCCGGTATCGCTGAAGCTATCAAAGTTGCACTCATTAAAGACCCCATCTTCTTTAATTTCATCCATGAAAACACCGCAGCCTTAGTTCTGCGAGACATGGACACCATGCAGATGCTCATCTATCGCTGCGCCCAATTACACCTACAACACATTGCCAATGCCGGCGACCCCTTTGAAAAAGGTTCATCCCGCCCCCTAGACTTTGGACATTGGGCAGCCCATAAACTAGAACAGTTGACAAATTACAGCTTACGACATGGCGAAGCCGTAGCCATTGGTATCGCTTTAGACAGCACCTACTCCTACCTGTTGGGATGGCTGTCTCATTCAGAATGGCAACAAATACTTAACACAATCTCAGCACTAGGTTTTCAACTATACATCCCAGAACTCACCGATACCTCATCCCTATTCCCAGGCTTAACCGAGTTCCGTGAACATTTAGGCGGCGAACTCACCATCACACTCTTACAACATATCGGCAAAGGAATTGAAGTCCACCAAGTAGATTTATCTATCTACAAACAAGCAATCTCTTTAATACAGGACTTGTATACAAAGGTTGTCTGTTCAGACTGGGTGTAAGCAAGTGGCGTTGTAGGGGTGTAAGGAAAGGAATTAATAATGTAATTATACTTACAAATAAATACCCCTATACCCCTATACCCTCACACCCCTATACCCCTATACCCTCATACCTATGAAAATCGGCAATAACAACCTCCACCTCACCTACTGCACCAACATCCACCCAGGCGAAGAATGGGAAAAAGTCTTTGCTAACCTCCAGCAATACATCCCACCCCTGAAAACAAAACTAGCGCCAGAACAACCATTTGGTATTGGCTTACGTTTAGCAGAGGTTGCAGCCAGAGAATTACTTAAAGGAAATACCTTGACTGAGTTTAAGTCATGGTTGACAGAAAACAACTTATATGTATTCACCCTCAACGGCTTCCCTTACGGACAATTCCATCAACAAGTAGTTAAAGACCAAGTTTATTCACCAGATTGGTCTAAGCAGGAACGCTTAGACTACACCTTACAATTAACGCAAATCCTAGCAGAATTGTTACCCCCTGGTATGGAAGGTAGTATTTCTACAGTACCCTTATCATACAAACCCTGGTTCAAGAGAAATCAACTGCTGCAAGCGCCAGTATTTATTGATGCCAGCCAGAACATAGCACAAGTAGTAGAATATATGGTACGTATCCGCTGGGAACAGGGAAAAATCTTGCACTTAGATTTAGAACCAGAACCAGATGGATTAATTGAAAACGCTGCTGAAGTAGTTGATTACTTCCAGTTGTATTTATTACCAGTGGCTGGAGTTTATTTAAGCAGGCAATTAGGTATTACGCAAGAGGCGGCGGAGAGTTACATTTTAGACCATGTACGTATTTGTTATGACACCTGCCATTTTGCACTGGAATATGAAGACCCCATGTCAGTTATTCTCCAATTCCAAGCGGCAGGAATACGCATTGGCAAAATTCAAATTAGTGCCGCATTACAAGTTAAAATACCGCAGGATGTGCAGAAAAGGCATCTGTTAATTAAACGATTGCGTCCCTTCGCTGAGTCCACATATTTACATCAAGTAATTGCCCGCACCAGCCATAATAAATTAGTTCACTATCGAGATTTAGAAACGGCTTTACCCAGTTTGGCAAATACCATAGATGAAGAGTGGCGGATACATTTTCATGTACCTATTTTCATTCATGATTACCAACTATTAAAGTCTACTCAAAGTGACATTGAGAATGTATTAGAATTGTTGCAAAGTCATCACTTCTGCGACCATCTGGAAATTGAAACCTACACCTGGGAAGTTTTACCAGACGATATAAAGCTTGATTTGCCTGCTTCAATTCAGCGTGAGTTTGCATGGGTGATAAACAAACTATCAACGAGAGAATTAGTTCTTAGTTGATCTGACTTTTCATATTATGTGGAAAAACTCAGACCTAACCCCCCAGCCCCCTTCCCTACGTTCGCGCAGCGTGCCGTAGGCAGGGAAGGGGGAGAAATCAAAGCCTCTGTATCTTATATCTTGCACCAGTCTCTTATTGCCAAAATCACAAGCTAAAAGGCTGATTATTTCGTAGGGTGGGCAGTGCAGGGAGGCATCATCTTATTGATAAGGTGCAAGATGTCAGGTATTCGTAGGATAGAGGTTTTTCACAGACAGTTGAAAGTTAGACCTCATAATAGTATTTCTTTTATATTATTAGTATTTATTATGCAGAAAACAGTTATTCTCAACGTCGTCGGATTAACACCCAGCCTTATAGGTGAACATACACCCTTTCTCTCACGCTGGCAATCTACAGGAAAAGCTGTAACAGTTGAACCAGTATTACCTGCTGTTACCTGTACAGCACAGGCAACTTATCTTACAGGTAAATCACCAGATGAACATGGAATTGTTGCTAATGGGTGGTATTTTCGTGATGAGTGTGAAGTTAAATTTTGGCGACAGTCTAACAAACTAGTTCAAGCACCCAAAATTTGGGACATTGCTAAGGCAATAGACCCCAGCTTTACTTGTGCTAACTTATTTTGGTGGTACAATATGTACTCCTCAGTTGATTATTCGGTGACTCCTCGACCGATGTATCCGGCTGATGGGAGGAAATTACCTGATATATATACTCAACCAGCAGAGTTGCGATCGCACCTGCAATCTCAACTAGGTCAATTCCCATTATTCAACTTCTGGGGGCCGAACACATCAATTCTTTCTACCCAATGGATAGCAGACTCAGCCAAGTTTGTTGATGAACGCCACAACCCTACACTCACACTCATCTATCTACCCCATCTCGACTACTGTTTACAAAAACAAGGCCCCGACACAACTAAGGTAGCCAAAGATTTACAAGAAATTGACGCGGTATGTGGTGACTTAATTCAATACTACGAAAGCCGTGGCGCACAAGTTATTGTATTATCTGAATATGGTATTACCTCGGTCTCCCAACCCATCCATATCAATCGCATCTTGCGCGAACATGGCTTACTGACAGTCAGGGAAGAACTAGGGCGAGAATTGCTAGATGCTGGTGCAAGTATTGCCTTTGCAGTAGCCGACCATCAACTAGCTCATGTTTATGTCAATGATCCATTCTACATTCCCAAGGTGCGATCGCTCCTCGAACAAGTAGATGGCATTGCCTACATCTTAGACGAAACCGAAAAGCCTACCTACCACCTCAACCATTCACGTTCAGGTGAGTTAGTCGCAGTTTCCCAACCAGACGCTTGGTTTACCTATTATTACTGGTTAGATGACCATCGCGCACCCGACTTTGCCAGAACTGTCGATATTCACCGCAAACCCGGTTATGACCCTGTAGAACTTTTCCTTGACCCCGAAATTAAACTACCCCAACTCAAAATTGCTTCTAAGCTAATTCAAAAGAAACTAGGTTTTCGCTATTTGATGGATGTCATTCCCTTAGATGCTTCTTTGGTTAAAGGTTCTCATGGTTGCTTTCCCCCTTCTCCCTCACAGGGGCCATTATTCATTACTCAACAATCTCATCTTTTAGACTCCCCGGCAATTATGGCAACTGATGTTTATCAATTAATTCTCAAACATCTGATAGAAATGTCCGCTTAAACACTTATCATATCGCGGGGATTGGTAATGGTAGAAGACAATTAGCAATCAAGCTCAACCTATTACCGAATCAACTAATTTTCCTGCGTAAGACTTATAAATTTTTCCTACTTTAGCTAGATGCGAACAAAATCTAATAAATAGTCAATGACCATGCTAAGAAATTGATACCCACATCTAAAGATATTTCATTTTAAGAGTTATAAAAATTCAGTAGTCTGAATAAAGAGTTTACAAGAAAGAGCTATTTACGGCGTTGCTGAATTGGAATATGAAATCGCAAAATGACCTTCCTTTTTTTTTGTAACTTAGCGCCTTTGCGCCTTTGCGTGAGACAAATTCATATCTTGATTCAGCAACGCCCTATTTACCTTAAACTTTGGCAATAAATCTTTATTTGTCTTAGTTTCAAAACCTCAAATTGTTGAAACTTGTTATTGCCCAAAGTTAAATTGCATAGTAGATAACAGATAATTCGGGGAGGAAATTCACCATAAAATCGGGATAACCAAAGGCTTTTAAACCTGTCCCCTGTCCCCTGTCCCCTGTCCCCTACCACAGCAATAACAAGTTTTTGATTAAATAAATAGTAAATATTCTAGAGAGCCTATCTATGATTGCCGATTCCCATGATTATACAACCCTTGGGGGTGTTCATGTCTCACGCTTCATCACTCCAGTAAAGATGGAGACAGCCCTGGAAGAGATTCTATTCTATTTAAACTCGCAGCGTGGCGGCTTGCTGACCAGTAGTTATGAGTATCCAGGTAGATATAAGAGATGGGCAATAGGATTTGTCAATCCACCTCTAGAATTAACTACAAGAGAAAATACTTTTACGATCACAGCATTAAGCGATCGCGGTCAGATACTCTTACCAGTAATATTTGAGCGTCTATCTCAATCAGAACAACTCGAAGAACTTACACAAAATTATCACCAACTAACTGGATTAGTTAAACCAGCAAATAAATTCTTTACAGAAGAAGAACGCAGTAAACAACCTTCAACATTTACTGTAATTCGCGAAATTCTCCATATCTTCTCTAGTCCAGAAGACGAACATTTAGGCTTGTATGGCGCATTTGGTTACGATTTAGTATTCCAATTTGAGCAAATCAACAAACACCTAGAACGTCCTCAAGACCAAAGAGATTTAGTCCTCTATTTACCTGACCAACTGGTAGTGGTAGATTACTATCAACAACAAGCATTCAGGGTAGAGTATGACTTTGTGACCGAGTATGGCAGCACTGATGATATCCCACGCACTGGAGAGTCTATTGACTATCGAGGTCAACGCCTCACACCTACACAAAATGGTGATCACAAAATAGGCGAATATTCTAAATTAGTAGAATATGCCCTCGATTATTTCCGTCGGGGTGACTTATTTGAAGTAGTCCCTAGTCAAAACTTCTTCACACCCTGCGAAGCACTACCCAGCAAACTATTTGAAACCCTCAAACAAATTAACCCCAGCCCCTACGGATTTATTTTTAACCTGGGTGGGGAATACATCATCGGTGCATCACCAGAGATGTTTGTCCGGGTGGAAGGTCGCCGTGTAGAAACCTGTCCAATTAGTGGTACAATCAGCCGGGGACAGGATGCTTTGGATGATGCTGTACAAATTCGTCAGTTACTCAACTCCCACAAAGACGAAGCAGAGTTGACAATGTGTACAGACGTAGACCGCAATGATAAATCTCGTATTTGCGAACCCGGTTCAGTACGAGTCATCGGTCGCCGTCAGATTGAATTGTATAGCCACTTAATCCATACTGTAGACCATGTAGAAGGCATACTGCGACCAGAGTTTGATGCTTTGGATGCTTTCCTCAGCCATACTTGGGCGGTAACAGTCACAGGCGCACCCAAACGGGCAGCCATTCAGTTTATCGAACAGCATGAACGCAGCGCCCGACGTTGGTATGGTGGTGCAGTTGGGTATCTCAGCTTTAACGGTGATTTGAATACAGGGTTAATTCTGCGGACAATTAGATTGCAAGATTCAATCGCCGAGGTGCGAGTTGGTGCTACTTTATTATATGACTCCATACCTCAAGCAGAAGAACAAGAAACCATTACCAAAGCTGCGGCTGCATTTGAAACAATTCGCCGTGCTAAACAAACAAATGTAAAAATCGAAGATTGTGGTACTGCAAAACTCAGCAAATGTGTTCCTGATGTCGAACCAGGTAAACGTGTCTTACTTATCGACCATGAAGACTCATTTGTGCATACCCTAGCTAACTACATCCGTTCTACAGGTGCAACCGTCACCACACTGCGTCACGGCTTCCCCGAATCACTATTTGATACTGAACGCCCAGACCTAGTAGTTTTATCTCCTGGCCCTGGTAGACCGAGTGATTTTAAAGTGCCAGAAGTAGTTGCTGCTTGCGTTCGTCGCCAAATCCCCTTGTTCGGTGTCTGCTTAGGACTGCAAGGTATTGTGGAAGCTTTCGGTGGTGAGTTAGGTGTACTTAACTACCCACAACATGGTAAATCCTCTAGGATTTTCGTGACCGCACCCAATTCTGTCTTGTTCCAAGGTTTACCCGAATCTTTTCCCGTCGGTAGATATCATTCCTTATTTGCACTAGCGCAACGCTTACCAAAAGAACTCAAGGTGACAGCGATTTCTGATGATGAAGTGATTATGGCGATCGAACATCAGACACTTCCTATCGCCGCAGTTCAATTCCATCCAGAGTCAATTATGACTTTAGCTGGTGAAGTTGGTTTAGCAATGATTAAAAATGTAGTGCGGACTTATACGCAGTCATTGGTAATTGGTAATTGGTAATTGGTAATTGGTAATTGGTAATTGGTTTTTCTTCCCCACTTCCCCCACTCCACTATGACTAACCAAATTGCACCCCCTCGCCACATTCTCCAAGAGATTGTGCTACATAAACAGCAAGAAGTCGCGCAGTTGCAACAAGAATTACCTTTAACTGCTTTGCAACAACAGTTAGAGACTGCGCCGCCTGTGCGGAATTTCTTAAAAGCTTTGCAGGAAAATTCTCACAAACCTAGCTTGATTGCTGAGGTGAAAAAAGCCTCGCCTAGTCGTGGTATTATTCGGGCAGATTTTGACCCAGTGGCGATCGCACAATCTTACGAAAAAGGTGGTGCAGCTTGTCTATCTGTCTTGACTGACGAAAAGTTCTTTCAAGGTGGTTTCCACAATCTCCGGGTTGTACGTCAGCAAGTTTCGCTACCCCTGCTATGTAAGGAGTTCATTATTGACCCTTACCAAATATATCTCGCCAGAACTGCGGGTGCAGATGCGGTATTGTTGATTGCAGCCATCCTTGCGGATGAAGAACTGCAAAACTTTCTCCAGCTAATTCACGATTTGGGTATGAATGCACTCATAGAAGTTCATACTTTAGCTGAATTAGATCGAGTCCTCCAACTAAAAGATTTACGTTTGTTGGGAATAAATAACCGCAACTTGGAAGATTTTACAGTTGATTTAAAAATCACACAGCAACTCTTAAGCCAGCGACAGCAACAAATCCAAAGTTTGGATATTACCATTGTCAGCGAGTCGGGAATCTATACACCAGCCGATTTATCATTTGTCGCTGAAGTTGGGGCGCGTTCTGTGTTAGTTGGTGAGTCTTTAGTTAAACAAACTGACGTTGAACAAGCAACCCGTAGTTTGTTATTAACTTAAAAATCCTCTGTGCTTCTGTGGTGGATTATATATTTGTCTCACGCAAAGGCGCAAAGACACAAAGGAACTGAGAAGGCTTCTTGCAGAGGTTAAGTTTAGGAGAAAGGTAAGTGAAATAATTTAAGCTTTCTCCCTTAACCCTTTTCTTAATCATTGGTCAACACTTCTTGAGCTTCAGTGCAGCGCTGTCAACTGTCAACTGTCAACTGTCAACTCTCTCCAATACCTAACCAAAACAATGACGACAATTTCTGAACGTTTTCAAGTTTTACGCCAGCGTCAACAATGCGCTTTGATTCCTTTTATCACGGCTGGTGATCCTGATTTAGATACTACCGCCGAGGCTTTACGCATTTTAGACCGTAATGGTGCTGATTTTATTGAGTTGGGTGTGCCTTATTCTGATCCTTTGGCTGATGGGCCAGTTATTCAAGCCGCCGCAACTCGCGCTTTGCAAAAGGGAACTAAATTAGAGCAAGTTTTAGAGATAGTGGCAGATGTTAGTCCTAGTCTGCAAGCACCAATAATTTTATTTACTTACTACAACCCAATTTTGCATCGTGGAATTAAGTCGTTTTTAGCAACCATTGCGGCGGTTGGGGTGCGTGGTTTGGTAGTACCAGATTTACCTTTGGAAGAGGCAGAAGAATTAATTACAACTGCTGCTAGTTTTAATATTGAGGTGATTTTGCTGGTCGCACCTACCAGTTCTCAGGATAGAATTGAGGCGATCGCAAGTCAATCACAAGGTTTCATTTATTTAGTCAGTGTCACAGGTGTTACAGGTATCCGTTCTCAAATCCAAGACCGTGTACAGCACTTGGTAACAGACTTACGCAAAGTTACCGACAAACCCATTGGTGTAGGTTTTGGTATCTCTGGCCCAGAACAAGCGCGTCAAGTCAAAGAATGGGGTGCAGATGCGGTAATTGTTGGTAGCGCCTTCGTTAAACGTTTAGCAGAAGGTAGCCCAGCCGCAGGATTACAAGCTATAGAAGAACTTAGCAAAGAATTGAAACAAGCGATCGCGCCAGCTTTGGAACCAGTGGGTTCAGCGAGATAATTCAACGTGAGTTCGACAAGCGTTGTTTTGACCTCACCCCCAACCCCTCTCCTACGAGGAGAGGGGAGTAAGACGGTGATTTGTTCGTTTCTCCTCCCTCTTCTAAAAGGCGAGGGAGGTTGGGAGGGAGAGGTTCATCGAACTCACGTTAATTCAAAATTCAAAACTAAGTGACTGTAGTGGCGTGACCGGGCTAAAAGGTTGCAAAGAATTTTCTTGTGGTGTAGGCATCTTGCCTGCACTGGACGGGCAAGATGCCCATCCCACAAGAGTTTGCTAATGCACAAATTTAGTCTAGACAGTCCAGTAGGGTGCGTCAGCCCCAATAATTTCGTACAAATTCAAGTATTTTTCACATCTGACGCACCCTACCCCTGTTCGTAGTAAGGACTTTAGTCCTTAGAGAATTAAAGAAGGGCTAGAGCCGCTTACTACAAACTTCTAAAAAATACTTGAACGTAAGAGGATTCAAATTGTGGTAAGCACTCCAGATATTCAAACGACTGCACGTCCTGACTCTTTAGGTAGATTTGGCAAGTTTGGCGGTAAGTACGTTCCTGAAACTTTAATGCCTGCTTTGAGCGAGTTGGAAACAGCTTATCAAAAATATCGTGATGATGCTGGTTTTCAAACTGAGTTACAAAATTTACTCCGCGACTATGTGGGCAGACCTAGCCCTTTATACTTTGCTGAACGTCTGACAGAATATTACGCTAGACCAGATGGGACTGGGGCGCAAATTTACTTAAAGCGAGAAGATTTAAATCATACAGGCGCACATAAAATTAACAATGCTTTGGCTCAGGTGTTGTTAGCTAAACGCATGGGTAAGCAAAGGATTATTGCGGAAACTGGTGCAGGACAGCATGGTGTAGCAACTGCAACAGTATGTGCGCGTTTCGGGTTGGACTGTGTGATTTACATGGGCATCCATGATATGCAGCGCCAAGCCCTGAACGTATTTCGGATGAAGTTGATGGGGGCTGAGGTTCGTCCGGTGGAAGCTGGTACAGGAACTCTCAAAGATGCGACTTCCGAAGCTATTCGGGATTGGGTGACTAATGTAGAAACTACTCACTACATCCTGGGTTCTGTGGCTGGGCCTCATCCCTATCCAATGATTGTCCGTGACTTCCACGCGATTATCGGTAAGGAAACTCGTGTACAATGTCAGGAGAAATGGGGCGGTTTACCAGATATTCTTTTGGCTTGTGTGGGTGGCGGTTCCAATGCTATTGGTTTGTTCCACGAGTTTGTTGATGAGCCTTCTATCCGTCTGATTGGTGTGGAAGCTGCTGGAGAGGGTGTGAACACAGAGAAGCACGCCGCAACTTTGACTCTGGGAAGAGTGGGAGTGCTGCACGGTGCAATGAGCTATGTTCTACAAGATGATGATGGTCAAGTGATTGAAGCTCACTCAATCAGTGCTGGACTAGATTATCCTGGTGTGGGGCCAGAGCATAGCTATTTGAAGGATTTGCAACGGGCTGAATATTACAGTGTGACTGATAAGGAAGCTTTAGAGGGATTCCAGAGATTGTCACGGTTGGAAGGTATTATCCCAGCTTTGGAAACATCTCATGCGATCGCCTATTTAGAAACCCTCTGTCCTCAACTGAGTGGTAGTCCTCGCATTGTCATCAACTGTTCTGGTAGAGGTGACAAGGATGTGCAAACTGTGGCGAAGGTTCTCAGCTATTAACAGTTATCAGTTACCAGTTATCAGCTACTTACACCTTGATAACTGTTGACTGAGTTAGTTCATTCACTATTAAAGAATATGGTAGCTATAACTCAAACCTCACTTGATAACATCTCTGTTACTTCTGATTCTCAGGACTGGTCGGCTATTTTACAACAATTGCTCAAACGGCAATCTTTGACTGTTGCTCAAGCTACAGATTTGATGCAAGGTTGGCTGACAGATACTATTCCCCCGGTCTTATCAGGCGCTATCTTAGCAGCAATTCAAGCCAAGGGCGTATCCACTGAAGAATTAGTGGGCATGGCTAGGGTTCTACAATCTCAGGGCTTAGGTGGTGGGAAAGAATCTACTCAATACGCAGTCCCCCTGATTGATACTTGCGGAACTGGTGGTGATGGTGCTTCAACCTTTAATATTTCTACTGCGGTGGCTTTTGTAGCCGCCGCCGCCGGGGTGAAGGTTGCTAAACATGGGAATCGTTCTGCCTCTAGCAAGACTGGTTCTGCTGATGTGTTGGAAGCTTTGGGAATCAATCTCAATGCTGATCCAGCGAAGGTACAAGGGGCTGTAGATGAGGTGGGGATTACCTTTTTGTTCGCTCCTGGCTGGCATCCCGCACTGAAGACGGTGGCTACTTTACGCAAAACTTTGAAGGTGCGGACTATTTTTAACTTGCTGGGGCCTTTGGTTAATCCTCTGCGTCCAACGGGACAAATTATTGGTGTGAATGACCCGTTGTTAATTGAGGAAATCGCCCAAGCTTTATCACAATTGGGATGCCGCCGGGCGATCGCACTCCACGGACGGGAAAGGTTGGATGAGGCTGGTTTGGCGGATGCAACTGATTTAGCCGTCCTGCAAGATGGAACTGTCAGTTGTTTTACACTCTATCCTCAAGATTTAGGGTTAAACCATGCACCAACTGAAGCCTTAGCTGGTGGAGATGTGGCAGAAAATGCCGAAATCTTGAAGGCTGTTCTCCAAGGTAAAGGTACTCCAGCACAGCAAGATGTAGTAGCTTTAAATACAGCCTTAGCATTGCAAGTTGGGGAAGCGATCGCCGCAACAGATATTGTAGAAGCTTCTGTTAAAGCGATCGCTATTGCTAGAGAAGTCTTACAAAGTGGTGCTGCTTGGACAAAGTTAGAACAACTGGCTGAATTTTTGCGTTGAGGGTGTAGGGGTGTAAGGGTTTAAGGGAAAGAACTCATAATTAAATCAAGATACCTAATAAATACTGTTCTTCTCCTAATCCCTACACCCTAACCAAACGTGAGTTCGATGAACCTCTCCCTCCCAACCTCCCTCTCCTCGTAGGAGAGGGAGGAGAAACGAAAAAATCACCCTCTTACTCCCCTCTCCTCGTAGGAGAGGGGTTGGGGGAGAGGTCAAAACAACGCTGGTCGAACTCACGTTAACCAAAACCTTGATTTCTAGATTTCATACGTAAGTTATAACAGGTATAAGAGGAAGCAGACATGATTGTCATACTTAAGAATGGAACACCTCATGAAGAAGTTACTCGCATTAGCCAAGGTCTAAGTGAGGTTTGGGGTGTAACTGTGGAAAAGAGTGTCGGAAAACATAAAATCATTTTGGGCATCATTGGTGACACTGCAACTATTGATACTTTACAAATTCAAGAGTTTAGCCCTTGGATTCAACAAGTGATGCGTGTGCAGAAGCCTTTCAAGCGGGCTAGTAGAGAGTTCCGTTATGGGGAACCCGGTGAAGTTATTATTGATACACCTAATGAGCGCATCCACATTGGCGAAAATCATCCTTTGGTGGTGGTGGCTGGGCCTTGTTCTGTGGAGAATGAGGAAATGATTGTGGAAACAGCAAGGCGGGTGAAGGCTGCGGGAGCTAAGTTTTTACGCGGTGGGGCTTACAAACCCCGGACTTCTCCTTATGCTTTCCAAGGACATGGGGAAAGTGCTTTGGAGTTGTTGGCGGCGGCGCGTGAAGTAACTGGTTTAGGTATTATCACGGAAGTTATGGATACTGCTGATTTAGCAGCTGTAGCTAGAGTAGCTGATGTGATTCAAGTAGGGGCGCGAAATATGCAGAACTTCGCGTTGCTGAAAAAGGTGGGCGCTCAAGATAAGCCTGTACTGCTGAAGCGGGGGATGTCTGCTACTATCGATGAGTGGTTGATGGCGGCTGAGTATATCCTGGCTGCGGGAAATCCGAATGTGATTCTGTGCGAACGGGGTGTGAGAACTTTTGATAGTAAGTATGCGCGGAATACTTTGGATTTGGCTGTGATTCCGATTTTGCGATCGCTGACTCACCTACCGATTATGATTGACCCTAGTCATGGTACAGGTAAATCTGAATATGTGCCACCAATGGCATTAGGTGCGATCGCTGCGGGTACAGATGCTTTAATGATTGAAGTTCACCCCAACCCTGCTAGAGCGTTATCAGATGGGCCTCAATCTTTAACTCCTGAAAGATTTGACCGTTTAGCGCAGGAAATGTCAGTAATTAGCAAGGTTGTTGGACGTGCGCCTCAACCTGCTTTAGCTAATGCTATTTAGTTAGACTGTAAGTGTTGATGTAATTCCACCTCAATAAATGGTTAGCGCATGATATTCAAGCCAAGTCATACGCCAATTATTTATTGAATGTGGATTTTTTCTTGTTTGACTAGAATTTAGAAAAAACTAAAAATAAGTTATTTGTTCATTATTATATCAAAAAATATATCATTGTGATAAATATAAGTATCATTTTAATATTTTTTTGTAATTGCAACTTTTTTAACTTAACACTAAGCGAAATTTTGCCTGGAAAGGCTATCACTAAAAAATGATAGCTTGCAGTTGGATTTATATCAAGTTCAGCTAATTACTTATAATATGGTTGTTTTGGTCGGTAATGGGTAATAGCTAATAGGTAATTGTTTTCTACCATTAGCAGTTACCAATTACCAATTACCAACCCCGAAGATATGATAAGTGATTAAGCGAACATGATATAACTCATCAAAAGCACCAGTAAATTCTGGAATAAATATATTTCATATTCCAGAAATAGTAAATTTTAAAAAATTGAGGAGGATGTTTTTTTATGACAGATTCAACCAATACTGGCAATGGTGATCTGAATGCTCTACTTGCACAGTCTCCTTGGGGAGAATTACTTAACCTTGGTGTAGATTCAGACCAGTTAATTCAATCTTTTAGTAATGCTTTCAATGGGAATAATTCTGGCACTGGTAGCTCCAATGCTGGTAATAGCGAATTTTACAGGAATTTCTTTGCTAATTTTAGCAATTCCAATGCTTCTGGTAGTTCATCTAATGATGCTAACTTTTGGGCTAGTCTGATTCAATCTGGTGGCAACAATCCCTATGCAAGCGGTGAAAACCCCTTTGAAATTGGTAATAATTATTCTACACCCAATAGCTCATATGTTGGTAATGACAATAAAGATTTAGGAACTAATAACGCAACTATTGGCAATAACAATTCCAATTTTGCCAATAATAGCGCCACAATTGGTAATGAAAATTCTAATTACAATAGTAATAATACTACAATTGGTAACAGTAATCAGACATACGGCGGTTATAATACCATACTTGGCAATAGTAACTGGTATGCAAGTGATGGCAGCAATAATGCAACTTTAGGTAATGAAAATTCTTACAAGGGAAGTGATAATGCCACTATCGGCAATAATAATTTGTATTCAGATAGCAGCAATAATAATGTAACGTTAGGTAATAATAATTCGTACTATGGTCAAAATGGGACAACTATCGGTAACGGCAACCAGGATTTTGGTAGTAACAACATCATCATTGGTAATAACAATTTGGTTTTAACTAGCAACAATATAATCATTGGTAATAATTTGGTAGTGGATACAGATAATACAAATATTGGAGTTGGTAGTAATATAAGCAATTTAGGCTCCTTTGCACAAGATACTAGGAGAGAAATTAATGAGATAATTAACTCAGCAGTGGGAAGTATGGGTGAGAATTTTGTTGTGTTAACAGGAAATTTCAATGAAGATGCAACTCAAACATATAACCAACTGATTCTTTCCAGAAATAATTCTAATAGTAATCTAGGGAATAATATTGACGAGCTTGTAACTTTATTCAGGGGTGTGGTTACTCAGTCGCCTTATCAGCCTGTGACAAATCCTCAGTCTGTACCAGAATCTATTTCTTCTGTACCTTTAATAGTAGTTGGTTTTGTTTGTTTGCTGTTATCGAGGTTTAAGAGAGGATTAAAGGTTGTTGGTTAGAGGTAACAGGTTATTGCTTTGTTGTAGTAGGGATTTTTAGGACTAAAGTCCTTACTACGAGCGAAGTGCATGAGGATGCGATCGCAATTTTCGGCATATCTCGTTTAAAGACTTATAATATCTGTGATGTTGGTAATGGGAAAACTATTTACTTATTACCATCTTTATTGTAAGTTATTAAACAAGCTAGATAGAATGCCTCGAATTGCTAAGAAAAAAATTAATCATCAGCTAGCTGGAACTGACTGGTCGCCAGAGTCAGAATTAGTGGGGTTGGAATTTGAGCTAGTGACAAATGAGGATGTTTTGCTGTATCCTCAGTACACAATTGGACTCCATGCTTGGTTTCTTGACCAAGTACGTTCCACAGACCCGGAACTTTCGGCTTACCTACATGATGGTGAGTCAGAAAAGCCTTTTACTATCTCTGCGTTAGATGGTGAGTTGGTGAGTAGTGGTAAGCAGTTAAAGCTGTTCCCTAACAGGACTTATCGCTGGTATGTAACTGGGTTGTCGGGTCGAGTAACAACATGGTTGGCGCAGTGGATGACAAATTTACCTCCTGAAGTAAATTTACGTAACGCACCTTTACAAATTATTGCTTGTAATGTGGTTTTTGCACCTACAACTTATGCACAATTACTCAATTCTCAGCTAGAGGCTAATATTGCACTCCAATTTTTAAGCCCTACGAGTTTTCGGCGTAAAGGTCATCACTTACCGTTACCAGTTCCGGTGAATGTGTTTCATAGCTACCTGCGCCGTTGGAATGATTTTGCAGCTACCCCTGTTGACCAGGATACATTTTTGGCTTGGGTAGATGAATATGTGTTAATTACTCGTCACCAAATAGCAACGGTGAAAGTGTTGGCGGGAAAGAAAGGTGCGGTGACAGGTTTTACAGGTGCGGTGGAATTTGGCTTGGCGAAAGAAGCATACGATAAACCGGAGTTTTGTACAATGTTTTCGGCTTTAGGAAAGTTAGCACCCTATTGTGGTACTGGTCATAAAACTACGTTCGGTTTAGGTCAAACCCGCTTGGGTTGGTCATCACAAGCGGTAGCTGATGTGCCGAATGTGGAAAGTTTGCTGGCTAAGAGAATTGAGGAGTTGACTGATATATTTAAAGGACAACGCAAACGTACTGGAGGCGATCGCGCTATTGAGGTAGCATCAACATGGGCGACTATTTTAGCACGTCGGGAAATGGGGGAGTCTTTGCAAGTGGTAGCGGAAGATTTGCAAATGCCTTATGAAACTGTGAAAACTTACGCCAAGCTAGCCCGGCGGGCGTTGAAGGTTGAGTGATAGTTTTTTTGTTTCACGCAGAGGCGCATTCGCGTAGCGTCTCGTAGAGAAGACGCAAAGAAGGTAACAAGAGTATACAGGGTTGTGTTTTAGTTGAATTGAGTAAGAACAATTTCTTTATCAGGAAATTCAGCTACTAATTTCAGGCTGCCACCAAGAGCTTTAATATAATTCGATAGTGTAGATATTTGCATATCCTCTTGTGTTTCCAATTCAGAAATAGCAGAGTCAAAAACGCTGAGGTCGTTTTCTAAATTATCATTTGTCAATGCTAAAGACTGCTTCAGTTCCATCAAGTTAAGATGAAGCAGCATCATTTTAGCGCGAGTTTCATTCTCTGCTCTTCGCTCAGGTGTCATTCGCTTTCGCAATTCGCTGTAAGGCTTTCTTGTCATGTAACTGCTCTTAACCCTCTTTCCTCAGCCTTGAAAAAATAAACAATTATTCTCAGTTTCAGTCAACACAAAAACAAGCTTTTACCTCTCAGTTTTAGAACATAGTTAATCAGCTTTTTACTTTAATCCCCTTGCGGGGAAGTAGTGAACTCTGATGTAAACAGTTGATTCACTTTATAGAAACCTGTTTCAATCCCTTTACAAGGAATATTTATAAATGAAACAGAGGTTTCTATATCCTTTAATCTTAGCGGCAATTTGAATTTAAATCAAGCTTTTGGACTATGAAAGCAGCAAAATCTTACTTGTGAAGTATACAAAGCAAAGTCTATATCTAAATCTAATCTTCTTCATCATTCTCTAATTCCTCAAGCAGTTCCTCAAGTGTCTGAGGTTGAAGTTCCCCTGATTCTACTTCTTCCAAAGCCGCAAATAGACGTACTGCATTGTCTGGAGAGCTAAGTAGGTAAAGAGTTTCTTTCATACTAATTAACTCATCAGCAGCAATAAGAGCAACATTTTCACTACCTTCTCTTTCGATAATTACAACATCACGGCTTAAAATAACTTCATTGCAGAGTTCGTCTAAGTTGGCTTGAGCTTTGGCATAATTGATTTTTTGACAAATTTTAGACATTTTCTTAAATACCTCAAACAGCTACGCTCTCTTCTATCAAGGATCATAGTGAAAATCATCCAATAATTCAAAGCATCTAACCATGAAGCCAATCAAAGCAGAGAATAAAACTGCTCTGATTGGCAATATAACACTCCAACTTCAGTTACTCATTTGTAACTACTGCTTTATTTCTTCTTATAATGGAAGCGAGCTTGGAGAAAATAAATTGTATTATCTGCTACAGCGTAAACTAGACGATGTGTGCCATTTATTTCACGCGAACGTTTTTTGTAGCCTTGATAATACTCATGTATTAGAATTTCTGGATTGCCTTTACCAACACAGTCAAAAGGCTTGGATTGAATTTCCCGTATTAGTTCCTGAATGCGGTTATACTTTGCTTGACAGTGCTTTTTCCAGTATTTCAGGTCTTCCTTAAATTGCTTAGTAAAGACTGATATATACTCTAGTTGATAGTTTTCAGAACCATCAGAATATTGTGTCATAGCTGTATTACCTTTCCGCAAACAGGAGCTATATAGTGAATTAACGGTTAAATCAGAGTCAGGAGTAATTCCTGAAGGATAATCAAGGTTATTAGATGCTTCCAAGGGTGGAGTATCTACGTGTAAGTATTTTTGTTTGTACATCTATTTACTTGTTACTAAAGGTACAATGAGTGAATGTCCCTTGCATTTTATTATTACAGATGAAACTAAGAAATGGTAAATAACATGATTTATTCACCTAACTAACTTTAATTTCTTTATAGTACCGTCTTCCTTAATTTCCACAATCTCTACCTTGACTATTTGTCCTTCCGTCAGTACACTTGCTTTTTTCGGTTCCTTCTCGGTTAACTTAATTGTCCCAAATATCTCATAAGTGACTTTGTTACCGTTAATTTTTGTAACTGTCGCATCTAGTATTTGGTCAACTTTGAAGTCCTGAGACTTAACAACTTTAGCAATTTCTGCCTGACGTGCTGACTCTGCTGGCGGTGCGGTGGGGGTGGGAATTTCGCCAATGGGAACGCCTGCATCTTTGTAATAACGCATGAGGCGAGATACCCAGCCTAAAATTTGTAAGATAGTGTCAGCATCGCTGATATTTTTGAGATAATCGCTACAAGCTTTATCGATGCTGATGTAATAGTCTGTGGTTTTTTTACTATGTCCTATTTGCCTACCATTACTCACCAAGGTTTTGAGATATTTGAAAAACCTGGAAGTTGCATCTTTTTGTTTAACAATACTCCGCAGATAAGCAACAGTTTTACCTAACTCGTTGACATCTGTATTTTCTTTGACTAAAGTGAGTGCGATCGCATGAGCAATTTCCCACTGTGTGTCTGTAAGAGTTTCCAAGATATTTTCAGTAATTGCCATATTTAATAAATTATTCATAGGGGTTTGTGGTTGTTCTGGTGGTGCAGCGATTTCTGCAAATAAACTAGGTTCAACATGGAAAAATACGCCTAGCTTCTGTGCTTGTTCTGGTGTTATTTCTTGTTGTCCGCTTAAAATCTCATCAACTAAATTTTTTGAGCCTAAGACTAACTCTAAATCTTCGCTGTTTTTTTCAGATTGTTCTAAAAGAAACAAAAGCATTGATTGAGGATTCATCTGCTCATCAAGTTGATAATATTCTTTTTCAAAATTTTCAATTAAAGTAATCAATAATTTAAATAACTCATCTTCTTCAGAAGTAAGTTCCTGGTGCATTAAATCTTGTACAATTTCTAAGGCTTCTTCATTCTCGGCTTCAGTCTTAATGGTTTTATGACGATAATTTTTTAGTAACTCTTTATACTTTTGTGTATTAGAAGTAAGGGTCATTTTTCCATTCTTCCTTATCGTATTCAGCATGAGTGAGGATATATTTAATATAAATTAACTGCTGTGGATAATTTATATCAACAATCAATCGGTATTTATTACCTTTGATATTGAAAACAGTAAAATTACTAACTGCTTCAGCTTTAGGAAAAACTTTTTGCACTTCGACTAAGTTTGACCATTTAGCTTTGCAAGCAACTTTATACCAGTTGTTTAGGGCTTCTTGGCAGTCTGCATTAGTTTTTGCATATTCTCTTAAGGTTTTATCACTAATAACGTGCATTTTTTCAAAGAAAATCTAATAAATATAGAGCGATCGCCTACAATAGTAAGAAGCGATCGCATCATCTTCTAGTTGATAAACATCAGCGCACAGAGTAGTTTCAGTTATAGTCATCATTAATACATCCCTGATGGTGGTTCGCGGTCGGTTGGGTAGCGTAGAACTCTTGTTAATTCTTCTAGTTGCTGTTTTTGAACTAAGCGTGAGTGTGCGGCTTGAATGTTTTTCTGTTTGAATTGTGCTAATTTCTCTCCTGTAAGTTCGTCAGTTTCGCTTACTTGATAGGATGAGTAACGCTGTTTTAAATTTTGCGGTTGTTCAATTCTGTCTATATTGACTGTCATTGTTCCCATCCCAATGGGTTTACCTCCGCCGACTTTCAACGCTAGAGGATATTTGCTGTCTTGTCCCAAAATAATCAACAAAGTGCCTAATTCTTCTGCTAACAAGTTTCTAAAATGTAGCTGGGTGGTGAAAGTATATTCTCTCCCAGCTTGTTGTACGGGAATGCCGGAATTTTGTCCTTTATCAATGGCTCTGATGGTGTGATAATAAAATTTGCGTCCGGCTGCTTTACCACGAATAAAGTAGGCATTGCTTTCATCTGGACGGGGACGGTATAGTGAAGGCATAAATCCGGTGGTAAAGCCGACGCTTTCACACTTGGCATCATTAAAATCTAGCAAACCTTGCCAATTTAATGCACCAAATACGCGACTAGCTGGACACAGTTGTTCTTTATTACCACAAGGTAAGCGTTCACTGGGAATTTTATCTTTATACCTAGAGGTGATGACGGCTAATGTACTGTTAGTAACCGCCTCATATACAGAACGAATGCAACCTTTAAGGGAACTACCTTGTATTGATAGCTTTTGGTCAACACCTTGCACCATTGTTTTAATTAGGGGAATGCGGTTGTTACCGATGTCGCTACCCATTGCAACTATCCCAGTGGATATGTGCAGTGATGTCTGCACTTTGAGGGTGAGGAATAATGTACCATGTAGGCGATCGCTAAAATATTTATGATGTCCTATAGGACGCTGTAAATTAGGACGTTCCTTGGGGAAGGAAACAAAATCATAAGGCTTTGGCGCTAGTTCCGGGTTAGATGAACCTGGGGAATTAGGTTTTCTTGGTGGTTGGTAAGGTGTTCTCGTCATATTTATCTTTTGGTAGTGAGTGCAACAAAATGTACAGTTGCGGTCTTTTTATCTCGAAAATATCGCTGTGCTACATCCACGTTTGTAGTTTGGAAACCTTTGGGAAAACGGGTTTCAGTAGCTGGGTATATATGAGCATTATGTTCTTCAATTAGCCAATCTTCACCTAATGGTGCAAAACTGGGATGTTCTCCTTTAGTGCTTAATAAGAGTGCTTCATAATGATTTTGACTTTTATATTTCCACCGCAATTCATAGTCATAATTAAACATCTGTCCCTCTAGCATAGGGAATTTTGCATCTGTTAGTTTCTCTTGAATAATTCCGCTTACTCTATCAGTCCATCGCAGGAAATAGTGACTAGATGGCGATGATAAAGACTCAATTATTTCTAACAGTAAATTAACTGATAAATCTTTTTCGCTAAAACCAACAAAAGGTTTCATTTCGCACCCACTAATAACTTACTCCAAGACCTGACACAACGTTCAAATAAATCGTGAACTATTCCTTCTCGCCAAGTCAGTTGTACACCAAAACCTAAATCCATTTCTTGTGCTGCAACTGGTGAATCTTGATGATCTGATTGAGGAAAACCATATAAGTTCGCCTCTTCAGCTTGTAAAAATTCTCCCACACCTAAGAGAAAAGTTTTATTCCAGTTTTTATCACTACCAAGAGCGTGAATTTGCTGTTTATCTTCTGATAAAACACAACCAGGATATTGCACAACAGCTTCCTTTAATTTCACATCCACAGTACCCAAACCGCGAGATTTGGCAAAACCTAAACCAAACCAACCATCATTTAAGTCTCGCAATACTAAACCAATTAAACCTAATTGAGCTAAAGTAAAATTCTTGAGATGTATTTTAGTATTAAATACCCCAGCCGTACAAACTTGATAGTTGAATGGCCCTACTGCTACAGAACCAAATACTCTATCAATAGCTACGCCGTTACGTTCTTCTATTTTGAGAGGCTGTGAACTATCTGGATGAGCATCTTCAATTCTAATTCTACTGGCAATAGCAGTATTACCAAACATCTGATCTGTGAAAGAAGATAGTTTGTAAATCTCACTAGTTGATTGAATATCCTTGAGATATTCATATTTATCATTTAAAGGGTCATTAGCCCAAGGTAGATTAGATTTTATATCGCGCTTATCTCTACCAACCGTCCTAACGATGCGTTCTGCATGAGCGCGAATAGCACCTTTTAAGCTACTTCCTGGTAAATAAATTGAACGTCCGCCAGCATGATAGGTTTCCACAAATTCCATATCAGGCTTTGTAGGGTCGGCTCCTTCTTTACCTGATTTAATTAAAATCGGCCCGTCGGGTATTATACTTAAATCAATGGTGCAGTGATTAACGAATCTTTTGTGCATGACTGTATTTATTGAAGGATATTATTTCATATCAAGCTGCTACTAAGTTAGCTAACTGTATTTCACACTGTTGAAAGATGAAGTTAACAACAGAGATTAATTTATCTAATTCGTAGATAGTGTAAGGAGTTATATTTCTAGTAAATACTTCCCCTTCTAATTTACCAAATTGCCATGTAGCGCCATTGGAAACTATGCCAAAAATGACGATTTGATATTCTCCATTAAGTCTTTGAGCCGCAATCATTTCGGCTAAACATTGCGCCCAACCTGCTTCAAAATTATCTTGCTTGGCTTCAACTAAAATAAAGTATGGCTTGTCAAAAACGACTTTCCCTAATGATGAACGTTTAGCTAAGATATACCCAGGAAATATTGATAAGTTTCCATCATGGTTTAATGATGGATGACTCCAGATAATAAAAGGTTGACGGTAGGTTTTCCAAACTTCTTTGATAAGCGGATAAATCAGATTTTGACAGATAGCAACCTCTGAGTTATCAACAACAGCATCCCGCATCATCAGTTCTAAATCTTCTCGGAAGTAATGAGAAATCTCAAACGGAACTTCAACTATAAAATTTGCTTCAGTATAGGTAACTTGAAATGCTTTAAGCACTTCACTGATGGTTTTATAATTACTGAAAGCCATATCGACATCCTCAAGAATTTTGTGTTGCTTCAGTGGTAGGACTATTAGCTATATTTTCTCCTAATTTCTTGATGAGTGCATCAGTCCATTCTTTTTTTAATTCATTATTAACATCCTGATAGCTGGGGATATTATCGCCTGTTTCGCTATTAACCAACTCTTTTAGGTAAGTTAGTAATTTATTGGGGTCGTTTTCTACATTAAACCAGCGCATTTTCTCAATTTCTAGTTTAACTACACCCAAGCCGCGCGATCGCCCCCCGCCGAGTGGTATCTGTTCCGTCTCAAACTGATGTAACCCCACCATCAACAGTCCCAGTTCATAGTCTTCTGCATTCTCAACCACCGCCTTAAACTCAAACCTTGTCCCAGCCGGAACTACTTGGAAGTCGTAGAGTTTCCCTTCTGCGGCGGTTTCGGTATCTCTGTCGATAGCTACGCCGTCTCTTTCTTGATATTGTCCAAACCAAGTATCAGGTACTATTGTTAAATCCCGGACTTGAAATTTACTCGCTATCCAGGGTGAACCAAATAGCAAAGAGGTTAAATCTGTAATTTTGACAAGTTTTTGGGTTAGTTCTAAATCATCATCTTTATGTTTTTCCTTTAAACCTTTGACATAATTATTCATGGCTGAACTGGTGAAGTTAGCAGGGTCTTCAGCTAAACTGGGATTGATACCTCGGAGGAAACTTTCTAAGCGCGATCGCATTGCACCCTTAAAGCTAGACCCTGGTATTATTGGATTATTAAAAGCATCTTTAATTACAGATAAATCTGAACTTTTTACATCACTAAAACCACCTACACCAATTCTTAAGGCTGTAATTGTTGTAAGTTTACCTGTGATTTCTAGACGATTTTGGAACTTGTCAAACATCAGATAATTATGGGTTGTCATTGACATAATCATGCTCTCCATAGTGACGTAGATATAAATTGCCATCTTTAACAATGCAGCTTACACGCCAGCCAGTGTTTTTAATATAAAAATGATCAATTTGGTTTTTTCTTATTCCTCCTTCACATTTCTGCCCACCTTCATATCTAGTAAAATGTAGTCTGGAGTCAAAACGAGTAGTATTTCCATTAAACTTAATCATAGAAGCTGAAATATCAGCTAATACATCATGTAACTCAACCTTGTTTTGTTCATTAACAATATTTCTTGTATAATCTTTGAGGAAAGACTTATCATAAAATAACCGAGGAAAAACTATTGGAATATCACCAGTGAAAAATTTTCTTTTGCATCTATTCCAAAGTAAATTCCCCCAGTTGTTGAGCTTTGCTTCATCTCCTGCTTTAAATATCAAGCTATCTGGTACATTTTCTAGGTCTGATAATTTAATCCAAATATCTACAGATGAAGCCATAAGAGCAAACTGTGTAGGCTTAATTACGGAGTAATCTATTTCGATGGGTAACTTAGGTATTGTAATAAAGTCTAAATTACCTTCAAATATATAGATAATCTCAGCACCATAAAGCATTCCAATGGTGTTGGCATAACCTTGTAGTGCTTTAAAACCACCTGCAAGGTTGAAATAAATGTGATGACTATCTTTATATGCTAAAAATATTGCATCCCACCATTCTAGAAACGCATCAATACCGTATGAAAATTTTTCAGTATTAACTATGGAAAGTGTGTTGGGTGTTTGTATGTGAGTTTTAATTCCTTTATTTACTAAAAATTCTTGAACAATCTCTGCTGTGATTTTACCTTGATATGTATCTGTAGCAATGAGCCAGTGTATGTCTAATTTTCCCTGCTCAATATTTCTATCATATAAGCCATAAATCCCATTGAGTTCAGCACTAGCTTGTCTAATTTCTGTAGTTTTATTAGACGTATAAAGTTTATTTTCTGCTCTAGATTTCAATTCTAAAATAGTTTCTTTAACCTGAGCATCTATTTCTTCCTCTGTGTTATTTGCTGATTCTTGTATGTGGATAAAATACTCTTCAGGATCAGTATATACATCAATCTGATTTGTTAATAAACTTGTTCCTACAGTAGAAACCACAAGTCTTGGCATAACTAATTCCTTATAAATTTAAACTTCACCTTTATTTTTATAAACCAGATAGCGAGCGCCGTAACCTAAATAACGGCGAATTAATTCTATCCAAATAGGATTTAATTCATCAGCATCGGATTCCCTCTTAATTTCTCTAGCTATATTTTTAATTTTGTCCTCCATATCCTTAATAATTGTGAGAGCAAGAGAATTTTCGCCTCTTCCCCATTTTTTGTCTTTTCCTACTTGATATAGTAAAAAGTTTTTAATTACCTCTACACTTTCAGTTGTATCTGCAACACGAACTAAATTACGAAATTGCGATTCTTCTAATTGACCGTAAGAACTTGTATTGTTTAATGCAGTATGAATCGCTTCGACTAATTTATCTTCAGCTTGGCGGATACCTTTTTGGATTTTCAATTGCTTTTGTTGTTCTGAAAAATTAGTCATGCAGCTTCCTCTCTAAATACAAGATGAAAATCATTACAAACTTCTACTTGTCCGAAACCTTCAAAAGTACGTTCTCCTATCCCTTTTAACTCTAAATCAGCTAAAGCGTCATACCAAATATCTGGTTTTGTAGTGCTAAATAAATAAACTGCACCTTTATTTGTTATTAATTCCACATCCTTCATTAATCCCCATGCCGCATTCCAACCGGAACGATAATCATAACTACTATAAGCAGCTTCAAGTTTTAATGAATTATCTTCAAGACCTGCATATTTATTTAACATGGGTTCAGATATCACAATAGTCCGTTGCCATTTATCAGTTAAAATTGCATCTGATTGTAAGTTTAAGGTAAAATAAGTACATTTAGGTAATTCAATTAGGGAATTACCAAAAACAGACCATTTGTGCCAACGCTCCCAAAACTTAGCATTAAATAATGCTATTTTATCTTGAATATTTTTTTCATTTTCCACTAATTTAGCATTAATTTCTACTTTTCCTAAACCTCGTGAAGTAGAACCACCGAAGCGGAAGTTTTGAGAATTATTATTGATAAATGATTGTAATTTTTCTGGTAAATCAAATAAATCATTTGGTAATAAAATATATGACCTTAAAAATGAAGATTTATTATTAGCAGATTCATTAATAACTTCAATACTGTATAATATTTCTTCTTCAGATGTTGCTCTTCTACGATTGATGCCAACTCTGGTTAAAAGACGTTTTTTAACTGAAGAATTATAATACTTCCCATCTATTCTACTATAAAAACCGCTATAAGGTTCAACTCTTCCTCCATCTTCTGGGCAAGTAGGCTCATAATATAAACCATAATTATCAGCACAAAACCTATCTATCAAACTATCAAAAACCCCATTAGATTGTGGTAAACATTTTCCATTCCTCTTTCTACAAAAGCCTGGGCTAGATTTGGAACTTAAGGCAGTAACAGGTAAGAGTTTGATTTCCTTTACCCTATTTTGGGGAAAAATCCTACCTTTTTCAGCTTTTACATTGGCAGGATAAGCATTTTGAAAAATAGCAGGTTCATCACTTAAGAATAAAGCCTGAAAATCACCACCGTCTTTACTTAAATCGGCAAACTGTTGACCAGATTGTTTCAAAATTTCACTGGCGATCGCTCCGCGAATTACACTACCAGGTATATAATCTTCACATTCACTGACGGAACCACCTGGTTTTTGTCGAGAAATGGCTAAAGGGGATAAGGCTTTAATTTCTAATTCAATCCGCTTCACTTCATCTCTCCTTTTGCTAAAAACTGCCAAACTTCAGCAACATCAGTATTTCTTAAATCATGCTGTAATTCATCTAATTGCCAATGCAGCCAACCTAAACCAGCCGATTTACTGCCACCTAACGCATAAATTTGTCGCAAACCTACCAAAATTAATACCTTTGCATAATCTGGTCTTTCTGGTGTCAAACTTGATTGAATATGTATTTCTCCTTGAAAATGGAGTTGTGCATTTGCAGGTGAAGTTTCTAGAAAGTATAGTTTTCTCTCTTCTGCAACGCGACGACGGCGATTAATAGTAACACCTGGACGCAAAATTTCTTCCCAATCTTCCAGGTCTTCTACACAAACTAAGTCATCAAAAATTACCCGTGAAGGCAAAACTGGATCACCAAAAACTTGGCTAATTAAACAATGGTATGTATCTTCATACCCAGGTATTATATATTCATCTCGAATAAATTTAGCAGGTGCATTATCTCTACGAATAACCATTCTTCCTGCATTGGGTGATTCAGAAATTTCCCATCCTAAACCTCTCAATAACTTTTCGCATTCATGACGGACACGACCTTTAACTTGTGAACCAGGAATTAGTAAGTTACCTTCTGAGTTGCGGACAATTGGTTTATCTGCCAACGAACCAGAAGAACCTCCTGCACCTACACACAATGCTGAATCAATAACTGCTGTAATTGTGTAACTTTTAACTATGTTAGCATTAGATAATTCGCTAAGTCTGATCATGGTGAAATCTCCTTATGTAATGGTTTCGGAGATTCTTTGTCTGAAAATACAATTAAATCAAATAAATCTACCATTTCTCGCCAAATCGTTTCATACCTTTTCTCCTCGAAGTCGTACATCCAAGGTGCGATTTGACCTCCATTAGTTTTTGCTAAACACCAGATATTCTCAAAATCAGATTGAAGTGCTGATTGTCCTTTCTTCAATCGGTGACGAAAATAATAGTAATTTGAACTAGCAGTTTGCCTATTTTCCTTTAAGCCACTGCGAACTTGATAAAGTTGTGATTTTGGAAAATCTGCTGCTTTCAATGCCTGAATCGACTTCAAAAATTTATCTAATTCAGGGAGTGTGTAAGGTGCAGCATATAACTTATATTTATCAATTGTTAATGCTTTTTCGCGAAATTCTTCGATATCTGATGAAATCATGGTAACTGATTTCATTGTGAAAAAATCTACTGTCCCGCCATAATAAGTAAATTCTTCCTTATTTTCATCCTGATATTTCAGAGATTTGGCATATTTTTTAGCAGACTTCATTAACTGATTAGTCAACTTTTCCGCATAATAAACTGGTGTATTGTAAGAAGTGATTAATACACCGCTAGATATACTAAGTTGACATTGGTCATATTCTGAAACTTCTGTACAAAAACGATGGAATTTATTGAGATCAGCTTTTTTTGCTTTTACCTCATATTTGCCCTTTATTTGTACATCTGATATTTGAACTTTTCGCAAAAGTATTTTTTCAAACTGCTCACCAATCATCTGAGCGATTTGTAAAGCCTTATCTGCTGGTACTATTAATAAAATATCATCCCCACCGATGGTAATAATTTCAAATGGATGAATTAAATCACCATTTTGAATTTTTGATTCTGGTTCACTTATACCCCTGATTTCACGAGGATGCAAATTGTATGCTAAAGCTTGGTAAACTGCATATTTTGTGGCATTATCCACATCTTGGCTAAATTCTTGATACTCTTTGGGAGTGCGGATGTTTTGAATAAATCCACCCATATTATTACCATCTGCATATATGTAAGCAATATAACCATTACTTACTTTACCTAAATGGGTTAAAGATTGAGAAATTTTAATTTCTTTTTCTTGGGTGTTTATATTTCCATAATATCTCTGAGACTGTTCTGTATTGTTAATTAAAAAACGCTCAAACTTATCAATCCAACTTTCATTTATTCTGGGTTCCCATTCTAAACCGATATCTAAATACCACTTTGGTGTGTCTGAAATCCCTGTCTTCGCTCTATCTCCCATTCTGCGTTTACGTGCTAAAGTTTCAGAGAAATTAGGTTTTCCTGGTAATTGATTTATCTGAGTGATAGCAGAACGTTTTTCACTGTCATCTCTTTTTAAATAAGGATGAGTTTCAAACATTGGTGGATAGCGCCGACTAGGACGATTTTTACTTTCATTACCACTACGTCTCTGATTGAAACGAATTGCTAATTTTGTAGTTAATTCGTTAAAACTTTTATGTTGTATAAATGTATATTGAATTGTTGATAAATCATTTATTTTTCCAAAAATTGCCTCAACAAAGGTATTATGATACTCTTTATGATAATTTTCTAGCCAAAATGTTTCTGCTATATTAGCATTAAGCAAACCACACTTAATTTCTAGCAGCTTAAACTTTTCCCCAACTGCACAAGAGTTAGCCGTTAAAGTTTCCTCAGTATAGCGTTTTTCCACTGCATTAGCTAAATCATCAATAAAAGCAGCCGGACAAAAAGCTAAAATATTCCCACCTGTAGAATAAATGATTAATTCGGGGATGAGTGCTTGTGATAACCCCGGAAAATTGTCTGATTTATCTAACCATTTTTCTCTGACTTCTTTTTCACAATATTCTTTAGCTTCTTGACACTGAGGATATTCATTAGAGGTTTCGCCATGAAAGAAGGCGGGTAAATCAACTAAATTAATTCTATCAAGCAATGCGGAAGCGCCACGAATATCTGGTAATTTTGCCGCTTCAAACACATATTGTTTAATCTTAGTCGCACCACCATAAACTAAGCCAATTTCCGCATTCCAATATTGAGGATATTTATTTGGGAGATTTTTTAGTTTCTCTAAAGTATCAGGAAACTCTTCCTCTTGTAACTCCTGCACCTGTTTAACTAAATCTTGTATTTCCTGCGGTAAACCTTCCTCTGTCTGTAAAGCCGTTAGCATTTGCTGGGGAGTTAAGTTAAATTCTGCAAATTTTGGTTCCCTTGTGTCACCCCAGGCTAAACACCAGCAAATGGCTGTAGTGATGTTGTTTAGAGAGTCTGTCATATAATTGGCAATCTTACTTGGTATGCACTCAACTGGAAGAATTTTTATCCTGTATCCAAATTCTTGACGGCGGAAATCAAACTGACAAAAATTATCTTAGTTCACAATCATCTAAACTTGTATGAACAAATATTTAAACCGTAAAAATATCTATTGATGAAGTCGCTATTATTCAACTAACTTAGATATTATTAACAATTAATTTCCCTATTGCCATCTGTTATGGCAAATTTTCATGAAGTTCTCATTTACCTAAGTACAGACACAATATATCTATCTGCGTTCTTCCCCCTCTACTGGACTGGGTAAATCTCGATAACTTCCTAAACCCAAATCGAAATTATCTCCTTCCCGCCTAGCTTCCATCACATCGCGCTGTTGTTGGCGTAGTAGTCGGAATAAAGTGCGATCGCCTATGATAGAGTGTGAGCCTATCGCAAATCTCACCCACAACTAAACTAGCGAAAAACACCGCCCCTGTACAGAGAATCATCGCAAATAAACCCAAAGGCGCAAACATCAAAATCACCCAAGTCACCGCCGCATTAGTTACAGCCACTACCCAGCTACGGTAAAGTACCAACTTCCCCGCCATAGATACAGACATAATCATCACTCTCTTTGATTGATGAGAACGATTTCATTTTACACCCACATGGAAATAGGGTTTTCCAATTTCCGGTAATATAGAACCTGACTTTCCACGGTATCTGGAAGACCTCTCTCCAAACCTCTCTCCTACGAGGAGAGAGGCTTTGATTTCTCCCCCAATCTTTGTAGGGGAGCAGGTTTATTCACTACAATCATAAGAAACACAAATGTATTTCAAATCCTCTCCCCCCGTGGGGGAGAGGTTTGGAGAGGGGTCAAAATCTTTGCTACAAAACCAGACATCAGAATTTACAGCAGTAGCCACATAGGTTAGGACATAGGTAAATCATAAAACCCTTATATTAAGCCGCTTCCCTTGGCTGTCACCTGTCCCCTGTCAATAAAAGATAAGTGGGAATTTTTACCTTGACTGCTCAAATTTTTTCGGTTAGTTTATATCTAAAGGCAAATTTTAAAAGAAAAACTTTTGAATTTACCCCACTGTGCGTTTAAGTTACATTGTCTTTTTCGTAGCTCGGCGCAACTGAACCTTGAAAACCAAATATATTAATAGTTTCCCAAGGGTAGGGTTAAATACCACCCATTCCCCGCAAGGGGACGGAAACAGTTGGACATATAGGTTCATGTGAGGCACCTTACTGCCGTTAAACACCACCCATTCCCCGCAAGGGGACGGCAACGCAACACATTTAGCAGCAAATTCAGCGTAGTGTTTAAGGTTAAATACTACCTATTCCCCCCAAGGGGACGGAAACTCATTTACAAGCATGATAACGGTTTCTTCACCCCAACCAGTTAAACACCACCCATTCCCCGCAAGGGGACGGAAATACTACGGGAACTTCGTTGATACCTTCTTTTGCGCCGAAGTCAAGAACGTTAAACACCCCCATTCCCCGCAAGGGGACGGAAACTTTAAATATTCTATATTAAATTGCAGTTCTCCAATTGGTTAAACACCACCCATTCCCCGCAAGGGGACGGAAGCGCTTCAAAGTCTGGGCAGAAATAACATTCTTCTATCTCTGGGTTAAACACCATCAATTCCCCGCAAGGGGATGGAAACTTTATGCGTTTATATTCCACCGTGACATAAAATATCACAGAAGTTAAACACCACCTATCCCCCGCAAGGGGACGGAAACCTTACAGCACGGGCAAAAAGCATATTTTTAGGAAACTTGTTAAACACCATCTATTCCCCGCAAGGGGACGTAACCTGACGAATATCAAAACAAGTGAAGCCATTTGCTTTACACCATGTTAAACACCACCTATTCCCCGCAAGGGTATGGAAACCGTTCAAGTGAAATAACTGCGTCTGCATACTGACTGATACCGTTACACTACTCATTCCCCGCAAGGGGACGGAAACTCAATAACAAACTCACGGGGCTTTTTGTAACAGTCAGGTCGCGTCTCTGTTAAACACCACTTATTCCCCACAAGGGGACGGAAACATATTTGGTTTGTCTCCCCATGTCTGCCCAAATTCTAGAGTTCAAAACCACCCATTCCCCGCAAGGGGACGGAAACTCGTTTAGCTCCGAGTAGAGTTGAGATAATAATCCTGGTTAAACACCACCCATTCCCCGCAAGGGGACAAAAACTACTGAGGCACATCTAGCAGCTTTTCAGAAATTGCAGAAACCCAGGATGATTTGCATAGTTTTGTGGGATGGGCATCTTGCCCGTCCCATATATCTATAGGGCAGGCAAGATGCCTACCCCACAAGAATCATTCCTGAATTCAGCAACACCCAAAATTGAAAATTGCACTTTGTCAACTGTCAACTGTCAACTAACATTCGCCTGCACAAATCGCTTAATATCACCACAAGCAATATAAGACTTACCATCAGGCGCGGTCTTGATTTCCTCCACCACATAAAGCATACCCTCCTCACGAATAGAACGGGGGAAACGCATATTCCAATCGGGTTCGTAGCCGTCAGAAACTACCCTAGCCCGTAACTTGCTACCATCTTTCACACATTGCACCAGCACCCCATTATCTACCCTGTCAGTCGTCACAAGGTCGGCGGCTGTGGCTGGGGCTTTAGCCGCTTTCCCCGTGCTAACAGACCGCGACTGTCTGGGTGCGGCGAAAATATCAGCTTCGCCCGGTTTAGCAAAACGGCTGATTTTGCCAACTACACGGTAGAAACTGCCGTCATTTGACAGTTCCACCCCTTCCACAACATACCTTGCACCCTCAGCCCGGATAGCACGGGGGAACTGCACATTCTTATCAGCATCGTAGCCATTGGCTACCACCTTCACCCGCAGCTTACCGCCTTCACGCACACAGGTTAATTCCACACCAGAACCGACTTCATTCACAACCGGCATAGCATATACTTCATCGCCAGCCGTCACACCCCGCCCAGCCAAGTCGCTGCGGTTGCGTGTCATGGTTTGGAAACTTTGGTCGCGCAGTTCCTTGCGTACAGCATTACCTAAAGCTTTTTGGGCAATTCGCCCTGCGAAATATTCTAGCTGATCTATCTCCTCAGCAATTTCAAAATTCTCATTCAAACCGCGATCGCGCAGAGATTGCACCAAATCACGCAGAATCTTCTCCCCTTGTTGATGCTGACCAGCTTCCGCTAATTCCAAGGCTGTTTCCTTGGCTTTAGCAATTTTCAGGCGGCTGAGGTCAAGGATAATATGACTAGAAGCAGCCTGTGCTGATTCTTCCACCGTCCCAACTTGAGCAATAACATCTGTTGTCCCAGAAATGCTCCCAATAATATCATTCTGTACCACATCTGCACTATAATGCAACTTCAGCACAGGTAATTCCCCTACTTGAGTCGTGGGTATCAGCAGACTCAACCCCAGCAACTTATCCTCGCCCTCGTAAAGTTCCCCCAGAGTAATGACAGGTTGACCAGCCTGATTTTTACTCACCTTAGCCAAGCTTAAAGTATCAACCTGCACACCATCAGCCAACTCTAATGTTACTTGCAGATTTTGACCTACCACAGTTCTCAGACTATTTAATTCAATCCCAAACACTTGCGCCGCTTCATCGATGCTTTGGATGAAGTAGAAATTACCACTAGCCGCCCTAGCCATACCGATGAGCAAATCTTCATTGAAACCTTGGGCGAAACCTAAAGTAGTTGTAGTGATTCCTTCCTCAGCCTTTTGTGCTGAAGTTGCAGTGAGTATCTTCGGGTCTACAATACCCATATTCGCGTGACCATCTGTCAATAACAGCACCCGGTTGATTTTCTGCGGGTCAAGCTGTTTTTTCACATATTCGCAACCTTTCAGCCATCCCCCAGATAAATTAGTAATACCCCCCGCCCGCACTTTCCCGATAGACTTTTTCAATGCAGATTTATCGGTCACAGGCTGGGGAGAAACCACAGTATCCACCGCATCATCATAAACCACCACCGAGAGAATATCTTGTGGCTCAAGTTGATCCACCACAGATTCCGCCGCCTTCAGCGCATGGTGCAGAGATGCGCCAGCCATAGAACCGGAACGGTCAATTACTAAAGAAAGATTCAGGTTGCGTCGGGGAGATTCGGGTATATCAGCGCGAAAACGCAGTAGAATATTAGCTTGTAATGAAAATCCAGCAGGTAGTATCGGTTGCTCAAATTCATAACTTGTTTTTAGCATTATTTTTCCCCTGTGAGTTATTGCCTCTCAGCCGAAACCCTGATGTTATGCTTACCGTACCCAGATGTATGCTCTACATCTAGTATAATATTTATCTCAATTGTTTGGCTAGAGGATGCGATCGCCTCTTTGTAAGGGACTGGGGATTGGGGACAGTTAAGATCATGCTTATCCTACTGGCTTGGCAAGGCTAAACCTGTGCATTAGCGAAAAACCTAAATCTTAATCATCTGCGTTCATCTGCGTACCCTACGGGTTCGCGGTAGCGTTGCGTAGCAAAGGCTGCGCCAACATCTGCGTTCAATTTTTTATAAATCTATTGCCACATTTTGGCGTTGCTGAATCAAGATATGAATTTGTCTCACGCATTCGCGCAGCGTCTCATAGAGAAGGCGCAAAGGCGCTAAATTACAAAGAAAAATCAAGGTCATTTTGACATTTCATATTCCAATTCAGCAACGCCCACATTTTAGTCTTGCCACGCCACTACTGGCTTGGCAAGGCTCAACTTGTGCATTAGCGAAAAATCTAACTCTTAACCATCGGCGTTTATCGGTGGTTAATTTTATCCCCATAGATCATGTAGAGACGTTGCATGCAACGTCTCTACAGTACCTTTCTGAAATCAAATCAGAAATTACACCAAAGCAGTTGTAAAGTTATTTATTCCCAGAGTGCCAGTCAAACCCGTCACCTCAATAATAGAGTCAGTAGTTGCACTAAACCCGGCGGTAGCATTATTAATAGCGACAAAGGTACGAGTACCAAAAGTAAATTGAGCCGCAAAGTTAGCAGCAAAATTAGTAGTGGTTAATCTAGCTGCAATTCCGGTTGCATCAAGACTGGTGACAGATCCCGCATTAGAAAAGCCGGCTCTAGCTGTGGAAACTAGGAATAAATCATTACCAGTATTAGCATTTAAATCAGTAATTACATCAAAGTTGCTCAACAGGGAATCTGCTAAGTTGCGGTAATCAAACCTATCTGCACCCAGTCCTCCAGTTAAAGTATCTTTTCCAGTTCCTCCAGTTAATCTATCGTTACCAGCACCACCATTGAGGTTATTGTTACCACTGTTGCCAGTGATGACATTATTAGCAGCATTACCAGTACCATTAATTGCGGCTGTGCCTGTGAGGGTGAGGTTTTCCACATTCGCTAGGGCAGCTAGACTGAAGGTAACAGAGGATTCAACTGTATCTGTGCCTTGTCCGGCATTTTCAGTAATTATATCAGTAGTGCTGTCAACAATGTAAGTATCGTTACCTAAACCACCAATTAAGGTATCAACACCCGCACCACCATTGAGAATGTTATTACCACTATTGCCAGTGATCACATTATTACTAGCATTGCCAGTACCATTAATTGCGGCTGTGCCTTTGAGGGTGAGGTTTTCGACGTTTGGTAGGGCAGCTAGACTGAAGGTGACACTAGATCGGATGGTATCGTTGCCTTCGCCTGCATTTTCAATAATAGTGTAGGCAGTGCTATCTACAACGTAAGTATCATCGCCTAAACCACCCGCGAGGGTAGTATTAGTAGCACTACCATAGAGGACATCATTAGTAACGATTTGAATATAGTATTGCCCTAAACTACCATAATCTGTATAGCCGGTAGAGAGAGGATCACCCTTGCCAACGCCATCAATAGCTAAATAATAAGTTGCACCAGCAGTAACCGTCGTGGTGATACTTGCAGACAGTAAATCTACGGGGTTAGAAGATGTAAGTAATGTACCAGCAGAGTTATATAACCCTGCCCAAATATCTAAATTGGGGCCGCGTGTGAAAGGATTTACCGTGATGGTAATTGAACCAGCACCTGCGACAAAACTATAGTAATCAATATCTGTATTGCGCTCAATGATGCCACTACCAGTTATAGCCGTAGTAGAATTGGTCAATGCCTTGGCTGTGGCGATCGCATTCCCAGCATCATCAGCTCGGTAGCTGAAACCATTTCTAGTAGTAATAATTTGTAAATCATCTTCAGTATTGTTAGCAGAAGTATACTGTCCTTTACTCCACTGGGTGAGATTCTGGTAATAGCCTACTCCCATAATTGAAGCCCAGCCAGTCTCCCCACTACCAGCCCCTTGGTAGTATTCCTCAGATGGGCTAATTCGTCCATCATGTCTTAGTCCCAGAGTATGACCGACTTCATGAGAAATAGCTTCAGCTGTAGATTTTTCCCCATCACCCAGATTGTCACTAAAGACGAAGGTGGGAGTATCACTATTCCAATTGAAGGAATTAAGATAAGCAATTCCTCCAGCAGATGAACCTAACCAATTGGAATTACCACCGATAACAACACGCACACCCCAACGAGTATCACTAGTTCCACTCTTAATCAGATTATTAATATCTGTTGGAGCCTGAGTCGTCACATTAACATTAAACGGTCTAAAATCCTCAGCCACTCGCTGCCAAATATACTGAATTCTTTCCAGTTCAGCCGAGCTAAAAGAGCTTGTATTCCCATCAAAGTCAAAAGCAGAAGTAACAATATTAGCCCCACCCGTAAAGTTTGTATTCCACGCAGTCCCAGAGGTGGTATGCCCGTTAAAATCTAAGTAAATTGTATGATTAGCTCCAGGTAAACTGCTGAGAAAAAATGTTTGAGATAAATCTAAACTAGCTGGTATGGTTGTTAATGCAGTTGTTGATGCAGTTGATGTCTGCTGTTGATTCTGGACTCGATTTGGATTGGCTGGAGGTAGCGCACAGGCTGAACAGCTACAACCTGTATTGTGTAAGTTGGTTGAAGCAATCACAGAGTTTGCAGCATTGCTGACAGTCTGCTCTACAGATTTGATTTCTGATTTTGTTAAATGCCCTATGACATACTCAGTCAGAGTCGCCTGTTTAAAACTCACGGAAGAATTATCCACCAACACTAATGTTTGTATTGGCGCAGCTTTTTCTATCTTAGTAGTCAATGCTGAATCATTCACCAGTTTCTGATCTAGTCGTAAATCAGTTGATTCATCCTGAAATTTGTCTTTTTCCCAAGGTTGTCTATCTGAATTTTTCGTTCTGCTTCTGAAGCTTGTCATGAAACACTCCGATTTCAAAATGATAAATATTGTTTTCTTAAATTTTCACGTGAGTAATTTAATTTGCTACTCCTTGTAACCCTTAAGAACCCTATTTTGCAATAAATTTACCAAAAATAAAGTAGCAAAATTACATAACTTTGCTCAGTATACGTTATACTACGTAAATAAGTATATTTTTGTACAAAGCCACGTAATATGATAATTGCATTATGAATACAGGCTTTAATCTCTACGTAAGCCGCAGAAACTTATACAGTGGGACTTACGCAAGTGTCATAATCAAACTAACTGTAGTAATTTTGTAGACATTCAAGGATTTTCCACATCTGACGCACCCCAAGTGCCAGTTGCGTAAGTCCTGTGTTTAGGGACTTCCAAGTAAATAAATATCCCATCGCTAGGGGAAGCAGGGGGAGATGGGGAGGAAGAATTCCATGATGTTCTACGCTTTCACTCATGGAATAATTTAATTTCTGGAAGTCCCTTATAAGGAGTATAAGAACGCTATTTTACGGTGGTGAGGATATCAAAGCTAGTCCTCTCAAAGTGAGTTGATAGAGAAATCTGAACAGGCGGCTATCAACTCAATAACTTCTTTGAAAGAAGGTCTTGCTTTTTTAGTATTTTTATGCAAAATTTTATTTTAGTCTTAAATACGGTAAATCAATCGAGTTAACGGAGTTTTATGCAAAATAAAGATATGTTACCTCTGAATCATAACTACATACACCATTATCTATAAAGGCTTGAAAGGATTACTCAAGGTTTTACCTAAAGCTATTTCCACAATTTATAGAGTGCAAATTTTCAGTTAACCTGTCTAAGCAAACAGATGTAAGTATAGATGGGTAACATCTAAATAATCACATAAGCTGTCAGCCTCTGCTTATGTGATTATTTGCAGCTATTTATTTTGATTAGCAATATTAAGAGAAAGCTTCCTTTGCTGACTAGGGCTTTGTTTACGGTGCATGGATTAGCTACAAACAGATAACCCTTTTGTAGTGTAACCTCAAAGTTTTAACCCTTGCTATTAAGAAATACTTTATGCAACCCAATCATAATTCTCATCAACCCCCCCAAGAAAATCAACAAGAGCAGCATCAGGAAACTCGCAAGAGGCGTAGCAAACTTTTCTTATTCAAAGATGTTAGTCGGCGCTCCTTTCTCGCCCATGCTAGTTTGTTCAGTGCTACTAGCATTGTGACTGGACTAATTAGCTCAAATGTCTTTTCTAAAAACGAAGATATTGTACAAGCTCAAGAATTTTTTAAACTACCAAGAAATTTCGGTAGACAGTTTAACTATGTAAGCTTTCGTCAAAAAGCATTTCAAGTCCGCGTCCAAGCAGCGCAAAATAATCAGCAGATTGAGATTCCCCCGCATCCTACCAATGGTGACGAGGAACGCTATCCAAACAAAATTGCCACTGATACCAGAGGTTTACCGCACGATCAAAGAGGGGAAGTTGATTTAAAAGCTTACGATTCTTTGATTAAAGCTTTAACCACTCAAAACCCAGAAGACTTTGAAAATATTATTTTAGGTGGTACAAGGAAGTTAGTTAACCCTCAAGGGCCGTTAGCAGTTAGCTTAGAAGGAGTCAATGCAACGCAGATATCAGTGCCGTCACCACCAACTCTTGATAGTGTAGAACAAGCTGCCGAAGCAGTCGAACTATATTGGCAAGCTTTATTAAGGGATGTACCTTTTCAGAACTTTGATCGCGATGCGAATGTTGCAGCCGCGATCGCCGAACTAAACAGCCTTCCCGGATTCTCAGGGCCAAAAGAAAATGGTTCTGTCACCCCGCAAACTTTATTCCGTGGTAACGCCCTTTATGTTGATCAACGCGATCGCTCAGGTAGAACAGGACGATATGTTACTCCTCCGGGTGTTCTAGATGGCCCCTATATTTCCCAATTTCTGTTGAGGGAAATTCCTTACAATACTCAGTTTATTTCTCCGTTGATTCGGACTGCACTGGCAACCAAGGATAATACTTTTCTCATTAATTATGATGAATGGTTAACTGTCCAAAACGGGCGTAGTTCTGGTAGGTCTATTACATTTGACCCGACACGTCGTTTTGTCTATACGGTTCGTGATTTAGGTGAACTAGCACGTATTGGTGGGGCTTTGTTCTTTGGCGCTTCCTTGATTCTCAGTAGTACTAACGCCCCCTTAAATCCCGGAAATCCCTATCTCAATTCCAAAACTCAAGTAGGTTCTGCTGCTACATTTGCACCAGCTCATTTTCAAGCTTTACTCAACTTGGCTCCCTCACGGGCAATTAGAGCCTCTTACTGGCAAAAGTTTTATGTACATCGTCGTTTACGTCCAGAAGCTTATGGAGGGTTAATTTACAATAACCTCGTCAATAAAACTAACTATCCCATTAATAACCAGGTGTTAAATTCTACAGCTTTAGCTCGCACCTTCAGTACTTTCGGGACTTATTTATTACCCCATGCTTACCCTGAAGGCGCACCATTTCATTCTTCTTACACAGGTGGTGCAGCCTCTATTGCTGGTGTACAAGCTACATTGTTGAAGGCATTTTTTGATGAGACATTTATCCTTCCTAATCCTGTAGAACCTGACCCCAACGACCCAACCAAACTGATACCCTACAGTGGCTCACCTTTGACAGTGGGTGGTGAGTTGAACAAGTTGGCAGCTAATTATTATATTGGTCGTGGTAATGGTGGTATCCATTGGCGTTCAGATGGTGCAGCAGGCTTAGTTTTGGGGGAACAAATTGCTATCAGTATTCTTCGAGATGAGAGACTAGGGTTTAACGAACGGTTCGGCGGTTTCACCTTTACCAAGTTTGATGGTACAAAAATTACTGTTTAACAGTGAACAGTGAACAGTAAACAGTTATCAGTTAAATACGAAGGCGAAACACCACACCAATTGGTGGAAGGCGTAGGGAGGCGCTTATTTATCCCCCACCATACGCCCTGGCTGACTGATACAGCATATTTTGGGTAAATGAGGTACAAGCGTAAAACCCAAAACCATGTAGAGACGTTACATGTAACGTCTCTACAGTATTTCACGAATAGCGAGACTGCTGTAACTGATAACTGATAACTGATAACTGATAACTGATAACTGATAACTGATAACTGTTTCGAGATCACAGTTGACAACTCAACGCCCTGCTAACAGCAATCAGCACTCCTTGGTTCCCTGTAATTTCGTTATTCTTGCACAGACACCCTCCCCCAGATAGTTAAAAATTTGTATTCTAAAGTTAATACGTCTTAATAGTTCTTAGATAAATCTGGTGCAAGAAGATTTTAGATTAATTGTTGATTTAGTGTTAGTTTTCGCCGTTGCTGCGGGTGGCGGGTTGTTGGCGGCGTTGCTGAAACAACCTGTGCTGCTGGGCTATCTCATCGGCGGAATGGTAGTCGGCCCGGCTGGACTGGGACTGATTAAAGAGGTGGTTCAAGTTGAGACTCTGGCGCAGTTCGGGGTCGCCTTCTTGTTATTCGCCTTGGGTGTGGAGTTTTCCTTTGCTGAGTTAAAAAAGGTCAAGGCGATCGCACTCGGTGGCGGTGGACTGCAAATAGCCTTGACAATCCTCATTACTGTAGTGGTCTGTGGGTTGACTGGCGCTTGGGGAACCTTACCCGCCAAAGGTGTGTTTTTGGGGTCAATTCTCTCCCTCTCCTCCACAGCCGTTGTCCTCAAATGCTTGATGGAACGCAACGAAACCGAAACCCCCCACGGACAAGTGATGTTGGGGATTCTGGTAGTGCAGGACTTGGCGCTGGGTTTAATGCTGGCTGTCTTACCCGCACTCCACGAACCAGGGGAAGTGATTGTTGTGGCTGTCCTCGCAGCTTTGCTGAAAATTGGCTTATTTGCGGCTGGGGCTGTGGTGGCGGGAATTTGGCTCATACCCCCCTTGTTGCGGCTGCTAGCCCGTACAGAAAGCCGAGAGCTATTCTTATTGGGTGTGGTGGCGCTGTGTTTGGGTATTGCTTTGTTGACGGAATCTTTAGGACTGTCGATTGAAATGGGGGCGTTTGTCGCCGGGTTGATGATATCTGAGGTAGAATACGCCGACCAAACCCTAAGCTATGTAGAACCTTTGCGGGATATTTTTGCTAGCTTATTCTTTGCCGCGATCGGGATGTTAATTGACCCGGTGTTTCTGTTGCAGAACATCGAATTAATTCTAGGGTTGGTAGGGGTAGTTTTCTTGGGTAAGTTCCTGATTATCACGCCCTTAGTTAAACTATTCCGCTATCCGTTGAAAACCGCCTTAATCGCGGGGTTGGGACTGGCGCAAATTGGGGAGTTCTCCTTTGTCTTAGCCAGTGAAGGACAAGCTTTAGGGTTAGTTTCTCGACGGATATATTTACTAACTTTAGGCACTACAGCCGTCACATTGATGCTTACCCCCTTTGTGTTACGGTTAGTACCATCATTATTTAATCTCGCCGAGTCTATACCTTGGCTAAAACCCTATATCGCCGGAGAAGGTCAGGCATTAGATGTATCAGAAGACCTACCATTTAAGGATCATGTAGTTGTCTGCGGTTATGGGCGAGTAGGACAGAATTTAGTCAAGCTATTGCAACAACACAACTTATCCGTAGTTGTCATCGACCAATCAGAAAGCCGCATTCAACAAGTGCGAGATGCAGGAATACCTTATGTATACGGTAATTGCGTCAGCTTCCATGTATTGGAAACGGCGGGGGTGAATCATGCTAAAGGCATGGCGATCGCACTTCCTGACCCCATGAGTACCCGTCTGTGTGTGAAACGCGCCTTGGAACTCTGTCCCGAAATAGATTTGGTTGTCCGTGCTACTCAGGATAAAAATATCGAATTGCTGTATCAATTAGGAGCGAAGGAAGTAGTCCAACCAGAGTTTGAAGCTAGTATCGAAATGGCTACGCATTTCTTAACAGACTTGGGTTGGACACCGGGTTTATTACAACAGGAAATGCAGCAACTCCGCAGTGACCATTACTTAGATTTTCGCCCGGAACGCAACGCTGATGAGGTTTCCCGCCACTTAGAACAAGCGACGCAAGATTTAAACCGCCGTTGGTATCCCTTACCAGCAGATTCTCCCCTAATTGGCATGACTTTAGAAGAAGCGGATATGCGCTACTTAACAGGCGTAAGCTTGATGGCTATCCGCCGCGCCAACGGTGAGGAAATTGATTATCCCAGTAATCAGACACAATTGGAAGCAGGCGATCGCTTATTGATTGTTGGTGCTAACGAAGAAATCGCCGCCTTAGAGGAATTTGCCCAAGGTAAGGTCGCAGTTCCAGGCAAAAACAGCGCCTGTCAGTGGGTAACAGTCGATGCTAAATCCCCCATTTTGGGTAAAACCCTCAAGGATTCACCCATACAACCGCAAATCGGTGTCAAAGTCCAAGCAATACGGCGAGATGGTAAATTTATTCGCTCCCCTAATCAGAATACAGACTTCCGCACAGGAGACCAAGTTTTACTATGCGGTAGCCTGCCAAATCTAACTCAAATACAGCCTTTATTTGCTGTTGTCAGCGATATACCCCTGTCAATTCCCTTGGTTAAGTCCAAGGAGACGGAGGTAGTGAAGGAGAGGGGATAAACAATTCAAAATTCAAAATTCAAAAAAAGATGAGGGGGAAAGGGGAAGGGGGAAAGGGGAAGGGGGAAGGGGGAAAGGGGAAAAGAGGTGTAATTTTTTCTCCCCCACTCCTCTGCTCCTCTGCTCCTCTGCTCCTCTGCTCCCCTACTCCCCAGTCCCCAATACCTATCCCTTCGCTAAGAAATAGGCGATCGCAGGCTTGGAAATTGTGATTTGGCGGCTGTTTTCATCGACAACGCACACAGAGTTTGGGTCTTGCCATAGGATTCTGCCTGTGATAAAGTCGCCAGTGAGCAGTTTGAACTCTACGGTTGCTGCTTGTTTAATCAGGTTCTGTACTTGCCGAATGCTAGGCAAAGAAGTGTCAAATTCAGTTATAGCCATTTTTGATAATGATGGAATAATTGAGGGATTAGGTAATGGGTAATGGGTAATGAGTAATAGGTAATGATCAGAATTTATTCCCAATCACCAATTACCAATTACCAATTACCAATACCCAATCTCTGAATCATTGATAATTCATCATCGGAAAAATGGCAATCGAATTTACTAAGTATCACGGTCTGGGTAACGATTTTATTTTGATTGATAATCGCACTGCTAAAACGCCGAAAATCACTCCAGAACAGGCGGTGCAGTGGTGCGATCGCCACTTTGGTATCGGGGCTGATGGTGTGATTTTTGCCTTACCTGGAGAAAAGGATACTGATTACACCATGCGGATTTTTAACTCCGATGGTTCGGAACCGGAAATGTGTGGTAACGGGATTCGCTGTTTAGCTGCATTTCTGGCTGATTTGGAAGGAATGTCACGCACCAAGGATGCCTATCGTATTCATACTTTGGCGGGGGTAATTACGCCCCAACTCACCCCTGATGGGCAAATCAGGGTGGACATGGGTTTACCTCGACTGCTGGCTGGGGAAATTCCCACAAATCTGGCTGCTGCTGATGCGAAGGTAATTAACCAACCTTTGGAAATAGAGGGGCAAACTTGGGAAGTTACCTGTGTGAGTATGGGTAATCCTCACTGTATCACTTTTGTAGAAGATGTAGCCGCAATTCCTTTAGAAAGCATCGGCCCTAAATTTGAGCATCACCCAGCTTTCCCCCAACGCACAAACACCGAATTTATTCAAGTAGTAAGTCGTGATTACTTGAAAATGCGTGTGTGGGAACGCGGCGCGGGGATTACTTTAGCTTGTGGAACAGGTGCTTGTGCAGCTTTGGTGGCGGCGGTGTTGACTGACAGAAGCGATCGCACCGCTACTGTAGAATTACCTGGTGGTTGCTTGGAAATTGAATGGTCAGAAGTAGACCAGAAACTTTACATGACAGGCCCGGCTGATCGGGTGTTTACTGGTAAACTGTAACCGCTTTACCTTGATTATTGAGATAGTAGTGCCAGAGTATTCTGGCTGCTACTGCTCTCCAGGGTCGCCAATTTTGAGCGATCGCTTCCAATTGTACAGGTGTAGGTCTTGTTGTTAAACCTTTAAGTTGTTGTGCCGCAATTACCAACCCTAAATCCCCTTTAGGAAAAGCATCACGGTGTTGCAAAGCCATGAGTAGGTAGATATCTACTGTCCAATCACCAATGCCTTTAATCCGCTTTAACTGGCTTCTAATAGCATGATCATCCATTGTTACCAACTTGCTTAAATCAAGCTCACCCCTAACAATTGTCTCCGCCAGTCCAAGACAATATAAACTTTTCTGCCGACTAAAACCAATTAATCTTAATTGTCCATCATCAAGTGTTAAAAAATGTTCTGGCGTTAAAGGTTTAACAATCTCACATAAACGATTAAATACCGCCTTAGCCGCCGCCAAGGAAACCTGTTGTTCCAGAATTATCTGTACCAATGTCGGAAAACCAGCCTCTCGTTTCCACATCGGAGGCGGTCCCAGTGTCTCTAACACCCTTGCTAAATCGCCATCAAGATTTGCCAGCACCGTCAAAGCATGATTGAAACTTGCGGGTGTCAGCAATTCTAATTCAGACATGGGAGTAATATTTTTATCAGTTCTTTAGTACTATATTAGTAGCTTGTCAAGGCTAAAATGTGGTAATTAATTTGAAGAAAATTAACCGCCGATGAAAAGGATAAACGCCGATAAATGCGGATGCAGATTTTCGCTAATGCACTGTTTTAGCCTTGCCAAGCCAGTAGCCTGCTTTATTATGGAAAATTTCTCCAACAATGCTGTAATTTTTTCAAGCTAGTATTTTCTGCCAATAACTGACTGTCCAATACTCTTTTCATTTCTTTGGCAATATAAGTATACTCATTTTCAGATTCTTGTTTATCTTTAGTCTTTAAAGCATTCTGAAGATGGTCTAAATGTTGAGGTAATTCTTTGGCTACTTTGTCTGAAATTTTGTCAGAAGTTTCTTTAATCAGGTTTTTTAGCTTTTTTATTTCACTATCTATTTCAGACTGACTAAGGTTTTCCGCTTCTAAATTCCTTTCTAAAATCGGTTCCTCAGTGCCTGTTTCATCCAATTTGACAATGTATTCATGCTGCCAAAAATTATCTTTAGGACTAACTACCTCACCACGTTTATCTTGGGATTTTACAATTACGCGATCGCCTGACTTATAATGCTTCGTCATCTGATATTCCTCCGAAAGCATAATTACAATAATTTGTAAGGCTAGACGAACGAGAGACAAAAAATTTAGGGAACAGGTATTATAAACAGTTTAACCTAATTACGTAGGTTGAAATACTACCCATTCCCTATTAATTTCAGTGATAGATTAAAATCCCAAACTTCTATTTACTAATCAATGCTGCTTCTTTAACTTGTTGCGTCAACAACTGATTGTATATCCCATCCAGTTGCACTGCTACTCCATCCCAGCTAAATTTCTCGGTAGTGTGTCTCCTAGCGGCTAGTCCTAATTCATCTCGCCATTCTGGGTTGAGCAAAATTCTGTCAATTGCGGTTTTGAAAGCAGCCACATCTTTTGGTGGTGCTAATAAACCTGTTTTCTCGGAAATTACTGTAAACTGAAGTCCACCAACGTCACTGGCTACTACAGGTGTACCACTCGACATTGATTCGATCGCCACTAGTCCAAATGGTTCATAATGGCTAGGAACAACGCAAACATCAGCCGCCGCGTAGTAGGACGGGAGGATATCTTGGTTGAGGCGACCAGGGAAACTCACGATATCGCTCATGCCTAATTCTTGCACAATACCTTCAATGCGATCGCGCTCTCTACCATCGCTATTACCAGGGGTACTACCACCACCAATAATTAGTTTCAGTTTGCCAGAGTTGCGTAATTCCGACTCATTTACAGCCCGCACTACAGTTTCTATACCCTTGCGGGGGTCGAAACGCCCTACATATAAAACAACTTTTGCATCTTGGTCAATACCTAATTCGGCTCTAGCTGCTTGTCTGGCGATGGAACCGAAGCGTTGAATATCTGTACCACAAGGTACAACATCAATGTAACCTTTTGTGGAAACTAGCGATCGCATATGTTGTTGTTCTTGAGGACTGGTAGCAACAATTCTTTCTGCTGTTTCCAATACCTGTTTTTCTACAGATAAACGTTTAGTTGCAATTAAAGGAATAGTATCGACAGCTTTGTACTTAACTGCTCCTAATGAGTGGTATGTATGAACTTGTTTGCTTCCTTGGATTTCTTTTAACTGCATCCCCACCCAACTAGAAAGCCAGTAGTTTGTATGCACTATTGGGTATGTTATGTTGTTTTCCTGTTGGAATTGCAACAGTTGCTTGACAAAATCTGGTAAATATTTAAAACCGTTATCTCTGGGTACAAACTCTTCTGGCCCAGCTGTCAACCTAATTGTGCGACAAAGTGGGCTGTGGTGAACAACTAACTCTTGTTCAGGACTCACTCTGCGGCTAAACATATCTACTTGCCATCCCAATTGAGCTAATGCTTTGCCCACTTCGCGCACGTAAACATTTTGCCCTCCTGCTTCCTCTTTCCCAATTTCAATGGCTGGGTCTCCGTGAACTGAAATTAAAGCTATACGTTTTTCAGTGTTAGAGTTCATAGTTTGTGTGTGTTGATGATTCTAAGTAAAGTTGCGGTCAGTTCTAGGTGTTATAACACCAATATTTGGTTAATTATGTAGGATCATTGAGTAATCTTTATTTTAATTTAATATGTGAAATATTTCTCTATATTCATTACATAAATTGCACATTTTTGTTCATTTTTTACATTTAATCTCTTTATATGTATGTGTTCATACATATATCTAATGCTTGTGATAGATGTACTTCTATTTGGTCAGTGATGAATATGCAGATATAGTTTTTTGAACAACACAAATTCATATATTTATTTACGCTAATATAACAATATATTAGTTCAGCAAATATACGAATCTTTTTCAATTATTTAATTAGTAATTAACCATGTTTTTACTGAAACTTTTTTTATTTATTTCAGTTAATCAAGAAATTAATTTCTAGCGATTTATTAACTTTTACTATCAATTACTTAATTTTGCTCATCTAATTAAATAACTATAAGTCATTAATAGTTGAGTGACCAATATTACTAATAATTAAATATTTTTTTTGTAACCTATAATACAGTTTATCTAGAAAAGTTCTATACAAGTGGACAGTTGACAGGTGACAGTTGACCATTGACCATTGACTATTGACCATTGACTATTGACTATGCAGGACTTACGCTCCAATGAGATTGGGTGTAGGGGTGTTAACTTGGATGTAAAATACTGTAAATCTATCAATTTAATGTATTTACTAAAAATGGTTGCGACTAATCCTGCTACGGTACAACGTCCCAATATTGTGTTCATTTTGGCTGATGATTTGGGTTGGGGAGATTTGAGTATTGATGGTCAGCAAAATTATCGAACCCCATACTTAGACCAACTAGCTAGGGAAGGAACCAGATTTAGCAATGCTTATTCATCATCCCCAGTTTGTACACCCACAAGAGTCAGCTTTTTTACTGGTCGTTATCCGGGTAGATTACCCATTGGTGTACAAGAACCTTTAGGTGGTTATAGCCAAGTAGGAGAAAGCATCGGCTTACCCCCCGAACATCCAACCATTGCCTCATTGTTAAAAACGAGTGGTTATGAAACAGCACTAGTAGGTAAATGGCATTGTGGTTATCTACCCAAATATGGGCCTTTACGCAGTGGTTTTGATGAGTTTTTTGGCAACCTTAGCGGTGCTATCGATTACTTTCGCCATGTAGATCCTACTGGTGAACCAGACCTATGGGAAGCGGAAGTTCCCATACAGCAGGTAGGTTACATCACAGATTTATTTACCGAACGTGCCATAGATTTCATTAAGAGACCTCATAACCGCCCTTTTTATCTCAGTCTGCATTACACAGCGCCTCATTGGCCTTGGGAAGGCCCTAACGAGATTGACCTCAGCAAAGCTTTAATTGGTCAAGATAGTCTGCAAAACTGGATTAACACAGGCACAGCCGAATCCTACGCCGCAGTTATGCAAACCTTAGATCATGGAGTTGGCAGAGTGCTGCAAGCATTAACTGATGCTGGACTAACTGAAAATACCATAGTCATCTTTGCCAGCGATAACGGAGGCGATAAATTTTCTAACTTTGGGGCGTTTAAAGGTAAGAAAGGCAAAGTCTATGAAGGTGGAATTAGAGTTCCTACCTTTATTCGCTGGCCAGGAGTGATAGCAGCCAACCAAATTAGCGACCAAGTGATCATCACCCACGACATTACCGCAACCATTTTGGCGGCTACCCAAACCCAGGCTGATCCAAATTATCCCCTTGATGGTGAAAACTTACTTCCCATTCTCAAAGGTGAAGCACCTGTGCGGGAAAGAAAATTGTTTTGGCGTTACAAAGGCAAAGCAGTACCAGTTTTACCGCCACCCATGATACAAGGTGCTGTGCGGTGGGGAGATTGGAAATATGTCACTTATGGAGAAGATGAATATCTTTTCAATTTAGCAACTGACCCACAAGAAGAAACCAATATTCAAGCAGAACAAACGCAGATTTTTGCAGAACTGCGTGGTGAATATCAGAAATGGGAGGCGGAACTAGTGCCTTATTCAGGAGGTTAGGGACTGGGGGGAAGGGGGAAAGGGGAAGGGGGAAGGGGGAAAGGGAAAAATAACAACTGACAACTGACAACTGTCAACTGTCAACTGATAACTGATAACTGTCAACTGTCAACTGACCTACTGAAGTGTTCCGCGCTTCATTTGTTCGCTTTCGATGGCTTCAAATAAGGCGCGGAAGTTTCCTTCGCCAAAACCTTGGGCTTGGGAACGACGTTCGATAAATTCTAAAAAGAAGGTTGGTTGTTCAAAGATGGGACGGGTGAAGATTTGTAACAATACACCTTGTTGATGATCTTTCTGCCAGTCTACTAAAATTTCCTGTTGAGCGATCGCTTCGATTTCGGTGGATGATAATGGCATCGCTAAACGCTGTTTGAGTTGGGAGTAATAAGTCGGGGGGACTGACAGCAATGGTAAACCACGGTGGCGAAATTGCGCGATCGCACTGACAATATTTTGTGTTTGTAGGGCAATATGTTGAATTCCTGCTCCTCGGTTAAAGTCTAAAAATTCTTGAATTTGGGAATTGCTAGTTGCTGGCTCGTTAATTGGTAATTGTACAACGCCATCGCGGGAAACCATCACTTGACTGTGTAGTGCCGAGCGATCGGTTTGAATTTTAAAAGCCTGTCGGGGTTGCAAATCGAGAATTTTCTCATACCAAGCCACAGCAGGCTCTAACTCACCTACGGCTACATTGAGTACAATATGGTCTATGGCGGTAATAAAATTAGGTGACGAATTTATCTGATTATCTGTACTTAATTTTTCAATTAATGTATGAGTTAGTCCACCCCAAGCCGCGATTTTGCCACATTTGCGGACAATATTGCCAATTAGACGCTCCTCGATAGATTGTAATATTGTTGCACCTTGAGCTTGGGCATGAGCGATCGCCGCTTCTACAACATCTACCGCAAACGCCACATCTGCCACACCTGGAGGATGTTGACGCAGAAATTCAGCTACAGGACTAGTAGGTAATAAAGGTGAAGACAGCAAAAAACAGACAGCACCACTTTTCACCACTTCCGTACAGGTGTGTAGAGAACTGATGCTACTATTTACTGCTGTAAAGCCAAGATAGTTGAGGAACCAATCCCGCCACATCTTGGCATCTTCGACATAAAAATGAACGTGATCAATCTTCATAAATTCTGGAAATCCAGCACCACAGCTTAAGTAACTGTAAATTTTGCCTTTTTAGCCAGATTCTCGATTCCTGCCTAAGCAAGAGATTAGGTTTTTACTTTCGACCTCTTAAATCTACCGTATTTTTAGAAAAATAAATGACTATCTGGCTGAATATTAATTTCTAGTGGTACAGCTTGGGGTTCAGCAGACAGAGCAAAGAAAATTGCATTAGCAGCAGTTTCCGTACTCAGCATTTTTTTTCGGTCTACCTTCAAACTGACATTATCCCAGAATGGTGAATCAACTCCACCAAAATAAAATAAGGTAAATTTAATCCCAAAACGCTTAAGTTCTTCAGCCAAGCACTTGCTAAAACCCACCACACCAAACTTAGACGCAGAATAAGCAGAAGCCATCGGCATTGAATGTTTACCTAAAATACCAATCACATTACAGATATGTCCAGATTTACGTTTCTGCATTTCCTCTGCTGCTGCTTGAGTGGTGTAGAAACTACCTTTTAAGTTAACATCTAACATTTTGTCTAAATCGGCTGGTTCGACGCTGTTGTAAGGCTTGAGAATACCCGCACCAGCAGCATTTACCAACACATCAATCTGACCAAACTCAGCCACAGTCTTTTGGATTAAACTTTCCACCTGCTGCGCGTCAGTAATATCTGTAGGAATTGTTAAAACTTCCCCTGGTAACTCCTGCGCCAAAGCCTCTAAACGGCTGCTATCCCTCGCTGCTAGCACTAACTTTGCCCCAACAGCCGCCAGTTTATCAGCCAAGGCTGAACCAATACCACCACTCGCACCAACAATTACAACAACTTTGTTTTGCATCATCTACTTTACATTTCTTCACATCTTTTTAGATGATACTCAATTCCGGGTGAAATGTAGAGCGTATAGAAACAGTAGGGTGGGCATTGCCCACCAAAACCATGATACGGTGGGCAATGTTGCTGCTGACTTAGTAAATGCCTGAGCTTATGCAGATGCTAACCCAGAAGAAATTGAACAGGCAATCAAAGGAAATTTTCATTGTTGACATCTTGCATCTCCCTTGTGGAAGCTGGTGGTGGGCATTGCCCACCCTACGAAATAATAAAGGTTTCGGGCTTCGATTTTCGAGTGGAAGGTAATGGTGCAAGATATAAGCCTCCCAAGGACACGATGAACTCTCCCGCAAAATATGAAACAAGCACATTTTGATGATATTTATCAAAGCCTTGCTGTATAAAGGTTTTAAAATGTGCAAGTTGAGAGATGAAAACAAAACTTAAAAATTACTGAAGCTATTACTCTAATAAATATGACTGCAATACCAAATATTTTTATTGAGTTTATCCTTACAAATAGAGGGCTGAGGTAAAAAATATCTAACCAAGGGAAGTAAAGTTTATTTGCAGGGAATTCCCAAGTCATCTATTGAATGCTAAATTAATAATTGAAGCTAAAGAAAAAGCTTCCCTGGCAGATGTAACAGCTAGTGTGTAAAACAAGAGAAAGAGGTAAAAACGCTGTTTAATTTCATGTCTGTCTCGTTTACAACCGACAACACCCAACGCGAAAGTTGATATTTCCTCAAATATCCTAAGTAAGGGGGCGCTGTAACATATTTCTATTGCTTAATTGTAGTAGTAATTGATGTTTACATCCCTGGAAAGAATCTAAAGAGGGGAGGAAATCAAAACAACTAGTAGATGTTTGGGTGTTGTTGTGTTTACTCATATCTTGCACCACTCTGTTATTGCGAAAATCGCAGCCCGAAACCCATATGATTTCGTAGGGTGGGCATTGCCCACCACTAGCTTATTGAGAAGGTGCAAGATGTCAGTTTATAGCAGGACTTACGCAATTGACACTTGGGGTAGGGTGCGTCAGATGAGGAAAATCCTTTAATGTGTACGAAATTATTGGGACTGACGCACCCTACAGTTAGTTTGATTATGACGCTGGCGTAAGTCCTATATAGGAATTTTTAGCTTGGTTTAGCAAAAATGGTCAGCAAAACAGTACCTAATAAATAATAATGATTCACAGATAATAGTCCAGCAGATGCACCCAGAACTTCCCGTTGGTTGGGACTATAGAATTTAACTGTCTGAGAAGAAATTGATAATATTGGTGATTCTACTTCTCGGCTAAAAATAAAATCAACCAAATAGAAGCGTCCCCCAGGAGCAAGTACCCGTGACACTTCATTTAACACCTGCTGCGGTTCACCATAATGTAAAAAACTGATGGTGTTAAAAACTGCGTCAAACTGACCATTGCCAAAAGGAAGAGACTCGGCTTTACCTTCAAGAAAAATTAAACGTGGATGATGGCGATTATTAAGTCTTGCTTGACGCACCATATTGGAAGATAAATCTAATCCTGTACCCCGCAATTGGGGAAACTCAGCAGCAAGGCGTTGTAATAAGCGGCCAGTTCCACAGCCTAAATCAAGTACGTTGGCTGGCTGTGGTAAATCAACATATTCTAGCAACCGTTTATGAATAGCTTGGTAAAAAACCGAGGGAAACAGCCAGTCATAACTGGAGGCCCAACTGTCAAAAATTAGCTTTTTGTTGCGTAAAAAATTATTCATCATAGGACTTACGCAAGTGTCATCATCAAACTAACTGTAAGGTGCGTCAGTCCCAATAATTTCGTACACATTAAAGGATTTTCCTCATCTGACGCACCCTACTATTGTGCCAGTGGCGTAAGTCCTGAATCATAAAAATTTTCTTTAGTTAAAATGGTGCGTCAACGGGATTTAACGCACCTGAATCATAATTTAAGGCACTATCAACACTGGGCAAGGGGAGAGATTAATTACGCGAGTGGTGACGCTATCGGTTGCGCCTTCCTCGGTTAAACCCAATCCTCTGCAACCCATGATGATTAAATCTGCGCCTACTTCATCGGCAACATCGCAAATGGTAAAGGCTGGTTTACCTTGTTTTTCCAGAATTTCCGATGGAATACCTTGCTGCGAAAATAAGGCTTGGGCATCCTTGAGCAGTTTGGCAACGGCTTCTGGAGAAACCATTGGATCAGTCTTCGGCTCGTCTGGGGTAGATTCTTCTACCACAGACAGCAGTATTAAGCGACTACCGTATTTCTGCACGACGTTGGTGACAACATCGGCCGCTTCCCTTGCTTCTCGGCTTTGATCGATGGGAAATAGAACTGTCTTAAACATCGCTGCGCCTCCGTACCCCCGTCTCCGGTAAAATCTGGATGGTTCTACTTTCAAAACAATAACAAAAAGGCAATCAGGAGGGTGGCTGTGTCTAAAAAAACTGTAGCAAGTTTATCTGCTGCTGATATCTCTGGTAAACGCGCTTTAGTACGTGTTGACTTCAACGTGCCTTTAGACGAGCAAGGCAACATCACAGACGATACTCGCATTCGTGCGGCTCTACCCACCATCCAAGATTTAACGCAAAAGGGCGCTAAGGTAATTTTAACCAGCCATTTTGGTCGTCCCAAGGGTGTAGATGAAAAATTGCGTCTCACACCAGTAGCCAAGCGGCTTTCTGAGTTGTTGGGGCAAGAAGTGATCAAAACCGATGACTCAATTGGTGATGAAGTTGCGGCTAAGGTGGCGGCGTTAGAAAATGGTCAAGTTCTGTTACTGGAAAATGTCCGTTTTTATAAAGAAGAAGAGAAAAACGATCCTGAATTTGCCCAAAAATTGGCGGCTAATGCTGATTTTTACGTAAATGATGCTTTCGGTACTGCTCACCGCGCTCACGCTTCTACTGAGGGTGTAACTAAGTTCCTCAGCCCTTCTGTAGCTGGCTACTTGGTGGAAAAGGAATTGCAATACTTGCAAAGTGCAATTGAAAATCCCCAACGTCCTTTGGCTGCTATCATCGGTGGTTCCAAGGTTTCCAGCAAAATCGGTGTGATTGAAACCCTACTGGAGAAGTGCGACAAGCTGATCATTGGTGGGGGGATGATTTTCACTTTCTACAAGGCGCGTGGTTTGAGTGTGGGTAAGTCTCTGGTGGAAGAAGACAAGCTGGAATTGGCGAAGTCTTTGGAAGCTAAGGCTAAGGAACGGGGCGTTAGCTTGCTGTTACCCACTGATGTGGTAGTGGCTGATAACTTTGCGCCTGATGCTAATTCTCAAACTGTGAGCATCGAAAATATCCCTGATGGTTGGATGGGTTTGGATATCGGCCCTGATTCTGTTAAGGTCTTTCAAGAAGCTTTGGCAGATACCAAAACCGTGATTTGGAACGGGCCTATGGGTGTGTTTGAGTTTGATAAGTTTGCTGTGGGTACTGAAGCGATCGCTCGTACTCTAGCAGATTTGAGCAAAACAGGCACAACTACCATCATCGGCGGTGGTGACTCGGTAGCGGCTGTAGAAAAGGTTGGTTTGGCTGATCAAATGAGCCACATTTCTACAGGTGGCGGCGCTAGCTTAGAGTTACTCGAAGGTAAGGTATTACCCGGTATCGCTGCTTTAGATGAGGCGTAGGTAACAGGGGATTAGGGACTGGGGATTAGGGACTGGGTTGTTTTCCCAACCCTTAGCCTCTTTCCACAATCCCTGTATCGCAAAAATATATGCAACCAAAATGGCTGGAGTGGACGCAAAAGTTACAAGCAATTGCCCAAAATGGACTCACCTATTCTGAAAATCCATTTGATATCGAACGCTTTAAACAGGTACGGGCGATCGCCGCAGAAATTATGGCGACATACACAAATGTTGAACATAGTCAAGTTCTAGATTTATTCACTCGTGAACTCGGCTACGCTACGCCCAAGGTTGATGTGCGCGGTGCAGTTTTTCGGGACAACACTATCTTATTAGTCAAAGAACGGTCTGATGGTCTTTGGACTTTACCGGGGGGATGGGCTGATGTTGGTGAGTCACCCAGTGAGGTAGTTGTCAAGGAAGTTTTTGAAGAATCTGGTTATCAGACAAGCGCAACTAAGGTGCTAGCAGTCTATGACAGAGATAGACAAGGACACCCACCATTTCCTTTTTATATTTATAAAATATTTTTTCAATGCGAACTTGTGGGTGGTTCTCCATCAGCAAGTATGGAAACTGAAGAAGTTGGTTTCTTTACTGAAGATGCTTTACCCGAACTCTCTTTAGGACGTGTGACACCAAAACAAATCCAGCGAATTTTTCAACATTATCGCCAGCCAGATTTACCCACGGATTTTGATTAAAGAGATGAGGGAGTAACCCACCCCTAACCCCTCCCTGGAGGGGAACAGAGAGTGGAAGGAGATGAGGAGAACAACTGATAACTGACAACTGATAACTGATAACTGATAACTGACAACTGATAACTGATAACTGATAACTGATAACTGACTATGTATAAAAATTTGGCGATCGCTATTTTCGGTTTGACTTTGACAACGGTTCTACCTAATGCTGCATTTGCGGAAACTGTGATGCAAAAGGTGGCGCGAACAGGGGTGTTAACTGCGGGGACTAGTAGAGATGCTATGCCTTTTGCTTATAGCAATGAGCAAGGACAGTTGATTGGTTATTCTGTTGATATGTTGTCTGTAATTAAGCAACAGTTAGAAAAAGATTTAGGTAAAAAAATACAGTTAAAATTAGTGCCACTATCTCCCGACCAAAGGATTCCTAATATAGTTAATGGAAAGGTTGATATTGTTTGTGACGCTAGTAGTTTTACTTGGGAACGGGATAAAAAGGTTGATTTTTCTGTGAGTTATGGTGCTACTGGTACTCAATTATTAGTTAAAGCTGGTAGTAATCTAGATTCGCCTGAATCTCTCATCGGTAAACGTATAGGAGTTTTGCCACAAACTACTAATGAACTGGCAATTAAGCGGGTACAACCTCAAGCTAAGTTAGTGTATTTGAAAAGTCGCGCGGAAGGGTATAAGGCTTTGCAAGAGGGGAAAATTGATGCTTTTTCATCTGATAGTATTCTGTTAGAGGGTTGGTTGCAAAGGGCGAAGAATCCTGATGATTTTGCAATTGTACCTGCGCGTCCCTATTCACGGGAGGGTATCGCCTGCATGGTTCCTGAGAATAACTCGAAATTTCTTGATTCTGTAAATTATTCTCTGGTGAAGTTCATGCAGGGATTTGTGAATAATGATCAGCGATATGTGACGATTTTTGATCGTTGGTTTGGTGCTAAAGGTGCTGTGTTTCTTAATCAAGATTTACGTGATTTGATGAAGGAAACTATGCAGTTGTTTATCGAATTTCGGGAAGAAATTCCTCAGCGTGAGCTTTAGATACAGCAGTTTCGCTATTCGTAAAATACTGTAGAGATTGACATGTAACGTCTCTACAGTATTTTGGGTTTTAAGCTTGTACCTCATTTACCCAAAATATGCTGTATGATAGATGAATCAGAAAATATTTACTGCCAGCTAATTTTGAGCCTGTCCCCTACTGTAAGGCTAATAGTTCTAGGATGACTCCATTTGTCCAGCCAAAGCCGATTTCGTTGGAACTGTAGCCAAAGCTGATTTCGTCGGAAACTTGCGCCGAACAACGTTCTACATCGTATTTTTCTACGAAGAAACCATATTTGGTAAATTCTTTGATAGCCATGTTGAGGAATCTTTGGGCGATGTCATCTGCTTGGGTATGATATCCATAGCGGTGGAGTCCTTGGACAGCAATTAAGGTGAGTGGGGCCCAGCCAAAAGGCGCATCCCATTGATTTCCGGTAATGTGGGTACTGGTGAGGATACCACCGGGTGCGGCAAATAGGGTAAGATTTTCTACAACTTTTTGGGCTTGTTCTGGGGAAGCTATACCTGTCCACAGAGGGTAGAAGGTGGTGGCAAATTCATAATTACGGCGCTTGTTACTGTAAAAGTGATAGTCTAAGTAAAGCCCTTTTTCTTCATCCCACAGGTATTGGTTGATACGGTCGCGTCGAAGACTGGCGCGATCGCTCCATTGTTGTCCTAGTTCTGCATTCCCTAAAATCTCGTAAATTTGCGCCAGGTCTTGTTCCATTTGATAAAGCAAGCTGTTTAAGCAAACAGGCGCATAATGGATGATATCGATGCTGAAGGGACCGAAGCGGTTGGTGATATCAAAACCAGACTCGCGCATGGTGCGATCGCCTTTATAAAATAAGTCTGTTAGTTCGTCTTTTTCTCGGTCATAATACAGGCTGACATCATAATCATCAATTTCATGGGTTTTGTAATACTCCTTGACTCGTTCGTAATGGCTGCGTCCAGCTTCATCAAGTTCGGAAAATAGAACTTCTGGTGCTGGGCCTTCCCCTAACGCAAAGTAGCGGGATAAGCCTGTGGCGGGGTTGAGATGGGGCGGTACTACCCAGTAGTAGTAAAATTGTTCCAGCAATGGCAAGGTAGATTTGAGCCATGCTTCATCCTGGGTGTGTTGGAATAACGCCAGCACCATCAAACTGAGAACGGGGGGTTGCGATCGCGACAGCATATAGGTACGATTGGCATTGAGGATAGTACCGTAATGCTGTACTTGGTAAAGTAGTTGATCAACTTGGCTTTGGGCTAGTTCCCATTCTTCATCTCGCAACAGTCCTAGTAAGATGAAGTAGCTGTCCCAACCGTACATTTCGTTAAAACGTCCACCGGGGACGACGTAAGGGCCAGGGAGGTATAAGAGTCCTTGTTGGTGGATGGCTTCGGCTTCGCTGGGGAGGGTGCGAATTTCTATCTGCTGCATTTCTTTTGCAGATAGCGATCGCTCTAATACTGACTTGACTGTATTACAGTCTTCTTGGGGGGAGATGTAGACAAGCCAAGGGGTGTTGGGTGGGTGTTCTAGTTTGGTGTCTTGGGCGGACTCTAGTAGGTGTTCGTGGGAACGGGTGAGGGTTTTCCAGGTCTTTTTGATGTAGGTGCGGACGGCGGTTATTGGGGGGCTGCTTAGTTGCTGGGTCATATTTTTTACCTCACGCAAAGGCGCGAAGGCGCTAAGGAAGGAAGGTTTAAAAGGGTTTTTTTAAGCTGTTTTTCTGATTGTGGGGTGGGCATCTTGCCCGCCCCTGTTGTATTAGTTACTCAGAAATTAGTAAGGCTACTGGGAAATGTGACAGGGCTTGAGATATGGGTAAGTTGTCAGTTGTTAAGGTTTGCTGGGTGAGGGGATTGTACCAGGTTTTGGCGGGGAGTTGGAGGTGTGTATCTTGCCATACCTCGCCTATTGGGGGTTGTCCGGGTGGGACTAGGGTGGTGAGGAAGCGGGGGGCGATCGCGATCGCTATTTTCTCTCCTTGTTGTCTGGCGAAGGCTATGATATGGTTGGCTTGGGTTCCGTGGACTGGGATGGGTTTGTATTCGCCGTCTTGGAATAGTGAGAGGTGTTGGTTTCTGGCTTTGAGGGTTTGGTAGGTTAAGAAGAGTTTGATTCTCCCGTCGGTTTTGTTGGTGAGGAGTTCTTGAATTAAGCTGAGGATATCTGTTTTGATTTGTTCTTGGATGCTGCTGAGGTATCCACGGCGGGATTCAAAATCTACAGGACGGCGGTTATCGGGGTCAACTAAGCTTAATTCCCAAAGTTCGGTTCCTTGGTAGAAGTCGGGGACACCTGGTGCAGCAATTTTGAGTAAAGTTTGGGAAAGGGAGTTATATATCCCGTATTCGGCGATTTTTTGTTGGAAGGGGCGGAAGGTTTCTAAGAATTGCTTGGAGATGTTGGGGTCAAGCACTTTTTGAATGAAGGAAGTACAAGCTTCTTCATATTCGTTATCAGGACGCAGCCATGCTGTATGCACTTTTGCTTCGCGAATGGATTTAATTAAGTATTCTTGCACTCTCTGGACGAAAGCGGCTTGTTCATGTTCCGCAAAGGGAAATGCACCGACTAAGGTTTGATAGAGGAAATATTCATCGTTGCGGTCAACTAAGCCACGATGTGCTTGATTAAGTTCACTCCAGTTATTTACCTGCTGTTCCCACTCCTGGGGAATTTCTGACAACACATTTAACCTAGCTCTCACATCTTCGCCACGCTTGGTATCATGGGTAGCTGTGGCGTTCATGGTGTGAGGCCATTTGGTTTGGTGTTGTTGGTTGAAGTGATGGAATTGATCAATAGTAATGCCAAAATGACTAGGATTTCCGCCGACTTCATTGAGTGATATGAGGCGGTTGTAGACGTATAAGGTAGTGTCTTCTACACCTTTAGCCATGAGAGGGCCTGTGTATTGCTGCATCCTTAAGACAAAATATATCCATTGTTCCCGTTCAGTTTGGGTGAGAGAATCATCAAATTCTAACAGCAGAACTTTTTCTAAGAATTTCATCTCATACTGTAACAAAGGTACTTGTTTTTTCGCCGTATTAATTACTGTTTGAATGCAGGTTTTATCAGTGTCGGAAATACCATCGGGTGTGATGTAAGTCCGGTAGATGGGGAAGAGGGTGATAACTTCGGCGATCGCTCTCTTTAATCCATTCAGTGTAAAGTCGTTAGCATAGCGGTATTTGCTGGAAATATTCTTCAGCAAGTTTGCTAAATTATCCACATCGCCTGCTAAGTTCTTTTCTATGATTAGGCGTTTTTTCTCTCTTACCAGCGAGGCATAATCAACACGCGCACCGATAAATGAATGGTATATCTTATCAAACGCTGCTTGATTTTTAGTTTGACAAAATACACCATTGACATAATTCAAGAAATCATATCCAGACGTACCTTGTATATGCCAATCTGGCAAATATTCTGTTAATTCGAGAATTTTCTCCACAGTAATGTAAACATCACCCATTTTTTCTTGCAGTCTTTCTAAATACTGTGTTGGGTGATAAAGTCCATCAATGTGGTCAATTCTTAAACCTGTGAAAACTCCCGCTTCTACTAACTCGTGAATTAAACTATGGGTGTTGTTAAATACGCGCAACTCCTCAACCTTAACAGAAATCAATTCATTAACCGTAAAGAAGCGGCGATAGTTCATCTCTTCCGCCCCAACCTTCCAAAAAGCGAGGCGATAGAATTGGTCGTTGAGTAAGTCATCTAAAAGGTTAAAACTTTCAGAATTACCAGACTCGCCATTAAAGGTTTTCAGATTCTCCTCAATAAAATCATGGATATGCTCATTATTATTGTAGAGTTCCCAAATCAAACCCTTAATAAAAGCGATTTGGTCTTGACGCTGTTTACCAGTCACTTCCGAAGGCACACTTTTGAGAATGTAGAGAATACCTAAGAGTTTAATAAAATCAGGATGATTCCTTCCCAACGTGCGCGTAAGTTTCCCTAAATTATAAGAGATAAACTTAGTATAAGACTCCAACCGCAACGGCAATTTGAGACTGTAATAATTCACAGTCAACCCATTTTGCTCATATTGTAGTTGAATATCACCCTTCTCCAAAGCCTCACCATAAAAATCACCCAACAAAGGCGCAAGAATCCGCTCTTGACTATTAGCAAAAGGCGAGTTCCAACATAAATCAAAATAGTCGGTATAGCTAGAATCAGGTCCGTGTTCCAACACATCCATTAAATAGAGATTCTCACTACTATAAGCCATGTGATTCGGCACAATATCTTGTAACCAACCTAAACCAAGAGATTGTACCTCAGCCACCAAAGCCTGAAAATTCTCACGAGTACCTAACTGTGGATTTAACTGTGAAGCATCCACCACATCATAACCATGTGTACTCCCAGTTCTCGCTTTAAAAATCGGCGAAGCGTATAAATCAGAAATACCTAAATCTGCTAAATAAGATGCGATCGCTCTAGCATCATCAAACCCAAACTGGGGTGTAAACTGAATCCTATAAGTTGCTTTTGGTATCCGCATAATTAGGGGTGTAGGGGTGTAAGGGTGTAGGGGTGTAAGGGAAGAAATCTCTCCCTCCTCAAAAAACTCTCCGCGAACCTCTGCGTTCCTCTGCGTTTAAAAACATCTTCTCAAACCTCATACAAAACTAAACTCAAAGGCTGCAAAACAACCTCGTCACCCGCAGATAACAACTCCGCAGCATCACAACCAGAGTCCAACAACTTCCGCGCTTCCTGCTGAATAGGTAAACTCACCGCCACAGGCGCAGAATTAAAACTCATCGCCAATATCACCTGACTCGACTCACACCAACGCCGCACTACCACAACCTTCTTCTCCTCATCACTACTAGCCTCAATACTGTCACGTTCAAAATTCAACAACGCCGGATGAGTCTTGCGTAAAGCAATTAACTGACGATACCAATTCCACAATTCCTGATGCTGTCCTTGGTGACGTAATTCCCAATTCAGCTTACACTTGAGAAAGGTTTCCGCAGCTTCGGGATCTGGTGGATCTTCCGCATAGTGAAACGGCTTAAACTCTTCCTTCCGTCCAGCACGTACCGCCTGAATTAAATCGGGGTCTGAATGACTGACAAAATAGATAAAAGGTGCAGTTTCACCGTATTCTTCACCCATAAACAACAACGGTAAATAAGGCGATAACAAAACCGCACCAGCCGCTAATTTCAACCCAGCAAAAGAAATTCGCTCACCTAAGCGTTCCCCCTTCATTTGATTACCGATTTGGTCGTGATTTTGGATACATACCGAAAACTGCGACAAGGGGCGATCGCGGCAAGATATGCCATGAAATCGGTTACGATGGGGAGCATACCGCCAATCGTAGACAAAGGTATCTTGGTAAGCTTTCGCTAAATCTGCACAGTTACCGAAATCTTGATAATAACCCAAGCGATCGCCTGTTAACAGTGCGTGCAATGCGTGGTGAAAATCATCACTCCACTGTGCATCAATTCCATAACCACCCAATTCCGGTGGACGCACAACTTGCGGGTTATTCATGTCACTTTCCGCAATTAAATGGCGTTTCCATGTCCCCCCTTGCGAGAAGTTATGCACATTTTCCGCCAATTCCCATAAAAAATGCTTTGCACCTAAATCATAAATTGCTTGCACCGCATCCAAACGCAACGCATCTATATGAAACTCTCCCAACCAATAAAGCGCATTTTCAATAAAATAATTCCTCACCCCTTGACTATAGGCATCATCGAAATTCATCGCATTGCCCCAAGGTGTCTTATATCTTTTAGTAAAATAGGGCGCAAACTGACCCATATAATTCCCTTCCGGGCCGAAGTGGTTATAAACCACATCCAACACCACAGCAATACCATTGTCATGGCAAGCATTGACAAATTGCTTTAAATCTGCTGGTGTACCGTAAGAATTTTGCACTGCATAAGGATAAACGCCATCATATCCCCAATTGCGATATGCTAAATCTGGCTGGATATGATCATCGCCGGGAAATTGTGCGATCGGCATAATTTCAATCGCGTTAATTCCTAACTCCCGCAATTCAGGTAAACGGGGAATGATAGCTGTAAAAGTTCCTTCAGGTGTGAACGTCCCGACATGGAGTTCGTAAAAAATCATCGACTCCAAAGGAATACCAGTCCACTCGGTATCCGTCCAGGCGAATTGATGATCCACAACTTGCGAAGCCCCATGCACACCTTCCGGTTGAAACTGGGAAGCCGGGTCAGCAAAGGCTTCATGGTCATTTACTTGATATTTATAAAGCGTCCCTGGATATACATCATTTACCTTAACTTGCCAATATCCCTCTGTCAGAGGTTTAAGGGGAATTATCTGTTTCTCTGGCTTGAGAATTTGCACCGCCAAGCTTTCTAATGTGGGAGACCAAACAGTAAACTCACATTCTCCGTTACCCAAATAATGAGCGCCAATTCTCACGTACTATCCTCCCATTAAATAATTTTTCCTCTAATGAATGTCATCAATTACACACATTTATCAAAACCTCCAGATAGAATCATGGTGTTTATCCTAGATAATTTACTAGCGCCAAAAGGCATATTTATTAATAACTAAAAGTAGTATTCATAATGAATTGATACTCCTCATCTATTGGCAAAATGACACATCTAGCTGCAAAACGGTTTTGCAGCAACGTTTACACATAACTAACCTCAAGATAGATGTTCAGAAAAAAAAATTAAACAGATAATGCCTATTGTTTACAGAAATACGGCAGAACAAAATTTGTTCCTCCGTCTATACATACTTGATATCGCATAAAAATTGCATTTGATTATGGTACAAACACCGCCATCACTTTTTTCCGAAGAACAATATAAAGTTGACAATGCTAATGCCGAGGTACAAGCGTTAATAGAAACGCCCTCAACAGAAACAGAAATTGACTTAGAATTTCTCTATACCAGAGACATCGAATTTCGCCAAGAAACAATTTACTTTCTTGTCGTAGACCGCTTTTTTGATGGCGACCCTGAAAATAGCGAAGGCTATAATCCCGAACTATATGACCCCAATGGAGAAGATTGGGGTAAGTATTGGGGCGGAGATTTACAAGGTGTCATCGAGAAATTAGACTATTTAAAAGATATGGGAGTTACCGCAATTTGGTTAACTCCTTTATTTGAACAAGTCGAGGAATTATTTGTTGGTAACGCCGCCATGCACGGCTATTGGACAAAGGATTTTAAACGCCTAAATCCTCGCTATATTGGGAAGGATGAAGACCCTTCATTAAACAACACTCAAGAAACAAGAAATACAACATTTGACCGCTTAATTGAAGAGTTACATAAGCGGAAAATGAAGTTAATTCTAGATATTGTTTGTAACCATAGCAGCCCTGACACCAGTGGTAGCAAAGGCGAGTTGTATGATGATGGTGTAAAAATTGCCGACTTCAATGATGATGTCAATCATTGGTATCATCATTATGGTGAAGTGCAAGATTGGGAAGATGACTGGCAAGTGCAGAACTGTGAACTTTGCGGCTTGGCAACTTTTAACGAAAATAATAGTGAATACCGGGAATATATCAAGTCTGCAATGAAGCAATGGCTAGACCGGGGTGTAGATGCACTGCGGGTAGATACAGTCAAACATATGCCGATTTGGTTCTGGCAAGAGTTTACTGGTGATATGTATAATCACAAACCAGATGTGTTTATATTTGGTGAGTGGATTTACAGTCATCCCAGTGACGATCGCTCGGTAGAATTTGCCAACAATTCCGGTATGACAATGTTGGATTTTGGTCTGTGTGTCGCCATTCGCGCCGCCCTTGCCCAAGGTGCAGAAGGAGGATTCCATCTCATCCAAGAGATATTCGACCAAGATAATCGCTACAACGGGGCTACGGAGTTAATCACCTTTATAGATAACCATGATATGCCCCGCTTCCAATCGCTGAACCCTGATCCAGCGATGTTGAAAGTAGCGATCGCCCTCATTATGACATCACGGGGCATCCCCTGCATCTACTACGGCACAGAACAATATCTGCACGACGATACCAACGGCGGTAATGACCCCTATAATCGTCCCATGATGAAGAATTGGGATAAAGATAGTGAGGTTTACCGTTATATCAGATTACTATCTGGTGTGCGACGGTTAAATCCCTCTGTATCGATGGGTAGCCAATGGCAAAAATACCTCACACCTGATGTTTACTGCTACGTCCGGCGCTATCGTTCCTCTGTGTGCTTTGTCGCCCTCAACCGGGGTGGAGATGTCACCATTCCCGAAGTACAAACAGACTTACCAGACGGTGAACATACTTGTGCGCTAACTCGCAACAAATTCGAGGTAGTAGATGGGAAGATTCATAACTTGCAACTTCCAGAACGGGGCGTAGTTGTGATCAGCCATGTAGGTGAACGGGTAAAAGCGCAAACCATTATCCGCGCCCAACTTAATGGTGTGCATACTCAACCAGGTGAAACCATCGTCGTTGTTGGTAACTGTCCAGAGTTGGGTAACTGGGATATTAGCAAAGCCTATCCCCTGGAGTACATCAATTCTAATACTTGGTTTGGCGAGATTCCTTTCAACGAAAGCGCCGGCAAACTGATTAGTTATAAGTATGCCCTATGGCGGGAAGGACAATCTCCCTTGCGAGAAAATGTGATGAATCGTCGTTGGGTAGTGGCGAAAGAAGGTACAGTTAAGTGGCGTGATACCTGGGCTTCGGGTAGAGAATCTTAAAGTCCTCATGATACACTAGATACCCAATTTTTTTAGAAATTGGGTATTGTTTAATACTACGATGACTTACGCACCAAGGTTATCTGTTGAGACAGGGTGTAGGGGGGTAAGGGTGTAAGGGTGTAAGGGTTTTAAAGATTTACACCCCTATACCCGAATGGCACTAAGAAAAGGTGAAACTCTCGCGCTCGTCTGGGTGTAGGGGGGTAGGGGTGTAGGGGTTAGAAGAAAAACAGTATCTATCAAGCATTTTGGTTTAATTATTAATTCTTGAGTGTGCAGAACCCCTACACCCTTACACCCTTACACCCTAAAAGCCAGCCATATTAAGGGTTTGCGCTTAACAAGCGTGCCATTCCCCTATACCCCTATACCCCTACACCCTTGCCCAAACCCTTGATTTTTCGTTTTTATGCGTAAGTCCTAGTTAAGTTGCTCAACCAATAATTGGAAAACAGTCCCTACTCTCCCTGTAAAAGGTCTAATAACTGCGCTTCGGTTAACTGGGCAACTCCTAATGCTTGCGCCTTTTCTAATTTAGAACCCGCATCTTCACCAACAACTAAATAATCTGTTTTCTTACTAACTGAATCAGTTACTTTCCCGCCAGCTTTTTGAATTAAAGCTTTAGCTTCATCGCGTTTTAATGTGGGTAAAGTACCTGTGATCACAAATGTTTTACCTACCAACTTGAGGTTAGCATGATTAACGTCTGTTATTTCTGCGGTGTTGGCAAATTTTAACCCTGCGCCTTGCAAGCGTTTAATTAAAGTTTGATTGGCATCAATTTGAAACCATTGATAAACAGACTGAGCAATTTCTGCCCCGATGCCATAAATTCCGGCAATTTCTGACTGTTTGGCGGTGGATAATTGCTCGACTGTGCGATATTTCTCGGTTAATAATTGGGCGTTAACGCTGCCTATATGACGGATGCCTAAACCATATAATACCCTTGACCAAGGCTGGTTTTTTGATTGAGCGATCGCTTCAATTAATTTCTCGGCCGATTTTTTCCCCATCCTTTCCAATGCAAATAATTGCTCTGTTGTCAAGTCGTATAAATCAGCGACGGAATGCACCAAGCCTTTATCTACGAGTTGATGCACCAATTTTTCGCCCACACCCTTGACATCCAAAGCATCACGACTCACCCAATGTTCGATGGAACCTTTGAGAATAGCTTGACAGGAAGCATTCACACAGCGAGTTACAGCTTCCCCCGTTTCCCGCACCACAGGCTGTCCGCACACGGGACAATGACTAGGCATAATAAAAGGTTGAGTATCAGCCGGGCGGAGTTCCTTAAGTACCCTGACAACTTCGGGAATAATTTCCCCAGCCTTGCGGACAATGACGGTGTCACCGATGCGGATGTCTAATTGGGCGATGCGATCGCTATTATGTAAGGTAGCCCTAGATACAGTCGTCCCCGCCAACTGCACCGGACGCATTTCCGCCAACGGAGTTAAAGCCCCCGTCCTTCCCACATTCACCGCAATATTTTCCACACGGGTGGGTGCTTCCTCGGCGGGATACTTCAACGCCACCGCCCACCGGGGGAACTTCTGGGTAAAACCTAACTGTTCTTGTAGCTTAAAGGAATTGAGCTTGACCACTACACCATCGGTCATGTAGGGTAAATTTAATCTTTCCGTATCCCAATATTTATAATAATCGGCAACATCTGCTAAAGATGCACATAGCTTATGGTTAGGGTTGACCCGAAAACCCATTTTCTGCAATAATTCCAAAGCTTCCCATTGGGTGTTAGCAATACTTGCGTCATCCATACCGGGAATATGCAGCGTGTAGGCGAAAAAGTCTAACCGCCGCTTGGCGACAATGCGCGAGTCTAACTGCCTCAGTGTACCAGCCGCCGCATTCCGGGGATTAGCAAATAACTGTTCCCCAGCCTTTTGTCTTTCTTCGTTAATTTGTTTAAATACATCCAGAGGTAAGAAAGCCTCACCCCTAACTTCCACCTTCTCGATGGTTTCGATACCATCAAAATTCAAGCGTAAGGGAATAGAACGAATTGTCCGCACATTTTGAGTGATATCTTCACCCATCACCCCATCGCCCCTAGTCGCACCCCTAACTAAAATACCATCTTGATAAGTGAGTGCGATCGCTGAACCATCAATTTTCAGTTCCGCCACATACTCAGCCTCAGTCTTAGCAACTTGTCGCCGCCAACGCTGATCCCAATTTTGCAACTCCTCCACATTAAACGCATTCTCCAAGCTATACAGGGGGATGTTGTGGCGCACAGAATGAAACTGTGTAGCTGGCCTTTCCCCCACACGCTGCGTTGGACTATCAGGCGTAATTAATTCTGGGTACTCAGTTTCCAGTTGTTGCAGTTCCCGATACAATTGGTCATAGACTGCATCCTCCATCATCGGAGCATCCAAGACATAATAAGCATAGCTAGCTTGTTGCAACAACTGACGCAGTTCCTCTGCACGTTTAATTTCCGGCTGAATTTGTACCATGAGACTTTTGCCAAATACCTAGTGTATAGAATTGCCAGACGATAATAGCTGCTAATAGCCAGCTTTTGATCGCCAACCCTAGACTAATAGTCACTGGGTGCAGTTTTTCCATTACAACTTACGCATGAAAACGAAAAATCAACTGTGGGAGAGCCGCACCTGTGACTGCACTCACCGCCCAAGCGAATAGTTCCCCTACACCCTGTCTGAACCAACAATCTTGGTGCGTAAGTCCTGTAAATTAGAAACATCTACATTTCTAGGTTACTTAGTTTAATCTCAAAATTCCAAGTAATATATAGGATTCATACTTAATTGTTGAAAAATACGCAGTTGCTTGTCTAGGCTAAAATGACGTGAGTTCGATGAACCTCTCCCTCCCAACCTCCCTCTCCTAAAAGGCGTTCGCGTAGCGTCTCCGTCAGGAGAGGGAGGAGAAACAAAAAAATCACCGTCTTACTCCCCTCTCCTCGTAGGAGAGGGGTTGGGGGTGAGGTCAAAACAATGCTTGTCGAACTCACGTTAAAATGTGGCAATAGATTTGCAAAAATTGAACGCAGATAAACGCAGATGAACGCAGATGAATTAATTTAACGTGAAATGGGCGGTTAGAAACAGCATCTACACAGACAAAACCTGCACTTATTGAGCTTCAGTGACCACCTCCGCAGGTTAAAAAACCTAAATTTTTTGAATTTCTTAGGACTTACGCAACTGGCATATTTTTTCTGTAGGGTGTGTGAGGAGCGATAATATTTGAACGTAGTAATGAGAGTTGTAGCGTCACGCACCAACCACCAATTGTGACACTTGCGTAAGTCCTGTTTCTCAATCAACCCGCCCCTACTAACTGATAACTGTTAAAAACGGATAAGTCCAAAGTAAGCAGTTGCCGCAGCCAGGATAATTGTAATAACTCCCAAGGCAATACCTAGACTAAATTCTACAGCAGTTTCTTGATTTAGCTCGTCTTTACTTTTATGTTGAGTGGTGGATTCAGTATTTTGAGTAGGAGGATTTTCAGTTTTCATAATTCTTCTAGTTGAAACTCATTATTACTAAGTTCGCTCCAACTCTCAGAAATTACATCTAGCTACTGGTCTACTAAAAAAGGTATATTAAAAGTAAGTAGATTAGTTGTAAGTTTATAACTTTTAACTCTTTTAAACAGGGAAAGATTTTGAATTAATTTTTAGATGTTATGCCACTCCTTGAGAGTAAGAGCGTCATCACAGTTAAAGCAAAATTGCATATTCTACATGGATATTCCTCAAACACAAATGAAAGACTATTTGTTATGCAGTCTCCTCTCGCACTTGCTGGCTTAAGTATTCTCTTAGTTGAGGATGATGAAGATTGCCGCATATATTTTACTACAGTGTTGGAAGCAGATGGAGCTACTGTTGTACCCGTTTCATCAGCAGCAGCAGCCTTAAAAGTATTGCCTCAATTGCAACCCGATGTTTTAATTAGTGATATAGGTATGCCTGGGGAAGATGGCTACACCTTGATTCGTAAAGTCCGGGCGCTCACACCAGATCATGGCGGAAGAGTTTTAGCGATCGCCTTAACAGCCTTCGGCGATCGCGAAAGTTGCCTTCACGCGCTAGAATCGGGTTTTCAGACTCACGTATCTAAACCAGTTGATCCAGAAGAACTAGTGGAAATTGTCGCTAATTTGGTTGCTGGTTGTAATTGGTAGTAGAGGCTTGGCTAAATTGTTTCTATTGTCCGCCAAACTTACCCAAAGTCACCCCCAACTGCACAGCCAACATCCCAAATATCATACTAGCTAACCAATAAATTAAACCGCCTGTAATATGCCCCTGATCTATTTGAGTAAAAGTCTCCAATGCGTAAGTAGAAAAAGTTGTATATGCACCACAGAAACCAGTGGCGATCGCTAACCGAATTTCCGGGGAAAGACTCCTGAACTTTTGCTCGTTTAAGGTGTAGAACAAAGCAATAATAAAACAGCCAGTGACATTAATAAAAAACGTTCCATAGTAGGAAAACTCTTTCCCAATCATCGTTTTGGTAAATTCTGTGATATAATAACGCCCTAAAGCACCGGGAATCGCACCCAAAGCGATCGCCATAACAGTGCGAATAAAAATATTTTGCATGATAGTTTCCCTAATCATTAAGTCACAGCCAGCAATTTCCCCTCCTGTCACCCTCCGGGTTCGCCAGTTCCCAGGGCGCGGGAAACCCGCCTACAGGACTGGACTCACCTGTCCCCTGTCACCTGTCCCCTACAATCAAACAATTAGCTCTGCTAAATAACAACCTAATATAGTACCAACCACTGCTAAAGTTGCACTACCAGCCCAATAAAAAATCGTGGCTACCCGCTTATCATTCCGCCACAGAGTCAAGGTATCGTATCCATAAGTAGAAAAGGTTGTATAAGAACCCAAAAAGCCAGTTCTGACGAGCAAATCTATTTCCGGTGGAAATCCTTTAATTCCCTGAAATAAGGTGAAGAAAAAGCCCATGAGTAAACAGCCTGTGAAATTGATGATCAAAGTGCCATAAGGAAAGTTTGTTCCCATAGCTGTTTTACATAATTCAGTCAAATAATAGCGACTCAACGCCCCAGGAACTGCACCGATAGCGATCGCAATTACAGGTAACAAAGCAGCATCTTGCACCAATTCACAGACTCCTCAGCTCATCACATCCGCATCATACCAGTTCAAAATTCAAAATTTGTAAGGCGCTGCACTGCCCACCATATTTGTATTTTGAAGCATCGAAACGTCCGTTGTTGATGATATTTGATTAACCCGCCCCTACCGAGTCTCATAGGCTCCAAGCATAGGCTATTTTTTGGATATAAAAGTTTTTCCTAATTCACATCAGACGTGATTTACTTTATAAACCTTGTCTAAGCGGTAAAGCTGGTATTTATTGGCGATTTTGCTAGAATTTGGCAATGTTTATTATTTAACAGTTAATTTTGTAAATTAATTGACATAAAAATCAGAAAAAAATGTCTGACAACCTGTTTATTTCATAGCTAGTTTGTGTTATTTATTAGTTACCTAAATTTAATGGTTTTTTTTGAGATTGCCTGGCAATTATTGGTAATGTATGTGCCATAATGTCACGAGCTAGGAGTATATAAACTATTTCCACCTTCAACAAATCGGTGCTGAAGGTAATAGTACTTGCTGAAAAAATTAAAACTACTAGCTATAACTGAGCAATATAATAATCGGACAAAAACTCATGCTATATCCGACAACCCCAAGATTGGGGCTGTATCTAACATATAGCAAGGGTTGATTGCCTTATATGTATTTAGGAGAACTTCTGATGAGATTGTTAGATTTGAAAAATCGTGAATTTGAATTGCCTGCTAAAACTGATAGTAATTTTTGGGGTGGAAAAACAATAGTGCATCCAAGACCCCTGTTAAAGCGTTCTCACTGGCAGAGCTTGGATGGACAGTGGAAATTTGCATTTGATGACAAAGGGAAATTTTCTCGGCCTACCGATCTTAGCAATTGGTCTCATCATATAGAAGTTCCCTTTGCTCCCGAATCTACCAAAAGTGGTATTGGTGATGAAGGTTTTCATCCTAATTGCTGGTATGAGCGGGAATTTGCCACCCCAGCAGGAGATGGTAGATTAATACTACATTTTGGCGCTGTGGACTATCACGCGCGTGTGTGGGTCAACGACCAATATATAGGTGAACATGAAGGCGGACACACCTCGTTCAGTCTTGATATTACCCATGCCTTAAATGACAGTGGGACAACAAAGGTGACAGTGTGGGCGCATGATGACCCCCACGACCTAGCCAAACCTCGCGGGAAGCAAGATTGGCAGTTGAAACCCCATAGTATTTGGTATCCTCGCACAACTGGGATTTGGCAGACTGTTTGGTTAGAACGTGTCAGTAACACTTATCTCGGCCATTTGCGTTGGATACCCGACTGTGAACGCTGGGAAATTGGCTTTGATATTGGTTTGGCTGGTGATGTACCTAGTTCTGGTGTCCAAGTTAAAGTCAAACTCAGCGTTGATGGTCTGGTGATAGCTAGCGATAGTTATGAAGTATTCAATGGGGAAATTAGCCGTCGGATAGCTTTAGGCGACCCTGGAATTGATGACTGTCGGAATGATTTGCTGTGGAGTCCAGAAAGACCGACGTTGATTGATGCGGAAATTCAGCTATGGTATCAAGACCAACTCATAGATGAGGTGCAATCTTATACAGCGTTGCGGACGGTGACAATTCAGCGCGATCGCTTCATGCTCAACGGTCGCCCCTACTATCTGCGTCTAGTTCTTGACCAAGGCTACTGGCCAGATTCATTGATGACCGCACCCAATGATGAAGCTTTACGGCGTGATGTAGAACTCGTTAAAGCTATGGGTTTCAACGGAGTCCGTAAACACCAAAAAATTGAAGACCCCCGCTTTTTATATTGGGCAGATGTGTTGGGCTTGTTAGTATGGGAAGAGATGCCCAGTGCCTACCGCTTTACACCAAAAGCTGTGGAACGTATGACCCGTGAATGGACGGAAATTATCAAACGAGATGTGAGCCATCCTTGTATTGTGGCTTGGGTTCCGTTTAACGAATCTTGGGGTGTACCAAACTTAGTGGAAACTGCTGCTCATCGTAACTACGTATTGGCGATGTATCACCTCACCAAGACTCTTGATCCGACTCGTCCAGTCATTGGTAACGATGGTTGGGAAAGTACAGATACAGATATCCTCGCTATCCACGATTATGACAAGAAGCCTGAGCGATTAGCCCATCGCTACAGACCAGATATTCAGATGTCAGATTTATTTGAGCGCAGCCGTCCAGGGGGACGTATCCTCACCTTGGATAACTATCCCCATCAAGGACAACCCATCATGTTGACCGAGTTTGGTGGTATAGCCTATGTCCCATCGGATACTCCCGATGCAGATAAGGCTTGGGGTTATGAAAGCTGCTCAAATATTTCTGAGTTGGAAATCAAATACTCTACGCTGCTGGAAACGGTCAATAATATCGAGATGTTTAGCGGCTTCTGTTACACCCAATTCACAGATACATTCCAAGAGGCTAACGGTTTATTGTACGGCGATCGCACTCCCAAATTCCCCATAGAAGCCATCCGCGCAGCCACCCTCTCAGGAAAAGGATTATGTACTCCCACAAGCTGTTAAAGCCCGATGGACGCAAGTTGACTTTATATAGTCGCTATCCCATCTGTGATCAGCTACAAGCCCCCAGCCCTAGCAACGAGCCGGTGCAAGCTAACCCTCACTTGCGCTGGCATCCCTTGCGGGGGGAATGGGTAGCTTACGCCAGCCACCGTCAAGGGCGGACATTCATGCCGCCCCCAGAATATAATCCCCTCGCGCCTACCACCAACCCTGAGTTTCCCACGGAACTACCCCAAGGTAAGTATGATGTGGCGGTGTTTGATAACCGCTTCCCCTCCCTAATTACCACGGCAAATAATCCACCGCAGACGATTGTGGAAACCTTACCAGCCAATGGAGCTTGTGAGGTAGTAGTTTTTACCCAAGATGCCCGTGCTTCCCTCAGTTCCTTGGAATTGTCACACCTGGATTTGCTGATAGAAGTGTGGGGCGATCGCACCCGCGAAATCGGGGCAAATCCGCAGATCCAATACGTCCTCCCCTTTGAAAATAAAGGTGTTGAGGTTGGTGTAACATTGCACCATCCCCACGGGCAGATTTACGCCTACCCCTTTGTTCCCCCTGTGCCGGCGCGGATGTTGGAGATGCAGCGACAGTATTATCAAGCACATCGGCACGGGCTGTTAGAAGATTTAATTCAAGAAGAAATAGCTGATAACAAACGGATTATATATCGAGATGAAGTGGCGATCGCCTTCGTCCCCGTCTGTGCGCGATATCCTTACGAAGTCTGGCTTGCACCTATTCAACCAGTGAGTAGTTTTGCCGAACTTACCCCCGAACAACGCCAAGGACTAGCTAAAGCCTTAAAAACCGTCACCCTCAAATATGACGGCTTGTGGAACCGTCCCTTCCCTTACCTCATGGCTTGGTTCCAAGCACCCACAGATGGTTTACCCCATCCAGAAGCACATCTACACGCCCAGTTTTACCCCCCATATCGCACCAGCGACAGGCTGAAGTATTTGGCGGGAACTGAACTCGCAGCCGGGATGTTTGCTAATGATGCTTTACCGGAGGAGAAGGCGAAAGAGTTGCAAGCAGTGAGCGTCAATCTGCAAACACCAGTTTCTGTGTAAAATTGTACCTGTTTGGGATGCTTGCTCTTACAAGCATCCCTTAATTAATTACAGCTTAGTCCCACACTCAGAACAGAAATTGTGATTGGGTGCATTTGATGTACCACAATGACTGCAATACACTGGTTCAGTGCTAGCCTTTGGTGCTGGCTTCGGCAAACCAACCATCTGAGCATTACTCTTACCAGGAGCTACCATAGGATAGCAGTTTTCATCTTTGGTAACACGAACATCCATGATTACCGGACAGTCGCTGGCTAGCATTTCGGCGATCGCATCTTGTAACTGTTCCCGCTCAGTCACTACAATCCCCTTAATACCGTAAGCTTTTGCCAATAACTCAATATCTGGCATCCCTACTTCCATATTGGAACAAGAGTACCTTTCCCCGTGGAAGGCTTGTTGCCATTGACGCACCATTCCTTGCCAACCGTTATTTAAAATTACGGTCTTGACATTAATACCATATTGTGCTGCTGTACCCAATTCTTGCAAGCACATTTGGAAACTAGCATCACCGCTAATACAAATTACTTGCTCATCGGGAAATGCCACTTTAGCACCAATCGCCGCAGGTAGACCAAAACCCATTGTCCCCAAACCGGCGCTAGAAATCCAACGGCGGGGGCCATTCTTGAGGAATTGTGCCGCCCACATTTGATGTTGACCGACATCGGTAGTGTAGAAAGCGTGGGGTGCTTGGCGACCAACTTCGACAATTACTTCTTGGGGAGGAATGCTGTCTGGATGTTGGGGAACGACTAGGGGATAGTCTTCTCGCCAACGGTTAATTAAGTTGAGCCATTCTTGGTTTTGGTTGGGTGTAGCTTTTGTCCCGGTTTGCTTACAGCGACGCAACAAGTCAATTAAGACTTTCCGCACATCACCAACGATAGGTACTTCAGGAACGCGGTTTTTGCCAACTTCGGCGGGGTCGATGTCGATGTGAATTACTTTCGCGTGAGAGGCGAACTCATCTAATTTGCCTGTTACGCGGTCATCAAATCTTGCACCCACGCAAATCAACAAATCACAATCACTGACAGCAAAGTTAGCGTAGGCTGTACCGTGCATTCCCAACATTCCCAAGGATAGGGGATGGTGTTCGTCAAAAGCACCGATACCCATTAAGGTTGTAGTTACAGGAATGTTGAATAACTCAGCCAGTTCCTTAATTTCTGCATGAGCGCCAGATGCGATCGCCCCACCACCTACATATAATAAAGGACGACGGCTTTCGCGAATTAACTCAATGGCGGCATTGATTTGTCTGGGGTTGCCCTTCACCGTGGGACGATAGCCGCGTAACTTCACTGAACCAGGTTCTACTGGTACATAGTCAAATTCTTCAAAAGCCACATCTTTTGGTACATCAATCAAAACCGGGCCAGGACGACCTGTGCTGGCGATGTGAAACGCCTCTGCCACAATTCGCGCCATGTCTTGGGGGTCACGTACTATGTAAGAGTGCTTGACTATGGGTAGGGTGATGCCGTAGATATCGGTTTCTTGAAACGCATCTGTACCGATCACTTTCCGGGGTACTTGTCCAGTGACAATTACCATAGGAATCGAATCCATAAAGGCTGTAGCGATACCTGTCACCAAATTAGTAGCCCCAGGCCCAGAAGTACCAAAGCATACTCCTACTTTCCCAGTAGCACGCGCATAACCATCGGCAGCATGAGCCGCCCCTTGTTCGTGCCGCACTAGGATGTGCTTAATACTGCCAGTTGCTTCCACCTTATACAGATCATCATAAATGGGCAGAATTGCTCCGCCGGGATAACCAAAAATATACTCAACGCCGTGGCGTAGCAGGCTATCAAGTAGCGCAAAGCCACCAGTCACCCGCTTGGGTTCCACAACTGGTGGTGCTGAACTGGGAGATTGAGTCTGTATCTCTGTTTGTGAGAGACTAGTCGGGGAAGGCAGGCTCACAGTCACGGTCAAACCTCAGATGATAGCTAAGTTAATGCTGAATTTCTGTAGTCAGTAATTCAATATTAATAGAAAAGTTCATTTATTATTGAGATTTCTTTCTTGAGGTTGGCGACTGGGGGCTAGTTATCTGGTATTGAGGCTTTTACCCGTAGGGACTGGCTGCTGTGCGTCCACACCCATGTTTATGTATCAGGCATTCTTTGGAACGGTCTGAGCCTTGTGATTGAATGGCGATCGCCAACCACATACCTTAATTATAGGTGTTTATTCAAATTGGATATTACTTTTAACCCAGATTTTTTTGTCAACATTCCTAGTTTGTAGGGTGCGTCAGTTAAATATTTTTTTGGTGTAGCTAGGGGTTTTCCTACTGACGCACCCGACATTTTGCATTTAGTCCCTTAACCCAGATTTTTTTGTCAACATTTCCAGACTTATTTAGTGCAATTGTACTAAAAAATAGCCTGATCAAATCTCAATTGAAAATTGATATAACTAGGGTTGGTGCAGAATGATTGGAGAGAAACATGACTCCGGGTGCAAAAGCAAATCAGTCAGGTAGGATTCTGGAAACTAATGTAGAAGCCATACTAACTGCTTATGAATATTTTCAAATCGGAAATCATGTCACAAGAGAATATTTACTTAACGCCAGTTTATTAAAAAAACGCTACGCTAAACAAGTTTATATCGGGAATGGAGTTTATCAAACATCGCTAAAAGTTGATTTTTATGTTGTGGGATTACCAACAAATACCCCAGAATTAATCATTGAATGTAAATGGCAAGAAAGTGGTGGTTCGGTTGATGAAAAGTTTCCTTATTTGAACTTGAATATCCAAGAATATTATCCAGCACCAACTATTGTTGTCATCGGCGGTGAAGGGATGAGAGAAGGGGCAATTAATTGGTTAAGACGACAAGTTAATTTTAATCATAATCTCCTGGCAGTGCATACCCTCGACAGGTTTATCGCTTGGGCTAATAAAACTTTTAGTAAGATGTAATGAGTAATTCTTGAATTGCCCCTCTTTTTTTTGTATTAGAGTTGATTGAACGTGCAGCTTCGATGGAATAAATATTAAAACCTATTTCTTGATATATTTTTTTAATAAATTCACTGTCAGAATTACACACCGCAACTTTAACACCATTGCTAGCCAATTCTGCACAAGTATTTCTTAAACGTTCTTGGTCTTTTTCCCCGAAAGAATTTTGACTATAACCTGTAAAATAGCTAGTGCTACTAATAGGATAATAAGGCGGATCGAAAAAAACAAAATCGTCACTGCTGGTAGCATAATTCAGCACTTCGGTAAAATCTGCCTGCTGAATTTTGGCAGTGGAAAGTACGGCTGAAGCGGCTCTAAGTAAGTCTTCTTGACAAATATTAGGATTAATATATTTCCCTAAAGGAACGTTAAACTTCCCTTGAGAATTGACTCGATAAAGACCGTTATAACAAGTTTTATTAAGATAAATAAATCTTGCCGCCTGTTCTAATTCATCATCAACGGTTTTGCCGCGTACAGTATAATAATAATCTCGATTGTGTTTACTCTTATGCTCCTGTAAGAGTGCAATCAATTCCTCAACGCGATCGCGCACACAGCAATAAGTCGTAATCAGATCAAAATTAATATCAGTTAAAACAGCCTTCTTGGGTCGCAGATAAAAGAATAAAGCACCACCACCTAAGAACGGCTCATAGTAAGTTTGGTAATTCTTAGGTAAATATGGCTCATATTGTGGAATTAACCTGGTTTTACCCCCAGCCCACTTTAAAAATGGACGTGGGCAAGTTTGTTTGGGGATTTGGCTCACCATCACACTCAGACTAAGCTACAGGCTACTAAATATAGCAAATCTAACTAACGAAGCAAATTTTATATTAATTGCGGATTTTTCTGCCAAGTTGGATTACAATTATGTTGATAAAGTAAATCAAAACGAACATTAAGTATATAACAAGGCAGCCTCAATTAAAATGTTTGACGGATTTTGGGATAACGTTTTTCGCTACCCCCGCTATTTAATTTCTATTGTATTGGGTATTTTCCTCAACACTTTTGCCCCCCTATTCCCATTATTGAAACGTCCAGTTACCTTAATTGCCGTTCTCGGTTTACTTGTAGGCGGGCTGGCTTTCATTACCTTTACCTTACGCGCCATGCTAGGCTTAGGTACAATCTAGGCTAGGACATCCTGATGCTAAGTGTTGGTGTTGTCCTTTTTGACTGAAATTGATGTTGTTGTCCAACCTCTGTGAGGAGGGAAGTTTTTATGGCTACAAATCGCCGCGTCTCCCGTGTTGCTGAATTAATTAAACGGGAAGTTAGCCAAATGCTAATTAACGGTATCAAAGATGATCGTGTGGGTACAGGTATGGTCAGCGTTACAGATGTAGATGTTTCTGGAGATTTACAACACGCCAAAATCTACGTCAGCATCTATGGTACAGAAGAAGCCAAAGCCGAAACAATGGCTGGCTTAAAATCCGCTACAGGTTTTGTCCGCAGCGAACTAGGTGCAAGAGTTAGGCTACGTCGCACTCCAGAAGTTATCTTCATCGAAGACCGTTCCATCGAACGAGGCACAAAAGTATTATCGCTGTTAAACAGATTAGAAAATGAGCGATCGCTTGACAATATACCAGCAGCAGATGAATCGTTAGAAGATGACGAGTGATCATACAGGCTAGGGTAATTCAACAGATTAGTATTTTTAGCCAGCGCTGAATAATCAGCCAAAATTTAACAGACGTGACACCCATTTACAATTCGCCATTAAAAAACTTAGATGCAGCAAGACTTTCCAAGTTTACATCTGTATCATACTTTTCGTGAAATGGTATGACTCAATCGCGTCTGTTTAAATTTATGGGTATTGAATATGCAATTCAGCACTTTCAGGACTTACACCCCAAGGTTGTCTGTTGAGACTTGATAACTGATAACTGATAACTGATAACTGATAACTGATAACTGATAACTGATAACTGATAACTGATAACTGATAACTGATAACTGTAAAATCAGGGGTGAGAACCCCTAAGACTTGTGTTGTCAGTGATGTTACCATTTGACCACCTTGCTATTTCTGGTCTGGAAAGGTTCACTGAGAGACAAATTTTCATGTTAAACGTAAGTTTATAATTCCTTAATTTTACTTAACGTAAATATATGTTATGGAATTATGACTTGAGTAGTGATTGTAACAATTGCAGCTTTTGAGTTACGCCGTAAGCGGGATATGTCTCTATCTAGCTACTGTTACCCTAGAGGGATGTGATTTAAAGCTTTGACAGATATCTCTCTCAAAGAATCAGCTAGTCCTGATAATATCCATCGCTAATAAATTACAGGTCGCTTTAAGAAATTATTAACTTATGGCACATTTCCTGTCTTCCTAGTGTAATTTAGCCTTATTCTGGCAACAGTTTATACCGCGACTTTGCATTATGACTGTTGGGTTTGCTGAATTTAAGGGTTATAGAAATGCTTTCATATCCATAATTTCCGGTCTATGTCATCTAACTTAATGAACTTTTTTCTTTTAAAGAATCTACTCTCAAGGTAGATTTAGCCGACATTCTTGATCTTGTTGACCCCGATGAATCATCAATTGCAGCAATTAATTTAGCAACCTCGGTATCTTGTTGTGTGCAGCTTTGGGAACTAATGTCAGGAAATTTTGACATTCTTAATATTTCTTTAAATATTTTGAGGGTGTCTAGCGTCAAAATGAAAATAGTTCCGTATAGTAAAATACAAAAAAATCCGCCCTAGACCAATCCCGGTCATATTTGTTGCCATAATTGAGAGCGAACAGAACGTTAAGTGTAAATTTGCGAGTAAAAATCATGAGTGTGAATACGGTGTCCTCTATCAATTACTACTCTTTGGACGTAATTCAGGACGAAGCACGCCGATTAGTAGAAAAAGGAATGGTTAGCAGACAACAGCCTATCTATACACTCTGCCAATACATTCCTGCGAGAGAGTGGGTTTGTGTAGAGTGTGAGTTAGAGAAATGTGACTTCTTATTACGCGATCGCATTGGCGACCTCATCGGTCGAGAACAATGGGACAACGACTAATTCAAAATTCCTCAATAATTGTGATTTTGGATTGGGAGTTTACGCCTCCATAACTAGATTTGACCAATTCCATCCCGATCCAAAGTCCCCTATTTTCCATTTTCTACAAGTTCTGCAATTTAACGAGTGCCTAAAAAAAGCTTTTGTGTAGATTACCTCTATTAACTTGATTAATTTATCCAGATTCTCTCACCGGGGCGGTTTTCCATGTGAAACTGCTCCGGTAGTTTTTTTGAGAAAATGGGCGGTTTCTAACCGCATCTACACAGTCAGGACTTACGCACCAAGGTTATCTGTTGAGACAGGGTGTAGGGGGGTAAGGGTGTAAGGGTGTAAGGGTTTTAAAGATTTACACCCCTATACCCCTACACCCTTGCCCAAACCCTTGATTTTTCGTTTTTATGCGTAAGTCCTAACAGTTATTTCGTAGGGTGGGGAGTGCAGGGAGCCACCAGCTTAACGTGAGTTCGACAAGCGTTGTTTTGACCTCACCCCCAACCCCTCTCCTTCGAGGAGAGGGGAGTAAGAGGGTGAGGTTTTCGTTTCTCCTCCCTCTCCTGACGGAGACGCTACGCGAACGCCTTTTAGGGGAGGTTGGGAGGGAGAGGTTCATCGAACTCACGTCAGCTTATTGAGAAGGCGAAACATATCAGTTATTGCGGCGAGTGTCAACCAACCTGGTCTAAATACTGATTAATATCTTCAATCACTCTTGTAAGTTCAGCTTCTGTAGTTAAGCGAATGCTGACATCACGAACGGTAAGTAATACCTTGGCTGCAAAAGGGCTAGGCCAGATATTGGGATTACAGAAAATTTCCAAGAAAACCTCGCCCGTGTAACGATATTCTAAGGGTGGTTGGGGAGTTACCTTAGCACCTGAAGCTGGTTTAGTACTAACAGCCTTGAGGCGTTCCATTAGTTGGTCAATCTCCGCCTTTAATTCCCGCGCCGCTTGGGGGGAAAAACTGAAAGAGACGGAACCTTCAACTAGGTTCAGTGTGAGAAGAGTATTGGACATAAGCTTTTACCGATTACCAAGGAGAGAGGTTAGAGATTGGGGACTAGAGCCTAGAGTAATGTACCTCTTTATTTCATGAAAAATGCTTATTATAAGCGTTACAAATGATATGAGATAAAGTAGCAAAAATTTTAACTATGAGCCTTATAGTGAAGAGCGTAGTTTGTAACTTAAGGTTGCGATGCTAGAGTTTTACTACAATCCCATCTCTATTAACGCCCGTCGAGTTTGGGTAGCCCTACTAGAAAAACAAATTCCATTTGAACCATTGTTATTGAATCTTGATGGGGATCAATTTCAAGACCAATTCACTGCTATTAATCCCCTCCAGCGCGTACCTGCGATAGTAGATGATGGCTTACCTGTGGTGGAATCGTTGGCGATTTTAGATTATCTGGAAGCAAAGTATCCTCATCCATCCCTAATTCCTAGCGAAGCGGCGGCGATCGCTACCGTTCGTATGGTAGAAATGATCACAGTAACCGAGCTTCAGCCTGCTACTGTGATCTTAACTAGACCATTAGTGGAACTAGACACTGATCCCAAAAAGCTAGAATCAGCCCAGGAAACTGTAACAAAAATTTTACGGTTTTATGAAACCCTTTTAGGAGCGCAGACTTATTTTGCTGGCGAAAACTTTACACTAGCCGAAGTAGTTGCAGGTACATTAATTCCCTCTTTAACTCTGTTTGGATTCTCTTTGGATGATTATCCACGTTTGTTGGCTTGGGCGGAACGACTAGAGGAACGAGAAAGCTGGCAAAAAACGACTCCAGACTTCACCGCTATTGCAGCTGCTATCCCCAACATCAAAGCAATTTTGGAACGAAGACTTTAATTAGTCATTATAGCAGGGGACAGGGGACAGGTGATAGGTTCAAAACCTGCTTACTATAAAGATTTTGTGATTCATCAATGTCCTAACCTATGTGGCTACTGCTATAGTCTACAGTCCATAGAATTGACCAAGAGGGGGTAAAGACTTATTCCTTTCCCCTTTCTCTTAATTGCGATCGCCGGGAAGTATGACAGCCTGTCTTTTGACGCAATTAGCACAAATATAGTAACAGTAACACTTAGTAATTGTTACTACTGTGTGTGTGAGCAAGCAAGTGAAAAAGAGCTTATTTTGGCTGTCTGCTGCGTTTCCGAGTTTATTTTTAGCATTGCCTGCCTTGGGTAGTGATACGGAAATTACTCAACAAAGTGATAATACAAATATTCCGTATTTAAGTGAAATTCAGTTACCCATAACTAGTGCTGAATTATTAACTCAAGCTACGCCAAGCGGGTCAACTCCAGAAAATCAGCCAAACGTACAGCCAGCAAAGGAAGAAAATACTGATGATGATGTAGATATTACTATAGAGGCGATCGCCGAACCAGAGACAATCCCAGAATCTACACCTACCTACGTTATAGATCAAGAAGAAATTAAAAAACAAGGTGCTAGCAGCGTCGCAGATGTCTTAAAAAGAATGCCCGGTTTTGCCGTCAATGATGTTGGTCATGGTGCAGATATTCACACAGGTACTTATTATCGGGGAGCCTCAATCAATCAATCTGTATTCCTCATCAATGGTAGACCAATTAACAACAATGTCAACACATATCATGGTACAACTGACCTCAATAGCATCCCTGTAGAATCCATTGAACGAGTTGAATTATCTAGCGGTGTCACCTCTGCTTTGTATGGTTCCTCAGCCTTTGGTGGAGTAGTTAATATCATCACTAAAGAAGGTTTCGGTAAACCTAAATTATCCAGTAGTTTAGAATTTGGCTCCTTAAATTTAAATAATCAACAGTTTAGTTTTAGCGGTTCACTTGGTGCAGCCAAATATAACTTTAGCTTTGAAAGATTCTTTATAGATAACCGTTATCGTGTGCCTGTAGGTGCAGCAAACCGGGATTCTCAAGGTTTCTTATCAAATGCAGATACAGCAACTAGCACTTACTTTGGCAATATTGGCATAGATTTAAATCCAAGAAACTCACTAAATTTAGATATCACCGCACTTAGCAGTCGTAGAGGCTTAGTTTATTTTGGTTTTCCTCTACAAAGAGACCGCCTAGACCATGATGGTTTAAATTTTGGTTTATCTTGGAAAACGCGCCTTGGTAATGGCAATACCTCTAACCTGACAACTACATTAGGCTATAACCGGAATTATTTCAGTACCTATGGCCCCACAGTTTTTAATGGTAGAGAATTTTATCGTACAGGTGATTTAGATACACAACAATTCACAGCTAGAATTGACCATGATTGGAAAATTGCTGCCAACAACAATTTACGTTGGGGATGGGATTTAAAAAATACTAACTTAAACGGTAATGCCTTAAGCTCTAGTCCTAATAGAAGCGCTTTTAACGAAGCTGAAAATAGAGATGTATTAAATACAGCTTTATTTGCCGTCAATTCATGGGATATTACTAATAGTTTCCGCCTAGATTTAGGACTGAGACAAAGTTTTGATACTCAGTTTGGCAATTATCTTAACCCCAGTGTGGGTTTACGTTACGCTGTTAGCCCATTAGTTGCTGTGCGTGGTAGTTGGGCGGGCGGACAACGTAATCCTGGGTTAGATCAATTATATTTTTATGATACAGTTCATGGTTGGGAACCAAACCCCAATTTAAAACCAGAAACCGGTTCCTCTTGGACTGCGGGGATAGATATTAAGTTAGCAGAGAATTTAGCAGGACAGTTTACTTATTTTGGTAGTAGTTTGAGTAATCGTCTAGGAGTTGTAGGCGGAAGATGGGCAAATATTGGTTTAGTAGATACCAATGGTTTAGAAGCAGCCTTGCGATTAAATTTTGCTAATAATTGGTCAACTTTTCTCAACTACACTTATACAGATGCCAAAATTAAAACAGGTGCAGAAAGAGGTTTACAGTTGGGGATGATTCCTTATTCTGTATTGCAAACAGGTATAGGTTATCAAAACTCAGGATGGCAGGCAAACCTATATGTTACCTACAATAGCGGTGCGCGGAGAGCTTTTTTCACCCGCCCTGGTGAAACAACCACAGATTTCGTCTCATCTTATGTGAATCTAGATTTAAGCGGTCGTATTCCCTTAACTCAGACTTTAGGGTTGACAGTTTACTTAGAAAACTTACTAGGTGAACAATATGAGCGAGTTAATCGAATTTATAGTCCTGGGTTTACTTTCCGTTTGGGTTTAAGTTCGAGTATATAGGGAACCTGAGTTTTAACGGTATAGCAGGTGATAGGTGACAGGTTTAAAAGCTCCTGTAGATAAAGATTTTACGATTTATCAATGTCCTCACCTCTGTGGCTACTGCTATATCTGGAAAACCCCTCTCCAAACCAGGGCTGTTTCTTACCTAATACCAATTTGAAAAAAGAATGCGACAGATATAAAGACTGTTACCTGTCACCTGTCACCTGTCCCCTGCTATATACGTCAAAAGTTCAGGCTCAGTGAAAATCTTTCCCACCAATGGGTCATGAACCTAACTAAATTCCTTAGCTAAATTGAGAACGAATAAAAACAAGATTTTTACTGGCTGATAAAGTCAACAAATCTGCTTAGAAATAAGGAGCAAGATTATGTCAGATACAAGTAAACGTGGCTTCGCTTCTATGGATGAAGATAAGCAACGCGAAATCGCCAGCAAAGGTGGACAAGCCGCACACGCCAAGGGTACTGCTCACGAGTTTACCTCAGAAGAAGCGCGTGAAGCCGGACGCAAAGGTGGCGAAACCGTTAGCCAAGATAGAGAACATATGGCTGAAATCGGTCGTGAGGGTGGTAAACATTCTCATGGTGGTGGACGCAAAAAACAAGAGAACGAAGACACCGAAGAAATAGAAAATAGCGGTGAAGAAGAACACACTCAAGGCGGGACAAAAGAACAACATTCCCAAGCCGGAAAGCAAAGCCATAAGAATACCAGCAAGAAAAAATAGTTCTTGTGGAATCTAATGGTTGATCTGGGTGGTAATAGGTCATAGGTAATTGGTTTTTACCATTAGCGATTACCAATTACCGATTACCACCCTCAGTATATTGTTAAGTGTTAATACTGACTTAAAACGTTCCAGCATTCAAAGCGCCATCTACTGGAAGCATCACCTCTAACGCAACTGGAAACCAAGGCTATGCAATACTTCACGCAAGCGATGTCTGGCGACAAGCCGCTTTGCGTCTACGCGTCCATTCAATGATTCTACCGTAGCTACGCGCTTAGAAGAATGTTCCGACCAATCGCCAGGGATATTCATCTTTTGCTCAGTATAGAACTCTTTGATGATGTCGTTGTAGTGAGCGATGTCTGACGACAAGCCGCTTCGCGTCAACGCATCTTCTTGTTCCGCCAATTTATAAGTTTCCCGATGCAACACCGCCGCCTGGGGTAATCTCGGCTTCACGGCTGCGCTTACTTCGGGATAATGTAGTCAGAGACTCATTCCAGACAATTTCAGGATTAAAAGGAATCTCACCATAGCGGGATTTCAATAATTCTGTTGGGTTGCTCATAAATTGTTCCAGATAGAAAAATAACTTTTAGATTTTCTTGTGTCTTTGTGGGGAGATTTATTAACCACAGAGACACGGAGACACAGAGTCAGGACTCACGCAACTGGCACATGGGGTAGGGTGCGTCAGATGTGGAAAATCCTTGAATTTGTACGAAATTATTGGGGCTGACGCACCCTACAATTAGTTTGATTATGACACTTGCGTAAGTTCTAGTTAATTCACTGATGGAGCAAAAGCAGCGTATTGTTCTTTTGTGAGCATCGCTTCTCTAACATTTACCTGCTTAGGAATCAGCTTTAACTGATAATATGTGTCTGCAACTGATTGCTGTAAATTTATCAGATTATCATCAATTGGTACAATGCCAAAAGTCCGCCTATTAGTTGCCTTCCTCATCGTTTCAATATCAATTCCTAACACAGGTGATAGAGTTTGTGCTACTTCCTCTCGGTGGTTTTTAGACCATGACTCTAACTTTTGAATTTCTTCTAATGTAGCTTTGATGATTTGAGGGTTTTCAGTCACAAACTTACGACTAGCTAAATAATAACCCCCCTGTTTGTTAATTCCTGTACCATCAACTAGGACACGGGCTTTTGTTGCTTCTTGTGCTGCTGCATAGAAGGGATCCCAAATTACCCAAGCATCAATGCTACCCTTAACAAATGCAGCACGAGCATCAGCAGGCGGCAAATATTTAGGTTCAATATCAGTATATTGTAATCCCGCTTTTTGTAGAGCTTGGACTAATAATAAATGAGCGCTAGAGCCTTTTTGAAAAGCAACTTTTTTTCCCTTGAGGTCTGACAGTTGTTTTATCGGAGAATTTTGTGGTACAAGAATTGCCGAACCCGCAGGACTAGCCGCAATCCCAGCAATATATGTTAATGATGCACCTGCGGCTTGAGCAAAGATTGGTGGTGATTCGCCTACGTGTCCCACATCAATGCTCCCCACATTCATCGCTTCTAGTAATTGCGGCCCAGCCGGAAATTCAATCCATTGAACAGATACACCCTCTGGTGACAACCGCTTTTCTAATACACCTTTTGTTTTCAATAAAACATGAGATTTCTGATAGCCAAAGCGTAATACTTTAGCGGCGGTAGGCGCAGAATTACTAACGTCTGTTGCACTAGGACTAGGTGAATTAGCCGTCGGTGTCGATGAGCAAGCAGCAAATAACAAGCTTAAACAAATACCAGTAACAAAAGCCCCAGTGATTGGTAGGGGAGAATCTAGGCGAAGAGGTAAAAGGTTTTTCCAGGGAAAACCAAAATTTATTAATGATCTCCACTTCGCCATCAAGCGGCGAATCATGAGGTCAAGCATCAGAATGATTTCTCTCAACTCTATAAATACTATAAACCAATAGGTTTACAGGAGTATATATTTACAGCAACTTTTAAGAGTGCTGAGTGGGGAGTGCTGAGTAACTTGAGCGAACTGGCTTGTGGATAAAACAATGATTTTCTCGTTAGTTTTACAGTCCTTACTCACTGCTATATTAAAAACCTACATCTGTGAGAGGGGGGGTTAGGGGTGGGTTACTCCCTCATCTCCCCAATCCCCAACCCCTAATCAAACAAATCCGGCTCTTCGCGCACAATCCTATCGTAAAGCGGCTGAAAACTAAACCAACCGGCTTTAGATGTGCCTACTTGACCATGAGTTAATCTAGCGGTTTCGTGGCTAATAGGTTTTGGTTTACCAGCCGCTTCAGCTAATAGTTGAGCTTGGCAAGTGCGTTCTAGGGTAATGTACCAAAAAGCGGCTTCATCTACTGTTTGTCCCACGGTGAGAATGCCATGATTACGCAAAATAATTGCTTTGTTATTACCTAAAGTTTCTGCCAGTCGCTTACCTTCAGAAGTATCTAATACCACACCTGTATAATCATCAAACAAGGCATGGTCTTCATAAAAAGCGCAAGCATCTTGTGTCAGGGGGTCAAGCAGACGACCCAAGCTAGACCAAGCTTTACCATAAATTGAATGAGCGTGAGCAGCCGCGACTATATCAGGTCTAGCTTCATGAATTTGCGAGTGGATAGCAAAAGCGGCTTGATTTATCGATGCCTCGCCTTTAACTACATCACCCTCTCGATTTACTAATACCAAGTCAGAAACTCGGATATGTCCAAAATATTTTCCTAAAGGGTTTACCCAAAAATGGTCTGTAAATTCGGGATCGCGAGCTGTAATATGACCTGCAATTCCTTCGCTAAAACCAAACCTTCCAAACAGGCGGAAGGCTGCTGCTAGACGTTGTTGGCGGTGCAGGCGTTCTTCTTCGATGCTGTTAAATATGGGGGGTTGGGGTCTACTAAATACGGACATTTTCTTTATTTTCCTCTTTTATATATGTGGTTTTGATTCCCAGCTTTTCTAGACTCGGCTGCGAAAAAGTTTCTTTGAGAATGATTGTAAATGGATAACGTTGAAATACCGCCGCTTTACCCTGTGACAACAAAATCCTAGCGTGACTAATGCGAATTGGGTATAAAGGCTGGCGATCGGCATCAAGAATTAATACTTTAGGCATGGGATGAGGGGAGTGGGTATTGGAGATTGGGTACTGGGGATTGGGTATTGGTCAATAAAATTAGCTAATCTAAATTTCCTAACCCTCAGTTCCCAGTCCCTTTGATTTATGCAATAATGAACAACAGCTAAATACGGTTATTCGATAGAGTTAGAGTATTATATGGTTATAAGGAGTTTGTTGTACATATAACTTGGCTTATTGCTAGTCATAAAATCCTCTTGTAATAAATACTTTGTAGCTTAATGTTTGGATGAATACTAATTTTAATGACTTCGCTCAAAGGGAAAGTAATTATCTTGAGCAATATATTATCTTATTTGCTGTAAATAAGCTTAATTTTCTTGAATTCTTACTTCACAAATTAGCCAATTCAAGTCAAAATTTCATTATATTAAACTGAATAACCAACCGGAGATTATGATATATAACCAACTTGGTGAGAGTGATTTAAAGGTTTCAGATATTTGCTTGGGAACCATGACTTATGGTAAGCAAAATACTATTGAAGAAGCTCATCAACAGCTAGATTATGCTGTCGCTCAAGGAATTAATTTTATTGATGCGGCGGAAATGTATCCTGTGCCTACCAGTGCGGAAACCTATGGCAAAACAGAAGCATATATTGGTGAATGGCTCAAGCATCAACAACGAGATAAATTAATTATTGCCACAAAAATTGCTGGCCCTGGTAGAGGCTTTGAATGGGTACGTGGTGGAGCAAAAGCCATTGACCATGCTAATATTAAACAAGCTGTAGACGACAGCCTCAGAAGATTGCAAACTGATTACATCGACCTATATCAAATACATTGGCCCGATCGCTACGTTCCCCGTTTCGGCGCGACAGTATTTGATCCCACCCAGGTTAAACCATCAGTACCCATAGTGGAACAACTAGAAGCCTTTGCCGATATCATTAAAGCGGGTAAAATTCGCTACATTGGTTTAAGCAATGAGACACCTTGGGGAGTAACTCAGTTTAGTAATACTGCCAAACAGTTAGGTTTACCCAAAGTTATTTCCATTCAGAACGCTTACAACTTACTCAATCGAGTATTTGACGGTGCTTTAGCAGAAGCAGTTTATTACGAAAATATTGGTTTACTGGCTTATAGTCCTTTGGGTTTTGGTTTCTTGACTGGTAAATATTTGTATGGCAAACCAGAGAAGGCTAGAGTTAGTCTATTTCAAAACTTTGGTCAACGCTACCTTAAACCAAAGGTAAGTGAGGCGGTTGCGGCCTATGTAGACATTGCTAAACGCCATAATATCAGCCCTGCACAACTAGCGATCGCCTTTGTGCGGAGTCGTTGGTTTGTCACCAGCACAATTATCGGTGCGACAACCTTAGAACAACTCAAAGAGAACATAGATAGTGTAAATTTAGTTCTCAGTAAAGAAATTTTAAAAGAAATAGATGCAGTAAATTTACAATTCCCCAATCCTGCACCTTAGTAGTGATGAGTTTCGAGTAGTCATTTAGCAAACTAGGTAATTGGTAAGAGGTAACTAATAACTGAATAGGAATTTTCACCAATTACCTAAGTAGAACGGACTAATTAACAATTCAAAATTCGCGCATTCACGCATTCGCGCATTAAAGACATTTTGCCTACGGCACGCTACGCGAACAGTTGGGGTTTAAATCCCCAACTGAAAATTTGCTACGTACAGACGTAGGGGTCTTTAACCCTCGGAATTACGATAAATCAAGTTTGTAGTAAGGACTTTAGTCCTTTTCCTCAGACTAAAGTCCTTACTACGAACTCAGTGGTTTTATCCAATTTTTACTCCTCACTTTCAACTCAATTTCGTTAGTGTTAGAAATTTTAAGAGTGTTATTTCTCTACATCCCTACACCCCTAACACTAACAATTTAGTTGATTTTACTTTCTATCCTTGGTTTGAACACTGGCCGGCGCTGAAACAGTATCGTGGTTTTGGCATTCCTGCGGAATTTACTCGCCTGCGCCAATGGAAGCACGCATTCAAAGAACTGGATTCAGTGAAGGCGATCGCACATCCCAAAGAGTTCTATATTGAGCAATATGCTAGATTTGCTAACCCTTTGTGATTGGACTGCGATCGCTCAAGAACTTGGAAACAATAGGAGTAGCGCGCGGCAATGGGCAGATAGAACCATCGGCAACCGGGAACACTTTAACTTTGGTGAGGTGAAGAAGCAGTTTATTTATCGAGTGATTGATGACCTTGATCGGCAACTGATGGCATAGAGCCGAGATGGCGGTAACAACGGAAATAGCGTGATTATGCTGGATTGACACTCCATCGCCGTAGAGGGTGCGAGGATTCTTGGTTCACAGTTCAATCGTAACCCCGCTTTCCTTTCTCCAACAAAGCTAGAGGATCAAACTCCCCAAGCTTATCTGACTTTTCACGGGATCTGGAAAACCCCTCTCCTACAAGGAGAGAGGCTTTAATTGCTCCCCCTTCCCTACAAGGGAAGGGGGCTGGGGGGTTAGGTCTGTCGTTATCTTTTCCACATGACGTGAAAAGTCAGAAGCTTATAAGCTCCCGTTTGCCTAATGGTACTTAGCCCTTTCTGCAAGATGTTAATCGCGGCATTAATATCTCTATCTTCAGTAAATCCACAATGAGGACAAATATGGGTTCTAGTTGATAGAGCCTTCTGCACTTTTTTGCCACAGTTAGAACAATTTTGACTTTTATAGCAGTAGCCACATAGGTTAGGACATTGAAAAATCACAAAATCTTTATAGTAAGCAGGTTTTGAACCTGTCACCTGTCCCCTATCACCTATCCCCTGCTATACTTTATAAATGGCCTCTAAGTGCCTTCTGCCTCCTGCGTCCTCATCAAATACCGTGACTCTTGCCTATTACCCAGTGACGGCGGAAAAAGCGGGACAAAGCAGACTCATCCAAGGATAAATAAATCGGACGACCATGTGGGCAAGTACGCGGGTTACGAGTGCGTTGCCAATCATCGAGCAACTTTTGCATTTGGGGTAAACTCATGGGTGTACCGTTGCGAATGGCGCTACGACAGGCAACAGCAACTTGGGCTGTTTGTAAATCTCCCCCCCAACTGAGTTCTAAAATGGCTTCGGCACAGTCTTCACGTTGCTGTAACATGGCTGGGAGGCTACGAACTGCCCAAAGTTGTTCCCCAAAAGGTTCGATATCTAAACCTATGCGTTGTAATTGGCAAACTTGCGCTGGGGACAATTGATAGAGAATAATTGGCGGTTCAACGGCTATGAGTTGCCAATTATCTGATAATTGTTCGTATAATACTCGCTCATGGGCAATGTGCTGTTCTACTAACCACATTCCCCCTGGATGTTCAGCAACTATATAAGTGTTACTAACTTGGGCGACGGCTTTTAAATAGTGTTGATTGTTATCTGCTGTATTTGATTGCGGATTGAAGTTATAATTACCTTTCTCTTCAGCAGCTTTGAGTAATTGACTAACTCTGGTTGTATGCAAAGATTCTTTCATGTTGGGGGAACTGATACGCAATGCTTGGTTAATGGCTTGAGTAATTTGTTCTTGCCAATAACCTAAATCGTTGAGATAAATTTCTGTTTTTGCTGGGTTGCGGTTCCAGTTGATTTGGTCGGGGGAAATGGTCAGATGCAGAAAACACACAGGATAGCGATCGCGTGGTAATGTTCTGTGAAACGCTGCTAAAATCGTCTGTTCTATTTCCGGCGACTTGACCATTCTACCGTTAATTGCTACCCGCACCCAGTCTGGACGATGGCGGTGGCAACGGTCGGGTAGTCCTACGACTAGGGAGAGTGATGACTGTGGACTATTGACTATTGACTGTGGACTATTGACTATTGACTGTGGACTATTGACTGTTGACTGTGGACTATTGACTATTGACTGTGGACTATTGACTGTTGACTGTGGACTATTGACTATTGACTGTGGACTATTGACTATTGACTGTGGACTATTGACTATTGACTGTGGACTATTGACTATTGACTGTGGACTATTGACTATTGACTGTGGACTATTGACTATTGACTGTGGACTATTGACTGGGTTGGGTATTTCTAATTTGACTTCTTGTAGGTCGCCTGGGCGTGTTTGGGTGAGGAATTGGGGTATTAATTGCCCTACAGTGGAGGCGGGGGAGATGGTGAACCAAATGCGGTCATTTTGCCAAACTTGCCAGGTGGTTTGGGGATGACATAGGGCGATTTGTTGAATTGTGGCTTGTACAGCTTTCATTTGCTGTGTTGTGGCGGGTAAGCCATGACGACGGGCTGCACAATTGGCAAATAAATTCGAGACTGTGACTACTGTACCAGGTGCGATCGCAGTTGCTTCTACTTGCATAGCTTTCCCATCTTCACCATAAACCACGCGCCAGCCCACACTTTCGGGGGCGCGACTGATAATTTCTAAATCGGCTAAAGTTGTTAAACTATGTAACGCTTCCCCACGAAATCCCAGACTGTTAATTTTCCATAAGTCTGCACTAGAGCGAATTTTACTGGTGCTATGAGCTGAGGCGGCTTGTTGCAAATCCTCTAAATTCATACCGCAACCATTATCTGCTACACGGATGCGCCACTGCTGCGGCCATAAGTAAACTACAATCCTTGTCGCTCCTGCATCTAAGGAATTTTCTACTAATTCCCGTACCACAGATGCAAAGGAGTCGATGACCTCGCCTGCGGTGATGAGATATACGACTTCTTGAGGTAGAGATTGAATAGTAGATGCCATAAGTCAGAAACTGGGAATTGGGGAGTGGGAACAGATCAGGGCTTACGCAGCAAAATTGTTTGTTGAGGCTGGGTGTAAGGGTGTAAAGGTTTTAAAGATTTACACCCCTATCTCACAAGTGTAGGTTTTTAATATAGCAGTGAGTAAAGACTCTAAAACTAACGATAAGATGTTGTTTCATCTACTCTTACACCCCTAGACCCCTATACCCCTACACCCTTGATTTTTAGTTTTCATGAGTAAGTCCTGAGATAATCTCAAATTAAAATATCAGTTTTAACAGTCAACAGTAAGTAGGGGCGAGTTGATTGAGAAAATCATGGGGAAAACAGATATGTCCGCTAAACCCGCCCGTACTTAAATAAGTTAGTGAAACACCACAGCAATTGGTGGAAGACTTAGGGCGGCGCTGATTTATCCCCGACCATAGGCTGTCAGGACTGATAACTGATAACTGAAGCAATTGGTGGAAGACTTAGGGCGGCGCTGATTTATCCCCGACCATAGACTGTCAGGACTGATAACTGATAACTGATAACTGAAGCAATTGGTGGAAGAAGTAGGGCGGCGCTGATTTATCCCCGACCATAGACTGTCAGGACTGATAACTGATAACTGATAACTGAAGCAATTGGTGGAAGACTTAGGGCGGCGCTGATTTATCCCCGACCATAGGCTGTCAGGACTGATAACTGATAACTGATAACTGATAACTGATTTAATAAATATTGACACCAGATGTATAATTAGCGCGGATTGTCCTATATAACAAGATAAATTTACAACTTATCGGTTTTCCGTTCCCCACCTGAATATCAGCATATGTGGCAAAAAGAAAAAAAAGACAGTGGCATAGCAAATCTGGCATTATTCCTGACCTTAACGACCACCCCGATCGCAACAAATCTGTTATTGTCAGCACCAATGTTGGCACAGTCGGCGAGTGAAAAACCCGCTTTTGAGTTACCGCAAACTGTGGAAAATGGCACTACATTGCGAATTGATGGCTCAAGTAGCTTGGTAGCTGTGAATCAAAGCTTGAAACAGAGTTTTGAGCAGCAGTTTGCTGGTACTAGAGTGGATTTCGCCGCTAACGGTACTGAAAATGCACTCAAAGCTGTGTTAGATGGTAGTATTGATATAGCAGCTCTGGCTCGTGGACTGACTCCAGAAGAAAAAGCCCAGGGTTTGGAACAGGTGAGGTTGCACCGCGAAAACATTGCCATCATTGTGGGCGAAGAAAACCCTTTCAAACGTAGCTTAACCGAGAGGGAATTTGCCAGAATTTTCCGGGGACGCATTACCAATTGGTCGGAACTAGGAGCGCCAGCCGGGAAGATTCGTTTCATAGACCGACCGGAAAGTAGCGATACTCGCCAAACACTAAGTAGCTATAAGGTGTTTAAAGCTGCTACATTTGCCACAGGCTCTAATGCTACTCAGGTAAGTGAGGACAATACCGCCGAAATTGTCAAACAATTAGGGAAGGACGGGATTAGCTATGCTAGAGCCAATCAGATATCCAAATTGCCTGGCGTGCGGGTGATTGAGGTAAGCGAGACTACGCCAGAAGACCCGCAACCCTTTGCCCAACCGCTAGTATATGTTTACAAAAAAAATCCTAAGCCATCTGTAGCCGCATTTCTGGGTTTTGCCTTAGCATCACCTGGACAAAAGGCGATAGAAACAGCAAGAGTAGCGGAAGCTCTAGCGATCGCCAAAGGTGAAACCCCAGCATTGCTTACAGCCACTAATCCCGCACCGGGAACCGCACAGTTCAATTCTTCCCCCATCACAGCAACTACACCAGCCACAACTGTATTTCCCGATGCGACAACTACAGGTAATACCCTGACACAGCCGACACAGGTAGCGCCACAAGAAGCACGTCAATTGGATCGCTCCTTGTTATGGTGGTTACTGTTACCTGTGGGTGCGATCGCTGGCTTATTGTTGTGGTTTATCAAACGTCCATCCACAAATACAGCATCAAACAGCAGTCCAGACCCTGCTCCCAGCGAGGGGGAAACTGCTAGTAATGAAGCATCTCCGCCAGTAGAAATACGTAATAATACTAACCCTACCACAATCCAAAATACTAACTCCACTGTACTGCAACCCACAAATAACAAGGCTGTTGCGGCTCAAGAGTTGGAAAACAACCCAAATGTACTGCAACCCAATAGCAAGGCTGTAACTGCTCAAGAGTTGGAAACTAATTCAGGTAGTTATCAAGTCACAATTCCGCCTGAGCTAGAACAATCACCTTGGGATATGGAAGCACCAGCTGCTGTTGTCAATACTTCCTATCCGCAAATGATGGAACTACCTAAAGCTTCCACTCAGTTAGAAGACCAAACAGCAGATGTCGCCCGCCAAATTCAGGAAACTGCATCTGTTGCAGAAAATCATCAGCAATTGGTGGCAGAATTCAGCCAAACGCCAGCAGATTTAAATACCCAAGAAACAGAATTAGCACCCGTAGCTAACGAAGATAGCGATATAGTAGATTCTCTGCCTGATTTGCCAGATTTCGACAACATTTTCGCTGATGCAGCAGATGCGAATATCACACAACAGACGACTGTGCAGGAAGCGCCTGATGAAACTACACAACTAACTACCGCAGATGAAAAATGGCAAAAGCCACAAGTAACCGCCTCATTGCCAACATTTGCTGATATTCCTGAAGATGCACTTAATTTAGTAGCCGATGCAGCCGAAATCCATGAGAGTGAAATATTGGAGGATACAGAATATCTCACTCCATCTAGTTTAGGAAATTTAGCAAATGGCGCAGTCTTAGCAGGAGTAGGAACGCCAGTTTGGGTTGGTAACGATGACATTGAGGAACCTGCAACATCACAGGTGTTAGCCACGGCTAACCCTCCCCAAGCAAATCTACCCACAGCATCAGCAATAACGGCTGAGTTAGAAGATGAGGAAGAACCAAGTAGCATAGTCCTCAGACCCCGAAATCCTGAGTGGGCTTATGTTTCTTGGTACGTTTCGCCTGACGATCAGCAAAAGTTGCACCATCAAGGGATCTCAGAATTAACACTAAGACTGTATGATGTCACCGACATTGATTTGAGTTATGAGGAACCCCAGCAGGTACAGCAGTATGAATGTGCGCCAGGAACAAGCGATCGCTATGTCCCAATTCCAGAAAGCGAGCGCGATTATATCATAGACCTGGGCTATTTTACAGGGGATAACTGGGAGAGTATTGTCAGTTCAGCTACCGTCCGTGTCTTCAGTCGTCCGTATATAGATCCCATGTTGGCTTATTTGCCTGGACTAGATGCAGCTAGTAGCGTTGTCTTCAGCCCTCGCTCTTCCAAGTGGGCTTATGTAAGTTGGCATATTTCCCCAGATCATCAGCAATCACTCCCAGAGCATGGAATTACTCAACTAGCACTGAGACTGTATGATGCCACTAATTTTGACCTAAGTTACCAACATCCCCAGTTAGTACAGCAGTACGAAATTGATGAAATTACCCGCGATCGCTACTTGTCAATTCCTCATAGCGATCGTGATTATGTCACAGAATTAGGTTATGTTACCACATCAGGGGATTGGGTAACTATAGCCCGTTCCGATACCGTTCGTGTTGTCAATGACCCCCAGGAGGATTTCTGGTTGATCGCTGATACTGAGTTAATTATCCACGGAGCTACAAATCCTGATGCTACCGTAACTATCGCAGGTAAAGCGATCGCTCTCAAGCCTGATGGCACATTTCACTTGCGTGTTCCCTTCTCAGGAGAATTACTAGATTATCTCATCACGGCGGCTAGTGGAGAACAAAGAAAAACCATCCATAAGAAGTTCTCTCAAGAAACTTCGGAAAGCTAGAAAATTAATTCCCTACTTAGAGGTTGATTCTCACGCTTGAGAATGTTGCATTAATTAACCACAGAGCCACAGTGAACCAGCGCTGTAGGAGGGTCTCCCTCCGTAGGCGACTGGTGAACCCGGAGGGAGACACAGAGATAGCTAGTAGTGGCGTGGCAAGGCTAAAATGTGGCGATAGATTGAGAAAAAATTAACCGCCGATAAACGCCGATAAACGCCGATAAATGCTGATGCTCAAGACTTTACCTAATGCACTACTTTAGCCTTGCCACGCTAGTAGTGGACTGACACGACTAAAATGTTGCATTAATTAACCACAGAGGCACAGAGACACAGAGGTTAGAGAGGAAACTTATTGCACTATTTTAGCCTTGCCACGCCAGTAGTGGACTGGCAAGGCTAAAATGTGGCAATAGGTTTGGATAAATTTGAACGCAGATGAACGCAGATGAACGCAGATGAACAAGATGATAGATTTTTCGCTAATGCACAAGTTTAGGCTTGCCACGCCAGTAGGGTGTGTTACGTAGCAGACGAACGCACCCTTATTCTTTAGACCTCTTGCAAAAGTCGTTCTTAGCGTTCTTTTCTTTGCGTTTTTGCGCCTTCTCTACGAGACGCTACGCGAATGCGTGAGACAAAAAAAGATTTATGCAAGAAGTCTTTTGTTTCCTACTGGCGTGAGTAGCTCAGTGAACATAAATACGTTGAAGAAACACCACAGCAATTGGAACAAGGCGTTGGTGACGACTTCTTCATCCCCCACCATCACCCTGATAACTGATAACTGATAACTGATAACTGATTTAACTACAAACTGGAGTATCAGTGACTTGAACTACCTGATTTTCGGGAAAACGTCTGGGTCTTCCAGGCTTACGTTTATGACGCTGATTAATGGACTTTTCGCTGGCGGCGGCTAGTTCTTCAGGTGTACATTTAAACAAACGTATAGCATCTAAATATTTTTTTGGTGTCATTGTTGGCTCAGTACGTCCTGCTTCCCAATTGCGGACGCTAGTTTCACTTATGGCAAGCCTGAAGGCAACTTCTGCACGGCTGAGACCCGCACGCTCTCTCAGGACTTGCATATCCATATCTCATGCTCCCTTGCAAAAAAATTAAGTCTTTTTCTAATTTGATTGACATTAAATATCAATCATTAAAATCAAAAATTTATTAACTATTTTCTTTATAAGCTATAAGCGATCGCTTGACACTCTAACAAACGAGGTAATTTTTCGCGATTAAGTTAACTTTGCTCTATGGCAGGGAGCAGGTGATAGATAAAAGGGAACAGGCGAAGAAGCCTCTAGATGTGAGGATTTTATAATTATCCTTTCATGTGTAAAAAAAAGGTAAAGTATTTTACCTCACCCTTTCATCAGATATTACTATTAATAGTAGGTATAAATTTCTGCCAAATTTCAGTTAAATGGAATAGTACAGAGGAAAGGATTTTGCATCCTTGGGTTTGACATATACCTTTTGTTGTGGTTCTAACTGTAGCTCGTCGTAGCGATCGCGAGTTAAATGGGCATTGACGACTTGTCCATCGTCTAAAGTTAATTCTACTTTGATTTCCCAACCCAAATGTATCAATCTGCTCACCGTAGCAGGTGCAGTTGCACCGTTAGCAAATTTCTCTATTAGCACATCTTGGGGACGTAAAAATACATTTGGATGTTCTATTTCTAACTGGCTGCTTTGGAATATTCTCGAACTGCTCGGTAAAACATTGACTGGGCCAATAAAGCTCATCACAAAAGAGGTAGCTGGGTTGTCATAAATTTGTGCGGGTGTACCTACCTGTTCTACACGCCCTTGATTCATCACCACGACTTCATCAGATACTTCCATTGCTTCTTCTTGGTCGTGAGTCACGAAAACTGTGGTAACATGAACTTCATCATGGAGGCGGCGTAACCATGCCCTCAAGTCTTTACGGACTTTGGCATCTAAAGCGCCAAAAGGTTCATCTAGAAGCAGTACAGTTGGTTCTACTGCTAGCGCCCTGGCTAAAGCAACCCTCTGTCTTTGACCACCGGAAAGTTGTGAAGGATAGCGATCGCCTAACCCACTCAATTGCACCAATTCTAATAACTGCTCAACTCGCCCTTTAATTCTATTAGCCGGAGCCTTGCGAATCTCTAACCCAAAAGCAATGTTTTGCCGGACTGTTAAATGCTTAAATAGGGCATAGTGCTGAAACACAAACCCAATATTCCGTTCCTGAACACTTTGGTTGGTAGCATCCTTGCCTGTCAGTATGATTCTGCCACTATCTGGCGTTTCTAGACCAGCAATTAAGCGTAACAAGGTAGACTTTCCAGAGCCAGAAGGCCCCAACAGGGCTACCAGTTTACCACTTTGGATTTCTAAATTGACCTGATCAACAGCTTGAAAGCTGCCAAACTGCTTGGATACGTTCTCAACTACTATGCCCACTGCCGCTATACCTCTGCAAATCTATCTACGGCGTACTGCTAGGATTACCGTGTTTTATTTATATCATACATAAACTTATTTGGAAGTATCACTCACCAAAATATTTTATTACCGCAACTATCTGAGGGTAGGGATTGGGGATTGGGGAATCGGGGATTGGGGACTGGGGAAAGAAGAGGAAAAAACTCTGGACTAATGACCAATTACCAATTACCAATTACCAATTACCATAGACTATTGACTATGGACTAATAACTAATGACTAAATGACTAATGACAAATTTGTATCGAAATATTAAGGAATATTGCATTTCTGACAAAACCGGGAGGTAGAGAGCCAAATCAGCCAAAAGACCGTGGTAGGATGCTTTCGGTAAATGTGAAGATTGGGAGAAGACCTTTGACACTACGGGTTGCTGTTGTTGGGTCAGGCCCAGCTGGTTCCTCTGCTGCTGAAACTCTAGCCAAAGCTGGGATTGAGACCTATCTGTTTGAGCGCAAGCTTGATAATGCCAAGCCCTGTGGGGGGGCAATTCCCTTATGTATGGTGGGTGAGTTTGACCTACCACCAGAGATTATCGATCGCCAAGTGCGGAAGATGAAAATGATTTCACCTTCCAACCGCGAAGTTGATATCAATTTAATAAAAGAAGAAGAATATATAGGAATGTGCCGTCGGGAAGTGTTAGATGGCTTCTTACGGAACCGGGCGGCAAAATTAGGGGCAAATTTAATTAATGCCACCGTTCATAAAGTTGATATACCTGGAAACAACAAAGACCCATACACCATTCATTATGTTGACCATAGTGAAGGCAGTGTGCAAGGTGTCACCAAAACTTTAAAAGTAGATTTGATTATTGGGGCGGATGGGGCTAATTCCCGCATTGCCAAAGAGATGGATGCTGGGGATTATAATTATGCGATCGCCTTCCAAGAGCGTATCCGTTTACCCCAAGACAAAATGGCATATTACAACGAACTTGCCGAAATGTACGTAGGCAATGACGTTTCCACAGACTTTTATGCCTGGGTATTCCCCAAATATGACCACGTAGCCGTCGGTACTGGCACAATGCACGTCAACAAAGCCAGCATCAAACAGCTACAAGCTGGTATCCGCGCCCGTGCTAGCGAAAAACTCGCAGGCGGTAAAATTATCAAAGTAGAAGCACACCCCATTCCTGAACATCCCCGTCCCCGCCGTGTTGTCGGTCGTATTGCCCTAGTTGGTGATGCAGCTGGCTACGTTACCAAGTCTTCCGGCGAAGGGATTTACTTTGCTGCTAAATCTGGGCGGATGTGTGCAGAAACCATTGTCGAAGTTTCCCAAAATGGTAGCCGCATTCCTACAGAAAACGAACTCAAGCTTTATCTCAAACGCTGGGATAAAAAATACGGACTCACCTACAAAGTGCTAGACATCCTCCAAACAGTCTTCTATCGTTCCGACGCTACCCGCGAAGCATTTGTAGAGATGTGCGCTGACTTGGATGTACAAAAGCTCACCTTCGACAGCTATTTGTATAAAACAGTTGTCCCCGCTAACCCCATCACCCAGTTGAAAATTACCGCCAAGACAATTGGTAGTCTCATCCGTGGTAATGCTTTAGCGCCTTAAATCAGGGGCTGGGGACTCAATCAGTTATCAGTTATCAGTTATCAGTTATCAGGTTGTGTTAACTGTTCACTGATAACTGTTTACTGAATATGTTAATGGCACTCCCAAAATCTTAAAAGGGAGTGCCATTCTATTATTTAGGGTTAATGATGAGGGGAAAATCTGTTTGTAGTAAGGACTTTAGTCCTGAAAATCACGGCAATAAAGTGCTTACTACAAACTATCAAAACTTTTGCCCTCAACCACTAATTAATTTTGGTGTTGATTCGTAGGGATACAAGTGTCATGCTGTAGGATACGTAGCTTAGGGGACTGTAGACGCATAGAAAGCGGCTGATCGAAGAGCATATCTCCCCTGAGACTACTCTACCTTGCCAACTGCATTTCCCTCAGTGTGACACCTGAGCTTACGGATTAATGAAATCAAGAACTGAGAGTAAATACTTTAGCCAGCAAGATTTCATTCAACAACTGATGTGGTAGCTCCCTCACCTGATTGTGGAACACTGGGTAACTCCAAGCAATATCCTGCACCATATACCGTTTTGATATAGCGCGGATGACGGGGGTCTGGTTCTAGCTTAGTTCTTAAGTGACGGATATGTACTCGAATGGTTTCTATGTCATCATCTGGGTCGTAACCCCAAACTTCTCGCAGAATTTCGCTAGGGGAAACTGTCTGTCCGTGACGCTGTAGCAAACAGTGCAGCAATTCAAATTCTAGGTGAGTTAGCTTCACGGTTTGACCGAACCATATAGCCTCAAACCTTTCAGGAACTAAGGTGAGAGGGCCGTAGTTCAAAATCTCACTGTGTTTGGCTGCTTGGGGAATGCGGTCGGTGCGTCGCAACAAAGCGCGTACCCGCGCTAGCATTTCCTCTACTTCAAACGGTTTGGTAAGATAGTCATCTGCACCCGCGTTGAAGCCTTCTACCTTATCTTGAGTTTGGCTCAAAGCCGTCAACATCAAAACGGGAATCTCAGCTGTGCGCTCATCCCGACGTAGGCGTTGGCAAACGGTAAATCCATCTACTCTGGGCAGCATTAGGTCAAGCATGATCAAGTCTGGTTGTAGCTGGAGAGCTAGGGCTTGTCCTTTGATACCGTCTTCAGCTTGGCTGACATCGTAGCCAGCCATCTCTAGGTTGACAGCAACGAGTTCTGAAATCGCTGGGTCATCGTCTATTACAAGAATCCTTGGCATTCTTAAAAAATTATTACTACTTATTAAGGATAAATAAGAACCTTTGGTAGATACAAAGATTTCTGTCTTGATTATAAGAAAGATTTTAAATCTAACATAAACCTTAAAACTACGAGAATTGATAAAACAAGATGAAAATATATGAAACGTTCAGCATGATTATGTTGCCCTGTCTGTAATCTGGCTTACTGTGGCAAAAATCATGCTGTTACAACTTTTTACACAATTTTTCAATAAAAATGTTATCGGTAGAACAAAACTATTCATTCAGAGCCTTTGGATGACGAAAGTATTGATGAGCGGTCAAGATGCGTTAACGGCCTATGGATTTATTTTGGTGAAAAATACTCATAGGTACGATTGTTTGTACTTATGGTGATGCAAGCGAGCTGCGACAGAGATAACTAAAGCTAAAAAATACTTGGGCGGAAATATATTGACATTGGCAATGGGAAAGTAATTTACCCAATTTTAGATGCAATGCGATCGCTCAGTTATGCTAATTTGCGATCGCCTGCCGCTAGGGTAAGGCTACACAATTCAAAAACACATGATGCAGCAGGAGTTTGGTGATTTGTGCCTGTTGGCATCTTTTGGAGAATTGGTATGCTGGCAAAGCATCGCCAAAAATCTAAGAGCTAGCATAGCAAATATGGAACAACTATCCAGGTACGCTCAACCCAGAAGCCATGACAAGTTAAGCGCCTTGTTTTCCCACCTGTAGAAGCTTATTATGCAGCAAGCAGTTTTTGACAACTGTTACCAGAGGCACAGTAAGGGGGGTTAGGCTAAAGCCTGAAAACACCACCACAGAAATCGGGTTGACATCTTGCACCACTCTCTTCCACTCGAAAATAATAGTCCCAAAAGCTTATTATTTCGTAGGGTGGGCATTGCATCAGCACCTGCTGATTGAGAAGGTGCAAGATATGCAACACATCCATTATCTGTAGGGGCGCACAGCTGTGCGCCCCTACTCATCTGCGTTTACCTGCGTTCAATTTTTCCAAACCTATTGCCACGTTTTAGTCTAGACAAGCCAGTAGGGTGCGTCAGTCCCAATAATGTCGTACACATTCAAGGATTTTCTACATCTGACGCACCCTACCCCAAGTGTCAGTTGCGTAAGTCCTGTTAATTTTATTTTTGCTTGCACAAGACTCTTCAGTTTTGCTGTTTAGATAGATGCTGGCTTTTTCTTAAGTAGTCTGCTGAAAGACCCAACCATCAACAGCCCTAAAAGTGTTCCAGGTTCAGGAATTAGAGTTGCTGTCAACTGACCACCATTATCTAATCTACAGTTGGGAAATGTGTTGCATACTTCCGGTGAGAGGTCATCTTTCAAAAAGATAGTAGCTGTAGATAATCCTACATCAGGATTCTGATAGGTATAAAAGAAAAATCCAACTACATCTGTGTTAAAGTTGCTCCCTAAATCAAAGCCGTTCGATGTGTCAAAGTTGCCAGTTTGTAATACAGAGGCTGTAACTGTATCGAAGTTAAAATTAGCAATACTGCTCACATTGCGAGAATTGTATTTGAAGCTTTGTAGTAACTTTCCTTGAGGGTCAAAGAAGGAAATAGAAAAACGATCCAATTGATCCTTTGTCACAATACTTCCTTGTAAAGCATTGTCATAGCTGAAACTACCTTGAGCCGAATAACCTTGATTTCCTGTCCAATCGAGTCGGTAGGAAGCAGCGTTAGCACTGGGAAGATTAATTATAGTAGCCATTGAAGCAACGGCTGCAATGGTTACTGTGGTTTGGATTTGGTTACAAATGCTTTTCATTTTTGTAATAGAAGTAAATTATGATGTTGTTGGAGCGATCGCTATGTGACTCAGCACATTAAAAGTAAGAACTGACTGTACTATGAGGCTTATTTGCTGATAAATACATTCACTAGTACTGAGGAATTATCTTTACACCATATTTTGCTAAACATTTATAGCTAACGAAATATCTTAGAGGAATTTTATCATTGGATGCAAATTAGTTTTTATAGATTGAAATTTATTTTGCTCATTAAATAGAAAATATATAGGTTGTTAAGTCAAGTATTATAATTTCTTTTAATTAAATTTTCTTTAAACTTCTTTTAACCAAATATCGTTACCTAATCAGATATTTTTTAGTATCAGCGACAGTGGAAAATTTGGCATTTATATAATGGCAAGTATGGAAGCGTTTATTAACTTGCTTATCTATATAATAGAATTATTTAACTGAAATCAGGATGTAAATAGCTTGATGAATATACAGCAAGTTGCAGCTAAATGAGGTACAGATATAAATTATAAAATTCTTGTGGGGTGGGCATCTTGCCCGCCCTTGTGTACCTCACTCAGATGAAATGTGCTGTATATTGTTCTTGAAATTTTGAGGAAAAATATATTTATGTTTTTTGTAAAAAAAGTATTTTTTAAATCAAGGATTACCAAATCTTAAACAAAGATTATTAGCCTTTACCAGGGCATTTTAAAGAACCAAAAAATAGTCATGAAATTATCTAGACGGAAATTTTTTACATTAGCAGGTGCAAGCGCTGCTGGTACGGTACTTGCTTCTCCTTTAGAAGGTCTAATTGCAAGGAAAGCTAATGGTCAACCTGTATTTGGTGGAGGTTACGGGCCACTTGTCAAAGATCCCAACGGCTTGTTAGATTTACCTGCTGGATTTGGGTATGTAACTTTCTCTCGCACTGGCGAACTCATGAACGATGGTAGTTCAGTACCTGGCGCTCATGATGGGATGGCGGCTTTCCCTGGCCCTAGAAATACAGTAATTTTAGTACGTAATCACGAACTTGGTACTGGTTCGACTGGTTCAAAAACACAAGGCCCAAAACCCTATGATCCCATTGCTAATGGTGGTACGACAACTTTAGTTGTTGGTGCTAATCGTCAGCTGATCAAACACTTCGTTTCTTTAAGTGGAACCATTCGCAACTGTGCAGGTGGGCCGACTCCTTGGGGTTCATGGATTAGTTGTGAAGAAAATGTCAGTGTACCAAATGGAGAAAATGGACTGCTAAAGCGACATGGGTTTAACTTTGAAGTTTCAGCCAGTGCTACTTCTCCTGTAGAACCAGTACCTCTGGTTGCTATGGGTAGGTTTAATCACGAAGCTGTGGCGGTAGATCCTAAAACTGGAATTGTCTATCAAACTGAAGATACATCCAATAGCCTTTTCTATCGTTTTATTCCCAAAGTTCCAGGGAAGTTACAACAAGGTGGTGTTCTCCAAGCTTTAAGGATAATTTCTAGACCTGGGGTTGATACTTCCAATGCTAGAAGTAACTCGTTAAAATTTAATGTAGGCGAGAAGTTTTCTGTAGATTGGGTAACAATTGAGGAACCCAACCCAGCCGAAGATACTGTGCGAGTAGAAGGTCGTAATAAAGGCGCAGCTAGATTTGTGCGTGGTGAGGGTATTTGGTACACCGAGAAGAATGGGAAGAGTGAGTTTTACTTTGTTGCTACCAGTGGAGGCCCTGATTTGAGTGGTGGTAGTGATAGGGGTCGTGGTGGTGGTCAAGTTTGGCGCTACATTCCGGCTGATGAAACCGTTGAATTGTTTGTCGAGTCTACATCTAGGGAAGAACTAGATATGCCGGATAATATAGTTGTTTCACCTTATGGCGACCTCATTCTCTGTGAAGATGGAGGTGGTGAGAATTTTTTAAGAGGTGTAACACCCCAAGGGAAACTCTACAATTTTGCCCGTAACGCCTTGAATGATAGCGAATTTTGTGGAGCTTGTTTTTCCCCAGATGGTAGAACTTTGTTTGTGAATATTCAAAGTCCGGGTATTACTCTGGCAATTTGGGGGCCTTGGACAAGTAAGAGAGGCTGATTTGCGTCTTAGGGGAGTTTTTTAGGAAAAATAGCAGGGGACAGGTGACAGGTGATAGGTGAGTCCAGTCCTGTAGGCGGGTTTCCCGCGCCCTGGGAACTGGCGAACCCGGAGGGTGACAGAGTTAAAAAGCTTTTACTGTATAAGTTTTCTCATTTTCTGATGTCCTAACTGTCTTGGCTATTGCTATAGCGATCGCTTTAACTTATGGTAAGGGTAGGCGATCGCATTCATCTTAAATCACAGGTGGTAACATTTCTAAAACCACAATCTGCAAATCAGGAAACTCTAAAGGTGTAATAGTTTCATCTTCTGCTAAAACTACTTTGACTTTATAACCTTCTGGAGTTGGTTCTCGAAAAACGTGTAATTGACGATTAACTACATCTAATACCCAGTAATCTTTAATCCCTGCTTGTGAATAAGCTTGAGCTTTAGTCTCACAATCTAACTTCAAACTGCTATCAGCCACCTCAATAATTAGGTAAACTTCTGATGGTGTAGGATGGTGGTCTGCGTAGTCTAAAGGGTCAACTTTCACAACAGAAATATCTGGTTCTGGTTCAGACCGTTCGTTTAACTTTACCGGGTCTTGAACACATATTAGGGCTACATTTTTTAAACTATTTTGTAGTAATCTATCTGTCCGAGACACTGCTGATCTATGCGCTGTTCCTTTAGCAATCATCCAAATAATTTTTCCTTCTAAAAGTTCTACCCGTTCATCTGCGCCAAAAATACCAGCCTCAGCCATCCGGTGATATTCTTCAACTGTCCACAGACGAAGTTGTAATGTTGTTTCTGTGTTTTGCATAGTTAGCAACTGGGGATTAAGGACTAGGAAAACAGAGGAAATTTTTTTGACTATGGACTGTTGACTAATGACTAATGACTAATGACTTTTAAGCTTGATTTTCTGATGTAAATATTTGTGATACTTTGAGATTAAGTTGGCTAAATTGTGGAGATACGACTAAATCCTCACCGGAAAAGTTTCCTACTTCAGTATATGTCTTATCGATAAGTTCTAAGACTAAGATAGTTTTAGTTTCAGGGTCAATAATCCAATATTCAGGAATACCACAATCTTGATACTGCGATCGCTTGGCGATAAAATCTCTATCTCTCTGCAATTCCCCAGGACTAACTACTTCCATTACCAGTAGAGGTGGTTGCATAGATAGGCGTATAGTATTACGCTTTGCTAACTGCTGAATATGTTCTTCTCGAATAATTGTTAAGTCAGGATAACGGTTTCTCGGTTCTCCCCTCACTTCCAATTCTAAACCATGACCTCGCACTCGATTAGTTCCTACAGTTAATGCAAAAATGAGTAAAAGATAATTTGCAATTTGAACATTAGTTCCTGGTTCTGGAAAAATTTCAATTAACTCTCCATTAAATAACTCATAGAGTTTATCTGTACCATCATCATAAGATAGGTATTCTTCAAAAGTTTGAAATCGATGTTTTACTTGTAGCATCTGATATTCTCCATGATGAATCTTTAATTGGGTATTGGGGAACAGAGAATAGAGATTAGCAAATATATAACGTTTCCTACTTTGCTGAGGGACAAATTTATCTGCGTTCATCTGCGTTCATCTGCGTTCAATTATTCTTGTCTGTACCTCACTAGGATAAAAAAATCTATATATAATTACCAACCTCTAAAATTTGAATTTCATCTAATTTATTAATCACGACATCCGCACCTAAAACGTTATTGGGTTTGTTTATCCAACTAATACCAATACAACCTGCTGCTTTGGCGTTACGAGCCATTTGCATATCACCAACAGCATCACCTACCATTAACGTAGCACCTGGTTCTACTCCTAATATTTCGCAGGCTTGTAAAAATAATATAGGGTCTGGTTTACCTGGCCCGTCATCTACGCCTATTTGCGCTTGGATGTAATTACTTAATTGGTGATGGGTGACAAAGTTTTTCACTTCTTGGGTTGAAGCTGCGGAAACGATACCAAGTTTAAGTCCGACTGCTGATAGTGACTGTAAAACTTCTAATGCGCCTGTAAATAAAGGTGCTGGAGTTACGTCAAGATACTTTTCTGCATCATCCAAAGCTTGACTTGCTGTTCTAAGTGAGTCGAACCATCCCTTTCCAGTTTCGGCGATGTAGGCGGCTGTAGCTATCTCTGTTTCACGACGACTGGCTACCGCCATTATACCTGCTGGGTCGAGGATATCGCCGTTGATGCCATAAGCCATTAACAGGGGTTCACCAGTACCAGGAAATTGAGCGTCGATGATTCTGGCTACTTTTTGTCCGAGCGATCGCAAGTAAATTTCTGAGTCTTCTAGAGTACCATTTTTGTCAAATAAAATTGCTTGAATGTTAGTAAATGTAACGTCTCTACACTTAATAGTTGCCACAGTATTACACCTCAGATAAATTGAAAATAAAAAAAGAGGGAAAGTCCCTCTTCTATATAAGAATTTGATATTTTGGATGAGTTAAACTACAACTGTCTTACTCTTCAATAGCTGCGGGAATTTCTTCTTCCACAACATCTTCAGTAGCAGAAGGAATTTCTTCCTCAATTACATCTTCTGCATCTTCAACTGGTAGAGTAATACCTTGTTGTTTAGCCAACAATTGTTCTCTGTATTTAGCTGCCATTTCCTCAGCTTTATCGTAAACCAAATCACGGTTTTTAATCATGTCACCGGGTTCTGGTTCTAATTGCTTGGTGGACAAGGAAATTCTGCCTCTTTCCGCATCCAAGTCAATGATCATCACTTTCACTTCATCATTGACGTTGAACACGCTATGGGGTGTGTCAATATGTTCGTGAGAAATTTCTGAGATGTGCAGCAAGCCACTAACACCACCGATATCGATGAATGCACCGTATGGCTTGATACCGCGAACTGTACCGATAACTACTTCGCCCACTTCTAGGCGGTTCATCTTGCGCTCAACCAATGCGCGACGATGAGACAATACTAGGCGGTTACGTTCTTCGTCTACTTCTAAGAATTTTAAAGGTAGTTCTTCGCCTACTAATTCTTCTTTGGGTTTGCGGGTGCTGATGTGGGAACCGGGAATAAAGCCTCGGAGTCCTTCAATTCTTACCAAAGCACCGCCACGGTTGGTAGCAAACACACCAGAACGCACGGTAGCATCTTCTGCTTGCAGTTGGCGTACACGCTCCCAAGCACGCATATATTCGATCCGGCGGATGGAAAGTGTTAACTGTCCATCTTCGTTCTCATCGGTGAGGATGAAAAATTCTCTTGTTTCGTTTGATTGTAAAACTTCTTCCGGGGCATCAACCCGGTTGATAGACATTTCTTGTATAGGTATATATGCTGCTGTTTTCGCACCTATGTCAATCAGAGCGCCGCGCGGTTCTATACTAAAAACTGTACCTGGTACGATGTCGCCAGGGCTAAAGTGATAGTCGTACTTGTCAAGTAGGGCAGCGAAATCTTCGTGAGTAAATCCAATTTCAGTAGCGGTTAAGTTCTGATTGACCATGCTGATTTGTTCCTGGTTCTAGTCTCCGTAGTGGTTATGCCATATTAGCCATGTGTATGCAACTGCCTGAGTGGGTAGTGTACACTTATATCTTTGTCTTATCCTAGCGCAGAAAAGCTAGTATTCACACATATTAACTTCCAGATAGATAATTATATCACATCTACCTGTGAAAAGTTTGTCAGCAAATTTTTCTGGTAGGGAGCGTGACCCTATTTGACTCTCACCGGACTAAAGTCACAGTGATTCAAACTGTTGTTCCAAGCAAGTCTAAAGACGTTGCTCAGAACAGTTATCTTCCAAGGAGTGAACCTTGCGGGACAGTCAAACGTCCCCTAGCGTACTTGGCTAAACGCTCCGTGGTTTAGCTGTGACG
>NZ_JACJSG010000059.1 GCF_014697625.1 Anabaena azotica FACHB-119 | reverse complement strand
TTTTGACTCTACAGATGATTTAGGTATTCTAGAAACGCCTTCATCTGAGCAAAGCAGTGAAATTGATTTAGGTGCTGATTTACTAATCACAGATGCTGATGAATCAGAGTTAATTGGTGAACTGACAGATATCACTTTTGACTCTACAGATGATTTAGGTATTCTAGAAACGCCTTCATCTGAACAAAGCAGTGAACTTGAATTAGGTGATGATTTACTAATTACAGATGCTGATTCATCAGAGTTAATTGGTGAACTGACAGATATCAGTTTTGACTCTACAGATGATTTAGGTATTCTAGAAACGCCTTCATCTGAGCAAAGCAGTGAAATTGATTTAGGTGCTGATTTACTAATCACAGATGCTGATGAATCAGAGTTAATTGGTGAACTGACAGATATCACTTTTGAGTCTACAGATGATTTAGGTATTCTAGAAACGCCTTCATCTGAACAAAGCAGTGAACTTGAATTAGGTGATGATTTACTAATTACAGATGCTGATTCATCAGAGTTAACCCTAGATGAATCAATTACGGAAACTCATGGTTTAACAGATGTTGCTGTTGAGGATATATCTACCTCAGAATTTGATGAATTGGAGTTAATGATAACTGGCGATAGCCCAGAAGCTACCGATTCTGAAGCCGCAGACGCATTTGCAGATTTATCAGCGCTTTTAGGGGAAGCTGTCACACAGGATGAGGAGGAAAACGCACCCCCGGTAAGCGAAGATACTCATATTCAAGATGAATTTGCAGATTTAGAAGCATTGTTGGCAGTAGAATCTACACCCAGCAATGATAATGACGCTATAGCAACGGATGATTTTGCTGCGTTAGAAGCTTTGTTGGGTGGAGACAATACGGAAGCACCGCAGCAACCGCAACCTGTTGTAGCCAAAGTTACGCCAATTACTCCTATTACTCCTCCAGCGTCACCGGACTTAGGAGATGAATTTAGTGATTTGGAAAAACTGCTAGCGGAAGCAGACCAAACCATATCTCACTCATCGCCAATCAAACAAACTGTAGGCAAAACTGCACGTGGTTCAAATCGGCGGACTGCAAGATTTGAAGAAACGATGAAAGTGCCGGTGAAGCAGTTGGATGAAATGAGCAATTTGGTTGGTGAATTGGTGGTTAATCGCAACACCTTAGAACAGGATCAAGAACGGTTGCGACAATCATTAGATAACTTGCTGATTCAGGTGCAACAGCTATCAGATGTAGGCGCGAGGATGCAGGAGTTGTATGAGCGATCGCTATTAGAAGCTTCTTTGTTAGCCAGTCGCAAAACTAGGGAAGTTATCTACCATGAACCGGATACAAATAGCGATCGCAATTTGAGTCCACTCGAATTGGATCGTTTCACTCCCTTCCACACCCTGTCTCAAGAAATGATCGAACTCATCGTCAGGGTGCGGGAGTCAGCAAGCGACATCGATTTCGTCACCGAGGAAACTGAGCGAGTCGCCAGACAATTCCGCCAAGTTACCACCCAACTGCAAGAGGGACTGACACGCGCCCGCATGGTTCCATTTTCGCAGACAATTGACCGTTTGCGGCGGGGGGTACGCGACAATGCGATTAAGTTTGGTAAACAGGTAGAGTTAGTCATTGAAGGTGGGGATACCTTAATTGACAAGATGATTTTGGATCATCTCAATGACCCACTGACGCATATGTTGAATAATGCGATCGCCCACGGTATCGAAACCCCAGAAATTCGGCAAGCCGCCAACAAACCACCAGTGGGAACCATTACCATCCGCGCCTTTCACCAAGGAAACCAAACGGTAATTTCCGTGGGTGATGATGGTGCAGGAATTGATACCGAACGCATCAAAGCCAAAGCCGTGAAGTTGGGAATGATGACACCAGCACAGGCGCGAAGTATGTCCCGCATCGAAGTTTATGACTTGCTGTTCCAAGCAGGTTTTAGTACCAAAGACGAAGCCGATGAAATCGCCGGTCGAGGCGTAGGAATGGATGTGGTACGTTCCGAAATTAGCGAAATTCGCGGTGCGGTAAATACAGATTCTACCGTCGGCAAAGGAACTACCTTTACAATTCGTCTACCACTCACCTTGAGTATTTGTAAAGCGCTGTGCTGCGTCTCCGATAAAGCACGGATTGCTTTCCCAATGGATGGTGTAGAAGATACCTTAGATATACCAGCGAAAAACGTTCATCAAAGTCCCGATGGACAGTCCTTCATTTCCTGGCGCGATACAGTCTTACCATTCCGACCTTTGAAAGACTTGTTAACCTTCAATCGTCAACTCAGTCGGGGTAACGTCTACGGCGGAACCAGAGATGATGATATGATTTCCGTCGTGGTAGCGCGATCGGGTAGTACCTTAATCGCCCTGCAAATTGACCAAGTATTGAGTGAACAAGAAATTGTTATTAAACAATTTGAAGGCCCAGCACCTAAACCAATAGGTGTAGCAGGTGCTACAGTCTTGGGTGATGGTCGCATCATGCCCATTGCTGACGTACTGGAAATTATCGATATCTTCCAAGGACGGATGTCCAAACACAGTGGCGGCACACTTTGGCAACAAGCAACACCACCTGCTGCCGTGGAAACCCCGGCTGAGAAGATTGACCCAACTGTCCTCATTGTCGATGACTCAATCACAGTCCGAGAGTTGCTATCCCTCACCTTTAACAAAGCTGGGTATCGCGTTGAACAAGCCCGTGATGGTCAGGAAGCTTGGGACAAACTCCGCTCCGGTCTGCCTTGCGATATCGTCTTCTGCGATATAGAAATGCCCCGTTGCGACGGTCTGGAGTTACTGTCACGCATTCAGAAAGACTCCAACCTCAACCACTTACCCATAGCCATGCTTACCTCAAGAGGTGCGGATAAACACAGACAAATGGCAATACAACTCGGTGCTAGCGGTTACTTTACCAAGCCTTATCTAGAAGAGGCTTTATTAGAAGCCGCAGTGCGGATGTTGAAAGGAGAAAAACTAGTAGGTCACGCTTAACGGTTAACAAATAGGGTATGGAAGAATTTTCCATACCCTATTTGCAAGTAAACCAATATTGCAAATGCCGTGAAAAGTCAAGGACATTTATAGCAGGGGACAGGTGACAGGGGACAGGTGAGTCCAGTCCTGTAGGCGGGTTTCCCGCGCCCTGGGAACTGGCGAACCCGGAGGGTGATAGGCTCAAAAGCCGCTTGTCATAAAGATTTTATGATTCATCCTTGTCATAACCTATGTGGCTACTGCTATACTTCTCTCATAGCTCATGCTCTGATTCAGTAATGCGTTGAAAAAGATAGCCCGTCCCTCTAGCTGTCAAAATAAATTCTGGATTTTCAGGGTCGTTTTCTAACTTCGATCGCAACCTTGAGATATGCACATCTACCACACGAGTATCCGCGTGTTGTTCTGCACTGTAACCCCACACCTGTTGCAAAATCTCTCCACGAGAAAATGATTTTCCACTGTGGCTTACCAGTAACTCTAGCAAACTGTATTCTACACCTGTTAAACGAATCCGCTCGTTTCCTTTGTAGACTTGGCGCTTGTTTGTGTAAATTTTCAGATTGTCTATTTCAATTATCCCTGAACGGGGAATGCCTTCAGCACTAGTTTTACTCAAGCGCCGCCGCAGTATTGAACGAATCCTCGATTCTAACTCTTTCGGAGAAAAGGGTTTGGCAATATAATCATCAGCACCTAATTCCAGACCTGTAATTCTGTCGGCAACATCGGCTAAAGCTGTCAGCATGATAATCGGAACATCTGATTCTTTGCGTATTTCTTGACAAACACCGTAGCCGTCTAGCTTTGGCATCATCACATCTAAAACCACTAAATCAGGATCAGCTTTGCGAAAAGTAGTCAACGCTTCTTCGCCGTCACCAGCTGTAATCACATCGTAACCAATCATCGAAAGGCGCGTTTCTAAAATCCGGCGAATGCTTGCTTCGTCGTCTACCACCAAGATTTTTTCCATACGACTTTCCAATTTACTCGGCGCTCCTGGGAGATGAAAATTTTTACTCATACCTATCATGTCTGAGTCGGCGCATTTTGCCACTAGTGCTGCAATATTTCTTATCGCTCTTTCATTACTCTCGGTGGAAAGTAAAAAAATGTTAAGCGAATCAAAATATTATTCATTGCTGATAAATTTTGAATATTTTAAATTGTAAAGGTATAAAGCATACTTTTATCCACTTGTAAATTAACAGAAATATCATCTATCTCTTCTGTTAAATGGATTAAATAGTTAGGACTTACGTAAGTGTCATCATCAAACTAACTGTAGGGTGCGTCAACCACAATAATTTCGTACAGATTCAAGGATTTTCCACATCTGACGCACCCTACCCCAAGTGCCAGCGTCAGTCCTGATAGCGACTTAATTGAGAGACTTAATAAATAATAGTAAATTTTGCCACAGTCAGCTTTAATACCTCAGACGAAGTTAAGTATGTAAATCAACTAAGGATAAATATGATTGACTTTAGCCTGACTCAAGAACAGCAGATTTTGCAGAACCAAGCTCGTGACTTTGCTCAAAATGAAATTGCGCCTATTGTTCGCATCATCGAAGAGTCTAACAATCCTGAAATCGAACCTTGGGAATTTTGTAAATCTCTTTTCTATAAAGGTTCAGGTTTGGGATTCACATCCTTGATGCTACCAAAAGAGTTAGGGGGTAGGGGGCGTAAGTGCATAGATTTGGCTATAGTTCTGGAAGAGATAGGGGCTGTTGATGCCAGTATTGCTTGTAGTTATTTCAATCTCAACGCTGCTATGTCGCTGTTTGTGACTAGGGTAGCAACCCAGGAACAACAAAAACGTATACTATCGTTTGTGAATTCTGAAACACCCCATCTGTTTAGCGCCGCAGAAAGTGAACCTAATGTCGCTACTTCTGATTTGTTCTGCCCAATTCCCGACTCCAATATCGGCATAAAAACTTCTGCTGTCCGCAATGGTGATGTATACATTCTTAATGGCACAAAGTCTTCGTTAGTTACAAATGGAGGAATTGCCGATGCCTACTTTATCATTGCTCGGACTGCGATCGCTAAACCATTGCATGAAAGTTTGTCTATCTTCTACGTCGAGGCTGATAGACCAGGAATTAAGTTTGGCAAAAAGGCTCAAATGATTGGTTGGAAAGCTTCTCATCATGGGGAAATTTGTCTAGATAACGTCGCCGTTCCCGTAGAAAATCTCATTGGACAAGAGGGGGAAGCAGCAAAATTATTGATGTTACTTCCAGAAGTAGCTATTGGACTGGCTGCTTCTTATGTGGGTTTGGCTCGTGCTGCTTATGAGTATGCGTTGAATTATGCCAAGCACAGAATTAGTTGGGGTCGTCCGATTATTGAACATCAAGCAGTGGCGCTAAAACTAGCGGATATGATGATTAACACCCAAGCTGCAAGGCTTATAGTTTGGGATGCAGCAAGCACAGCAGAAACTTCTCCCCAACTTGCAGCTACTGTAAAAGCACCAGCAGCTAAGACTTTTGCTGTCGATGTGGCCATCAAAAACGCACAAACAGCCGTGGAAATTCTTGGGGGCTATGGGGTGACTAAGGAATCTTTGGCTGGCAAGTTTCTGGCTGATGCAACTATCGGATATTCTTGTGATTTTACCAGAGAAGTGTTGCGCCTGGGTATTGTCAACTTTTTATAGGTGTCAGTAAATTCTGGATATCAAGTCATTTATTATACGTTAATAGCGACTTGTTTATGAATGCGATCGCTCGCTTTTGCTGATCTGACAAAATCATGTTGCGCCTTTGGTTGGTTTTAACTTTCCTCTTTGCCGCTAATAAAATTACCGCAAGAACCAAAATAATTTAGTCATAGATATTTTAATATGCAAATTCCATCCACCATATATTCACACAAGGGATACTTACAAAACATCATGTCAGTTACTACCTTTGCCAGATAAATGAGCGCATAAACAGTTATAAAACTATTAATATAAAGGGCTGTAAGCCTTTTATATTAATAGTTTTTTTCTGTCGTACCTATGTCTAGTATCTTCTTGTAGAAGATATTTTCATACCAGTAAAATTCAAAATCCATCTTCAGGCAGATATTTTTTGTAGCCAATACTTATGTAATTTAACAAGTTTTCAACGATATGTTGAAACGCATTTTTATTATAAATATAAATTTTATTAATATCAAAATATCTAGCTTAAATTACTAAATAATATTAAAATACTCTAACAGTGAGATGCTAATCGCTGCTTGTAATAATTGTGAGTCATTAGCTTAGGTAAATTGAAAAGTTTCTACTTTTCCTTACCTTTTCGGTTTACCCTGTCAAACAAATTTGGCAAACTATCAGGTATCAAATAATAATGTTAAAACGTCGCACAATACTAGCCGGTTTAGCTGCGCTTGGCTTTACTTTGGCTGTCAGTACACAAGTTTATGGAACAACGGCTACTGGGCCGGATGCTTGGGAGACTGTATATAATAATGCAGTTGCCTCCGCAACAACGACAATTCCACAAATATCACTTCTTGGTATTGTTACTGGTCTGATAGATGACTTGGTCACATTTCTCAATGTTTATAACTTGTTGAACGGATTTTGGGGCGGTTAATTCTCTATCTTATAAGCAAGTAGGAAAGAGTTGAAAAGGGGAATTATGGCAATATGATTTTTTGCTAATTCCTGCGATTGGCCTGGCGTTTCGCTCACCGTAGAGACGCTGAATAGTATCTCTTCCTCGTTAACACAAATTATTCTGCAAATAAATACTCCATAGCTCGTGAGGAGCCTTATTTCAATGTTCAAACCTCGCACAATTTTTAGTGCCTTGACTGCAATTATCCTAGCGCTGGTAACAGTTATACAGGTAGATGCACAACCAGCCTTTGCTTCTTGTAATCCCACGACGTTGAATTTACCTGTATGTCCGAGTACAGCAGCCTCAACGTCAGCTAGTTTTCTTGATCCAACTGCGATAATCACCAATCCCACAAATATTACCTTGGGGGAAAAAGTCTACGTCGGCCCATTTGCTAGGTTAAATGCTACCAATGGCCCTATTTCCATCGGCGATGATTCCAACGCCCAAGACCAAGTGAGCATTACAGCTTCAGGAGCAGGAGCAACTATTGGTAAGCGAGTAATTCTGGCACACTTGGCCACTGTCAAAGGTGCAGCCACAATCGGTGTTAGTGGCTCAACCGGGCCTTTCACTGACTCCGGTACTGGTACTTCCTTTAGTAACACTCAGCCAGAGACATTCATCGCCTTCAACGCAGAAATAGACGGTGCAACCATACAATACAACACTGTAGTCAATTTTCACTCGCGGGTTGGCCCTGGTGTGACCTTACCTTCTGGTAAAGTTGTCCTCCCAGGGAAAAATGTGACTACTAACGCACAAGCTACTGATAACAGTTTGGGGAAGGTAGCTAACCTGACACAAGCCGACGTTGCATTGCAGGAAGGTGTCATTGAAGTCAATGAGGCATTTGCCAAAGGTTATACAGAATTAGCCCAAGCTAGCTTGTCAAACGTAACAGGGATAAATCTAGCTCCAGTCACCGCTTTTAACCCTGGTGGTTTGCCAACCATAGGTGGGGTTGTCACTCAAGATCCAAACTACCGTAACCGCATCATCGGCAATGTGGTTCTGCAAGATTCTCTTGCCGCTTTAGACTACAAACTAGGTAATAGAATTGCCATTCGTGCTGATGAGGGTCAACCTTTTAACATTGGCACACTTGTTGGTCTAGCAAACGATGTTGTCTTTCATGCTTTAGAGACAACTAGTTTGACTGTTGGTAATGGGAATGGTTATGGGCCTCGTGTTCTAGTTCATGGGGGTAGGCAGGTTGTGAATGGTGCTGCTACTGGCCCGGAAACTAGCGTTGGTGATAACGTAGGTTTAGCACCTAACGCTGTGATATTCCGTGCAGTCATCGGCAACAAATCAGCCGTGGGAGAAAAAAGCGCGGTCTTCAATTCCACACTACCTGCGAGAACGTATATCCGTTCGAAAACTATCTATGCCGATAACGGCAGCTTGATTTCACGGGTGGAGTGGTAAGACTAATTGGCAATTTACAATTAATCAGGACTTACGCAACTGGCACAATTGTAGGGTGCGTCAGATGTGGAAAATCCTTGAATCTGTACGAAATTATTGGGGCTGACGCACCCTACAGTTAGTTTGATTATGACATTTGCGTAAGTCCTATTAATGAAGCTTAGATGTAGCAAGATTTTCCTTTGCTGCATCTGTTGCCTAATTTTGGAGAATGGGTTTAAGCAATTTTTTGCATGACTATGAATTTGAAAATCCTACGGGTTGCGGCATTACGAGGACTAAGATTGATTGTGCTGCTAAGTTTGATATTCGGACTGATGCTAGGTATTGATGTCGGTTCATCCATAGCTGCACAGCAGCCCCAAGTTGTACAGCCTCCAGTCACTGGACTTGTTTCTACTTTGTCGGATGAGGTTAAGGAATCAACAACAGATTTAATTAGCTGGTCAACCTACTGGCAACTTTGCTGGGATGCTTATCCAGGGGCTAAAGAATACGAATTGCAAAAGGTGCTGGTGGAGGGTAAGTCGCCAAAGTTACAACGTCAAAGCGATCGCTGTTTTCGTCTCCAAGCTGCATCCAACGAAAACAAAAAATCACAAGGTTTACTCAACCGTGATTTAATTCTGTTGGTACATAAAACTCAGCTTGCTTATCGAGTCCGAGCCGTCCTAGATGATAACCGCGTCAGTGAATGGTCTCCACCAATGGCAGTTGGTGCAACTACTGAGTCTGAATTGAATGGCACTCCCATCAGTGTCAATCCTTGATAGTCACGACTTACGCACAAGTTTGAATATAAGGATATAGGGGTGTAGGGGTTTTGAACATCTACACTCTTATAGGTTTATGCCTTTCCAAACTCGTGACTTTTCGTTTTCATGAACCTGAAATAGCACCTCAACACCCCTCTGAAGTTAAGGCTTGATTATTAATATTTATACCTAAAGAATAATGAATATCAACGGTTAATCTAGCTAACTTAGATACATTAATGGTTCTGAATGTCAATCACTTTAAAGCTGTGACTGTTCTAACAATTAAACAGCTTTAATAAAGTACAAGGAGTCATACTATGTCAGATACTAGCAACCGTGGTTTTGCCTCTATGGATGAGGACAAGCAACGCGAAATCGCCAGCCAAGGTGGCAAAGCTGCTCATGAAAAAGGTACTGCCCATGAGTTCACTTCTGAAGAAGCTCGTGAAGCTGGACATAAGGGTGGCAAAGCTGCTCATGAAAAAGGTACTGCTCATGAGTTCACTTCTGAAGAAGCTCGTGAAGCTGGTCGCAAGGGCGGAAGCTCACAAGGTTAGTAGGGTGAAAAATTTAACGGTTTTCCTACTTGTATAATTGTCACCTGATTGCCTAAAAATTGCAACAATACCACAGAAAATAGCTGCTAAGATTTAGGTTTTTTCAATGTCTAAATCTTGTATCTATTCTAACTTTTCACGTTATGTGGAAAAGCCAACGTCAGACCTAACCCCCCAGCCCCCTTCCCTACGTTCGCGTAGCGTGCCAAAGGCAGGGAAGGGGGAGAAATCAAAGCCTCTCTCCTACAAGGAGAGAGGTCTTCTAGATGCCGTGAAAAGTCAGGTATCTATTACTATATAAAGCTGTTCTGGGTTTACTTAACTTGGAGCAGTTTTATATTATATGTTTGCTTGTGTTTTTGTTATTAACTTCTAGCGAATTCTTCTTTATTAGGACTTACGCAAGTGTCATAATCAAAGTAACTGTAGGGTGCGTCAGCCCCAATAATTTCGTACACATTTAAGGATTTTCCACATCTGACGCACCCTACCCCATGTGCCAATTGCTTAAGTCCTGTTTATATTGAGTATAAATTAGCCGAAAGATAATATGCCGATGCAATGCCCACCCTACAGATCAGAATTTTATATTTCTGAAATATCAAGTTCATCAATTAGAAACAATAACAGACTTTCCAGACAGTTACAACGAAAAAAATTTACAACTAATCATGAAAGTGGTTTTTCTTCCCTCCCCACTTTCAAGACAGAAAATTACAGTAAATAATTCAGCTTAATTTGAATAGTGCTTTCTCCCATAACTGAGATGGCTGTATCTTGAAAGCTGGGCGCACCTATGCCAATTCTGGGATTGCGCGAAAATCCAAACCCTTCTTTGGGAATGCCCAAAATCCCTGTATTCAGCTTACCATCATTGTTGGCATCGTGGATTACCGCAACTGCGTAACGACCGGGAGCGAGTTGATCGAATGTCACGGAAACGGGTGCTTCTTTGGCTTCAACGCAACGATAAGCAACGGCGCGATCGCTCCGATGGGGAAAGCCTTGCTCATTGGAGAACAAACTCAAGCGTAAGCTGCCTTTTTGGTTCTTCAATCCCTTAATTTCCACAGTTAAACGACTATTTAAAGCCACATTTGCCGACGATGACATCATCTATCCTCCTACACACCCATATCAGCATTCTTTTTTCATTCTCTCCTTCGGATAGCACATTTTTCAACTTACTTCAGTGTTGTTAGGCAAAGTTGGGGATTGACCTTAACATCAATGTCAAGGTTTAAGGTAAAGGTATTGCTGACTGGGACAAATTCCATGCTTTACCCACAACGTTTTCATCAATTCACTCAAGAACACGCTGATACCATAGCCGCCCTGGTTTGTGGGGTGCTGTTATTTTTCGGCTGGTTCGCTTTGTCTTTGGGATGGTTGGGGTTGGCATTGCTGCTGTTACCTGCTGCTTATGTGATTGGTGGTTATGAAAGCGCCCGTGAGGGGTTAACGACGCTGATTAAGGAGAAGGAACTGGATGTAGATTTGTTGATGATTGTCGCCGCCCTTGGTGCTGCTGCTTTGGGTTTGTGGCGTAGGGAATACCATTTAATTATTGATGGGGCGATTTTAATTCTGATTTTTGCCATCAGTGGGGCGTTGGAAGGCTACGCTATGCGCCGCACGGAGAAGAATATCCGCAGTTTGATGAGCTTGACACCAGATACAGCCACAATTGTCAACCAAACTGGAGAAAAAAATATTCCCATCAGCCAGTTGCAAGTGGGGGATGAGATTGTGGTTAAGCCGGGTGAGCTAATCCCCACCGATGGTATTATTGTCTCTGGTTACAGCACTATTAATCAAGCGGCAATTACAGGTGAGTCTCTACCTGTGGAAAAGACGGTAGGGGAAGAGGTATTTGCAGGGACAATCAATGGTTATGGAGCGCTGAGGTTGAAGGTACATAAACCAGCCGCCAGTAGTTTGATTCAACGGGTAATTCGTTTGGTGGAACAAGCACAAACCGAAGCGCCGCCTTCTCAAGAGTTTATCGAGGGTTTTGAGAAGGGATATGCAAAGGTGATTGTCATTGCTGGGGTGTTATTGGCGACTTTACCGCCGTTGATTTGGGTTTGGGACTGGGAAACAACTATTTACCGTGCTTTGACTTTTTTGGTGGTGGCTTCTCCCTGTGCGCTGATGGCGGCGATTATGCCGACTTTATTATCGGGGATTGCCAATGGTGCAAGACAGGGGATTTTGTTTAAGAATGGCGCACAGTTGGAGAAGATTGGTAAAGTCCGGGCGATCGCTTTCGATAAAACTGGTACTCTCACCACAGGACAAGTGCAGGTTTCTCAAGTGATTGCCACTAGTAATTATACAGAAGATGATGTGTTAAAAGTAGCAGCAGCCTTAGAGTCATCTTCAGAACATCCCATTGCTCAAGCTATCGTTCAGGCGGCTAAGGACTTAGACTGGGTACGGGCTGTTGAGGTACAAGCGATACCAGGACAGGGTATTGTCGGGACTGCGAATAATCAACAAATAATTGTTGGGAAGGCAGCTTTTGTTCAGCAGTATACGAATAAGTTACCACAGGAGTTGGTAGAAGCAGCGCCATCACTGGAACATCAGGGGAAAACAGTTGTTTGGGTGGCGCAAGCAGGAAGTAAGGAGGAGTATAACGTCATTGGGATAATTGCGATCGCAGATATGATCAGACCAGAGGCTCCTGCAACTATTGCTCGCTTGCGGAAGTTGGGATTAGAACAAATTGTGATGATTACGGGAGATAATCAACGCACCGCCGAGAGTGTGGCGCAAGCGGTGGGAATTGATCAGGTATTTGCCTCACTTTTACCGGAAGATAAGTTAGATGTAATTCGCCAGTTGCAAGCAAAGTATCACACAGTGGCGATGGTGGGGGATGGAATTAATGATGCACCAGCCCTAGCACAAGCATCGGTAGGTATTGCGATGGGTGTGGCTGGTAGTGATGTGGCTTTGGAAACCGCAGATATAGTATTGATGGCGGATAGGTTAGAGAAAATTGATGTGGCGATGAAATTGGGCAGGCGATCGCAAGCGATCGTCAAGCAAAATATAGTTATAGCCTTGGGGTTTATTGGTCTATTGTTAATTGGCAATTTCCTGGGAAATATTAACCTACCCATCGGCGTAATTGGTCATGAGGGTTCGACTGTATTAGTTACCTTGAGTGGTTTACGATTGCTGAAGTAGGCTGGGTGTAAGGGTGTAAGGGTGAATGGCACGCTTGTTAACGTGAAACTCTCGCTGTGACCGGGTGTAGGGGTGTAGGGGTGTAGGGGTGTAGGGGTTAGAAGAAAAACAGTATTTATTAGGCATTTTGATTTAATTATTAATTCTTTCCCTTACACCCTTACACCCTTACACCCCAAAAGCCTTGTACTTTAAAGATTTACGCTTATCTTAGTGCCATTCGGGTGTAAGGGTATTAAAACAAAAATATTCACCCCTATACCCAAAATGTAGGGTGCGTACCCTACCCACTCTCATTACCAATTACCAACATATGATAATTGTTTAACCTGAGTTCGACGACTGAAAAACCCCACTTCCATTCCTCTCCCCTAAAAGGAAAGAGGCTTTTAAAGCCTAATTTATCGTTGATATCTCATCCTCACCCCTAGCCCCTCTCCTCGTAGGAGAGGGGTTGGGGGTGAGGTCAAAACCCCACTGGTCGAACTCACATTTGTTTCAGCAAAAATATTATATTTACTTTGTCAATGAGTAATTTTACTTAAAAAAATATCAGAATCATAGAAAATTTCTATACTTACCTTTGGACTAATGAAATGTATCTTTTGGCTAAGTGCAATGTTTTACAAACAGTGTTACATTGAGAAATGTAAAGTAAAATTAAGCTATCAAGGCAGTAAAAATAACTGCTGTAGGTTTATTTTTGCTATATTATTCAGCAAATCCCCTATTTACAAGGAATTTGTTGAATTTTCCTCAAGGAACAATAAGAGTGATATTATGAAACTTTGTTGCTTAAGTTTATAGAACTTTAAGGAGTAGCAACTGTTCATGATATTTTTGCCGCATTCATCAGAGGAAATGTTTTCCTAAATTTGAACCTCTACCTTTGCGTGGGTGATTAACGGCTGCTCTCTTAGCACAAGTCTATTTTTTATTAAAAAATAGAGTCTAATTTGTGCTGAAAATTTTGATAAATTCTGCTGATTTGACAGCAATTAAATTTTTTTACTATTGATTTAGTAATGAAATTTAATTGTTGGGTTTTGTGATGCCATAAATCTTAGGTTCTTTAACTAAGGATTATGAATAGTTTAAGGAGGAAATTTGAGAAAAATTGGGAAAAAATATGTGCAAATTTGACAAATAATGATATGTTTGAAAATGTTAAGCAAATATTAAGCAACTTCAGCTAGTAAAACTATTGGCGCTAGTTGTGTTTAATTTTTGCCTGCGATTATTCCGTCACTCATTTAACACACCTAGAACTATCAGTCCGCACCCGGAAATATTTTTCCCTCTGCAAAAGCTGTGTTTCTGAGGTTTAACCAAAACTCACAAATCCTTTGTATGCCTAGAATACAAGCGCAATAATAATTTTTTTGGCGCGGTGATTCGGCATGATTAAGTTTTGGTAATTATATCGATGTTGCTGTGTGATAACTCTTTTTTCATCAAGAAATTAGAGACATTCTTGCTGCAAATAAATTCTTAGCTAGAAGTTGAATTTGATTTGCCACTTCTAGCCCAACCTGACGTTCATGTATCGCACTGAAGAGATAAAAGATTATGAGTATCGTCCAAACCAAGTTTGAAGCTAAAGAATCATCTTTTCATGTAGAAGGTTATGAAAAGATTGAGTATGATTTGGTGTACGTAGATGGGATTTTTGAAATCAGAAATTCCGAATTAGCGGACGTATATAAAAGTTTTGGACGATGCTTGGCGATTGTTGATGCTAACGTCAGTCAGTTATATGGTAAGCAAATTCAGCAATATTTCCAGTATTACGGGATTGAACTGAGGCTATTTCCTATTACCATTACCGAAACAGACAAGACTATTCAAACTTTCGAGAAAGTTATAGATGTCTTCGCAGATTTCAAATTAGTCCGCAAAGAACCTGTATTAGTAGTGGGTGGCGGTTTAATTACGGATGTTGTCGGTTTTGCTTGCTCTGCATACCGTCGCAGCAGCAATTACATCCGTATTCCTACCACCTTAATTGGATTAATTGATGCTAGCGTGGCTATTAAAGTAGCAGTTAATCATCGCAAGCTGAAAAACCGTTTGGGTGCTTATCATGCTTCTCGCAAAGTATTCTTAGACTTTTCCTTGCTACGTACTCTACCCACAGACCAAGTACGTAACGGGATGGCGGAATTGGTAAAAATCGCTGTAGTTGGTCATCAAGAAGTGTTTGAATTGTTGGAGGAGTATGGCGAAGAGTTGCTACGGACTCATTTTGGCAATATAGATGCAGATCCAGAGATTAAAGAAATAGCTCATCGTTTGACCTACAAAGCAATTCAAAAGATGCTGGAGTTTGAAGTTACCAACTTGCACGAGTTAGACCTTGATAGGGTAATTGCTTACGGTCACACTTGGAGTCCTACATTGGAACTTGCGCCGCGTGTACCCATGTTCCACGGACACGCTGTGAATGTGGATATGGCTTTATCGGCAACGATCGCCGCCCGCAGAGGTTACATTACAATAGCAGAACGCGATCGCATTTTAGGATTGATGAGTCGCGTTGGTCTATCCCTCGACCATCCCATGTTAGATGAAGAACTATTGTGGCGTGCTACTGAATCTATCACATTAACTCGTGATGGTTTACTAAGAGCCGCCATGCCAAGACCTATCGGTAGTTGTTTCTTCGTCAATGACCTAAGCAGAGAAGAATTAGCCGCAGCATTAGTTGACCATAAAGAACTTTGTACCAGTTATCCCCGTGGTGGTGAAGGTGTAGACGTGTATCCCCTTTATGAGAAAGAGTTGATAGGAAGTCTCAGTTAACAGTTATCAGTGAACAGTTAACAGTTATCAGTTAACAGTTATCAGTTATCAGTGAACAGTTATCAGTGAACAGTGGAAATAACCTGACAACTGACAACTAACAACTGATAACTAACAACTGATAACTAACAACTGATAACTAACAACTGATAACTAACAACTGATAACTAACAACTGACAACTAACAACTGATAACTGATAACTGATATGACCAACGTAATTGTCCCGACAGCAAGACCTGTCACACCATTGGGGATTTTAGCTAAAAAGCTAGAGGCTATAGTTAAAGAGGTTAACCAACGTGCAGATTTACCTGCACAATTGGTAGCAGAAATTAATCATGCTTGGCGTTTAGCCGCAGGTTTAGACCCTTATTTAGAAGAATGTACCACAGCAGAATCGGCTGAACTGGCGGCGTTGGCGAAAACAACAGCCACAGAAACCTGGGATGCACATTTTAGCGGGGGGACGACTGTCCGTCCTCTGGAACAGGAAATGCTTTCTGGTCATATCGAAGGACAAACTTTAAAGATGTTTGTTCACATGACCAAGGCTAAAAGAGTGTTGGAAATTGGGATGTTTACTGGCTATTCGGCGCTGGCGATGGCGGAAGCATTACCAGAGGATGGGGTTTTGGTGGCTTGTGAGGTTGATCCCTATGCGGCGGAAATTGGACAAAAGGCTTTCCAGCAATCACCCCACGGTGCAAAGATTCGTGTAGAATTGGGTGGAGCTTTGGAAACTCTTGATAGGTTGGCGCAAGCGGGGGAATCTTTTGACTTAGTGTTTATCGACGCAGATAAAAAAGAGTATGTAGCTTATTTTCATAAGTTGCTAGATAGCGGTTTGTTAGCTGCGGGTGGGTTTATTTGTGTGGATAATACCTTATTGCAAGGGGAAGTTTATTTATCTGCTGGTGAACGCAGTGTGAATGGTGAAGCGATCGCTCAATTTAATCGTACCGTAGCCAATGACCCCCGTGTGGAACAAGTATTATTGCCGTTAAGAGATGGGTTGACAATAATTCGTAATTCGTAATTCGTAATTGTTCAGACTCCAGAACTTTTATAGAGTCTGATTTCCTTAATTTTGTTCGCCTTTGGCGTTCCCGAAGGGTATTTTGAATTTTGAATTTTGAATTGATATCATGGCACAATCCCTTTCTCTTTCCTCCTCACCTGCTACACCTTCTATTCCTTGGCAGACAAGAATAGCGGTTATTTTTCAAAATATCGGTACTTTGACTTTGCTATTGTTAGCATTGCCAATTAATGCCACTATAGTTTTTATATCCTGGCTCATCTTTCGACCGCAAAAAGTTAAAGCGGCGCATCCACAAAACATTCTTATCAGTGGTGGGAAAATGACCAAGGCTTTACAATTAGCTAGGTCATTTCACGCGGCTGGACACAGAGTTATCTTGTTGGAAACTCATAAATATTGGTTGACTGGTCATCGTTTTTCTACGTCGGTAGATAAGTTTTATACAGTTCCTGCACCCCAGGAAAATCCCCAAGCTTATATTCAGGCTTTGGTAGATATTGTCAAACGAGAAAATATAGACGTTTACGTTCCTGTAACAAGTCCGGTAGGTAGCTATTATGACTCCTTAGCTAAACCGGAATTATCGCGTTATTGCGAAGTGTTTCACTTTGACGCAGATGTTACCCAAATGTTGGATGATAAATTTGCGTTGGTAGAGAAGGCGCGATCGCTCGGTTTATCAGTACCCAAATCCTTTAAAATCACCTCGCCAGAACAAGTTATCAACTTCGATTTTTCCGGCGAGTCTCACAAATACATCCTCAAAAGCATACCCTACGACTCAGTGCGGCGGTTGGACTTAACTAAACTCCCCTGCGCTACCCCAGAGGAAACAGCAGCTTTCGTGAGAAGTTTGCCAATTAGTCCAGAAAAACCCTGGATTATGCAGGAATTTATTCCCGGTAAAGAATTTTGCACCCACAGCACAGTCCGGGATGGGGAATTAAGGCTACATTGCTGTTGTGAATCTTCAGCGTTTCAAGTCAACTATGAGAATGTAGACAACCCGCAAATTCGGGAATGGGTAAAGCGTTTTGTCAAAGAACTCAAGCTGACAGGACAAATTTCCTTTGACTTCATCCAAGCAGAGGACGGGACAGTTTACGCCATTGAGTGTAACCCGCGCACCCACTCAGCGATTACTACATTTTACGACCATCCCCAGGTAGCAGAGGCATATCTGAGTCAGGAAGCGACGACGGAAACCTTACAGCCATTGGTGACAAGTCAGCCTACTTATTGGACTTATCACGAAGTTTGGCGTTTGACGGGGATTCGTTCTTTTGGTCAGTTGGGGAGATGGTTGAGGAATATATGGCGGGGGACAGATGCGATTTACCACCCTCATGATCCTCTACCTTTTTTGATGGTACATCATTGGCAAATTCCGCTACTGCTGTTGAATAATTTGCGTCGGTTGAAGGGTTGGACGCGGATAGATTTCAACATCGGTAAGCTAGTGGAATTAGGAGGAGATTAACCTTTAAACGCAGAGGTACGCAGAGGTACGCGGAGGTTTCCTCTTTGCGTTTTTGCGCCTTTGCGTGAGCTAATTCTTTATTTCTTAAGCAAAGTGAGAAGATATGCAGACTATAGATTTAAATATACATAAATTACTTGCAGAGTGGAACGCTACAGAGAGAGATTACGACCTTTCTCAAGGTTTACATGAGTTATTTGCAGCGCAGGTAGAGAAAACACCGGATGCGATCGCTATCACTTTCGCACAACAACAACTGACTTATCAACAGTTAAATCATAGAGCCAACCAACTAGGACATTATCTACAAACACTAGGAGTTAAACCAGAAACACTGGTGGGTGTTTGTCTGGAACGTTCCCTAGAAATGGTGATATGTCTTTTAGGCATCCTCAAAGCTGGGGGAGCCTATGTACCCATTGACCCTGAATATCCCCAAGAACGTATAGCTTATATGCTAGAAGATTCTCAGGTAAAGGTACTATTAACGCAAGAAAAATTATTAAATCAAATTCCCCCATATCAAGCACAAACTATCTGTGTAGATGCAGAATGGGACAAAATTTCTACACAAGCAAATACTAATCCTAACAGCAATATTCAACCAGATAATTTAGCTTATGTAATTTACACATCTGGTTCCACAGGTAAACCAAAGGGTGCGATGAACACCCACAAAGGTATATGTAACCGCCTGTTGTGGATGCAGGAAGCTTATCAATTAAATTTTACCGATAGAGTCTTACAAAAAACACCCTTTAGCTTTGATGTTTCCGTTTGGGAATTTTTCTGGACTTTAATTACTGGCGCAAGTTTGGTAATAGCTAAACCTGGTGGACATAAAGATAGTGATTACCTCATTGATTTAATTACTCAACAGCAAATCACCACCTTACATTTTGTCCCCTCAATGCTGCAAGCGTTTTTACAAAATCGCCATGTAGAAAAATGTACTTCCCTGAAAAGAGTTATTTGTAGTGGTGAAGCCTTACCTGTAGATTTACAAGATAGGTTTTTCCAACGTTTGCAATGCGAATTACATAATTTATATGGCCCTACAGAAGCAGCGATCGATGTTACTTTCTGGCAATGTCAAAAAAATAGTAACTTAAAAACTGTACCTATCGGTCGTCCCATTGCTAACACTCAGATTTATATTCTTGATGCCGATTTAAGACCAGTTTCTGTAGGTGACACTGGTGAAATTTATATTGGGGGTGTGGGTGTCGCTCGTGGTTATTTAAACAAAGAAGAATTAACTAAAGAAAAGTTTATCATTAATCCTTTTACCAATTCAAGCTCTCAGCGACTTTATAAAACAGGTGATTTAGCTCGTTATTTACCTGATGGTAACATTGAATATATTGGACGAGCCGATTTTCAAGTCAAAATTCGTGGTTATAGAATCGAAATCGGTGAGATTGAAAATGTTTTATTCTCTCATCCAGAGGTAAGAGAAGCTGTAGTAATTGCGCGTGATGATAATGCAGAAGAAAAGCAGCTTGTCGCTTACATTACCTATGATGAGTCAAAACCTACAATTAATAGCCTGCGTGATTTCCTAAAAACAAAGCTACCAGATTTTATGATTCCAGCCGCTTTTGTCATGCTGGAAAACCTACCTTTAACTCCTAGTGGGAAAGTAGACAGAAAAGCATTACCAAAACCAGATTTATCTAGCTTTGTGGAAACGGTTGCTTATGTCGCGCCTCGCAATGAGGTAGAAGCAAAGTTAGTACAAATTTGGTCGGATATTTTGCATTTACCGAAGATAGGTGTAAGAGAAAACTTCTTTGCGATTGGTGGTGATTCCCTAAAGGCGCTACATTTAACTGCTAAAATTGAGCAGGTGTTTGATAGAGAGATACCATTAGCGACAGTTTTAACAAATCCTGTAATTGAAGATTTAGCGAAAGTTATTCAAGCAAACGAGCAAATTCATAACACACCTTTAGTCCCAATTCAACCACAAGGCACACAACAACCTTTCTTCTGTGTACATCCTGCTGGTGGTCATGTTTTATGTTATTTTAAACTCGCTCATTATATAGGCAATGACCAACCATTTTACGGCTTACAAGCTCAAGGTTTTTATGGTGATGAAGAACCTTTGACGCGAGTTGAAGATATGGCTAGTCTCTACGTCAAAACTATCAGAGAATTTCAGCCTCAAGGGCCTTATCGTCTTGGTGGTTGGTCATTTGGTGGAGTTGTCGCTTATGAAGTTGCACAGCAGTTGCGTAGACAAGGACAAGAGGTGTCTTTGCTGGCGATATTAGATTCTTATGTCCCCATATTACTAGATAAACAAAAGCCAATTGATGATGTTTATTTGGTGGGTGTGCTTTCTAGAGTGTTTGGGGGAATGTTTGGTTTAGATAACTTAGTAACACCTGAAGAAATAGAAGATTTAGAGTTAGAAGAAAAAATCGATTACATTATTAATAAAGCGAGAAAAGCCGGGATATTTCCTCCAGGGGTAGAACGTCAAAATAATCGCCGCATTCTTGATGTTTTAGTTGGGACTCTCAAAGCAACTTATTCCTACACAAGAAAACCATACCCAGGAAAAGTTACTGTATTTAGAGCTAGAGAAAAACATATCATGGCTCCTGATCCGACTTTAGTTTGGGTAGAGTTATTTTCTGTGATGGCGGCTGAGGAAATTAACATTATTGATGTACCCGGACACCATTATTCGTTTGTATTAGAACCTCATGTACAGGTGTTAGCACAACGTTTAAAAGAATGCTTGATTAATTCGTAATTAATCTGCAACAGCCACTAGCTAGTGGCGTGGCAAGCCTAAACTTGTGCATTAGCGAAAAATCTATCATCTTGTTCATCTGCGTTCATCTGCGTTCATCTGCGTTCATCTGCGTTCAAATTTATCCAAACCTATTGCCACATTTTAGCCTTGCCAGTCCACTACTGGCGTGGCAAGCTTAAAATGTTGCATTATTCCTTTGTTGTAGGATGGGCATCTTGCCCGTCCGGTGCGGGCAAGATGCCCACACTACAAGATTTATTTTTATTGCACTAATTTAGTCCGGTCGCGCTACTACTGGCGTGACCGGACTAATTTTGTGCATTAGCAAACAATCTATCATCTTGTTCATCTGCGTTTATCTGCGTTTATCTGCGTTCATCTGCGTTCGATTTTTTCCCCATCTAATGCCGCATTTTAGTCCGGTCGCGCTACTACTTAATATTTACTAACGCAAACCATCGTCAAGCAAAATATAGTTATACCCTATTGCTCTATTAATAAATGCCAACTATCTCGGAAATATTCAATTACCTATTGTAGTAATTGGTTATGAGGGTTTCAGCGTATTAGTTACCCTGAGTGGTTTGCCATTGTTAAGGAGATTAGCAATGAAAAAAGTAGCAGTGTTTGGCAATGCTGGAGGCGGTAAATCAACATTAAGCAAGAGACTATCCCAAATTACTGGTTTACCACTTTACCCCTTGGACAAGATTAAATATCAACCAGGGGGTGCTGAGGTTTCCCAGGTAGAATATCAGCGTACCCATCAGCAAATCTTAGCTACTGACCAATGGATTATTGATGGGTTCGGTAGTATGGAAACTCTCTGGCCAAGACTGGACGAGGCGGATACACTAATATATATCGATTTACCATTATATGTGCATTTCTGGCAGGTAACTAAACGACTAATTACAGGTTACTTTAAACTGCCTGAAGGGTGGCCGGAAAATAGTCCTATCTTGGAGGGTTCGCTGAGAAGCTACCGTGTGCTTTGGTTATGTGACAAACTTTTGACCCCAAGATATCGGGAGTATGTCAAGCAGGCGCAAAACACCAAGAGCGTTTATCACCTGCGCTCAACTCAAGAGATTGCCCAATTTTTGACATCAATTGTGCAAAATTAAGCAACAGATAAGTAAGTCGTCAAAAATAAATCAAAGTATGTTAAATAATGTAAATTTATTACAATTTGGTTCGTAGTAAGGACTTTAGTCCTTTTTTCAGGACTAAAGTCCTTACTACGAACCTTGATTTATTTAGACCGTTCTACTTACAGCACAGGAAATTTGTTAATCGATGAGCGATCGCTATAATCAATTCATTCTGGCAAAAAATTAATTTACAATCCCCAGAGAGTAGACATTATGTCAACCTTAGAAACTACCCCACCAGCAACAGAGGTCAACGCACCTCCCACCCAAGCAGAACTACCTTATGATGACGGTGTACCAATGGAAAGCCAACGGCATAAAATGCAGATGGAATTGTTAATTGATACCTTTGGTACATGGTTGGAAGACCGAGAAGATGGTTATGCAAGTGGGAATATGTTGGTCTACTTCAGTCTGGCGCAACTAAAAAACCAAGACTTTAGAGGCCCTGATTTTTTTGCTGTGTTGGGAGTTCCTAAAGGTGAACGTCGCAGTTGGGTTGTTTGGGAAGAAGGTAAAGGGCCTGATGTTGTGATTGAATTACTCTCGCCCCGGACGGCTGCTAATGATAAAAATGAGAAAAAGCTGATTTATCAAAATCAGATGCGCGTCCCGGACTATTTCTGGTATGATCCTTTTAACCCTGATGATTGGGCAGGTTTTTCTCTGGTTGGTGGAGTTTATCAGGCGATCGCACCGAATGCCGAAAATCTCTTAGTCAGTCAAGCGTTAGGTTTAGCTTTGTTACGTTGGCAAGGAAATTACAAAGGCGTTGAGACAACTTGGTTACGCTGGGCTACTTTGACAGGAGAGTTGTTACCCACGGCGGAGGAAAAAGAACGTTCATTCACGGAACAAGAACGTCAACGGGCTGAACAGGAACGTCAACGGGCTGAACAGGAACGTCAACGCGCTCAAAGAGCAGAGTTACAATTACAACAAACTGTACGTAATTTACTGCAAACAGGTATGACTGTAGAACAGGTAGCTAGCATTACAGGTTTAACTGCATCTGAAATAGAGGCATTGTATATTTAGGATGGGAGAAGTGTAAATTTGGTGATTGGTAATCGGTAATTGGTAATTGGTCATCATCAAACACAATTACTTATATCATGTCTGCTTAAATACTTATCATATATTGGGGGCTGGTAATCGGTAATCGGTAATCGGTAATGGCTCACAACAATTACCTATTAGCTATTACCAATTACCGAACAAAACAACCATATTATAAGTAATTAGCCGAACTGGATATTATTCGCTATTACCTATTACCAATATTTAGGATATGATTAAGTTCCCAAACTAAACTAACATTGTATATTAAATGTTATATTAATGGCAGGATGACAGTAAAGGTTGTACCTACGCCAACTTCGCTGCTGACGATAATTTCGCCGCCGTGAGCATCAACACATTTTTTGACAATAGCTAGTCCTAAGCCTGTACCTGCAATTCCTCCGACATTTTCTCCGCGATGAAAAGGCTGAAATAGTTGCTTTTGGTCTTCTTGAGAAATACCAATTCCCGAATCTTGAATTTTAAACATAACTGCATGATTTTGAGCAGTTAATTCAAATTTGATTGTACCACCGGGTAGGGAATATTTAATGGCGTTGCCTAGCACATTAGCTAAAATGTGTCGCAATAAGCTTTCGTCTAATAAAGCTTCGTCTATGGTTTTATTAGAGGTAAAAATTACATTTAGTTGCTTTTCATTGATAGTTAATTGCGCTTCTTGTAATAGTTGGCGGCAGAATGCTTCTAAATCTATGGAGATGAGTTCACACTCAAGTTTACCAGAATCGGCTTTACCTATTAATGACACTTCATCTAATATTTGTGCCATATTTTTGATAGCAACGCGAATCATTTGTAAATGAGAACGTTTCTTTTCTTGGGTTAATTTGTCTTCGTTGTTTTGTAATAAACCAGCAGCTAACAAAATAGTATTTAAAGGGTTACGGATGTCATGGGAAAGCATGGAGACGAACTCAGATTTAAACTGGTTGATTTCTTGCGCTTTCACTAGTTCCGCAGTGCGTTCTTCCACTCGGTGTTCTAACGTTGTATTGAGTGAGCGTAAACTTTCCAATGCTTGTTTACGCTCGATCGCATAACAGACAGCACGCACCAATACATTCACATTTACCTGTCGCTTGACGAGATAATCTTGCGCTCCCTGTCTAACTGCGGCGATCGCTAAATCTTCATCGTTAGTATTTGTCAGCACCACAATCGGTATACTAGGAGCGCAAGCTATCAATAAGGGTAAGGATGATAACCCTTGACTATCAGGTAAGGTAAGGTCTAACAAAATTACATCATAGCTGTTCTGTCTTAGTTCATTGAGTGCTTCCTGTAATCGCTTCACATGAACCAGAACAAATTGCTTGGACTCAGCTTGATGTAAATATTCCTGCAATAACCGAGCTTCTGCAAGGCTATCTTCAATTAGTAAAATCCTGACTGAGTGTCCAACCATAGTTTTCTGGTTTTTGGGGACTGGGGACTGGGTGTGTCAGTTAACAGTTATCAGTGAACAGTGAAAATCACCTGATAACTGATAACTGATAACTGATTACTCCGGTGGTAAAGTGACGGTAGACAGCCAGAAATCTTCAATTCCTTTGACGATTTGGAAGAGTTGAGTGAGGTTGCGGGATTTGGTGATGTAGCAGTTAACGTGTAGGTCGTAGCTGTGAAAGATGTCGTCTTCGTTTCTGGATGTTGTTAACACTACTACTGGTATCCGTTTAAGCACGGGGTCAGCTTTAATTTCCGCTAGCACTTCTCTACCGTCTTTTCTGGGTAAATTCAAATCCAACAGAATCAGGTCTGGACGTGGTGCATGGGTGTAATCTCCTTGTTGGCGCAGATAAGCCATTGCATCCACCCCATCCCTAACTGTTACCACTTCGTGCGGTAGTTGGCTATTTTTGAATGCTTCTTGGATGAGGCGGATGTCGGCTTTATTGTCCTCGACTAAAAAGATGGTTTTGTGTTTTTCTTCCGTTTCTACGCTCACGCTCTCGACCTCCAACTGGTATTGTAAAGTAGAAGGTAGCACCTTGACCAAGTTGAGATTCTACCCAAATTCGCCCACGGTGGCATTCGATAATTTTTTTACAAATTGCTAAACCCATGCCTGTACCATGATACTCGTCCCGCGTGTGTAGGCGTTGGAAGATGACGAAAATGCGATCGCTAAATTGCGGCTCAATGCCAATTCCGTTATCCTTAACGGAAAATAGCCATTCATCTTCTAATCTTTCTGCACCGATATGAATTTGTGGTGCTTCCTCACTGCGGAATTTGATGGCGTTGGCTATCAGGTTCTGGAATAGCTGCATGAGTTGGGTGCTACCAGCCATTACCGTTGGTAAGGGGTCGTGAGTTATGGTTGCGCCTGTTTCGGCGATGCGTTGGCGCAAGTTACCCAAGGCTTTTTCTAAGGCTGTTTCTACTTCGGTGAGTTGAAATGCGATCGCCTGTGTATCTACTTTAGAATATGCCAGCACATCATCTATCAAGGTCTGCATCAAGCTCACACCCTCAACCGCAAAGGTGATAAACTCATTCGCATCTTCATCTAGTTCTTCTTGATAGCGCATCTCTAACAACTGTACATAATTCGCCACTTGATTAAGCGGTTCTTGTAAGTCGTGGGATGCAACGTAAGCAAACTTTTTCAGTTCGGCGTTAGAACTTTCTAAATCATGCGCTAATTGAGCCAATTCATCAGCTTGACGTAGAACAATATTCACAATAGCTTTGCGTAATTCTAAAGCAGCTTTAATTTCTACATATTTCCAAGGTAAAGATGTCAGACGTACCGTTTCTTTCCACAATTCAAAAGATTTGCGGGGACACAGACGGACATTTCCATCTGACTGATTAACTTCAAAAGCTTTGTGAGGATCACCACCCCAATTTACAGTTTGAATTACTTCCGGTCGAAACCACAAAACGTAATTGCGTCGGGAAATAGGAATTGCTAATAAACCACTAGCGACATTTTTATATCTTTCCGCATCTGGATAAATTTGTGGTAAAGAATCAGTGTAGAAAACCTCTTCCTCAAGATGATTCTTTAACCATTGGACTAAGAAAATTAAATCTTCTTCTTTGGGAGTTTCACCTATTAATGTAAAATCCTCACCAAAACATACAGCCGCACCATGTGCGCCTGTTAAATCCAAAATATTCGGCTGATGTTTGACTAAACCATCGACAAAGTTATCTTCTTGCGACATATATTCAATCAACAATGATTGAATATGGGTCAGATTCATCCGATAATCGTAATCTTCCGTTTCTTCTCTGGCGGAAATTTCGCTGAATATTACTCGTCCTAAAAATTCGCAGGCTTTCCGCAATTCATAGGAAATCAATTTCGGTGTTTGGTGATGACAAGCTATTAATCCCCAGAGTTTATTGTCTTTAATTAATGAGATAGTTAGGGAAGCACCAACACCCATATTATGTAAATATTCCAGGTGACAAGTAGCCGCACTTCTGAGAATTGAGTTAGTTAAATCAACCGGGCGATCGCTCACTGGATTTACAGATGGTATCATCTGTACAGCTTGAGCATGAGCGTTAGGAATTACCCGGATAGAATTAGAAGTAAATAATTTTCTTGCAGGTTTAGGAATATCCGATTCTGGATAATGCAATCCTAAATATGGTTCTAAATTATCTAGCTTATCTTCCGCGATGACTGAACCATGTCCATCATCATCAAATTTATATAACATTACCCGGTCAAAGTCAGTGACTTTCCGCACTTCTTGGACAATTATCTGGCAAAAATCCCGGAGATTAGCTGTTTCCTGCAATTGACTGATAGAAGCTTTAGCTAGATGATAAAAGCTGAGAAAGGGAATATTTTCTTGTGTAATCGTCGGTTCTAACTCGACAATCAGAAAGCCTTCTGCATTGCGATGAAACACAGCATCAAATACTGCATAATCATCGCCCTTTTTGCGTATCCAAATTTTTGTCGGATTAATAAATTCCAGATTTCCAGAAGATAAGCCTGCTTGAATCCTTTCTATTTGGAAGGAATCGAGTAAGTCTTCTAACTTTTTCTGTAATATATTTTCAGCAGTGATGCCTAGAATATTCCAGGTATTATTACTAACTTGTAATATCTTTAACTCAGGTTCTTCTAATACCAGAAGTAACCCATGCGGTTGAATTTGTGCAGAAAGATGAATAGGTGCTTCTTTTAAGCTAGTTATATTAATTGTGTGTGATTCTAGGTCTATTTTCATCACTATCCTCTTTGATTCTCTCGAATCATTAACATTAGAGTTGTATATTATTAAGCTAAGGAATTAAATATTTACATTCCTTAAAATATAAATTACACATTACTGATTGCTTGCGCTAACAGTCTAACAGTCAGCAAAGATACATAGAGATAAGAAATGTGAAAAAACGGTGATTGATTAAACCGTATATATTTAGCTATGTAAACAAAATATAATAGTAAATATCGTCAACGTCTTCCCTACTCTTCTACGACCGCATGATTTTTAATCAAACTTTTCTGTAAAGCAACTACTACAGCTTGATGGCGATCGCTAACTTCTAACTTGTGTAAAATAGCATGGACATGAACTCTCACTGTTCCAGGGGTAATGTAAAGTGTTGTAGCAATTTCTTGATTAGTTTTACCCAGGGCTAATAGAGATAAAATTTCTAATTCCCGCCCAGTTAAATGATGATCAGATTTTGTCAAATTCTCTACTGACGGTTGAGACTCGCTAGCAGCAATGGAAGAACGAATTTCTCTAGTTGCAGTTTCATCCCACCAAGAAGCCCCAGCCGCTACAGAACGCAGTGCCAATACTAATTTTTCGGCGGCAATTCCTTTAAGACAGTATCCTTGTGCGCCTGCGGCAATTAATTTAGAAATTAAAGGTTTTTGGGAATGAGATGTTAAAATTAAAATAGGTAGTTGTGGATTTTGCTGTTTAATTTGCTTACAAGTTTCTATTCCCCCCAACCCAGGTAATCCTACATCTAATAACACCACATCTACTGACTTTTGCTTGATAAAATCTAGGGCTGTTTCCCCATCTTCAGCCTCAGCAATAATTTCTAAACCTGTTTCTTGTTGCAAGCGCACAAGTAAACCCAAGCGAAAGAGTTCATCATCTTCAACCAACAGAATTTTTACAGGGTTAGAAGCCATCTGAGGTGGGTAAAGAGGAATCAAAGGGTAAAACAGGCAATTTGAATGCAAACATTGCACCAGTAGGCGTTCTGTTCTCTGCCCAAATTATACCCTTATGTGCGGCGATAATCTGCCGAGATAAATAAAGTCCTAAACCTGAACCTTTAGCTTGGCGTTGACTATGCCCTTGATAAAATCGTTCAAATAAATAGGGAAACTCTTCTGGTTGGATACCTGCGCCTGTATCGGCAATTTTCACTACCTGATAAGCAGCCTGAGTTTCTAACACAACCTCTATACGATCGCCTCTTCGTGAATGATTAATCGCATTCACCAACAGATTATACAACACTCGTTGCAGTTGCAGAGGATCACCTTTCACCCACAGCGATCGCCGCCAATCAGAGTTATCATAATTAAACGATATGTGAACTCGCCGACTGGCTGCCAAATCAATCAGCGTACTTGCTGCTTCTTCTGCTAAGGTAGTTAAATCTACAGTCATTAAATCTAACTGCAAACCTTCTGTATCATTGCGGTAGATATCTAATAAAGTTTCTAGGAGTTGTAGCGAAGTTTGATGGCTGCGGATCATCGTGGCTAACACTGGCTGCTGTGCTGATGATACCACCCCAAATTTTTCTTGTTGAAAAGCTTTGAGAGTTTCAATCGCACCCAAAAGCGGCGTTTTTAAATCGTGGGTGAGTGTCGAAGCAAAATCTTCCCGCAGTCTGACTAAATCTGCTTGTGATTCCAGTTTAGCACGAGTGAGAGCGATCGCCTCTTGAGAACGACGCAGGCGATCGCTTAAAATTCCCGTTACAATCAAGGACATAGAAGCGATCGTCCGACTAGCAACAGTAGAAAACTTAATTACTTCATCCCCAGGAACCCAGAGATTCAGAATTGTCAAAAATACAGCTATCAATGTCGTCACTAAAGTGGCGATGCGTCCAAACCAGTAATTTGCTAACAGAATTGCCCCAGTATAAAGATAGCCAAACACATATTCTGTAGGCGTAGCCAACTCCATAGATAATACAGCGATAAATAGCCCGAAAATGATAGAGGCTTTTACCAAAAGTGACTTTTGAGATAGTAATTTGTTTTGCCGGAGTAGCATTGACATCTGCTGAAATAAAAATTTATCTGCGTGCATCTGCGTGCATCTGCGTTCTCTTATTCTTGTATCAACCTGACTGGGGTATTAACAATTCAAAATTCGCGCATTAAAGACATTTTGCCTACGGCACGCTACGCGAACAGTCGGGGATTTAAACCCCGACTGAAAATGATACTACGTATAGACGTAGGGGTCTTAAACCCTTTTATTTACGATAAAAACTATATATCATGTCTACTTAAACACTCAACATATCTTGGTGGTTGGTAATGGGTAATGGGTAATGGTAGAAGCCTATCACCAATTACCAATTACCAATTACCGACTAAACCAACCATATCCTTAGTAATTAACCAGACTCGATATCATTCATCATATAATACTCAGCGTTTAGAAAGATATAAACACAGATATAGATTAACAACTAAACACGGTATATCAAAAATTAAGTAAATTTTATATCCATCTATCCCTTGCTTTCCCCAGCAAATCAAACAATGATGTAATATCATGTCCGCTTAAATACTTATCATATCGTCAGGGTTGGTCATTGGTAATGGGTAATTGGTAATTGTGTTCTCCCATTACCCATTACCCATTACCGACCCTAGCAACCATATTATAAGTAATTAGCCGGACATGATGTAATTAACATTACGTCATAAATCACAAATACCAATGTTACAAGGCTGGATACAAATCGCCTTAACGCTACTGATTGTAGTAGCAATTACACCTGTTTTCGGACGATACATGGCGCGGGTTTATCAAGAACAACGCACCATACTTGACCCAATTCTAAATCCAGTTGAGCGATTAATTTACGTCTTAATTGGTGTTCAAACTAGAGAAAACATGACAGGTTGGCAGTATGCAAGAGCAATTTTGTATAGCAACTTCGTCATGGCATCGTTAGTATTTTTGCTGATTATAAATCAAGCATGGTTGCCCTTCAATCCCACAAAAATAGGCGCACCAACTTGGGATACAGCACTGCATACAGTTATATCCTTTATTACCAATACCGACCAACAACACTATTCAGGCGAAACCTATTTGAGCTATGGTAGCCAAATGTTCGGACTGGGATATCATATGTTTACCTCAGCCGCCACAGGGTTAGCCGTAGCCATTGCCTTTATTCGTGGGTTAACAGGTAAAGCATTAGGTAATTTCTATGTAGATTTAACCCGCACCATCACCAGAATTTTGTTACCTATTTGTATTGTGGGTGGTGTGGCGCTCATGGCTGCGGGTGTACCGGAAACATTAGCCGGGCCAGTTGTCATACCCACTTTAGAAAATTCTAACATTAGTCAGGCGATCGCACTTGGCCCTGTTGCCCATTACGAAATCATCAAACAATTAGGAGAAAACGGCGGCGGCTTTTTCGCCATCAACTCAGCACATCCCTTGGAAAATCCTAACGGGTTTTCCAATTTAATTGAAATTGTGGCGATGTTGTCAATTCCCACATCCTTGATTTACACCTACGGCTTATTTGCCAACAACATCAAACAAGCTTGGTTAGTCTATGGCATGCTAGGTGTCATCTATATAGCTTTTATTATCATCACTGCCATTGGTGAATATCACGGCAACCCAGCCGTAAACGCCCTACTGGGAAGTACACAACCCAACCTAGAAGGTAAAGAAGTCAGGTTTGGTTGGGCGCAGTCTGCACTATTTGCCGTGAGTACAACCGCCACCATGTGCGGTGCTGTCAACAGTTTGCATGACTCATTTATGCCCAACGGGGGTTTTGTCACCCTATCTAATATGTTCCTACAAATTGTTTGGGGTGGACAAGGAACCGGAACAGCTTACTTGTTTGCATACCTGATTTTAGCAGTATTTGTCACAGGTTTAATGGTTGGACGCACACCGGAATTTCTCGGACGCAAAATAGAAAAGCGCGAGGTAGTGCTAGCAAGCTTTCTGATTCTATTAGTTCACCCCATAGCCATCATGATTCCCTCAGCTATCACCTTCGCCTTCAGCCAACAGTTAGCAGGAATTAGTAACCCAGGCTTTCACGGTTTTGCCCAAGTCATTTATGAATATGCTTCCGCCGCCGCCAACAACGGTTCAGGATTTGAAGGACTAGGAGATAGTCAACCATCACCAATAGCAGTAGCATCTGGCGCACAACCAACAATCACCGCCTTATGGTGGAACCTCAGCACCTGCTTTAGTATCCTAGCCGGGCGTTATATCCCCATCATCGGCTTACTATTCCTTGCTGATAGTATATCCCGTAAACAACCAGTCCCCTTGACAACTGGAACATTGCGAACCGACACAGGACTATTTACAGGCGTAACAGCCGGGGTAATTTTAATCCTCGGCGCACTAACATTCTTCCCTGTATTAGCATTCGGCCCCATCGGTGAAGCTTTTTGGATTGGGAAATAGTCAACTGTTAACTGTTAACTGTTAACTGTTAACTGTTAACTGTCAACTGTCAACTGTCAACTGTCAACTGTCAACTAATTTTATGCGATCGCTATCTCATCTCCCTCATGGAACTCGTGACTCGCGCAAACATACTCCAAAAGCAGATATGCGCGGACTCTATCAAAGAGCGATTAAAGAGTCATTTGTCAAACTCCATCCCCAAATAGCCGTCAAAAACCCCGTGATGTTTGTTGTCTGGCTAGGGACAATTGTCACCTTTCTAGTCACTCTCAACCCCAATTTATTCGGCACAGTACAGGCAAATATCAACCAACAACGTCTACTTAACGGGTTGATTACCCTAATTTTATTTTTCACAGTCCTATTTGCTAACTTCGCAGAAGCCGTAGCCGAAGGACGCGGTAAAGCCCAAGCAGATACCTTAAGGGCTACACGTTCTGATACCCTCGCCCACAAAGTCTTACCCAATGGTTCTATAGAACAAGTCAATTCTACCCAACTGCGACGAGGCGATTTAGTCAAAGTAGTTGCTAATAATCTGATTCCCGCCGATGGAGAAGTCATACAAGGTATTGGTGCGGTGGATGAGTCAGCCATTACAGGCGAATCTGCCCCTGTTCTTAAGCAACCAGGTACAGATATTGCCAGTTCTGTCACGGGAGGAACACGCCTACTTTCCGATGAATTAATCATTCGCATTACGGCTGACCCTGGTCAGGGTTTTATTGACCGGATGATTTCCCTTGTAGAAGGCGCAGAACGTTCTAAAACGCCCAATGAGATTGCTTTAACAGTATTGTTAGCCGTACTAACGCAGGTTTTCTTAATCGTAGTTGCAACTATGCCCTCTTTTGTCAACTACATTGCTAACTTCATCAGCACTGTCTTCGGGGTAGAGGCGGCAAATAGTTTACGCGCAGGTGCAAGTATAGCTATACTGATTTCTCTATTAGTAGCTTTGATTCCCACAACCATCGGCGGTTTGCTGAGTGCCATTGGCATCGCCGGTATGGATAGAGTCGCGCAATTTAACGTCATCGCCACTTCTGGACGAGCAGTAGAAGCCTGCGGTGATATCAATAGTCTAGTATTAGATAAAACAGGTACTATCACCTTGGGCAACCGTATGGCTGATGAGTTTATCCCTGTAAATAGCTATACAGTGGAAGATGTAGCCAGAGTTGCACAATTTGCTAGTGTGTTTGATGAAACACCCGAAGGTAAATCAATTATCAAACTTGCACAAAGATATGAAATTACCGCAGATTTTCACCTCAGCCAAGCCGAAGGTGTGGAATTTTCCGCCAAAACTCGCATGAGTGGCACAAATTTACCCAACGGGAAGGAAGTCCGCAAGGGTGCAGTAGATGCGATTAAGGGTTTTGTCCGTTCTCGTGGTGGTGCGGTTCCTCCTGACCTGGATGCAGCCTATGAGCGTGTTTCCCGGTTAGGAGGCACACCTTTAGCTGTCTGTCAAGATAACCAAATTTTTGGGGTAATCTATCTCAAAGATATTGTCAAACCCGGTTTGCGAGAAAGGTTTGATCAATTGCGACGTATGGGTGTGAAGACCATTATGCTGACAGGTGACAACCGCATTACGGCGGAAGTCATAGCCAAAGAAGCAGGAGTTGATGATTTCATCGCCGAAGCCACACCGGAAGACAAGATTGATGTTATTCGTAAAGAACAATCTCAGGGTAAGTTAGTCGCCATGACTGGCGATGGTACGAATGATGCACCAGCCCTGGCTCAAGCTAATGTTGGTGTGGCGATGAACTCTGGAACGCAAGCTGCTAAAGAGGCGGCTAATATGGTGGATTTAGATTCTGACCCTACTAAGTTAATTGATTTAGTGACAATTGGTAAACAATTGTTAATTACTCGTGGTGCTTTGACAACTTTTTCTATTGCTAATGATATCGCTAAATATTTTGCGATTTTGCCTACTATCTTTGGGGCGGCTGGTATTAGCGCACTGAATATTATGGGTTTAAAAAGCGCTCAATCTGCCATTATTTCGGCGTTGATTTATAACGCTTTAATCATTCCGGTATTGATTCCGTTAGCACTTAGGGGTGTGAAATTTCGACCTCTAACAGCAGACCAATTATTGAGAAGGAACATCTTTATCTATGGGCTTGGTGGTGTGGTTGCGCCTTTTATTGCGATTAAGTTGATTGATGTAATTTTGCCTTTTTCTTAATAGGGTGTGGAAACGCAGAGGGACGCAGAGGTTAGCGCGGAGTTTTTTTAACGTGAGTTCGACGGCTGGAAAAAACCCCTCTCCAAACCTCTCCCCTACAAGGAGAGAGGCTTTAAAAGCCTAATTTTTCGTTGATATCTCATACTCCATACTCCCCTCTCCGCGTCGGAGAGGGGTTGGGGGAGAGGTCAAAAAAACTTGTCGAACTCACGTTTTTTTACAGTGAACAGTGAACATTTATCAGTTAAATAGGTTGGTGAAACACCATACCAAACTGATAACTGATAACTGATAACTGATTTGAGGAATAAAAATATGAGCAGGTATTTGGTTTTTGGTAGGTATCGGTTGCCTTTGTATATATTTTTGGGGATGTGTTTTAATCTTGTGGTTGCGCCTGTTGTTTATGCAGCTACTGGTGATGAGTTTTCCCGGACACAGGCTTGGGCTTTGGGGCTTTTAGGAATAGCAACGTTGGGTGTTTCTATTTATCTATTTTTTGTGATGTTTATACCGGAGAAATTCTAATGAGTTTTGCACGCGAAGCTAGCAGAGCAATTCGTTCTACTTTTGTACTCTGGGTAATTGCTGCTGTGATTTATCCTTTTTTGATGATTACTGTTGGGCAGTTTGTATTTCCTCATCAGGCAAATGGTAGTTTAATTAGGGATAGTCGGGGTCAAGTTTTGGGTTCTGCTTTAATTGGTCAACCATTTAGTAGCGATCGCTATTTTAACTCCCGCCCCAGCACAACTGCCTACAGCACAGCTAACCCCAACAAAGATGATAATCTAGTTTTACAAACAGGGGTTTCTGGTGCTAGTAATTTGGCTCCTAGTAATCCCCAATTAACAGAACGCATCAAAGCTGAAGATTTAAACCGTTTACAAACATCTGGTATCCAGCCAACTGCTGATTTAGTCTACACATCTGCTTCCAGTCTTGACCCCCACATTACCCCACAAGCTGCCAGAGCGCAAGTTTCCCGCATCGCCAAAGTGCGCGGACTCCCACCCCAACAGCTAGAAACTTTAATTACTCAAAATACTGATAGCCGCTTTCTGGGCATTTTTGGTGAACCTGGAGTCAATGTTTTGCAATTAAATTTAGCTTTGGATAGCTTGAAGCCTAAATAATTCTTATTTATATCATTTCCGCTTAAACACTGACTATATCTTGGGGGTTGGTAATTGGTAATTGGTAATTGGGAATGGGTAATGGGTAATTGGTAATTGGTAATTGGTAATTGGTAATGGCACAAAGCAATTATCTATCCACTATTACCCATTACCAAAACCTTTTAACAAGTTGGGGATTTTCTTCTACACCCAAGACCTAAACCACATCCTTATGTTATAACCTTCAGGAGAAATCGGTAAACCTAAATAAACAGGTAGCCAAAAAATAAACGCAGCGATAATTATAAAGGAAATCGTCACACCTGCAATCCGCAATGGGCGATGATAACTACGGAGACATTGATCCACAAACCAAGCGATCGCTAAAAATGCAAACACTACAGCCGTCATATAATGATAAATAAACGCACACCGCGATACCCTAGTCCAAGGTAATAAATTAACAGCATAATTCAACACTATATATATAGCAATCCAAGTATCAAGAGAAAGTTTTCTTGGCAAAGTCAGAGGCTGTTGTTTGCTTAAAGGAATCGCCACTTTTGCTATTAGCATCCCCAACAGAAATAATAAAGCTGCAACGCTAAACCACCATAAAAAAGGATTACCCATTGCATGAACATCATAAATGACTTTCCCTGCACCGCTAGGTAAAGGCGGCCCCAATACGGGTAATGGGTCATTAACACTTTGAGCCGTTTGATAATAATATGCCATTGGTCTAGTCAGCAACGGCCATTTATACCAAGCAGCACAATAAGGATGTACTTGTGCAGTATTACCACCCAGGCGTTCGTGAAAAGCTAGAATTTCTTTATGAACTTGGATAAAGTTGTATTTGGGATTTATTTGTAGATGAGGAATCCAAATTAAACTATAAATTACAGTAGGAATAATGCCTAAGAATAGGATAATTTGCCTAATATTTATTTGTGTAAGTTTGTGCAGGGATGATATACTAGATGTATTGTCTATTTGCTCATCCGTTGATTGATTCTTACCTGTAATTAACTGCCAAATCCAAGCAAAAACCCAAATTAAATAAATCCCGACTAAATAAAATAATCCATTCCATTTTGTGGCAATTGAAGCACCAAAAGCCACACCAGCTAGTAGTAAATACAAATTACGTTTTTGTCTTTGATGAGCTAATGCTAATAAGAATAACCATTGCCCTAATAAGCCAAATATGACGATATAAATATTGATGAGTGCGTAACGAGATTCAACCAGAAACAGACCGTCAAGAGCCGTAAATAAACCAGCAAGTAAAGCAAATCCGGGACGGTTACTGATTTGATAGGCAATATTAGCAGTAAATATGGGAATAAATGAGCCACACAGGGCATTCATCCAACGATAACTCCAAGGCGATCGCAATGCACCAGTCAACCCATTGACTCCCTCTTGCCAAAAAGGAATATAGCTACTCAGCCACATCCCCAAAGCAATCATATACTTACCTAAAGGTGGATGACCATCAAAAAAGGGTAAATGGTTAAGATAGTCTTGACCGAATTTAGCGTAGTAAATTTCATCGAATACCAGAGTATTAAATCTCCACAGTCCCCAAAACCGTAAAGACAGGGACAGCAAAAAGATAGTCAATAAGCCAATTCGATAAAGGTTTTTAGTCATTAGTCATTAGTTTTATCGGCGTTACAATACTTATCCAATTCGAGTCAATTAGTTAAGTGCCATAGACTTTGGCTTTGCTCTCCCATGCCTAGCTCCACTCAGTTTCGCATGGGGTCTTCCCGCAAAGATTGATCAACAAAGAGGATAGCAATTAAATCCGTATATCACCATAGCTTGTTATGCTTCTATTGCCCACTTTGCCACCTCAACAGTGAACAGTAAACAGTTATCAGTTAAATACGTTGGTGAAACACCACATCAATTGGTGGAAGGCGTAGGATGGCCCTTGTTTATCCCCCACCATACGCCGTCAGGCTGATAACTGATAACTGATAACTGATAACTGTTTTAACCGTGAGATAACTTAATATTTACCTTCATCTGTCAATAACAGGACTTACGCAAGTGTCACAATTGGTGGTTGGTGCGTGACGCTACAAGTCTGGTGACTACGTTCAAATATTTTCTGTAGCGTCACACACCCTACAGCTTAATATTTACCTTCATCTGTCAATAAATGTAACTAAACTCTTATAATTTACTATGTCGCTCATATTTTGAACTATCCCTGTAAAGTAGATTCCTAATGGATCACAGCCCTTAACAAAGTCAAATTACTGAAAAATGTAAACTTTGTTTAAATTATGCAAACTTTTGTGATACTTTAAACACAGGAGCAAAAATGTATCTTCAAAGACCTTTTGCTTCGCCTTTTCTCAGGTAAAAACTTCGCAAGGTAGCCCTCTGTATGGCAATTAGTATCGATTCCGCTCGTCGGATTTTTCCTAACACACTACAGGCGGATGCTGTGCCAGCTTTGATTGCACGATTCAACCAACTGAGTGCTGAGGATCAACTGGCGTGGACATGGTTCGCTTTCTTAGAGATGGGTAAAACCGTTACAGTGGCTGCTCCTGGTGCAGCCAGTATGCAGTTTGCAGAAGCAATCCTGAATGAGATCAAGCAAATGACCTTTGAGGAGCAAACTCAGGTGATGTGCGATCTAGCAAACCATACAGATACGCCTATTTGTCGTACCTATGCTACATGGTCGGCTAACATCAAACTAGGCTTTTGGAATCAACTTGGTGAATGGATGGAGCAAGGCGTTGTTGCACCAATTCCTGCTGGTTATCAGCTTTCAGCCAATGCTAATGCAGTATTAGAAACATTGAAAACTCTTGATCAAGGACAACAGATTACCGTCTTGAGAAGCTCTGTTGTAGATATGGGGTATGATGCAGGTAAATTAGGCGGTTACACTAGAATTTCTGAACCAGTCGTTGCACCTAAAGATATTTCCCAGCGCAATCAAGTCAAAATCGAGGGGATTAACAATTCCACCGTGTTGAATTACATGAACAACTTGAACGCTAACGACTTTGATGAACTGATCAAGTTGTTTGTGGAAGACGGGGCTTTACAACCTCCTTTCCAAAGACCAATTGTTGGCAAAGATGCAATTCTGCGGTTCTTCCGCGAAGAGTGTCAGAACCTCAATTTGCTCCCAGAGCGCGGTGTAGCTGAACCCGCCGAGGATGGTTACACTCAGGTGAAAGTGACAGGTAAAGTTCAGACTCCTTGGTTTGGTGCTGCAGTAGGTATGAACATGGCTTGGCGGTTCCTGATCAACCCTGAAGGTAAAATCTTCTTTGTAGCCATTGACTTGCTAGCCTCTCCCAAAGAACTGTTGAACTTGGTTCGTTAGGGAAATAAGGTAATTTCCAGTAACTAAATAGCTAGCGATCGCCTACGGCGGGGCGCAGCCCATCGCACTGAGCGCTCTTTTAATCAAGGGCGCTCAATTATCCTAAGCAAAAAATCCTAACCAATTAATAACAAATTTTAGATTGGATCATGCAAGTGAGTGAAGCTGAGTGGACTGATATCGAGAAAAATATAGCCAAGACTGCCTTTGATCAAGCCTATAAGCGAGAGATTGAGGCTTTACTAAAACAAGTTCAACAGGAGGTTTGTTCGCTCCAAGAGTTGAACGATCTTTGGCAATTACATGATTTTTTAAGTGCTAGAAGGCACGAAATTGAGGGTAAATATAATTACCAATACTCAGCTTTGCTGTTCGTCTTCGCTGGATTAGTTAAAGATGGTTGGCTGCATCTGCAAGAACTTGAAGGTTTAGGTAAAGACAAACTATCCAAAGTTGCAGCTTTGGCAAGGATGTAGTTTCTTACTGTCATTATAGACAATTTGTTAGTGTCACCAGACTAATTTCTTGCATGAATTTCTTATACTGTTGATATGTATAGTTTATTGGTGCAATATTTTAGCCCGGTGACGCTACTGTATTGTGTGTTAACTTGACATTTGTTGTTCTACCTTGGCTATTTCCAACATCGTCTTTAATACAGAGTCAGGATTAAGACTAATAGAGTCGATGCCTTCTTCTACTAAAAACTGGGCAAATTCTGGATAATCGCTGGGTGCTTGTCCGCAGATACCGATTTTGCGGTGCTGTTTTTTGGCAGATGCGATCGCCATTTTCACCATTTGTTTCACAGCCGGGCTACGTTCGTCAAATAATCTGGCTACCAAAGCCGAATCTCTATCTAACCCCAGTGTTAACTGAGTCAGGTCATTGGAACCAATGGAAAAGCCGTCAAACACCTCAGCGAACTGTTCAGCTAAGATGACATTACTTGGTAACTCACACATGACATAAACCTGTAAGTCATTAACACCTTGTTGCAAACCATGTTGCGCCATCTGGGCTAAAACCAAGCGTCCTTCCTCTGGTGTGCGACAGAAAGGAATCATGGGAATGACGTTAGTTAAACCCATCTCATCCCGTACTCGCTTGATAGCATGACATTCTAAAGCAAAGCCTTCTCTATAACCAGCATCATAGTAACGTGCAGCCCCCCGCCAACCAAGCATCGGGTTTTCCTCTTCTGGTTCAAACTGTGACCCGCCAGCAAGATTGCGATATTCATTACTCTTAAAATCTGACATTCGCACAATCACAGGTCTGGGATAAAAAGCCGCCGCAATTCTCCCCACACCTTGGGCTAATTTATCGACAAAATACTGGGGTTTATCATCATACATGGCTGTAATTGCCGTAACTTTAGCCTTTTCTTCTACATCCTTCAATTTGTCATAATGTATCAACGCCAAAGGATGAACTTGGATTTGATTAGCAATGATAAACTCTGTACGTGCTAAACCAACACCATCGTTAGGAATAGCAGATAAACTAAAGGCTTCTTGGGGATTTCCCACGTTCATCAAGATTTGGGTACGGGTGCGGGGTAAGTTCTCCAAAGCTATTTCTTCGACCTCGAAAGGTAATAACCCTGGATAAACCTTCCCCTCTTCCCCTTCCGCACAAGAAACCGTCACCTCTTGACCAGTGGTTAACACTTGCGTAGCGTTACCACAGCCAACGATCGCCGGCACACCCAATTCCCGTGCAATAATTGCGGCATGACAGGTACGACCACCAGAATTAGTAATAATGGCACTAGCACGTTTCATAATTGGTTCCCAGTCGGGGTCAGTTCTCTCTGTCACCAAAACTTCCCCAGCTTGGAATTGTGCTATTTGTTTAGGGTCTAAAATGACCCTTGCTTTCCCTTGGCTAATCGCTTCACCAATAGCACGTCCAGTCACAAGGGGGAGTAGGGAATGAGGAGTAAGTAAGTTCCCTGTCCCCTGTTCCCTGTCCCCTGTCCCCTGTCCTAACCGATAACTCCGCAACACGTTACCATTCTTCTGCGACTGGACGGTTTCGGGACGTGCTTGGACTACAAAAAGTTGGTTAGTAATCCCATCTTTTGCCCATTCAATATCCATTGGGGTATAGCTATTGTGGGCTTGGGAATAATGGTCTTCTATTAAACAAGCCCAATGGGCTAGTTGTAATATCTCTTCATCACTGAGAGCAAATTTATTTTGTTCTGGGATTGATACAGGTTCATTTTTAGTTGATTGGGAACCTTGGTCATAGACCATTCTTAATTCTTTGCTGCCCAATTTTTTATCAAGAATTGGTTTAAAACCTGCTTTTAATGTTGGTTTGAAAACATAATATTCATCTGGATTTACTGCACCTTGAACAACGTTTTCACCTAAACCATAGGCGGCTGTAATTAATGCTGCATCTTTAAAGCCTGTCTCTGTGTCAATGGAAAACATGACTCCAGAGGTGGCGAGGTCAGAACGTACCATTTTCTGTACACCTACGGCTAAGGCGACGCTAAAATGGTCGAACCCTTTGGTGTGACGATAGGAAATGGCGCGGTCTGTAAATAGGGAAGCGAAGCATTTATGACAAGCTGTTAATACTTCATCTACACCGACTACGTTGAGATAGGTTTCTTGCTGTCCAGCAAAACTTGCATCGGGGAGGTCTTCGGCGGTGGCGCTGGAACGGACGGCGACATCTGTATCGGGGTTGTACTGGTCACACAGGCTGCGGTAGGCTGTGGCGATCGCTGCTTGTAATTCTAAGGGAAATGGGGTGTGCATGAGGAGCGATCGCGCTTTTAGTCCCCGTTCTTGCAAGTTTGTCACATCTTCCACATCCAAGTCCGCAAACAATTCCCGCAATTTGGCTTCTAACCCAGCCGATTGGATGAAATAACGATAAGCATAGGCTGTTGTGGCGAATCCTGTCGGTACGTTCACGCCTTTTGGTGTCAACTGCTGAATCATTTCTCCTAATGAAGCATTTTTCCCCCCCACTAAGCCAATATCTTTAATACCAACCTCATCAAACCAGAGAACTAGCGATTTCTCTTTAGATAATTGTGTAAAAGTGTTTTGAGATACTGTCACCATCAGTATTACCCCCTATTAATGCTCTGTTTATTAAGAATTAAACTTTTTGGGATTTATTTTTGTTATTTTGCCAATCACAGGTAAATATCTGCTAAGACTCGTATTTTCATCTTCGCTGTATACTTAATAATTCCGTTGGGATCACGATAGCAAAAAAAACTCGGTTTTGGTTTCTTATGCTATCTATTCATGATTCTCAACAAACCAAAATTATAGAAATTGTGTAAATCTGTTGTAAATAATTCAAGATATATCTGATTCTTCGGTGGTAAACATCTGGCAGCTACAACAAATTTACCTCTGCTGAGAGATGTTTATTTTAAAAGTTTGTTACATAATTTAAGGTTTTGTATTATTTATAGGATAAAAAAATGATTACAGGTATTAACCACATTACCTTATCTGTTTGCGACCTAGAAAAATCTTTCGCATTTTACACAGACATTTTAGGTTGCAAAGCGATCGCTAAATGGCAAAGGGGTGCTTATTTGCTAGCTGATAATATTTGGTTGTGTCTATCTTTAGATCCACAAACAAGTACAAGTCCGCTACAAGAGTATAGTCACATTGCTTTCAGTGTACCAGAGGATAAATTTCAGGAATATAGCGATCGCCTGATAAATTTGGGTGTTAAACAATGGAAAACAAATACGAGTGAAGGCGATTCAATGTATATTCTCGACCCAGATAACCACAAGTTAGAACTTCATGTGGGTGATCTCCAATCTCGACTTGCGGCTACTAAAAAAGCACCCTATGAAGGGATGGAGTTTTTTGATAAAAATTGCAATTTAACACCAAAGTATGATACGTATTTAAACGCAAATGATAGAATGGTTCTATTCTTATATCTTGCACCATTACCTTCCACTCGAAAATCGAAGCCCAAAAACCTTATTATTTCGTAGGGTGGGCATTGCCCACCACCTGCTTATTGAGAAGGTGCAAGATGTGAGTATTTTAAAAATTATGTATAAACCTTAGATTTTGAATTAGAAGCTGTTACCTTTTCTATGGGTAAATGGATTTTAGAACAGGAGTATCAAAGTATTTTTGCAGATAGTAATAGCTCTTGTACAGCAACTTTTACTTGAGAAATATCTTTAATAAATTTACAATATGGAATTTCTTTTGTCCAAGCCTCGTAGAAAGCCTCATTTTTGTAATAACTGTTTGGTAAAAAGATATGAGGTATCTTGAAAAGTACACAGATGATATGTGCGTGTAAGCGGTTGGTGATCACCAGCTTATGCTGCTTTAACTGATAAACTCCACTGTGCATCAAACCCCATGATAGTTTATGTATAGAGGGTTGATATACATGATTAAAATTAACTTCGTATGGATAGGAATTTTGCCATTTTTGTCTAGAAATCCATTCATGAGGAGTAGCTAATCCTCTTTGCCATACCTCTCTATACATATTAGCAAGATACTGCGCCATTTTATTTTTATGATGACCAAATTTCCACTGATATGTAATCCAATCTTCAACTACTAAATTAGGTATATCAAAACTATTTTCTAATTGTGTTTCATTAATTTCTCTATCTTTCCTACAAAGATATAGTATTGATTCTTGGGGATTTTTAATATCTAAAATATCTTGTAAATCGGTCATATGCAAAGCCATGTCAGGTGCTTTAATTACTCGGCATTTATCAAAGGCTCCGCTAGCTATTTTATAGCTGTAATCATCACGAACAAATATGGTTAAATCAGGATGAGAATTAAATATTTCTGCCGTTTTCTCTAAATTATTTTGATTTTTAAAATATATACTTTGGGGTAAGATAATGATTGGGCGATCGCGGTACTTAGATATGACATTTTCTCTAAATTTCTGCTGTTCGCTCCATAAATCTCCTAAATTGCCGCCTCCATGAAACACTATAGGTGATTTACCAATGTTTTTTTCTAGGGTGCTTGCAGAAAAGTTATACATACTGCAAGTATATTTAATTTCTGTTTTCATGACATTGGTCAGATAGATTACACCGCCAAGCCATATTAAGTGATCACCAATATTAGGATGAGAAGGATAATCCAGTAATGCACAGGTTTTAAAGCTTTCTATCTTTCCTAAAGCATGGTGTAGCGACTCTCTAATTTGTTCTGCGCTGGAGACAGTTTTCATCTTTTAAGCCTTGATCTTAGATTAATTTTGTATCTATAGTAGATGACACCCACCTTGCAGATGTTAACTCAAATTATACGCTATTTTTCGCCTGTCAAAAGTAAGACTGATATATTCAACCAGTCTTTTTACTCAATCTTAAATTCTGCCAGTAATTTGAACAAGACACTTGATTAAGAATACCTTTCTTGCTGATTTTTATGTATCCATAAAATGTAAAATGGGCTAATAAGACTACTGAAGAGAAATTCCCATTCACAACTAGCAATTAGATTATTCTTGATGTCTCCTTTATACTTCCATAAATGAATTAGTAAACGCCTGATATCATTAATTAGATAGATAATGCTAAATAAAGGTCTTTGCCAGACTTGCAAACGAAGCATCCGAATATGATGTCTAGCTAATCCAATACCACGTACTAAGGATATGAGATATTGTCTTTCTAATCGCCAATTTGGTATTTGATGATACATCAGCATATTGGGATTATACCAAATTTCCCAACCAGCATTTTGAATATATACTAGTGCTTCTAAATCTTCACTAGCCAGCATAGATTTGTTAACTCTGCCTACTAGAAATAGTTTGCTGGGTACATTTTTTAACCATACTTCTCTACGAACTACTAATCCTGCGGCTGGCGGCAGTACACCTTTAGAACGCTCATAAATATGAGCATTTCCTCCACGATCAATCAACGCCAGGAATAATGATATTCTTTTAAAGTCTTTAGGAGGGTTCTTTTCAAAGTTAGCGAGGATGCGACCACCATATGCTCCAGCATGAGGATGTTTACAACCAAAATCATAAGCAGATGCCACCCAATTAGCATCTGGTAGATTATCATCATCCAGAAATCCGATTAATTTTCCTGTGGCTTTTTCTACTGCACATTGTCGAGCATAGGCTAACCCTTGCTTTGGCTCAAAGAAATAATTAAGAGAGCAGGATAATGGCCAATTGGCTTGATAGTCAAATATAATTTGTGATGTGTTATCTGTACTGTTATTGTCGATAACAATAATTTCCCATTGAAAGTTTTCTGTATGAATTTGCTCTTTGAGTTTATCTAAAACCAGAGGTAAACGAGCAGCACCGTTGTAAGTGCATATAGCGACAGTAAAATCAAGCATTATTTTTTTAAAGGTAAAAATTCAGAGCTAATTCATAAACTAAACTAATAGTTTTATGAAGTTTTTAAGGATTTTAGTCAATAAAAATCAGTATTCACTGACTTAAGACCTTACTAAGTAAAGTAATGGTATATCCTTAATATCCTTTTCACAAATTAGCTTTCAGTATATCTTCTCATTAAATTTATTGATTTAGGTAAAGGAATTGTGAATTTTTGACCAAATACGTGCAAATACATAAATATCTATTAAAAGATGAAGCCTGCCAAGTCGTGAATATAGCGATCGCCATATTCCCCACCCCATAATTGAAATGCACTGCTAATGTTAACTTTCTTGTTATTTGTTAATCATCAGCTTTATCAACTAAGAGCTACATTAAAAAAACTTAGAGAAATTAGCTAGAACAGATGATCTAATAGGTTTAAACAATAGAAGTTTTTTTAGATATAGTCAATCATGAGATTGAAAAGTCACTGAGACATCAAGACCCTTTAACATTAGCTTATGTCGATGTGGACGAATTTAAACAAATTAATAATCAGTTTGGGCTTGACTCTCACCGGGCTAAAGCCACGGTGATTCAAACTGTTGCTACGAGGCAGGCTAAAGCCGTGCCTCTTCGCCTTTTACAGTTATTCTTCCAGAGAAATACTCTCTGTGGG
>NZ_JACJSG010000058.1 GCF_014697625.1 Anabaena azotica FACHB-119 | reverse complement strand
TACCAATTACCAATTACCAATTACCAATTACCAATTACCAATTACCAATTACCAATTACCAATTACCAATTACCAATTACCAATTACCAATTACCAATTACCAATTACCAATTACCAATTACCAATTACCAATTACCAATTTTTAAAACTGCCTTAAAAAGCGTAAATCACTAGCATACAAACGACGAATATCATCGATTTGGTGTAATACCATTGCGAAACGTTCTACGCCAAAACCAGCAGCAAAGCCAGTGTAAATTTCTGGGTCATAACCTACAGCTTTCATCACGTTGGGATCGACCATTCCGCAACCCATCACCTCTAGCCAGCGCCCATTCCACTGCAAATCAACCTCAGCCGAGGGTTCGGTGAAGGGGAAATAACTGGCGCGGAAACGAATTGGTAACTCACCAAACATCGCTTGTAAGAACACCTTAATAGTGCCTTTGAGGTCGGTAAAAGTTAACCCTTCATCAATAGCTAACAGTTCAATTTGATGGAAAACTGCCGAGTGGGTAGCATCCACATTATCGCGCCGATAAACTCGCCCTGGAGCCACAATTCTTACTGGTGGTTCCTCTTTTTCCATGTAACGAATTTGTACAGATGAGGTATGAGTCCGTAAGAGATTACCATCTGGCAGGTAGAAGGTATCCTGCATATCACGGGCGGGGTGGTCTGGCGGGGTATTAAGAGCTTCAAAATTGTAGTAATCTGTCTCCATCTCATACCCTTGCGCCACCGTGTAACCCAAGCCGACAAAGACATCTAGCGCCCGGTCGATAATACCATTTAGGGGATGAATACGCCCTTGGGGACGGTAAATACCCGGCATAGTGACATCAAGCGTTTCCGCGTCTAACTGCGCCTGAATTTGGGCAGATTCCAGAGTAGCGCGTTGCTGGTCTAAACTAGCTTGTAGGGCTTCCTTGACCGTGTTGGCGATCGCTCCGATTTTCGGCCGTTCCTCCGCACTCATCTGCCCCATACTCCGCAGCAACGCCCCCAGTTGCCCTTTCTTACCCAGATAATTGACTCTGAGTTCCTCCAGACGTTCGAGGGTATTGGCGGCGGCGATCGCCTCTTCTCCTTCCTGCCGCAATGCTAAAAGTTGAGCTTCTAAGTTGCTAGTCATTAGTCAATAGTCCATAGTCAATAGTCAATAGTCCACAGTTTTGGACTATTCGACAAATAACTTTAGTAGTATGCCATTAATTAACCCAAGACAAGGGTTAAAAGCATAGCTCTTTTTACCAGTTTAGAGGCGATCGGCAATAGGAGTATCTTTTATGGTCGAATCTTTAACTGTTGACTGTTGACTGTTGACTATGGACTATTGACTATGGACTATTGACTAATAACCATGAAACTACTAATTAGCAATGATGACGGCATTTCCGCATTGGGTATTCGTACTCTAGCTAACGCTTTAGCTGAGGCTGGCCATGATGTAACTGTAGTCTGTCCAGATAGAGAGCGATCGGCTACTGGTCATGGACTGACTTTACACCAACCTATTCGCGCCGAAATTGTCGAGTCAATTTTTCATCCCAGCATCAAAGCTTGGGCTTGTGATGGTACTCCCTCCGACTGTGTGAAATTGGCACTTTGGGCTTTATTAGATTCTCCCCCTGATTTAGTTCTCTCTGGAATTAATCAAGGTGCGAATTTAGGAACGGAAATCTTGTATTCTGGTACGGTGTCTGCGGCGATGGAAGGCATGATTGAAGGTATCCCCAGCATTGCTTTTAGCTTAACCAGCCACCTTGTCAGAGACTTTCAACCTGCGGCGAAGTTTGCCACCATCCTAGTAGAAAAACTAGCGGTCAAACCCATCCCCGATTTGATGTTACTGAACGTGAATATCCCGGCTGTGCAATGGGAAGAAATTGCTGGCGTTAAACTCACTCGCCAAGGGGTACGGCGTTATGTTGACGTTTTCGACAAGCGTATTGACCCTCGTGGGAAAACTTACTACTGGTTAACTGGAGAGGTTTTAGAAGAAGTCGAACCCCCAGAAGGTTTAAACCTGCCCCAACAAGTACCCATTGATGTTCATGTAGTGCGTAATAACTACATCAGCATCACGCCATTACAATACAACCTTACCTACGCCACCGGACTAGATAAATTATCTGATTGGAATTTCTCCTTGTCGTAAATTAGGGGTGTAGGGGTGCAAGGGTATAGGGGTGTAAGGAATGATTATTCTGTCTTTGGTTGTTATTAAGTCATAGCTAATTCCTTCATTAAAACCTACACTCCCCAATCCCCAATCCCCAATCCCCAATCCCCAATCCCCAACACAAGAAAATTTAGGCTATAAAGTTATGAGCCTTCTTGATATTACTGATACATCAATTTTGGGAATAATGAGGTAGGAGCCTTGTGTTACCTCACCTAGTTAACATGGTCTACCGAAAACAATGTATGCTGTTCTACCAACAACCTTATTCTCTATCTCTATACGGTAAAACAGCATAGATTCGACAAAACAAGCTACACACTTGTGTTTATGCCCGCTCAGTCCAGCAAACAATACCCATGTCAAGGATAGAGAACCAATTTACTGTGCAATTTTGGGGAGTTCGTGGTAGCATCCCCTGTCCAGGGCCAAATACAGTCCGCTACGGTGGCAATACTCCTTGTGTGGAGATGCAGGTAGCAGGTAAACGCTTAATTTTCGATGGCGGTACAGGACTGCACGTTTTGGGTCAATCTTTATTGCGTCAAATGCCTATAGAGGCGCATCTGTTTTTCACTCATTCCCACTGGGATCATATGCAGGGGTTTCCCTTTTTCGTGCCTGGGTTTGTTAAAGGGAATGATTTTCATATTTATGGTGCGATCGCTCCTGATGGTTCGACTGTAGAACAACGGCTCAACGATCAAATGCTCCATCCTAATTTTCCCGTACCTTTGCAAATCATGCAAGCTAACCTGCAATTTCACGATGTGGAGCCAGGAAAACCCATCCATCTCCATGAGATTACTATCGAAACAGCACCGCTCAACCATCCAGGTGAAGCTGTAGGTTATCGAGTTAACTGGCGCGGTGGTGCGGCGGTTTATATCACCGATACAGAACATTTTCCCGATAAATTGGATGAAAATGTCCTACAGTTAGCTCGCAATGCCGACATCCTGATTTATGATTCCACCTACACCGACGAAGAATATCATTCTCCCACATCGCCGAAAATTGGCTGGGGACATTCGACTTGGCAAGAGGCTGTCAAATTAGCAAAAGCGGCTAATGTCAAAACATTAGTCATTTATCATCATGACCCTGCCCATGATGATAATTTTTTAGATCAGGTAGGCGCACAAGCATTCGCCAAGTTTTCTGGCGCAATTATGGCAAGGGAAGGAATGGTACTTCAGGTTCCTGTGTCAGTTCCCTTATCAGAATCTTTTCGGGTTAGTAATTTTTTAGGTTAAAATTTGCCATCGGAGTAATTGTAGATTTTAGATTAGATTGGTGATAAGGAACTATCAGCCCTAGATTGTACCTGTAATACCATGTTTGCGATAGGTAGCCTTGTTTCAAATTGCTGAAATAGACTATGAATCAAGGTTTTGAATCTGTCTTGGAAAGTTTGCTCTCTCCGAGACGCTGCGCGAACAAGTCGGCATAGCCGCCCACGCAACTTTCCGCAAAATTCCAAATCTAAAATCCCAAATTGGTATATGGTATTGTGCAACTAACTGATAGTTAAATAAACCTCAAATCCCAAAATCCAAGTGCTAAATCTGTCTCAAAATGGGTGTTCTGTGTGGGTTGCTTCTGGAAACGAACTGGTTCTTACGCCAACGGCTGTTGCTCTTGGTAAATTTGATGGAGTGCATCTTGGCCATCAAAGAGTCATTCAACCAGTTTTACAGCCAACAAGGAGCGGACAAACAAGGGGAGAGGCTGGGAATGACCCATTAGCCCCAACCCGCAGCCCTTCAGCAACACCACAAGAACGGATATACTCAACAGTTGTCACTTTTCGCCCTCATCCCCAAGAGTTTTTTACCGGACAACCCCGGACTTGGTTAACTCCCTTAGATGAGAAAGTACAACAATTGCGATCGCTTGGGGTAGACCAACTAGTAGTGCTACCCTTTGACAAAGAATTAACAGCTTTGTCGCCGGAAGAGTTTGTGGAAAAAATTCTGGTGCAACAACTACGCTGTCAGCACATTAGCGTCGGGCAAGATTTTTGTTTCGGCAAAGAGCGTCGTGGTACTGCCAGGGATTTGCAGTTAATTGCCGCAAAATACCAAATTCCTGTTACCATAGTACCCTTAAAAACTCCCCAAGGACAATTTCCGCGAGATAGCAACTGTGGTAGTTTTGAAACTCTAGAGGATGCCCCCATTAGTACCTCACTAATTCGTCAAGCTTTAGAAACAGGCGACCTCAAAAATGCCAACCGCTTCTTAGGAAGACCCTACACCCTCATCGGCTTGGTGGTTGAAGGTAAACAACTCGGTAGAACCATCGGTGTCCCTACAGCCAACCTGGAACTACCAAAAGATAAGTTCATTCCCCGTCAAGGAGTTTACGCCGTTCGTGTCAAAATCTTGGCACAAACACCAGATGCAAATTTACCACCAGAAATTTTAGGAGTGATGAATATTGGCAACCGCCCCACAGTCAATGGTACATATTCATCAGTAGAAGTGCATCTGCTCGATTGGTCTGGAGATTTATATGGTAAACAATTAGCGGTGCAGCTAATAGAATTTCTACGCCCAGAACAAAAATTTCCCTCCCTAGATGCCTTAAAAGCGCAAATTCAACAAGATTGTACTGTCGCTAGACAAGTTTTAATTAGGGTGTAGGGAAGGGGGAAAGGGGAAAGGGGAAGGGGGAAAGGGGGAAGGGGAAAGGGGAAAGGGGAAAGGAAGAAGCCTTTAACAACTGACAACTGATAACTGATAACTGACAACTGACAACTGACAACTGACAACTGATAACTGACAACTGACAACTGATAACTGATAACTGATAACTGACAACTGATAACTGACAAAATGTGAATTTTGCATTGATTAAGTGGGAACACTGTAAATACAGGAATGGGGAATAGGGCATAGGTTATTCTCCATTCCAGTTTCTTATCTCATATCTTGCACCACTCTGTTATTGCGAAAATCTGAGCTTGAAACCCTTATGATTTCGTAGGGTGGGGAGTGCATCGCCACTAGCTTATTGAGAAGGTGCAAGATGTCAGTTATAGCCCCATCACCATCCTCTGTATTGCATGAGAGAAAAAATTGACGCTTTAACCCAAAATCTGAACCTTACCATTGTTGGCAAAACTGAAGCCATACGTTTAGTTTTAGTGGCACTTTTAGGTGGTGGTCATGCCTTACTAGAAGATGTCCCTGGAGTAGGCAAAACTCTTTTAGCCAAGTCCCTAGCCCGTTCACTGGATGGCACATTCCAAAGGCTACAATGTACTCCTGATTTACTACCCACAGATATCACAGGGACTAACATCTGGAACCCCAAAAGCGGCGAATTTAGTTTTATGGCTGGGCCAGTGTTTGCCAATATTGTGCTAGCAGACGAAATCAACCGCGCCACCCCCCGCACCCAGTCGGCTTTGCTGGAAGTGATGGAAGAACATCAGGTGACTGTTGACGGAGTTACCCGGCCAGTTCCTTACCCTTTCTTCGTCATTGCTACCCAGAACCCCGTTGAATATCAAGGTACATTTCCCCTCCCAGAAGCCCAAATGGACAGGTTTATGTTGTCCTTAAGCTTGGGTTATCCTGGGGCAGATGAAGAATTACAAATGTTGCAAAATCTCCAACATGGTGTCAAGGTGGGTGATTTACAACCTTGTATGACCTTGGCAGAGGTATCACAATTACGAGAATTGTGTTCTCAAGTCAAAGTAGAAACTGTTTTACAGCAATACATTCTGGAATTGGTTCGGGCTACACGCCAAGATGAAGAAATTACCTTGGGTGTGAGTCCAAGGGGGACTGTCGCCCTGCAAAAAGCTACCCAAGCATTAGCATTTTTGTTAGGGCGTGACTATGCTATTCCTGACGATGTAAAATTTTTAGCGCCTTATGTGCTTTGCCATCGCTTAATTCCCAGAGGCGGACGTAATGCCAGAAGTATAGTTGATAGATTATTGCGATCGCTCCCCATACCTTAATCTGTTAGGATCGCCTACAAAATGAGGTGATGGTCATGAAGGCGATCGAAGTTACTGGCAAAATTGATTCTCAGGGCAATCTCATTCTAGACCAGCCAATTCAAGGCACAACTTACCCTCATCAAGTGCGGGTAATTGTCTTAGTTCCCGAACAGGAGGAAACAGAAGAGATTGACCCTGATGATACCCCGATTGAAGAAATTAAAGCCAGCTTGAGGAGGTCATTACAAGAAGCTAAAGAGGGAAAACGTATACCCCTATCCCAAATGTGGGAGGGAATTGATGCCGAATGAACAGCCATTGGTATTCATCGATTTAACTCCTGAATATCAAAAAAGCTTACGCGAACTATCTAAAAGATTTCGCAATATTCGCTCTGATGTTCAACCAATTATCGAGCAATTACAGCAAGGGAACTTTGCCGGAGACAGAATTGCAGGTTTTGGCGAGGAATACATTGTTTACAAGGTGAGAGTCCGCAACAGTAACATTCAAAAAGGTAAAAGTGCGGGATACAGGCTGATATATCAAGTTGAGTCCCCGACAAGTATCTTGCTACTAGCAATTTATTCTAAGTCTGACAGAGAAGATATCGGTTTAAATGAACTGCGAGAGATTATGGCTGACTTTTATGGTGAGTCAACTTAGGTACGTCTTATGATAAAGCAACAAGTGCCACATCTACGTATCTGGGAATGTGAGGAATGTCAAATCTGGTAAGAAAGAAGTCCCGTACTCGCTCACTCAAACGCCGACCTCTAGGTTTAATTGTGATTATTCTCACCTGGAGTTTAGCTATGGGTTGGTTGTTAGCCTTAGCCACAAGCGCCCACAGTGCTACACCCACAGCAGAAATTGGCACTGTTGATGTCATCCCCCCAGGACAACAACTGGGTCAAGAACTTTATTTAGAAAATTGTGCTACTTGTCACATTGGTATCCCACCTGCGGTTTTACCCAGCGAAACTTGGCGCAACCTCCTACAAGATTCACAGCATTATGGCGTACAACTCAAACCCTTAATCGACCCACCACGCGCCCTAGTTTGGCGATATCTTTCCACCTTTTCCCGTCCCCAGCTACCAGACGAAGAAATCCCCTATCGCCTTACAAATTCTCGTTATTTTAAAGCATTGCACCCCAAAGTAAAATTACCTCGCCCCGTGCAGTTAAATAGTTGTGTCACCTGCCATCCCGGTGCAAGTGAGTATAATTACCGTCGCCTCAGTGCTGAATGGGAGAAGTAGAGGGATCAGTTGACAGTTATCAGTTATCAGTTATCAGTTATCAGTTGACAGTTGAGAGAGGTTAAAGGCTTCTTCCCTTCCCCTTTCCCCTTTCCCCCTTCCCCTTTCCCCTCTTTCCCCCTTCCCCCTTCCCCTCTTTCCCCCATCGGATATTCCTACTTACCAAGGATCGGCGTTCTCTGCCTCATTGGGGGGTGAAATGATACTATTAGAACAGTCTCAATTTTAAACTGCGAATAAAAACGCTCGTTTAGTAAACTGGCTAAATCAACATTTCTGTTGTTGAGTTAATTTTCATTGCATATCCATCCATAACCAAAATGTTTGGATAGGGTTAAATTCTTATATTCAATAGCCAATTCCCTCTCATTCCCATCCCCTCGATTTAGTTCTGTAACTTGCCATGCTAAAACTCTTGTTGGGCGATCCCAACGCTCGGAAGCTCAAAAAATACCAACCGTACATTACGGAAATTAATCTCTTGGAAGAAGAGATTAAAGTTCTGTCTGATGAAGATTTAAAAGGTAAAACAGCAGAGTTTAAACAGCGACTTGCCAAAGGCGAAACTTTAGATGATATCCTGCCAGAAGCCTTTGCTGTGGTAAGAGAGGCAGGACGGCGAGTCTTAGGGTTGCGGCACTTTGATGTTCAGCTTTTGGGTGGTGTCATTCTCCACTCTGGGCAAATCGCAGAAATGAAAACTGGTGAAGGTAAAACCCTAGTGGCTACCTTACCTAGTTATCTCAATGCTCTGACTGGTAAGGGTGTTCACGTAATTACTGTAAACGATTACCTGGCTCGTCGGGACGCGGAATGGATGGGACAGGTGCATCGTTTCCTGGGTTTGAGTGTGGGGCTAATTCAAGCCAGCATGACTCCCACAGAACGTAAGAAAAATTACGATTGTGATATTACTTACGTGACTAATAGTGAAGTGGGTTTTGACTACCTACGGGATAATATGGCTACCTCAATGGCTGAGGTGGTACAGCGTCCGTTTAACTATTGCGTAATTGACGAGGTAGATTCAATTCTCATTGATGAAGCGCGGACACCGCTAATTATTTCTGGTCAGGTAGAAAGACCTACGGAAAAATACATCCAAGCGGCGGAAATTGCTCTGACGCTGCAAAAAGATGAACATTACGAGGTTGATGAAAAAGCTCGTAACGTACTGCTGAGTGATGAAGGTTTCGCAGAAGCGGAAGAACTGTTAGGCGTAAAAGATTTATTTGACCCGGAAGACCCTTGGGCGCACTTTATTTTCAACGCTATTAAGGCTAAAGAACTTTTCCTCAAGGACGTTAACTATATCGTCCGCAATGGGGAAGTGGTAATTGTGGATGAATTTACCGGACGGGTGTTACCGGGAAGACGCTGGAGTGATGGTTTACACCAAGCAATTGAAGCGAAGGAACACGTAGATATTCAGCCAGAAACCCAAACTCTCGCGACAATTACCTATCAAAACTTGTTCTTATTGTATCCCAAGTTAGGGGGGATGACGGGAACGGCGAAGACGGAAGAAGCTGAGTTTGAAAAAATTTATAAGCTGGAAGTAACCATAATTCCTACCAACAGAGTCAGAAAACGGGAAGATATGTCTGACTTGGTATTTAAGAAAGAGGTAGGCAAATGGCAGGCGATCGCGCGAGAATGTGCGGAGATGCACGAACTCGGTAGACCTGTGCTTGTAGGTACTACCAGTGTGGAAAAATCCGAATACCTCAGTCAACTCCTAAGAGAACAAGGTATTCCCCACGAACTACTCAACGCCCGTCCCGAAAACGTGGAACGGGAAGCGGAAATTGTCGCCCAAGCCGGACGTAGGGGCGCTGTCACCATCGCCACCAACATGGCGGGACGGGGTACAGATATCATCCTGGGTGGTAACTCTGAATACATGGCGCGGTTGAAGTTGCGGGAATACTTGATGCCGCGCATTGTCCGCCCAGATGATGAAGATGTATTTGCTGTACAAAGGGCATCTGGTTTACCAGCAGGACATGGTGCAGGTCAAGGCTTTGTTCCAGGGAGAAAGGTAAAGACTTGGAAGGCTTCACCGGAAATATTCCCCACTCAACTGTCGAAGGAAGCAGAACAACTGTTAAAAGAAGCAGTCGATTTTGCGGTGCGGGAATATGGCGATCGCTCTTTACCAGAACTGGAAGCAGAAGATAAGATCGCAGTAGCAGCCGAAAAAGCCCCCACCGACGACCCAGTAATTCAGAAAATGCGTGATGCTTACAAGCGCATTAAGCAAGAGTATGAAGAATTTACCAGCAGCGAACATGATGAGGTAGTATCACGGGGTGGTTTACACGTAATTGGTACAGAACGCCATGAGTCACGGCGGATAGATAACCAGTTGCGGGGACGCGCCGGACGACAAGGCGACCCTGGTTCAACGAGATTTTTCCTCAGTTTAGAGGATAACTTACTGCGGATCTTTGGTGGCGATCGCGTCGCAGGTTTAATGGAAGCCTTCAATGTAGAAGATGATATGCCCATTGAGTCGGGGATGTTAACTCGCAGTTTGGAAGGCGCACAAAAGAAAGTTGAAACCTACTACTACGACATCCGTAAGCAAGTATTTGAGTACGACGAGGTAATGAATAACCAACGTCGCGCTATCTACGCCGAACGTCGCCGCGTACTTGAAGGTCAAGACCTGAAGGAACAGGTAATTAAATACGCTGAAAAAACGATGGATGAAATCGTTGACTACTACATTAACGCTGATTTGCCCTCGGAAGAATGGGAATTAGATAAGTTGGTGGATAAGGTCAAGGAGTTTGTCTATCTGTTATCGGATATGCAGGCGAGTCAATTAGAGGACATGGGTGTGAGTGAGATTAAGGCGTTCCTCCATGAACAGGTACGCATCGCTTACGACCTAAAGGAAGCTCAAATTGACCAAATTCAGCCGGGTTTGATGCGGCAAGCTGAACGTTTCTTTATCTTGCAGCGTATTGATACCCTGTGGCGGGAACACTTGCAACAGATGGATGCTTTGCGCGAGTCTGTAGGTTTGCGTGGTTATGGGCAGAAAGACCCGCTCATTGAGTATAAGAGTGAGGGTTATGAGTTGTTCTTGGATATGATGGTGAATATCCGTCGAGATGTGGTTTATTCGTTGTTCATGTTCCAGCCTCAGCCTCAGCCTGTGGTGCAAACTTCTTCTGAGATGGTGTAACTGAGTATCACAGATAATTATGTTTCACGCAAAGGCGCTAAAACGCAAAGTGTTTTTAGCGTCTTTGTTGTTTAACGCAGAGGGGCGCGGAGGGTTAATGAGTGGAAATAACCTGTCAACTGTCACCTGTCAACGATTATTTGAATTAATTTCATTCATTCTGTTGTTCTGCACGTCTCTCATTAAAGATTCAAAATCACTGTTGTTGTTGCCACCCCTACTTAACAATTTCTTGATTTCATTGATAATTGAACTCATATCCCTGGCTAACCATCTACCAAGGTTATTCACAAAGTTTTTCAACTTTTCAAACATCCCCAATTCAACAGTTAAATATTCATAACCACGGGGATAGACAACTTTACCCTTCTCGGTTTCAAAATATTCTCCCTCTGGCATAAACATTGACTTTAGCGGGCTTTCTTGCCTTGCCATGTCTACTTCTGGGCGTTTATTGCTGAGGAATAAAACATCATATACTTTGTTGTTCCAACTAGCCCAATAATGATTTTGGAAAAACCACCGTTTACCGTTATCACAATTGCGTTTTCTGCCTTGGTAAATAGTATCAGGTGCTTCACTTAAGAAAGGCTTCTTGATTTGTGCAATTGTGACATTTTGAATACCAAAATATTCTTGTGCTACTGTTTGAAAAGCTTCCGCCAATGTCCTACAATCACCTTCTCTGGTTCCTTTTAACAGAGTTATACCTTGTTTGTAAGTCATTGTGTATTTGAATGATATATTCTTAAAATTATTTAAGAGTTGGTCAAGAATTTTTTCCTGTGGTAAAGTCTCATCTATCCCTTGAACCAATTCTTTAGCTACTGCATAATTACTGAGGAATGTTTGTTTTGGGTCGGCGGCGCTGTTATTTGCTGCTTCCACATTGGCTTGTTGATTTTGGCTAGTTGTGCCTTGTTTTTGGATAGTTGTTTGATTAATTTGGTTAACTACGGTGGCTGCAACTTGATCTGCTTGCTGCTCGTATTTGTCCCCTGGTTGTGCGATCGCCAACTTTGGTTGCACAGTTGGTATTCTATCAGGATGATGCAGGGCGATTTTCTCCAGATTATGACCAAACCCAGCACTTTGTTGAACTCGTCTTTGCAGCACATCATTCATCTTGGCTTGTAGCAAAGTCAGTTGTGTCTGTCCCTCTGGGGTGATAGTGCCATGTTTAGCTTGAATTGATAATCTTGTCGCCTCAAGTTTGTGTTGTTGAAACTCTTGATTTTCCACTTCCGTTTGTGAAAGCGGCGTATTTGTCGGCTGTTGTGTTTTCTGCTTTAATGGCTGCGATTGAAACTGAGCCTCTTGTGACACAGTAGCGGATGAGTCACCCTTTTTGAGAATTTGCTGCCGTTGTTTCATCGCTAACCTCACAAATCAACAAGGTAATCAATTTGACACTCTCCTGACTACAAAAATTTCGCTATCGCTCATTTTTGTAAAAAGTCAGGAGATTCTTGGTTCCACGAGTCCACTTAGCCTAGACTCCTTGCGGTATCTAGGACTAGAGGTGGTTCTCTCCCCAAGCGTTAACTTCGGGTATGCCCTACCCTAGTTGCATGAGTGCAAAATTTGTTTGGTAGAGACGCGATTAATCGCTTCTGTACAATGCTGTTCGTCTAGTACCTGTGAATCTTTTACCTACTTCCAGGTGATACTAGAACTCTGAAGTAGAACCTCCTAGATTCAGTTGTCAAGGTTCAGCGTCTGCTTGTTAGGCAGCAAATGGGTTTTTATTGTGGTTGATTACCCTGCCACTATTGTCAATTTTACCATAAACACGGCAATTAAAATTGCCGTTCGCCTTACATCTCTGCTCTAAAGAGACAGAGTTTTGGGCTTCTCGTCTTAACTGATAAAATATTATCTCATCCAGCTATGGGAGGGATTAGTTAGACTTTAGTCTAGTCTTTTCCAACTCTACCCCAACTTCATATCTCGCGCCATAGTCGAGTTACCAACTTTGGGGAGGAAGTCGTTAAGTAATATTAATCTCCAGCAGGAATTGCTCTACTACTCTCATAGGAGCAATGACTCCCAGGCCCAACAGAAAGGACATTACCATCTGGAGTATAAAGCAACCAATGCTCATAATCTTGAGAGTAAATTGCAAACACTCTTAGTATTACCTGCTGTTCAAAGGTAAAAACCGCATCACAGGCAGGGGATAATAGTTCAATAGAATGCAAGGTTAGATTGTCTAAACGATGAACTGCCGTTTCCATCTGATCTCGTTCATCTCCAGAGGCTGCGAGAATTTTTTCATCTTCTTCTACTCGCCATGCACAGTTATAAAGCCATAAGTGCCATTCTCCATGAATTTTTTGATTCTCATCACTAGGTGGTAACGGTTGCCCAAATTCTAATGTGAGAAAGCTACCGCATCCTAGAGAAACACCCCAAGTTTTTTGTCCTAATAACGGATGTAATATTGCTTGAATTTCCTGATTATTCATTCTTTGTAAAGTATTCAGTTGAAACTGAGCCTCTTCTAAGACAGTAGCGGATGAGTCAGCCTTTTTGGAAATTTGCAGCCGTTGTTTTATCGCTAACCTTGCATTATACTTAGCACCCTACAAGTTACCCTGAGCAATTTCATTTAGCACAACATCAATTTTTTCCTTTAATTCCAGATTATCTGAGAGACTTTCTTTCATTTCTCTCAGTACTTCAACAGCCTCTGGGCTTCTTGTTTGACCTATTGACCAAAACAAATAAATTGTTTCAGCACAACTTAATTTTTTAGTTTTATACAACAAAACAAGAATTGGCAATGCGTCTTTATTACCCAGCCTTCCTAGTAGTTGAATAATATGTAAAAGTTTGGTAAATTCATTTAATCTCGATAATATTTTCGGTAACAGGTTAATCCCTGTTTTATGTGCAAATGCTGAAATCGCCTCAGAGGCAATTATACCAACTTCTTCTATATCTTGTATATCAAATTTAGTCTGACTCGGCCCCTCAACTAGCAGATTCAATAAAATATCCACATCATCAGCATCAATTTGTAGATACCATTGTTGTCTTTGTTTTTCAAACTCTTCGATAGAAATAAACGGACTCAAAGGACTAACATACTTTATTAAAGAAGCAACTATTTTTTCTTGTTTTGACATACTCATCTCTAATTAGCCGTAAAGATTCTTTTACAGGCTTGATAGTAGAAGTATTAAGTTTACCTGGAAGAACCATTCCCATTACTCGACTTGCAATCCAATTGGCTTTACGAAGATCGCCTGCGATCGCCCGTTAATCGAATGAGTCTTCCCACACAACTTTCAGTTAGGCATTTCCGCTCAACTTGATTCATTCTTGTGAATATTTTGTGAGTAATTTTCTAAATATCTTGTTGCCGTCTCCTGTACTCTGCCATGTCCATGCTCAGATGCTTTGCGAATCGTTGCTAGAGACACATCCTGATAGCTAGACGGAATACCAATATTAATTATTCCTAGTAAAGTTTGGTAAGTTAAATTTTCTTGATTGGTATCATTAACAACTCTGTCTAGAAGAGCAATTAAGTGTGGCAAGATGCGCGACTCGTAGCTCTTAGTTAATGCCCAAACTGCCATTGAGTCAGGTTCTAATGTCTCATCAATATAACGAATCAGTTCGTATACAGCAGTGTTTAGCTCGATTTGTGATAGGTTATGCCAGCGCTGGCGAAGATTCTAGCGTATATCTGAGCTTCACTTAGAGCTAGGTTTTGAGATGACTCTGGCTTAATTTCATAAAGGTGACGGCGCGAAGCGTTGAGAATATCTGGCTTCAAGTTAAGATCGCTTTGGGCTAAAGCAGAAATCTGAGGATTCAACCCCATCCTTCGGAAAGTATTTAAAATTGTCGATATTGTTATAAAGTTTGTAAATACAACATCTCCTGAATGATTAGCTAAGTATTGAGCGGCAATGCCCGAATGTGCTTCATTGCCTATGTAGAAAGGTATGGGTTGATTTTTCGGCGGATTCCAAGGCCCTGGTTGAAGAGGTATTTGTTGACGTTGTATATTGCCAGTCTGTTGGGCTATGGGAGTTATTGCTGCTACTGTAGGTTTGGTTTGCAGTTCTCCTGGTGCTATCTGCCGTTGTAGAGTATGCGCTGACATTGCCATGACTCGACGAGCAATTATGTCAGCTTCCTGCTCATACTTATCCCCTGGTTCTCCTACCGTCAGCTTTGCTTGGGGACGACGAAAAGATATGCGACTAATGTCTTGTCCACGGGGCTTTTCTTGGATGAGTTGTTGTTTTAAAGATAATTCATCAGCAGACTGTAATTCTTATTGTTGGCTTGATAGTTGATTATTTGTAGGCAAACCAAAGCCCCGCACAGGATTTGCTAGCGTGGGAGTTGAAGGCGAGACGAGCGATGGTTGGGAAACATCTGATGAGTTTGCTTTCTTGCATCCAAACTTATGTTCCCTCATTTCTCCCTCCATTCATAGCTGTAATGAAGCATATTTTGTCAGTTAATTTTACAGCTTGTTGGGGTGCGATCGCTCTCGACTAAAGTCTAAGTTTATGAACATTGGCGGCGATCGCTCATCTCTCCATTAATAGCCCAGACGGGGCTTATCTTTGTTTAGATGATTTTATAATTTGTTAGGCGGCGATCGCTATCGACTAAAGTCTAAGTTTACTCACATCGAGAGCGATCGCTTCTAGGGAAATACGCAATCTGTAGAATCGGCGATCGCTTGGTTAATTATCCTATTTGTTAGGCAACCTTTGGAGAATTTTTAGAGGATAGGCAAAAGCTTCTTTCCCCCCCCTAACATTCCTAACTCTCAAACCCAACCGCCAATTTCTGCTTCTGTCAAGGATTTCTCTAACTTGGCGTATTCTGTCCGCGCCGCCCGTAATAAGTGCTTCATCTGCACAGGTTCATCAGCATCAGCAGCAAGGAAAGCGGCATTTAAGGCTATGTTACGAATATTACCCCCTGCCACACTTAACTGTGCCAACTTCTTCGCATCTAAACCATCTGTCGGGGTATCAGCTGGGTAAACTCGTCGCCAAATTTCCGCACGTTGAGTTGCATCGGGGAAGGGAAACTGCACGACAAAACGAATACGTCGCTGGAAGGCTGTATCTATAGAACTCTTGAGGTTGGTTGTCATAATTGCCAAGCCTGGATAGCTTTCCATCCGTTGCAGCAGATAGCTAACTTCGATGTTGGCGTAACGGTCATGGCTATCTTTAACTTCGCTACGCTTACCAAATAAAGCGTCTGCTTCGTCAAATAATAGAATAACTCCGCCTTCTTCGGCAGCATCAAATACGCGACGTAGATTTTTCTCAGTTTCACCTATATATTTACTCACTACCGAGGACAAATCGATCCGGTAAAGGTCGAGGTGCAATTCCTGGGCTAACACTTCCGCCGCTAGGGTTTTCCCTGTACCGCTAGCCCCAGCAAATAAGGCGCTAATACCTAGCCCACGACTATTTTTCGCAGCAAATCCCCAATTTTGATACACAGTAGCACGTTGACGCACATGGGCGGCGATTTCTCGTAGCATTTCTGCTTGGGCTGGGGGTAATACTAAATCCTCCCAAGTGGATGTGGGGGGAATGCGTTGGGCTAGTTCATCTAGGTGAGGACGGGCTTGTTTACGACAAGCATCCCAGAGAATTTGACCGATATCTTGTTCCTGTCCTCCAGTTAATTGTCCTAAAACTTCTGCACAAGCCGCGCGGATGGTGTTAGGACTGAGGTTGAATTGGGTGGCTAATTTTTTCACTTGCCCATTTAATTGGGGTTGGATCTGGGCTAAACTACTTTGCCAGAGTAGGCTTTGTTCTTCGATGGTGGGTTTGTGAATATCAAAGCTGACTATGGGGCGTTGCTGTATTGGTATTCTTTCCCTGCTTGTGACAAAGGCTAAACCACTGATGCGTTCTAGAAAACGTCCAATGGTATGGGTACGGGTTAAATCTGCCATGTCAATTTTGTCACAGTCTACAAGTAAGGCACTGTTACTTAAAAATGACTCTCGCTCCCACACTCGCAGCAGGGTTTCCATCTCTGCGGGTGCAGATGGCACAACTTGAACGGGCATGATATGCAGCGCTACACCCACCATTTTACAAACTTTGGCGGCGATCGCTCGTTTACTCGTCGGCTCAATACCACATAACTGTAAAACTGGCAACTTGTTTGTTGGGGATGACTGCATCCAAACTGCTACTATTTGCTGGGCTAGTTGCTGTTGGGATGGGACTAATTCCCCAGCTTCTGGTAAAGGTTCGACAAGACCTGCTAATCTTTCATCAATATATTCTCCACCTATCAAATAGTGCAAGATTCTTTCATCAATCCGCAGGGGGCTAAGAGTTAACGCTCTACCCTCAGCCAATTCAATTAACCGCCAATACCGTAAGTTAGCATTAGGGGCGATCGCATCCCAATGGGGGTTAGGTAATGCTGCTAGGGCTAAACTTAGAGTAGGATAGGCCCTTTGTGTATCTCCCTGAGCTAAACCACATATATTCCCAAAGTCACCATAAAACTCCATACAGGCGCACATCAGCAGTACATCCCGCTCAAACTCGGTTAACTCGAATAGCTGACATAACCGCTCTAATAGGGGTGGTTTTGTCATAGCAGCCTTTGTATCTGCTAAAACTTGTTTTCTATTCTGTTGTTCTGGAGATTCAGATAACGACATTTTTTGCGCGTATCTTTCAATTGCATCGCGTACTACGCCTAAAGCTGCAGATAAGTAGCGCTCATTCTCCTCATACCAATGATGATTATTTGTTGTCCCATTCATGGAATTGTTACCTGTGGCGAATAGTATTCCCCTGTTTGATTCATTTCTAATTGACTGGCTACACCGTCTACCTGTACTCTGACAAGATAATTCCCCGGTTTAATATTGTTCACAACAATATTCATCACATCGGTATCTTCATCTGGTGACGGTACAACAATAGATTGTGCTAAATTATTTAGACTGGATATTTCATTAAGTAATAAAACTACTCGCTGGGTTTTCCCCAGTTTGGGATGAAACTTAACTGTGATTTCTACTGAGCGTAAATCTACGCTGCTATCTATTACTTGATGCAATGATACGGAAATTTTGGGATGTATAATCAAGGCGGCTACATTCGATGTGAGATTTTCTCTGTGTCCACCATTACCCATAGTTAAATGCACAACTTGTATAGCTTGCATTCCCGCAGACAAATCATCAGGTAACTTCAAGCTAATTTGTGTTTCTTTGATATCTTCAGGTACTAATAATTTTTCCCTGTTACCCAGTCGGATACGAGTAACATCACCACGTAAGCGTTTACCGCGAATAATTACGGTACTACCTGCAAAAATTAATGACTGTGTTTGTGTGGGTGTGGTAACTTGCTCAATAGTTGGTTCACTCCATCCTGTATAACCACCTTCTGATTGATTTGACTCATGGCTGTCTATTAACACCATCGAAGCTAAATAACTAGCTGAAGGTCGATAGTGAGTTTGTAAGGAAGACCAGATTTTAGAATTATCTTCCATGCTCAAAAATTCTGGCGAAAGCTTAATTTGCCCAATTTGTTCAGCTAACTTAGGTATAGACACGCCAGCTAAAGCTTGTGAAATCAAACTGGTAGTATTGCTTGTGGAGGCATTTTTTAAGGCATTTTCGATTAATTCTGAGGTGATAACGGTGGTTGTGTGCAGTAGTTGCATGGCATATCCTAGCAACAGTTCGGCTTGGAAATCTTTAGCGCCATAAGCGGTTAATAGATAGTGCAAGTCTAAAGCTAAGGGTGGATTGAGAGAACGCTGAGTTTTATTGGTTCGTGAGTGCTTGCTACGAAATTCTGGAGATACCCAGTCAACGTTGCGATTCTGCGTTACATGATACAGAAAAAAGTTGAGTTGCGATCGCTCATCAGTTCCCACTTTAATTAAGTCTGGTGGTAGGGCAGTAACCAACACATCACCCACACTAGCAGTAATAGAGTCATTGACTAAACCATTCTCTAGCAAGTCTTTCAGTACTGCTGTTACAGCAACTATAGAGAGCGCGTTACTCATCATCATCCCTCAGACACCTGCACAGATTAATCATAGGTTCCACCAAATTTTCTTCAGGCTTTTTGCTAAAAATTTAACATTCACTCTCCTAGCAACAACCGTAATTTTCTGATAAATTTATACTTAGACTTGCCAGTAATTAGTCCCAGGGTAGATCAAATTATAGATGGGAAAATGCGATCGCCAATCCTGCTCAAAAACACACCAGCACGCAAAAACACAGAGAAAAACTTAATTAGAGCAAATTGGATAACTTACTCTTGGTCAATCTCTCGGTAATTTTCTCAAGTAAAAATTTTGATTATTTATTAAATCTTCTTATCAAAACGATATATTTGGCTTGACTTAGGTAAAGATATGAGATGAAAATCAAATTCAGTGCAACTTAATTATATTAATCACTATCATATCAAGTATTGACGATTCAATATTTGTCATAATTATTATTTTTTCTGCTAACAACTTAAAATCTGAAATTAAACATAGGATGGCTGCCATCAGATGAACTCCCAACCTTCTTCAAATTATTGGCATGGGCGCTATGTAGGTGATAACCAGCGATACCGGATAGACAAACCATTAGCAGCCGGTGGTATGGGAGAAGTCTTATTAGCAACGGATACCCGTGTTGGGCAGCAGGTAGTATTGAAATTACTCAAAGATACGCTGGTAGCTTCCCAAGAGATGAGAAAGCGCTTTGAGCGAGAGGTAGCGATTTGTGCGGCTTTGCAAAGTGACCACATTGTGAGAATTAGTGATTGTGGAGTGACACCAGAGGGATATCCCTTTTATGTCATGGAATATTTGCGCGGTCAAACATTGCGACAATTGCTGCTGCGAGAACACCGCTTATCTGTAGAACGAACTGTCAAAATTATCTCGCAAGTTTGTCAGGGCTTGCAGTTGGCGCATCAAGGGGTGACGCTGCAAAAAGATGGTAGCAATGAACATATTCAAGTAGTCCATCGTGACCTCAAACCCGATAATATCTTCCTTGTACCTACAGATTTGGGAGAGTGGGTGAAGATTTTAGACTTTGGTGTAGCTAAAATCCGTAGTGACTCTTCCGACCAGACAAGTCTAACTAGTACATTTATCGGCACATTCCGCTACGCTGCACCTGAGCAGATCCAAAACAAGCAGAACCTAGACATCAGGGCAGATATTTATAGTTTAGGAATCATCCTGTATGAAATGTTAAGTGCCGCCGATCCCTTTGGCTTCAGTACGAAGGGTAATAATATTAGTGAAGCTTCCTGGGTTTTAGCTCATGCTTATGAACCACCGACACCATTGCGATCGCAACCCGGATGCGAGCAATTATCGCCCGAAATCGAAGCTGTAGTGCTAAAATGTCTACACAAAAACCCCAATAATCGCTTTGCATCGGTAGCAGAACTCAACCAAGCTTTGCAAGCAGCAAGCCTCGCTCCCACAGATAACACCAATGCACAGCCACAACCAAATCTTCCTCACCCCCAACCAAATTTCGGTCAGGAAACAGTTCCCCGACCAGTATATCCACAGGAACCAAACCAAGCTTACAATCAAGGGTTGAACAACGAAACAGTCCCTCGACCTGTGTATCCACAGGAACCAAACCAACCTGTCTATAATCAAGGGTTGAACAACGAAACAGTCCCTCGACCTGTGTATCCACAGGAACCAAACCAACCTGTTTATAATCAAGGGTTGAACAACGAAACAGTTCCTCGACCGCTACAACCAATTAACCCAGAAGAACCAGACGGAACGATGTTCCAAATGCGTCCTTCACCCAGTCCAGGGGGAAATCACGACACAGTTCCTCGACCGCTACAGCCAATTAACCCAGAGGAACCAGACGGGACAATGTTCCAAATGCGTCCTTCACCCAGTCCAGGGGGAAATCACGACACAGTTCCCCCACCGCTACAACCAACAGAACCAGAAGAACCCGACGGGACAATTTTCCAACTACGTCCTTCATCCAGTTCAGGGGGAAATCACGACACAGTTCCCCCACCGCTACAACCAATTAACCCAGAAGAACCAGACGGGACAATTTTCCAACTACGTCCTTCACCCAGTCCAGGGGGAAATCACGACACAGTTCCCCCACCTTTACAACCAACAGAACCAGAAGAACCCGACGGGACAATTTTCCAACTACGTCCTTCATCCGAGCAAAAATATCGTCAAAACCAAGTAAATTGGCAAAACAACAATCAGCCAACCAACGACTCGGACAATACTTTATATCAACCAAGACCTACTGATTCTCAAACTAGTAACAACACATCAGATAACACAATCTTTCAACCAAGGGCAAACAAAGAGGTGGAACCAAAAAATTCTCCCATGCTTGGGCGGAATCTATTGATTGGGTTAGCAGTTATCCTAGCTTTCTTTTTAGGAATGTTCATATTTTCCTTACAACCAAAGCCAAATTCTTCAGATTCGCCTACTGTACCGAACTCAAGGCAAAATTAAGGGCTGGGGAGATGGGGGAGCAGAGGAGCAACCCACCCCTAGCCCCTCCCAGGAGGGGAACCCAGCAGAGGAGAAAAACTAATTATCACTGTCAACTGTCAACTGACAACTGACAACTGACCTGACTTTTCACGTTATGTGGAAAAGCGCTCCGTCAGACCTAACCCCCCAGCCCCCTTCCCTACAAGGGAAGGGGGAGAAATCAAAGCCTCTCTCCTTGTTGGCTATCCATTACCCACATCTTTCTTTACAATCTTAAAACCCTTGCTTAGGAAGCATCTTGCCAACTCAGTTTTTCATGGGGCTTGACAAATTCGCACCTTATCTTCTCGCTAAAACCATGTTTTTATTGAGAATCAACAACGAACAAATCAGGGTTAGAAAAAACGTGAGTGAATACTCTCACAAATGTTGAGATAGATCCGGGTAATGGATAGCCTACAAGGGAAGGGGGAGAAATCAAAGCCTCTCTCCTTGTAGGAGAGAGGTTTGGAGAGAGGTCTTCCAGATCCCGTGAAAAGTCAGGACAACTGTCACCTGCCAAAATTATCGACAAAAGTCTAATTACCTTTAAACGGCTCATCCAATATTCTAGAGACATCTGGATTAGCTACCAGCCCACACTTTCATGCTTATCTTTGTTGTTCAAACATTAGCAGAAATTCTCGCTGGAGGAACCTCACTTAGCAGTACCGAGCAAATTGACTTTAATCATCCTAGTCATCGCCGGGAAGAGGGTGCAGGGCCGACTCTCAATTTGTATGTTTACGACTTACGTGAGAGTAAACAAATACAGCATTCTGGTAGACAAGTGGATCGCAAGTTGAACAATAGTCTACAACCTGCGACGGTCAATTGGTCGCCTAGTTGGTTTGATGTCTCTATATTATTAACAGCTTGGGATAGAACTGCTTTAGGTGAGCATCACTTGTTAACTGAAGCTTTGAATGTGCTGCTGCGTCATCGCTCTCTGCAAGAGGATTTTTTAGTTCCCGAATTGCGGGGTTATGGCAATTTGTCTATGACGGTTGCTCTTGACCCAGCGATTGAGATTGGCTCTTTATGGAGCGCGCTGAATGTACCTTTGCGTGCTGGCTTGTATCTGATGGTGACAATACCCTTCGAGCCACAGGCGACTCCTGTTCCACTGGTTACGGAAAGAATTTTCAATTTACAAAATCAATCTCATCCTCATGGTAATGGCTCAGTTGCTACCAAACGAGTAGCGATCGCCGGAATTGTGAAAAGTGCGGTAGCTAATCAGCCTTTAGTCGATGCAAAAATTGCTGTCTTAAGGACTGAAAAATCTGTAGTCAGCAATGATGAGGGAATTTTCTTTTTTGAAGACTTGCGTATAGGCAATTATGTTTTAACAGTCAATTGTCCAGGCTATTTACCTGTGAATGTCAATGTCTTGGTTGATAGCCCAAGTTATACCTTCAAAGAAATCTTACTAACTCCTGAATAAATTTAGGTTGCTTTTATGGCTAGACTTGATTACTTTGCCCCTGGTGTCTATATTGAAGAAATTGACCGTGGGAGCCGACCAATTGAAGGTGTGAGTACGGCGATCGCTGGTTTTGTCGGTTTTACAGAAGATATTCGTGATGGGGCTGAGTTATTCAAGCCCATGTTAGTCACCAATTGGACGCAATATCTCAACTATTTTGCTCGTCCTAATTCCGATGGCTTCACCGACTTTAACGCCTACTTACCTTTCGCTGTCTATGGCTACTTTATGAATGGTGGTGGTCGTTGTTGGGTGACTAGCATTGGTACTCAGTTACCAGGCGCACCCAAGCCACCAACCCCAGAACCCGCCACCTTAAGAATTAATGGTAGAGGCAATCGTCCAGCTCTGCGCTTGTCCTTACGCCCTGAACAAGCAGCCGGTGGCGCAATCAATGTATTGGTTATTGATGGAGGCCCTCGTGCTTTACCAGAAGGGACAGAAGGAGATGCTCCTCCGAATACTGGTGAGTATTTTACTGTGCAGATTCGCCGTGGTGATGAAATTCTCGAACAGTACGAGAACTTAACCATGAACCGTGAAGCGCCCGCCGCAATTTCCACTTATGCAGTCGCAGCTTTGAGAAACTCTATGTATGTGATTGCAGAAGACATTTCTCAAAGTGGACAGCCTCTATCTCGCCGTCCGACAAATGGACAATACGAACTAGCGCCGCCAATTGTCCCCGCTTCAGTTGATAGATTGTACAGCGATTTGGAAGGGGTACGCGACGATCGCACAGGGGTAAGAGGGATTTTTGAGATTGATGAAATCACCATGCTGGCTTGTCCTGACTTAATGCGAGCATATCAGGCACAAGTTTTAAATATTGATCAAGTCCACGGCATCATGGAACTGATGATCAGTATGTGCGAAGGTTCAGCCAGTGGTGATATTCCTAATCCACCTAATCGTATGGTGTTACTTGATGCACCTCCAGAATGTGCCAAACCTCAACAGGTAGTGGAATGGTTGAATAGATTTAACCGCCGTTCCATGTTTGCCGCTTTGTATTATCCTTGGATCAAAGTTGCCAATCCACGCGATCGCGGTAATCCCATTCTCATTCCTCCCTGCGGTCACATGATGGGAGTTTGGGCGCGTACCGATGAAACCAGAGGCGTTTATAAAGCCCCCGCCAACGAAGTACCCAGAGGCGTAATTGGTTTAGGTTATGAAACCAACTTCCGCGAACAAGAACTATTAAACCCCTTGGGAATTAACTGTATTCGCACCTTCCCCAATCGTGGTATCCGCATCTGGGGCGCTAGAACCCTCGTTGAACCAGATAAAACCGAGTGGCGTTATATCAGTGTTCGCCGTTTGATTAGTTATATTGAAAAATCCATTGAACTAGGTACTCAATGGGTAGTATTTGAACCCAACGACGAAGATTTATGGGCGCGTGTGAGACGCACCGTCAGCAACTTCCTAGAAAGAATCTGGCGCGAAGGTGCATTGTTTGGAGCTACGCCACAGCAAGCATTCTACGTCAAGTGTGACGAAGAACTCAACCCACCAGAAACCAGAATTTTAGGTCGTTTATATATTGAGATTGGAGTTTGTCCTGTCAGACCTGCGGAATTTGTCATCTTCCGCGTCAGCCAGTGGAACGGCATCGAAGATGAACAGTAACAGCATACCCCAGGGCGAACGTACTTTATACCACTTATTGCACAGGAGTTTAAACCAGTATGGCAGGAGAATTTTTAACGGCGTGTAAATTTTACTTTGAAGCCGATGGAATCACTGATAAATTCATCAAAGAAATTAGTGGTCTAGGGGTTGAAAGTACGCCAGCGCAGGATGTTCACGGTTCATCTAAGTCTGGTAAAATTATGCGGCAGGCGACACCAACAGTTGTGAAATTTACAAATATTACACTGAAGGTTATAGCTACTGATGATATAGACCTGTACCAATGGTATCAAAAATGTAACGAAGACATGGGCGACCCCAGACAGTGGTCGCAGAACCGTAAAACTGGTTCAGTAGTTGCTTACGACCAGCAAGGCAGTGAAAAAGCAAGATGGAACATAGTCAATTGTTATCCCTGTAAATATACTGGCCCTACCTTAACTGCATCTGGTGGAGATATGGCTAATGAAACTATTGAATTAGTTCACGAAGGCGTTAAACGTGTCAAATAATTTAGTCATTAGTCATTAGTCAACAGTTGATAGTTTTTCTCCCTTTCCCCTCCTGGGAGGGGCTAGGGGTGGGTTTCTCCCTCATCTCCTCCCAGTCCCCAGTCCCTCACCCCTCGCTAAAACCGTGCCAAAAACAGCAGGTCAAGTTCCCGAAATTCTGACAGCCCATAAGTTCTATTTAGCGTTGACACTAGATGGTCAGCAAGATAATGTAGATGGGTTTTTCTTGGAATGTCAAGGCTTTAAAAGAACTCAAGATGCGATCGAAATTGCTGAAGTCACCTCAAATAAATGGGGTAAATCAGACAAAGGTCAAGTCGTCAGAACCAAAATTCCCGGAAATGTGAAAAGTGGTAATATCACTCTCAAGAGAGGTATGACCAATTCTCAAACTATCTGGAAATGGTTTGAAGCCGTTCAAGAAGGCAAATGGGCTGAACAACGCAAAAATGCCTCTTTGAGTATCTATGACCAAGCAGGCGTAGAACAAGCAAGGTTTGAATTAGCTGGTGCTTGGCCTGCTAGTTATAAAATTGCCGATGTCAATGCTCGTAGTAGCGACCTAGAAATCGAAGAAGTCGAAGTTGCTTTCGAGGAATTTAAGAGGGTGAAATAGTCAGTTATCAGTTATCAGTTATCAGTTATCAGTTATCAGTTGACAGATGACAGGTGACAGGTGACAGGTGACAGGTGACAGGTGACAGTTGTTAATTATTTCTCTCTCATCTCCCCTTTCCCCTTTCCCCCTTCCCCACCTATGTTCCCTACCGAGTTTGAATTTACCCTCCCTAAAGGTTATCTTGACTCAGAAGGTAATCTGCACCGCCAAGGTGTTATGCGGTTATCAACAGCTATAGATGAAATAGCGCCTTTGCGTGATCCTCGTGTGAAGGCGAATCCGGCTTATGCTACGATTATTATTTTGTCGCGTGTGATTACTCGCTTAGGTGCTTTATCGGAAGTGAGTCCGGCGATCGCAGAAAACTTTTTCGCCCAAGATTTAAACTATCTCCAAGACTTTTACCGTCATATCAATGGCTTGGATGGTGAAACTTCCTCACCACAGGAAAAAGGAACTTCCCCTGAACCAATCCTACAACGTTCGAGTTCGTAGTGTTCGCGCAGCGTCTCGTAGAGAGGACTTTAGTCCTTACTACAAACCTTATACCTCTGATATCTATGAATTTTGCCACCCAAGCTATCTATGTCTCGTAAACAAGATCATCTCTGCACCGAATTTGACTTTACTCTTCCGCGAGGTTTGATTGATAGCCAAAACCGCGTACATCGTCAAGGCAAAATGCGTTTAGCCACCGCCAAAGATGAAATTTTGGTACAACAAGAACGCAAAGTAAAAGAAACCCCCGCTTACGGTGCTTTGGTCATGTTATCCCGTGTCATCACACGTTTAGGGAGTTTCAACACTGTTAGCCCCGATGTTCTCGAAGGATTGCTATTACATGACATTGCCTATTTAAGGGAATTCTTCAATCGCATTAACCAGCAAGGTGATACACATATTCCCGCCCAATGTCCTCACTGTAATACTCAATTTTCTGTGGAGCTAGAACTAGCGGGGGAGTCATAAGCTACCCCTCTGATACTTTATATGAGGAGGTAGCTTTTATTGCTTATCATTTTCATTGGTCACAAGATGATATTTTAAATTTAGAACACAGTTACCGCCAGCGATGGGTAACAGAAATTAATAAAATTAACCAAAAATTAATATGAAAGTCAAAATCAAATATTTACCCACACAAAATGAGGTAAATGAACTCGATTTACTAGTAGCAACTACACTCAAAGGAGAATGTGTCATAGGTCGCTCTCCTGATTGCGATTTACCTTTAGACAGTCCAGATGTCAGCCGCGTACATGGTAAGTTTTTTGTCCAGAGTAGTAGTTACTATTACTGCGACACTGGTAGTAGAAATGGTTCAATCATCAACAACAATTTAGCTGAAAAAAATCAGCCATATATTTTAAAGCATGGGGATTCTATCCAAATCGGAGATTACATTCTGACGATGGAAGATATGACACCTGCGGCTGAACAATTACCAGAAACAGTATTTAGGGTGATAGATCCGGCTCTGTTTTCTAGACCGATATCAGATAATCTGAATGTTAGCAGCAATAATCAAGTACCAGAGGTAGTTGGTGAATCTCCAGCAGAAGTTATCAGCCAAACGCCAGAGGAAGTTGCAGTTGCAGCATCAGACAATTCTGAACTATATGATGCTGTATTTTCAGAAGAACAAGCAGTAATTACTGCGTCTGCAAGTCCTATTGCAGACGCAAGAACTTTTGTACAACCACAAGATATTGCAACCGAAGAACCGGAGATAAGTGAAAGTCAGGAAAATGTAGATTTAGGTTTTGCAATTGCGGAAGAAAGAACCTTTGTACAGCCTCGTGATCTCATCCAAACATCGTCATCAATCGATGATTTGTCTACAAGTGATGATAGTCAAGATGTAGATTTAAGTACACCTATATTACAAGAATACACCACTGTACAACCAAGGGACATAGACATTCAGCCATCATTAACTATTAGTGCTGAAGATGTAGATTTATCTACACCTATATTACAAGAATACACCACTGTACAGCCTCGTGATATAGCGATTCCATCATCCTTAATTGATAGTGAAGACAATGTGGATGTAGGAATATCTGATGATGGTAATGTAGAAACCTCAGAACCAGAAGCTGCTATTTCTACAGAAGAAGTCGGTGAAGAAGTTATCACAGCCGATGTTAGTTCTGACGCAGAAACCTCAGAACCAGAAGCTGCTATTTCTACAGAAGAAGCAGAAGAGGAAGCTATCACAGCCGATGTTAGTTCTAATGTAGAAACCTCAGAACCAGAAGCAACTATTTCTACAGAAGAAGTCGGTGAAGAAGTCATCACAGCCGATGTTAGTTCTAATGTAGAAACTTCAGAACCAGAAGCAACTATTTCTACAGAAGAAGTCGGTGAAGAAGTCATCACAGCCGATGTTAGTTCTAATGTAGAAACTTCAGAACCAGAAGCAACTATTTCTACAGAAGAAGTCGGTGAAGAAGTCATCACAGCCGATGTTAGTTCTAATGTAGAAACTTCAGAACCAGAAGCGACAATTTCTACAGAAGAAGTCGGTGAAGAAGTCATCACAGCCGATGTTACTGAGGCAGAAACTTTAGCACCAGAAGCTGCTATTTCTACAGAAGAAATCGGTGAGGAAGCTATCACAACAGATGTTAGTTCTGAGGTAGAAACTTTAGCACCAGAAGCCGCTATTGCTACAGAAGAAGTAAGTGATACACCTGAATTAGTTGAGCAAACACCAGAAGAAGTTGCAGAAACTGAAGAAGTCCAGACTGTTGAAAATTTAGAAGCAGATACTCTAAGCGAACCAAGTCAGATGATACAAAAAAATATAGTGCTTATTGCTCACGAAAGCAAAAAATCAGAACTAGCAGAGTTGGTTGCTCAGAATCAAGAATTTTTCTCTCAAAGTCTGACACTTAGCTGGCCATCTGTTAGCGAAGTTTTAAAGCAACAGGCTGGTATTACTGTTAGTGAAGAAATTCCCTCACCAACATCTGGAGGATATCAAAAGATTAATTTGCTGCTAAATTCTGGAGATGTGTCCGCAGTGATTTTCTTAAGAGATTTTCTCACACCTGCGCCTAGTCCAACCAATGAAGAAACTCTGTTGAGAATATGTAATATCAATCAGGTGTTAGTAGCGACTAATTTGAAAACAGCAGAGGCAATTGTACATTATCTAAAACACACCGCAGAGTAAGAATATTAACTCATCAAGAAACACAAGGGTGTAAGGGTGTAGGGGTATAGGGGAAGAAAAAAAGTGTTCCTTCTACAGCGAATTGCTGGTCAATGAGGTACAGATATAAATTGTAAAATTATTGTGGGGTGGGCATCTTGCCCGCCCTTGTGTACCTCACTCAGATAAAATGTGCTGTATATTTTGCTGGCGCGTAGTCGCGCTAGTGGGAGGCTCAAGTCTTGCAACTTTGAGTGGAAGTACGTGGCGATGCACTCCCCACCCTACGAAATAATCAGTGCGATCGCTTAATATAATCAACCTATTAAATAGTAACTTGGGTTAATTTTTTGTAAGATAGGCAGTGCAGCACCAAACATACATAAATTTCCCAAATCAACTATAAACACTATGTATTTTCAGCATTAAATGCTAATCAAACTATTAAATATTCAATATTATTTTTAAGTGGCGTGTGTAACAATTAAAGGAGTTGGCACAGGAAACGGGCGGTTTTCCAGAACTCTAAATTTACCATCTTCACCAGAGTATGCAAACACTTCTCCACTTTCAATTTCATAAATCCAAGCATGAAGTGTAAGTTGATTGCTGTGCAGTTTGGAACGAATTACAGGATAAGTTTCTAAATTCTCTATCTGTGTAAGGACGTTTTGCTCAATAGCAATTTTTAACAGTTTCTCATGTGGATAACCTTTGTAGTTATCTAACACAAGGCGGCGGGTAGGTTCACCATGATATCTTAACCATTCATAAACTGAAGGCATTTGTTGAGCAAGATTACCTATTTGTAGTAATCCTTTCATTGCACCACAATGAGAATGTCCACAAACCACAACATCTTTAATACCTAAAGCTTCAATAGCGTATTCTATACCCGCAGCTTCAGCACTATTGAACCTGCCATAGGGTGGTATAATATTACCTACATTACGGATAACAAATAAATCACCTGGTTGGCTTTGTGTAATTAAGAATGGGTCTATTCTTGAATCTGAGCAAGTTATAAACAATACTTCAGGATTTTGCCCATGTGACAAATGCTCAAATAACTCACGATGAGCAACAAAATAATTGTCTTGAAACTCATTTAGCCCATCAATTATACGTTTAATCGGCACGGTTTAATTCTCCTCACTAGAATAAAACATCATCACTGCTGTTATTCTTCAGCGTCATGTATGTAGTTTACGCATCCAGACTCAGTAATGTGAATTCTGAATCCAGATATACAGTTCTTCTCAATAGCAACAAGCAAAACTTGTATATTAAAATACTATTACTTTTTTGTAACGAATCGTAAACTCCCACCAGTTAATTTAATCGAGTATTGTGAATAAAATATGTAGTTGATGTGTACTTGCCATAACAAATATAAGATTTACACTTTTATTGGCAGATGTTGAACCCTACCTAATCAGTCAAAACTAGTTAACATTAGTATTGTCAATAAAATAAACAGTTAATGTCATGATTTAGTAACTAAATTAACAGCTAGAATTATTTGTCACTATGAAACTTAGTCTATGTATGATTGTGAAAAACGAGGCTAAAACACTGCCGAAGTGCCTGAGCAGTGTTGCGAATGTAGTCGATGAAATGATAGTACTAGATACAGGATCTAGCGATCGCACTCCTGATGTTGCCAGAGAATTTGGTGCAAAGGTTTATGATTTTGTCTGGTGCAACGATTTCAGTAAAGCCCGCAATGCCGCATTAAAATATGTTACTGGTGATTGGGTGTTAGTTTTGGATGCTGATGAAACGCTCACACCAGCTATTGTACCTTATTTAAAAAATGCACTCACCAGAGAAGAATATTTACTTGTTAACCTAGTGCGTCAAGAAGTTGGTGCAGAACAATCTCCCTATTCTCTGGTTTCCCGCCTATTTCGCAATCATCCAGAAATTCGCTTTGAACGTCCTTATCATGCTTTAGTTGATGATAGCGTTGCTACTCTTCTCCAGAAAGAACCCCAGTGGCAAATCGGCTATTTAGAAGGGGTAGCAATTCTTCATGCAGGTTATCAAAAAATTGCGATCGCCCAAAATAACAAATACGCCAAAGCACAAGCGACAATGGAAGGGTTTCTCGCCACCCATCCCCATGATCCCTATGTTTGCAGTAAATTAGGGGCGTTGTATGTAGAGGTTGGGAAAATTGAGCAAGGGATGGAGTTATTAAAGCGAGGTATTGCTGCTTGTCAGGAAGAATACGAAATTCTCTACGAACTCAACTATCATTTAGGCATTGCTTACAACCGCCTCAACAATCCCCAACAGGCAATTACGCACTATCAAACCGCTATTAAATTACCAATTTACCCCATGCTCAAATTAGGAGCATATAACAATTTGGGCAGTTTACTTAAGGCTGCGGGAGATTTAACTGGGGCGAAAAAAATCTACGAAACCGCTTTAAAAATTGACTCCAACTTTGCCATAGGACATTATAACTTGGGGATGATCTGCAAAGCAATGGGCTTATTTACAGAAGCGATCGCCTGTTATCAAAAAGCCATTAAATTAAAACCCAACTATGCAGAAGCTTACCAAAATTTAGGGGTAGTACAGTTAAAAGCTGGCAATGTCCAAGGTAGTATCACAGCTTTTAAAAATGCCATTATTCTCCATGAACAAACCAACCCAGAAGAAGCCATACGCCTGCGTCAAGGATTGCGAGAAATGGGTTTGGTTTAGGAGATTGTGGTATTATGAGAATCATTGCCCGTAGTACATTAAGTAAGTTTTGGGAAGTGTATCCTGATGCGGAACAGCCCTTGAAAGCTTGGTTTGATGAAGCATCTCGTGCAGACTGGAATAGTCCGGCAGATATTAAAAGCATTTATCGCAATGCCAGTATTATTGCTAATAATCGAGTTGTTTTTAATATCAAAGGCAATGATTACCGCCTAATTGTTCATATTCGTTATGAAATTAAAATTATTTTTATCCGTTTTATCGGAACTCATCAAGAATACGATAACGTAGATGCAGCAAGTATTTGAGATAGTATTACCTATGCTTGAACCCCGTCCAATTCGCACCGAATCTGATTATCGTGCCGCACTTGATGAAATTGAAAGATTGTTTGATGCAGAATTAAATACACCGGAGTCCGACAGGTTAGAAGTTCTAACTACACTTGTGGAAGCATACGAACAAAAACATTACCCTATAGCAGCACCAGATCCTATTGAGGCAATTTTATATTATATTGAATCCCGTGGGTTATCTATAAATGATTTAGAGTCTATTATTGGTAACGAAACGGAAATCACTAATATTTTACATCGTAAACAGGCGTTAACTTTGGAAGTAATTCGGAGTTTACACCAACAATTAGGAATTCCCGCAGAGATTTTGATTCAACCTTATCCCTTGATAGAAAAGTCTGCTTGATTGAAATGTAAAGCTAATTTTCTTGCCAGATTCGTTACAGATTAATTACAAATCCAGATAATACATTTTCCCCGGAAAGAGTTTGCGGGAATTTTAAAACTTATACCTCTTGTCCAGGGTGATAAATTTCTACTTCTTGTCTTTTGCGGTTAAATAAAAAAAAGCTAAAATAACGTGAGTTCGACAAGCGTTGTTTTGACCTCACCCCCAACCCCTCTGTCTTGAAAAGTTCTGTACGCCGGAAGCCGGCGCACCCTACGGGTTCGCGTAGCGTCTCGTTAGAGAAGCAAGCTACAGACTTTTCGCTCCTTCGAGGAGAGGGGTTGGGGGTGAGGTATTTTTTCGTTTCTCCTCCCTCTCCTGACGGAGACGCTACGCGAACGCCTTTTAGGAGAGGGAGGTTGGGAGGGAGAGGTTCATCGAACTCACGCTAAAATAGAGGGCGGGCAAGATGCCCACCCCACAAGAGAATGTATGGAATTTTTAGTTGAGGCTTAAATCCTAGAACGCACAAATTTCTCCAACCTCTCCAAACCTTTCTCAATTGTCGCCAAATCGGTGGCGTAAGAAAGGCGGATGTTGTTATCAGCACCAAAGGCTATCCCTGGAATGACTGCAACCTGATGTTCTTCAATCAAAGCATCACAAAATTCTAGAGATTTTAAGCCTGTTTTGCTGATGTCGGGGAATAGATAAAATGCACCGTCTGGTTTGGCGGTACTCAAGCCGGGGATGGAGTTGAGTCCGTCTAGCATTACCTGACGGCGTTTAGCGAAGGCTAGGCGCATTTCCTCAACACAATCTTGGGAATCTTCCAAAGCAGCGATCGCTCCATATTGTGCAAAGGTACATACATTTGATGTACTATGCCCTTGAATGGTGCTAGCAGCTTTGATAATTTCCCATGGCCCGGCTAAATAACCGATTCGCCACCCCGTCATAGAATAAGCTTTAGCAAAGCCGTTACTAATCAAGGTACGGTCAAAAATTTCCTTCCCTAGCGAACCGATGCTGATATGCTGTGCGCCATCGTAGAGAATTTTTTCGTAAATCTCATCGGAGACAACATATATATCTGCATCAACTACTACCTCCGCCAAAGCTTTGATTTCCTCTGGTGTATACACCATCCCAGTAGGGTTAGATGGGGAGTTGAGGACAAATAACTTGGTTTTGGGAGTGATAGCTTTTCGCAATTGTTCGGGAGTAATTTTATAACCCGTGGAAGCATCGGTGGGGACAATTACCGATTTCCCGCCTACCAAAGTCACCATTTCGGGATAACTCAACCAGTAGGGAGAAGGGATAATTACCTCATCACCTGGGTCAATTAACGCCACAATCAAGTTATATAGCGAATGCTTACCGCCGTTGGTGACAATGACATTTTCTGGCTTGTAATCCAGATTATTATCCTTTTGCAACTTGCGGGCGATCGCTTCTTTTAACTTTGGTTCTCCGGCTGCGGGGCCATACTTGGTTTTGCCTTCATCCAAAGCCTTAGCGGCTGCTGCTTTGATATGCGCTGGGGTATCAAAATCGGGTTCACCAGCGCTAAAACTACAAACGTCTATACCCTCTGCCTTCATCGCCTTAGCTTTCGCTGCGATCGCTAAGGTTAAGGAAGGTGTTACCTGACTTACTCTTGCTGCCAGTTTCATTCTTACTTACTTCGGCAAATCTCTTACCTATTTTAGAATATCCCAGAAATCCTACAGAGATTTGTTTTTTCTAAATTATTTAGTTGTGAGATTTAGCAAAATTTGGATTTTTTCCGCTTTTTTGCTTAAATGCAGGTTATTAAGAATACTAACTGGCAGGTAATCTATGAACATTCAATCAGTTTACCACAGCATCCTCACACCCTTAACATTCATTGAGCGCAACCGTCAAGTTTACCCGAATAAAACTGCGATTATTTATGGTGAACAACGCTTTACCTATAGTCAATTTGCCGCCAGGATTCACCGTTTAGCTAGTGCCTTACAGGATACGGGAATGGAAGTTGGCGATCGCGTCGCCTTTTTTTGTTTTAATATTCCCCCCATGCTAGAAGCCCATTTTGCCGTCCCCTTAGCTGGTGGCGTTTTAGTATCTATAAATACTCGCTTAACTTCTCAAGAACTCGCTTATATTTTGAATGATTGTGGTGCAAAATTTTTGTTTTTAGATACAGAATTAGCCGATATTATTCGCCCCATTCAAGATAGTTTAAAAACAGTAAAATATATTATTAATATTGCAGATGTTCCCGGTTTTACATCGGTAGATGGTGAAGATTACGAAGCATTTCTTAACACTGGTAGTCCCGAACCTCTACCTTGGGCAGTTACAGACGAATTAGAAACAATTACGATTAACTATACCAGTGGCACATCCGGCAAACCTAAAGGCGTGATGTACTCTCACCGTGGTGCTTATCTCAACTCTTTAGGCGAAATTATTGAAACTAACTTAACACCCACATCAGTTTATCTTTGGACATTGCCCATGTTCCATTGTAACGGCTGGTGTTTTACCTGGGCTGTCACCGCCATTGGAGGAACTCATATATGTTTACGCAAATTCCACCCCGCAAAAGTTTGGCAGTTAATTCAACAAGAAAGCGTAACTCACTTAAACGCCGCGCCAGTAATTTTAATTTCTCTGCTTAATTATGCCGATTGTCCGCAACAATTAACAACACCCCTGACAATTACCACAGCAGGCGCACCACCATCACCCACACTGATAGAAAAAATCTCCCAAATTGGCGCAAAAATCATTCATGTTTACGGCTTAACGGAAGTTTACGGCCCCTATACAGTTTGTGAATATCAGTCAGAATGGGATGATTTAAGCATTGCCGAAAAATCCCGACTCATCGCCCGCCAAGGTGTACCTTATATTACCGGAGATGGTTTGCGAGTTGTAGATAAAAATATGCAGGATGTGCCGAAGGATGGGTTAACGATGGGTGAAGTAGTGATGCGGGGCAATATGGTGATGACGGGATATTATAATGACCCAGAATATACCGCCAAAGCATTTCATGGGGGATGGTTCCACAGTGGAGACTTAGCCGTAGTGCATCCTGATGGTTATATTGAAGTGCGCGATCGCATCAAAGATATCATCATTACCAACGGTGAAAACGTATCCAGCATTGAAGTTGAACAATGCCTTTACCGCCACGAAGCCGTCTTAGAATGCGCCGTCATCGCCGTTCCCCACGAAAAACGCGGCGAAGTCCCAAAAGCTTTCGTCACCCTCAAAGAAGGTGCAACAGTCACAGCACAAGAATTAATCACCTTTTGCCGCAGTCAAATTGCCAACTTTAAATGTCCGCTTACCGTCGAATTTACCACCCTCCCCAAAACCAGCACAGGCAAAATCCAAAAATATCTCCTTCGTGCCAAAGAATGGGCTGGACATACGAGGTGACAGGGGACAGGGGACAGGGGACAGGTGACAGGGGACAGGTGACAGGTGACAGGGGACAGTTGTTATTCTCCTCTGCTCCCCCCAACTCCCCCAACTCCCCCATCTCCCCCCACTCCCTCATCTCCCTCATCTCCCCCATCTCTCCTGTAATATGGTGGACAGTGCAGCGCCCTAGAAATACTACCACTGTCCCGAATTATCCTCTTGTTGTAAACCTAGAAATTGTCGCCGCTTCCAAGCATAGTTGAGTATATTAATTCCTAATTCTTGGGCTGTGCGAATAGTTAACCTGGGTAAATTAAATTCCCTATCTACTCCCCAAGCAGAGGCTAAATCACCAACTACTAAAATTATGCCTCCACCTAAAAATAATTGAATTAATTGTTGATTGATAATAGGTAAAGCTGCAAATAGGAAAGGTTTAGTTCTTAAAGGATGACTCCTTTGTAATTCAGTTAATGGTCGTAAAGGAGTTTCTAATTGCTGTGCTAAGGCGTGGGTACTGTCAATTAAAGCATTAGCATCTGTTGGTGCATCAACTAATAATATTCCGCCTAAATTTAAATAATTTTTGAGTGATTCAAACTCAAAACTATTTAAGGATAAAGATTGTTTACCTGTCAGATAGAGTAAATCGTATTCTTGGATATTTTCTGATAGGGAGACTTCACTCGGTTCATCAGCACCGCGCAAGTGTGAATATAAAGGTTCAACTGATTGAAGTAAGTAGGCAAGGTTGAAGAAATTGCGAGCATATTCACCATCATCAGTGCGAGAAACTTGTGCTATTCTCACTAAGGCTTGAGGACGTGCTTGTGCATGGCGGCGATAACGTAAATCAATATTGTTATACCCTGGATAAAACGCATCGGCTGGTTGACTAATTGTAGTTTGTCCTGGTTCTAACCAGATGCGACAAATTTCTATTTCTGAAGCTTCTGGTGTAGAGATTTTTTGGTCAATACGATAAGTTTCTTGGACAATATCTCTCTGCTGTCTATTCCGCAGTTCATCAGGATCTACATAGCTAACTACTAAGTAAATCATCACTGGTTCAGAAGTAGCTACTTCTAAATTAATGTCAACGTCACGATATGCTTGAGGGGAAACAACAATTAAATTTCCCATGACATCAATAGCAATTCCAGGCTGAATTTGTACCCAGCGTCCATCTCGGTATTCAGCGCCTGTTTGACGGGGTGCAGGAATTGGGCGAACGCCTAAACCACAGACAATCCCCGGTTGGTGTAAGCTTTGAAAGTATGTGTTTTGCCGTTGACGATGATATTCATGAGCTTTACTCCAACGTTCAGCATTGATGAGTAAACCATCGGAAGGATTGAGACGTTCAAAAGGTTGAATTTGTGGGGGTGGGAATGGGTGAGTCATATCAGTTATCAGTTATCAGTTATCAGTTATCAGTTGTCAGTTATCAGTTATCAGTTATCAGTTGTCAGTTATCAGTTATCAGTTATCAGTTATCAGTGAAGAGGCTTATTGTGGGGAACTCATATCTTGCACCATTAGATTATTGCGAAAATCAAAGCCTAAAACCCTTATTATTTCGTAGGGTGGGCATTGCCCACCATATGCTTATTGAGAAGGTGCAAGATATAAGGGAATAAGAAGCGCCAAAATACGCTTTTTACCAATAGGTGTGGTGTTTCACTTTCCTATTTAACTGATAACTGTTTACTGTTCACTGGTGAAAATTGAAGAGTGAATATTAATTCGAGAAATTTTCTATAATTAATTCATAAGTACAAAAAGCGGGTTTTTCTTGATCAATAATTCGGCGAATTAATTGCTCATTAAGGTGTATATTAGGATGGTGAGGACGCAAGCAAACTCGAAAATTATATGCTTGACCACCTGCTAAAACTGCACTACCTAATTGTGCTGTTCCTAAAATAAAACTAGGGCCGAAAGGTTCGGTAATACTAATATGTTTGTCAGTTTCGTTAGCTATATCCTCATCTAAAGGTAAGCCTGTATAAAGATGCAAATATAACCGTAACCCTTTACGAGTTCCTCGCCAACGATAAAGTTCAACTGCACGGCGAATTAAACGGCGTTGTTGATCTAAATCCCAAACGGAATCTATTTGCCACCCTACCCAGTGCGCTAAAAATGGTAATAATGCTTTTGGTGCTGTCAATGGGTCAAGGTTTGCCCACATGACGTTAAAACTATCAATGGCTGGTTGATAAGCCTGTTCAAATATCTTCATGAAGCGACCAATAAAGTCTACTTCCCGATATAAAACGGGCAAAAATTCCATGTAGGCACTGTGGGGGCGGACATATAAATTAAAATAATCGCTGTGCTGGATTTGTTCTGCGTCTGTTCCTGAGTCAATTGCGATCGCCACTAAGCTGCGAAAGTCAAGGTTTAATTTATCTTTTTGTCCAGGGATAATCGCCTGTTGATCCTCAAAAAAGCTAGCGGGAACAGTGAAATAGAGAACAGCATCCATCTGTCCTCTTGGTGGGATTTCCCGACCTTCTGTACCAATTTGACACCAATCAACAGGAAAGTTACCTTCAACCTTTATACTCACCCTAATAGGACGTTGTTCTAAGTTCTGCACTTGCACAATCATCTCACTAGGTTCCCCTGGATGCAGAACCAAACTCTGGGCTGTTGCATCCATGCTGTCCGGCTTGGTAAATGCTAACCCTGCGCCGGGTACAGCCTCCGGTATTTGCATCGGAGTTAAGTTAATGCGAACAGCAGGACTAGAACGACTTTGCACCATAGGATGTCACCTGGGGAGTGGGGGGAGATGGGGGAGTGGGGGGAGATGGGGGAGCAGGGGAGCAGAGGAGCAACCCACCCCTAGCCCCTCCCAGGAGGGGAACGGAGCAGAGGAGCAGAGGAGCAGAGGAGAATAACAACTGTCACCTGTCACCTGTCACCTGTCACCTGTCACCTGTCACCTGTCACCTGTTAACTGATAACTGATAACTGATAACTGTTTAACGATTGCTAATTTGGATATCATGACTGGAACGCAGACTCGTATCAGCCCAAGAACAGATTAAACCTTGACTGCCAGGGTCTATTATTTGTTCTGGTGAAGATTGTCTTCTCCATGTATCCCCTTGCTTGCGGATGGCAAATAGTAACACTGACTCTAAATGTCGCACACCAGGGGTTTGTTGCAGTAAAACCATAATCTCTGATATGTAGACGGGTCTTCCAAAAGGCCAGCCTTTACCCTCCATACCGCCCGTGAGAGGATTTAAATATTTATACAGAGTCATTCTCAGGTTACGTAAAATTTCTGTTCTGGCTAGAGGGTTATTATAGGCAGGTTCTAAAACTACCTCGGCTTGTACAGAAACGCCTACGTATTCTGGTTCTTGTAGTTGTACTTGTACTCCTAGTAATCTTCGCTCATCCAAATATTTAAGGACTTGTTCTTGTAGCGCTGGACTGATGGCAAACTGTTGTGGGGCGATACCTTCGCCTAGTTCAATGCCATCTGTATTGGCATAGGGGACAATGAGTAAACCGACTGTGCCGGCTTGTCTAGTGGCGCTGGCGGGTAAACAACGTACTCTGGCGATCGCACCTGCACCACCTTGTTGTGCTAATATCTCAAAATCTTCGGCTGTAATGGCGCGATCGCGGGTACGCAAGATGCGCGGCGCTCTTATCACCGCCTGTTCTAAAGATTCTCCATCTGCACCGTTAATCGCTGGCTGGTAATTAATTACACTAGCTACATAGGGATAGGCAGACTTTAAAAACTGAATTGAGCCACTTTGCACATTACCTTCCCTACCGCCACCAGTACGATAGGCTAACATTCTAATTTCTGCACCCCTGGGCGGTACAGCCCCGTATTGATGTTCTTGGGCGTTATCTAGGTCACTAGCTTGGACAACGGTTTCATCTGTATTGGTGGATTCTTGAATGCGCGATCGCACTTTCGTTTGGCGTTTGAGTTGTCCAGGTTCACGAATCAACGGCCCAAACTGCACAGTTCCGGTGATGGAATCAAGGGTGTAATGCAGGTCTTGGGGGCTAGAGTCGGCAAAATCCCTCACTTCCTGCCAAGTTTGCGGTAAACCACCAGGGGGAGTGACCACGATATACTCATTTTCGCGCCGTTCTAACACTGGTGGCATCAGTAACTGAAAACTCTGTCCTGGTTTACCATTACTAATTCCCAACCGTTCATCTTGAATCAGGGTGCTGTGGGTAGCCCTGACAGTCCCACCAATTGACCGCACCGCTAACCCAGTGATTTGTGGCGGACGGTTGTAACCTTCTTGATTTGCGCCTGGGGGAGTCAAGCGACAGCGTAGCCAGCGACCGCGATATACGGTGAAGGTAGTTACTGGCCAAGTCTGCGGTAAATGCAGGCGCACATCAGCACCTTGGGCGGGATTAGTACCCTGTTGTTCAATTTCATAAAAGCTGAAACCCTTGGTATAGTCGTCGGCTTCCTTTAATAAGACTGGTTGCCAATTTTCTCCATCCCAGGCTTCCCAAGTGCGGGGCGGTTGATTAGGGTTAATTCCTGTGGGGGTGGCTGCTGCACCTTGGAAGGTAATTTCTAACACATTCCCATCCAAGGAATCATCAGAATTTATCACTAAATAAAAACAATTTCCCGGTTGGGGTTGTTGACTATATATAGGTTGTTCACTCCCCGCCCACAAGCCATTGGGTTGACGAGTCCAGACATTAGCCAGCCTTTCGCGCAGAGATTGGGGAATATCTTCGGTGGTTTGAGAAGTTAAAAAGTGCTGAATCTGCGGTTTACCGATGATCAGGGGAGAATCAGTACTAAAGGTAATAGCTGGGGTGGTTTCAGTCCGTACCGTGGAAGCTTCCAGACCTGCGGGAATGGTGTAGGCTTCGGGTAGGTCAGAACTTAAATAAAAGGTTAATTCTGTATGTGCTGGGGCTGGTGGTTGGAGACGAATACCGAGTAATTCTAAAAAAGCTACATAATTTTTTCGGGGTACTTGGTTAAACCTGAGTAACATTTGGTCAGTTAACCAAGCAAATAACTCAATCAGCGTGATTCCAGGGTCGCTAAGGTTATGGTCTGTCCATTCGGGACAGTAGCGAGGGATACGCATGATGCTTTCTTCTACCAAGTCATCGAAAGTGCGATCGTCTAAGTTAGAAGAAGGTAATTGTGGCAAAAAGTCGAATTTCACAGTTCCTCTCCAGCCGCCAGCAAATAGAATGGATAAACAAAGTTATAGATATCAGCAAAATCCTTCAACCGATAATTGATGATGATGTTCACTCTGCCACGTATAGGATCGGGTTCGGTCAGAACTTCATCAACAATAATGCGTGGTTCCCACACCTCCAAAGCTTCCAAGACGTAGAGACGAATTCGCAACAGAGTATCAGTATTCAATGGTGCAAACGCCAACTCCGACAAGCGCGAACCAAAATTAGGTCGATAAACGCGCTCACCAACTCCCGTCCGCAGAATAATCCAAATAGACTCTCTAACTTTTTGCTCTTCACTACTGGTTTTAATTCCCCCTTGCAAACTCAACTGCAAGGGAAAAGCCCAACCAGTTCCTAGATAATCTTTTCGCTGACCATAAACCATATTAATTAAAAATTAAGAAAGATATATAGCAGGGGACAGGGGACAGGGGACAGGGGACAGCCCACCGTATCATGGTTTTGGTGGGCATTGCCCACTACGCTCCCTTAAGGGATACAGAAATCAAATCGGCTTCCTATATGAGCTATGACATCTATTAAAAAGATACAGATACACCAAGCCCACGCCTATTCGCCAAAAGTCGAACTATATTTGATAATCCCCAGTCCCATCAACCACCAATCAAAACCGTAAAATCTCCTTTCATAATTTTATTAGTAGGCCCCAATGCTTCCAGAATGGTGTCACCCATGCGACAGGCGGGTAAACCATTAATTAAGACTGTTTTACTACCATCAATTACCACACCAGGCCCGTGGGGAGGGATAGGTAAGGGAGTAGCACATTGATGAATATCCGCCATAGAGGGGGCAGAGGCAGCAGCAGCAGCAGATATCATGCTACTCATGGTGGTGGCGGCTGTGGCTTTGGCGGTTTGTTCAGCCGCTAGGGCGGCGGGTGCGCCGGGAGTACCTGCTGCGGCTTTGGTCGCAGCTTCAGCTGTTTGGATAGCGATATCAGATGCTTGTTTGGCAGATTGTAAAGCGGGAACGGCGGTTGCAGGTATCCCCCGCCATGCTGGTAAATTGCCAATGAGTACGTTAGGGCTACCGGGGCCTCCTGTTAATACTGGGGGTAGGGGATGGGCTACGTTATCGGTAATTCTGGCGGCTGCTTTGGACATAATTAAATCATGATCCAGACAAAAGAGTGAGTTTGTAGTGAGGACTTTAGTCCTCAAAGAAAAACTTTTTTAACCCAGAGGGGCGCGGAGATTTTATCGTAAATAAAAGGGTTTAAGACCCCTACGTCTATACGTGGTATCAGTTTCATTCGGGGTTTAAATCCCCGACTGAAAATCAGGACTTACGCAAGTGTCACAATTGGTGGTTGGTGCGTGACGCTACAAGTCTCATTACTACATTCAAATATTTTAAGAGCGTCACACACCCTACAGAAAAAATCTGCCAGTTGCGTAAGTCCTAAAAATGTCTTTAATTTTGAATTTTGAATTTTGAATTTTGAATTGTTAATGAAATTAATTGAGTTTAATTAAGGAACCTTTGATGGTAATTACACCAGTAGCGTTAATATCGAGATTGCCTGTTGATTTAATAGCAACTGAATTACCTCCATCGTTCATTTTGATGCTATGTCCACCTGTGGTTTCTATCGTAATTGATTTACTTTTGTCATCCATTTTAATGGTATGACCACCAGTGGTTTTAATCTCTATGAATTTATCACTATCATTGAGATATATTTTGTGACCATTAGTCGTTTCTAAACGGATACCTGCTTTACTGCCTCCTTTATCTTCTTCGATATACTGTAAGGTGTGACCTGTACGAGTTTTAAAGGTACGTAATCGTACAGCTTTCGTAACTGAATCGTTTACTTTTTCCGGTGGTGCGTCTTTACCGTTCCACACACCACCAAGTACAAAAGGACGATGGATATCGCCGTGTTCAAAACATACTAAAACTTCATCGTTGACTTCTGGTAAACAATCAAAACCACGATTAGGGCCTGCACCTATTGCGACTACTCTCGCCCAGTCACTTTCATCTTTTTCGGTGAGGGTGGGAAACTTAACTTTTACTCTTCCCAAACCTTTGGGGTCTTTATTATTGGTGACAATTCCTACTAGAAATGTTTGCCCTGGTTGCAGGTGTTTTTGTGTGGATAGGGTAGAAAATAAGTTGCCTGGACGTAAGCCCCGCACACTAAAATCTGTTGTATGGATTCGCTGACTGTAAAAGTGGCGGGTTTCGGTAACATAGTATTTACCATTGTAGCGATCGCCCATCCCTTGTAGATTAATTATCCGCCCTGGACGAATTTCCGGGTTTCCATAGGCTTGAGCATCGGCGTAGACAAATTCTCCTCCGAGTTCATCACACAAAGCCTGAGCCATCTTTTTGGCTTCGTTCTCTGTCGCCACAGGTTGATCTACAACTATCATTTTCGGGCTAGGAGGCTTACCTTTAAATGCTGTACTAGTTTCGCTTCCTTTCCCATTTCCCGTTTCCGTAATTACTTTTTCTGATTTAGCTTCTGTAGTAATCAATTGTTTTTTAGTATAATCCCAACTCCGCACTTCTACAGAAGTTACTTGTTCCGCATTAGTAACGCGGACGCTAAATTTACTAATTTGATCTAGCCATTTCAAATCCAGAGAATTTTTACTTTGTGGCTGACAAAAATTTAATTTTCCATCCTCAATAAATAGTTCATACCCAATACGCGCCGCCCGTTCCCTCAAAAACTCCATATTAGTTTGGTTTTCTTGAAAGACATATTCATGCTTCACCCCACTAGAGTCTATCTTACCTGTGGGTATACCGACTTCTCCAGCTATTTTTCTGACGATATCGCTATCCATTTGGTTGAGGAATGAGCGATTATAACGCCCTCTATGCAGGCGATGAGATATATCATAACCCCGCACAATAATAGGGGCTTCTGTTTTTTCATTAAAGTGAGCTTCTATACCTGTAATTTCTCCTTCAATTAAATTTTTATCCGATTTTTTCTTAAAATTACTATCTTGAGTGGTACTAGAAATAAACCCTATTTTTATTTGATTACCAATCTTAAATAACTTGTCGTGTCGCCACTCTTTGTATTCTGCACGGTTAACTGTGCTAAGATAACTATTATGTATTACCAACGTAAACATTGCAGGTAAATGAAGGCTTTCTTCTACAGTTATTTGTAATAAATCCTTCATTAATTCAGGAGAAGCATCTTGTCCCTCTATCTGAATTTTAGGTTCACTTAAATAAAGGCTACGGTCTGGCATAATAATTTACTTGATTTTATAAATTTTTCTTGCTAATCCTATTTAGACTCTAGTGTCTTCTGTACGCTGCGCCCCTTGAGAAGCTGATTCTCGTCCCCCAGGCATATTATTTTTATCTACTTCCTGTAAGGCTATTTCTACTATTGCCCTGACTGGAGTGCCATCATTCAAAAACATATTCAATGTGTAAGTTAAACTGGTGATAACACAATAAAAATATTCACTTCCCCAGGTGAATATGTAAACTGGTGGACGTTGGTCTGGGGAACCATTAATAGTTTCTACGCCCTTCTTTATCGTGTCTATGTACTTCTTCATTACTGATTCTTTAGTTTCATAAGTATCAAAAACTAATTGTTTTAAAGTAAATTTGTAAGGTTCAACACCAGAAAAGTTAACTTTAGGGAGTAAAGTAGTTCCTCTATTCCCTTCACTACTTGACCAACTTACAGTTCGGGAAAAGCTAATATCAGTAGGATTAAACATTAATTCAATATCTGGAGCTTCACCGTTATAAGCTACGAGTTTTGCTTTTACAAGATTTTGGTTTGCCATGAAAATATTGCTCCTAAAATTATTAAATACTTTACCAAGGTAGACGACCTACATATATGCCTTGACGTTCTTTTTCTATTTCGATTCTTTGTCTTAATCTGGAATAAATCTCCTGGGCTAAAGCCTCAAGTTTTCCATCATCCTTGTCATCATTTCCCTCTGTTGGTGAAGATGCGTAAGGATTTTGTATAGTCTCAGTAACAGGTGCAATATCCCTTGAGATATCGGGTGCGATAACTTCTCCCCCGTTAGCAAAACCTTGGGGTGAAGGAAGTCGCTGGGCAAAAATTGGTGATGGCGTTGAGGATGATGCAAACTGAGAAGATGGGGAATTTTGCCAGTTATTCTCTACACCACCAAAGTTAAAGTTAGTCAACTCATCATGATGAGAATTTAATAATTCTTCCACACTAGACCATTGAGAGGGGGTTTGGCTGTTGGGAGTTGAATGAGTCTTGCGGAAAATCAGGGAAGGCGATGAGTAATGGGGTGAGGATGGAGAAACATGAGTTGTGTTGTCTATTGTATCTTGGGGATGGTTGAGAAGCGATCGCCTTTGTTTCCCGACTTCCACACCCAAGGAAGGAGAACTCAAAGGAGTCGGTTCTGGAAATGTATCCGTTTCAGCACTTTGGCGTTGTAATGGAGTCCCCCCAAAAGAATCGACTAAAGTCGTAGATGGTAACGAGTTGCTTTCCTGTTTTTGGACAGTAGTTACCTCCAAACTAGGCGATATCACCTCCTCTGGTGAACCTCCAGTGTTGATATGCTGAAGAATCTGGAGATTTCTTTGTGCGTCTTTAGCGTTGATGACAAATTCTCCAGGTGTCAACATCGCAGGTACAGTATCAGAAGGTGCTACAGGTTGATGATTTTCTACCGAGGTAGCGGTAACTTGACCACCAGTAGCATAACCTTTAGGTGCTGGTAAATTATTTAAGATAGCGGCTGGCTCAATGTCAACATTGTTTGCAGAAGATGTATCTTCTGATATATCTAAAGTATTGGCGTTTGATAAATCAAGGTTATTGAATACTAAACTCGACTGTGATGGAATCGCTTGTTCATTGTTAGTAATCTTGGGGAGAATCGGCAATTTATCAGTGACATCTGCTAATGGTATATCAGCAGTCTCTGGTTCAATTATATTTGCATCTTGTGTTGGAACTCCAGGCTGAATTTCCGCCAATTCTGTTGGCTGATTCTCTTCAATTTCTGGTGTTGTGGCTGAGGTTATTTTAGATTGAATATTCGTTAACTCTGGTGTGAATGCTTCCTCAGATTGTGGTGATAAGGTTGATGTAGCCACAGGCATAATTTCTGCCAATTCTGTTGGCTGAGTCTCTTCAATTTCTGGTGTTGTGGTTGAGGTTATTTTAGATTGAATATTCGTTAACTCTGGTGTGAATGCTTCCTCAGATTGTGGTGATAAAGTTGATGTAGCCACAGGCGGAATTTCTGCCAATTCTGTTGGCTGAGTCTCTTCAATTTCTGGTGCTGTATTTGAGGTTATTTTAGGTTGAATATTGGTTAATTCTGATGTGGTATCTTCCTCAGATTGTGGTGATAAGGTTGATGTAGACACAGGCGGAATTTCTGCCAATTCTGTTGGCTGAGTCTCTTCAATTTCTGGTGCTGTATTTGAGGTTATTTTAGGTTGAATATTGGTTAATTCTGATGTGGTATCTTCCTCAG
>NZ_JACJSG010000057.1 GCF_014697625.1 Anabaena azotica FACHB-119 | reverse complement strand
GAACAGCGTGAAAAGGATGGGCAATCCTCAGATGCTTGTGTCTGCCAAGGATTTGAAAAGCCCACAGTTTCAAATTGGGAGGATTATTGTATTGGTAGAAAAGCGATCGCACAAGATATCTCTGTGTTGCATGGCTCTATCGCTGACTGGTGGAAGAAAGGGTTAGCGCAGTTTAAGAACAAAAGGGATGTTGCGACGAGTAGAGGTGGCAACAACTCTTTGATGATGGAATCACAACGATTGGTGGAACAATTGGGTTGGACTTCACAACAAGGTCAACAGTTTCTCATGCAGCAGTACGGAAAGAAAGGTCGGCAGTCACTAACAGAATATGAATTTCATGATTTTATTGAGAAATTAAAGTCCATGTTGCCAGAAGTTGATGATGAAGTGGGTTATTGGGAAGAACCTCCTTACTAACATATAAACTCGGATTTCAGCAGAGGTTTACGCTTCTGCTGGAATCTATTTTTTTCACAAAAATAAACATCAAATTCTTTTCCACAGGACATACTATAGTGAACAGAAAATGGTCGGCTAAACGCATCACAGTCAATCTGACTTCTTCGGAAGTAAAGGCATTAAAGGACTATTGCAGCGCAACTGGTAGGCCAGCGACTGATGTAATTCGGGAACTGATTAGGTCACTGGAGCGTTCCCCAAAGGGGTTGCCGGAGGCATCGCATCATGAATAACAGCAGCAACTGTAATTACTTTTCAGGTGGTAGTGCATCGTTATATGTTGTATTTGCCGATAGCAAGTGCAACTTATATCGCAACTACATGGTGCAAACTTGCATAGACAAAGCGCGAGAACTTAGGAAACTTGGCTTTGATGCTCTGGTGTTTCCGGGTGATATTCCTGACTACATTCCAGTATCAGATGAGGTGATGGCCTAAATATTTAACAAGAGCGATCGCACCTCACGCTCTTTGCCAGAAAGTTCACGCTGTCTTTTTTTCTTCTAGGAATATATATGCAACAAAAAAGAACCATCCGCGAGTATCAAACTGAGTACGATCATCACAAAATCATTCTCCGTAAGCGCCCAACGCCACGCCGCAGAACACGCGCACTACTGCAAGATATGATGTACCCGGTGACACTAGCTTTCGCACTGAGTATTTGCTTTTCTGGTGTTGGCGCACTGGGTTGTTGGGGTTTCGAGATTATCGCTGCCAACGCTAGTCCAATGACCAGTAGCAGTTACCATTGGCGATCGCGTAAGAACATTTGCTTGGGGGCTATGTTGGTGGGATTATCGGGGTGTTTGGGGAGCGCTTTGGTTGGTGGGATTTTGGGAGGGGTGGACGAGTGAGGAAGTTTCGATATTTCTTGTACGTAACAACAGCAATGTTGGGTGCGGTAATGCTGGTAGGGGGAGCTATTTGTGCCATCACCGGTACGGTAGTGCTGTTACTAGGATTTCAGAGAGAAGGTCTAAGTGGCTTGGTTAATGGGTTCGCTCTTTTGATCATAGGCTTAAACCTGTTAGATTTTGGCTACGCTGGCATGGAACAAGAGGTACGCCGCATATCTCAGCAGCCACTCAAAGAAATACCCAAACCTTGCCGGGGATGCCAAAATTTCCACGGCGGTCGTTACGGAGGTGTGATGCTGGTGTGCGGGATTCATCCTCATGGGGTGGAGGGGGATATTTGCCCGGATTTTAGGAGGTACGGTGAGTAATACTGTGTCCAAGGTCAAGTATTGTGCCGTTGTCGCCTCTGGCATTGTACTAGTGATGTTAGGAATAACGGTCGGGTTAAGATCCGCGTCTACAGGCGGATTAAAAACTGCAAGCGGACTAAAAAGCACTGCGCTGGGGATAACTCTGGTGTTGGGCGGTTTGAGGCTAAAAATCTGGGGGTTAACCGAACTGCACACAATTTACGCCTCAGAGGAATTTGAGCGGCTTTTTCAGCGATCGCCTGATATTCCTAAGCCTTGCCAGGGATGCTGCAATTATCACGGCAAGGAGTATGGGGGTGTGATGTTGGTTTGTGGGATTCATCCAGAAGGGGTGAAGGGGGATAGTTGCCCGGATTATGAGGTATTTAAGGGAGGGAAAGGGGGACAGGTATAAAATGCTTCCCCTTTTTACTTTCCCTTTCCCCTTATTGGTCAGTCAAACGAGTGAAGCGGCGAGTAGTTGCGGTTTTCTCATCGGACTGGAGAAAAGCAGTATGTGTTCACCAATTCTTTGGGGAAGTGTCGGGAGTTGGGCGTGAAATTGTGAAGCAGGAAGTGTTTCGGTGAGGGAGTTTGCCCAGAACTGAAAGCTGTCATTTGTAGGAAGATGATGTTTTATCCTACAACAGAGATAGAGCAGGTCGCTTAGTATAATGATTGCATAACAAATCAAAAAACTTATTAAAAGCATAGTTGATAAATAGTATCCCTTGACGCTGCGGCAACAAGTTTTTCAACGAGAGCAAACATTGCCGCAGCGATACCTTGACCTCGCATCGTTTCCTCAACGCAGATGGGAGCATACAAATAAGCGTCTTTATTGCCAGGGTAGACTTGTAACATTGTGGCGATAATTGGTATCTGTACTGATGCTTTTGGCCAAGTGAGTAAAAATCCGACGACTTGATGATCTTTGCGGGCAACTATGCTGGGCATCTGCGAGATTGTTGTGCTGACTGCTTCAGTTTCAAGACGACCTAGCAAGATCCCACCATGCTCTGGATCATTGGCTTGGGCTAACTCCACAATTCCTCTCACCGAAGAAAGGCAGAGGGCAGGAGGCAGTCCGGCTTGAGTCAGAAAATATAATTTTTGCCCTCTGCCAAAAGGGTTTGAAGCCCCGCGCATTTATTTATGCCCAGGATAAAAATATATTTTTCGCTCCGGCGAAGCACAAGAAATATTGCGTCCTTGTCAAATCCCCGCGCATTTATTTATGGGGATTACCTCAAGCCGGACTGCCTTCGTCCTCCTGCCTCCTTAAATCTGCTTCATTAGCTTGGTCAATCACAATATCAAAGGAACACATACAGCGATACTCTAGTAAATTTCTGGTATGGGCTTTTGCGTTTGGGTGAGGGTCACTCTATCAAAGCCAATCAAATTACTCACTTAGCTAACTTTCTGCTCCTCAAACAGTGACAATTGCCCAGGTGAGACATTACCTCTACCAAAGCGGTGATAGGATAAGTGGCAGCCGCTACACAGACAAACCAAGTTCTCTACGCGATTATCAGACGGATCTCTGTTCCAATGATGTACTTGCAATGTGTAGGCTTTGCGCTCAGAAAAAGTTAATTCAGTAGGTTTTTCACCAGGGCGTAAGCAGGCTCTACCGCACTTAGTACAGCGCCAGTTGGAAGCCGCTTTCAATGCTGTGGCTATTTGTTTCCAGTTATCTGAGTATAGACCCTGACTCATAATACTGATGAAGCTGGTAAATGGCTAGTTAATTACAAGAGCTTACCGCATTCATCAAGGTAATTCAAATACTATTACGATGATGTAAGTGATGGCGCAAGCGCCCACCATAGGTAATCGCTGCTAATACCGCACCAAAAAAAGCAATTGTTCCATTTTAATTAGTTAACTTTGCTAAATCTTCATACCAAGTTAGGTATTCTCTTAGAGCAAATTTTTAATACTTCGTTTTATAAAAGAAGAATATACTACAAATTTTTCAATACTTTTATACGTTTTTTATCTTTAAGTTAGTATTTTTGGGTGGATAAGACCCAGCAAAGTTATTATACGGTGGCAATGCTCACCCTACTTGTATGGCAAAAATTAACTATAAGTCCTGTAGGGCTTAATTTATGGATAAAAAAAAGCTTCCGGCAATTCTTCCTGATATGTATTGCCCATTTCCTTCACAGATTAATCAGTATTCTGAAAGTTTAAAAGATTATTCAATAGAATGGGCTATTCGCTTCAAGGTTCTAGAAACTGAAGCAGATTATAAACGATTTCGTCAAGCAGAATTTTCTTTTTTGGCTGCAAGTGCTTATCCCTCTTGTCAGTTTGAGGAACTCAAAATTGCCAATGATTGGATTTGCTGGTTGTTACTGTGGGATGACCAGTGTGATATGTCCGAAATTAGCAAACAACCTAAAGTATTAGAAGCTTTTCAAAACAGATTTTTGCACATTCTTCAGGGTGCAGAAATAACCAGTAAAGATATAGCTCTAAGTCATGTTTTAGTCGATTTTAGACGGCGTATTCTTGAAATTGAGAGTCACGAATTGTTTGATACCTTCATTCGTACTGTAGAAAGATATTTTACAGGCTCTTTATTAGAAGCGAAAAATCGTCTCAATGAAATTGTGCCTCATCTCGATACCTGTTCTCATATACATATGCTCAGTGGAGCAGTTGAAACAGTTTTAGATTTAATCGAAATTTGCAATCACTTATATCTTCCTGAATTTGTTAGGAATAATCAAATTATCGATGAATTAAAAATGATGACCAATAAAATTATCTGCTGGAGCAATGATATTTTTTCAGCGCCCAAAGAGTTACAGAGTGGGGATGTCCACAATTTAGTTATTGCTTTGCATCATCATCAAGATTTGTCCTTTGCAGAAGCAATGCAAATTGTAGCCCAAATGCACAATCAGGAGGTAGAAAAAATGTTGGACTTAGAAAAGTCAATCCCATCTTTTGGTGAAGAGGTAGACAGTATATTGGCACAATACATATCGGGGTTGCACTCTTGGATACGTGGTAACTACGATTGGTCTTCTCGCTCTGCTCGTTATCAAACTGTAAAAACTATAGAAATTGCAAAATACTAATTTACCGAAGAAGAATACATGCGCTACTTCGCCAGAATTCAATTCTGAATTCTGTGCGACTGGTGGATGAATCATGGTCTAAAGCCCCCGACTTCAGTCGTGGAGGAGAACAAAAGTATTCCGGGAATTGAAACCCCTGACTTCTCCCTTGGCGCAGCCTCTCCCAAAGGGAGAAGGGGAGACGCTGCGCGAACAGACATGGGGTATTCTGACGGATGTATTCTGACTTCTGACTCCTTTTCATTGCCTCTCTACAAGTCCAAAGTGTAGGAGAAGCATCACGCATGACACCGCCGCCCAGAACCATCACCATGATTGCGGTGCTGTCAGTGGGCAATCTCATGTGCTACCACGGAATCGAAGGCTGATGCTGGCTGAGGTTCCATCAAAACCAATCAAGTTAGTTAATTAGCCAACTTTCTGCTCTTCAAACAGTGACAACTGCCCAGGAGACACATTACCTCTACCAAAGCGGTGATAAGATAGATGACAACCACTACACAGACAAACCAAGTTCTCTACGCGATTATCAGACGGATCTCTGTTCCAATGATGTACTTGCAATGTGTAGGCTTTGCGCTCAGAAAAAGTTAATTCAGTAGGTTTTTCACCAGGGCGTAAGCAGGCTCTACCGCACTTAGTACAGCGCCAGTTGGAAGCCGCTTTCAATGCTGTGGCTATTTGTTTCCAGTTATCTGAATATCGACCCTGACCCATAATACTGATGAAACTGGTAAATGGCTGGTTAATTACAAGAGCTTACCGCATTCATCAAGCTAATTCAAATACTGTGACGATGACGAAGCGCGATGTCGATGACTTGGCTTGCGCCTACGCAGTAGTTCACCTACGCAAACCCTGCACTTGCTACAATCTAATCAGTTGACTTTGCCAACTATTCTTTTAGCAGATATGACAAGGTTTTGGTTTTGGGAACAAGATTCAGTAGAATACGAACTTTTCAAAAAATACGAACGGGCATTAGTTACTATTGGCGTAAACTTTTCTCTTGAGCAAGTATCTGAAGCCCTAGAAGGTTGCACTTGTGGGCTAGAAGATGCGTTTAGAAGCACAATCGACTATGCCCTGTGGTTGCAGAAAAATGAAAAACAAGTTTACCCCAATGCAATTTTGATTCGTGCTTTACAGGAACAATGGAAGCCAACGGCATGGCGTGATGAATACCTGGAATTGCCAAATCTAGAGTCACCTGGACAAAAGTGGTGGAATGCAGCAGCATCTATGTGGGGGTATGATGTACGTAATCAGCTTGTTGCTGATGTGTCTTATGACAATGGCACAGAGTTTATCAAATTTACCAATGGGAAAGAAATCACGGTAGATACTGCGTGGCGTTGGGAATGGGAACGGCTGTTAAGATATGCGACTGATTAATAGCTAGTATTAACGGAAGATGCGATCGCTGTCGCTCCACTGACTCTATCCCCACTCACCCCCGCGCCTCCCACGATTCCAGTCCAGTTGAGCCTTCCGCATTCTCCAGTCCGGCATGGCGTATGACAGCGCCGCCCAGAACCTATCACCATGATTGCAGTACAGCAAGTGGACAATCTTTCATAGCTGTCTAGGTGAAATGGCAACAAGGTGAAAAAATAGATTTACTCATTAACGAATTTATGGATGTAAACCAGCGCAAACGTTTATTTAATCTTGTATTCCAAATCTATTTTGACTAAAGCACTGGCACAAAATTCGTAATTACTAAAGTTAGTATGGTAGGATTTGAATCAAATTTCCGATGAAATGCTGATAGGTGAGGGTCGCGTGTATGGGGGTTGATTATATAAGCTAGAACCAAAGGAATTAGGTAATACTATTGCCTCAATTCCACTATCGTTTTAACGTGAGAAAAATAGTAAAGGTATCTACTAAAGTTATTGTATTTAACAAATAGCTACTTCACAAAAGTTTGTCAAGTCTCGGTTTTACCCTCAACGATATCTTTGCTGTTCGGTGAGCTTGTGGATGGATTGAGTCGTCTTTTAAAAGGTAATTTCAGAGTATCTGTCACTATACAGTATCTAGCTAGACTATTATAATCAATTACAATATAGAAGATTTTGACTACAAAATATTTAGTAAATATGAAATTTTTTATTCCCGGTGCTAATTCACTCGAATCCGAACAAAATGTTTATGAGTCTATCAAGTTAAACCTTGGCAAAGGGCGAGGTGTAGAGTTCTCTGAGCGTCGTATCAGAATGCTGAAATGGCGACATGATGGTAAGCAATATGAAGCTGAAGTAGGTGAGTTCACATCATTTAATAACGAACCAGTGATAGCAATTCTCTTTGATCCACAGAGAAAACTATATCATGTATGTACACCAAATAGGGGGGTACTACGAGATACCTCTGTCTTGGCAGGTGAATCGTCTGTTATAGATTTTACCGATTTTGACAGAGAATAAGTAAATGCTTTTTTGAATTTAAGCTAGTTTCATCAGCTAGCTACTTTAAGTTTTTGCATCCGCCTTAGCATTACCTTCTGCATTTGGCGATGCCAAAGGCGGTAAACAATGCTTCACCCGACCATTTAGCAAAATTTTGAACAGATATACAACCCTACTCCCCCACTGGAAACCGCCGCATCATCTCGGCCAACGCCACCGCCTCACCCCAAGCGCGTATACACAACCTCACCTGACATCGCAATCACAATCAGTGATGGGATGGGGTTTTTGGTGCTGATGATGCTGACGGGATTATTTCAGTAGTGCCGTCTTTCAATGAAACTGTTGGGGTCGCGTGAGCGCTGGTAGCAGGAATGCAACTAAAGTGCTATCAGGCGACGCACAGTAATTAGAACTGCTCCCAACACAATTGTCAGAAGAAACCTTTGCAGTACAAGAGGAGGTATGACATTAACTTACGGTAAATAAATTTTTATTTTGTTGACATCTTGTCCATCCGACCACTTACCCATGTCAAAAGTTAATTTATCTACTGGCTTGCCTGCGATCGCGCTATCAAGAGCATACCAAATATAGCGCCAGTCTAAATTGTCTTCTGTTCCCACTCCATTGAAAAATATATTAGCTACACAGTTACATATAAAGCTTGTATCAATTGTTGCTTGTTCGTGATTAGCATACATAGCTGGTGAACCATGATTATCACTAGAAGAAAGGTACATGGTTTTTTGTTGACTATGTATATATGGAAAATTTTCTACCCAATCTTCACAAGGGACAATCTGATCATCCTTTCCGTGCAGAATCGCTACAGGTATAGTGATATGTTTGCCGGTATCTTGAATTTTAATTTCATCCCTCAAACCTCCTAAACATCTAATGATGTTCTGAATATAAGCAGGAATATTAGAGTAGGAACTTGGCACAGGATCGGCAACAACAATTTGCTTTGGTTGAATGTTGGGGACTTCAGTACCTTGAATGTATGTTTGCCAGGACAGAGCAAACAGTCCTCCCAAAGAATGCCCAAACAAGAAAGTATCTACGTTGGTTTTTGGTAACTTTGCTGTTTGGTAAGCTTGAGCCGTCATTTTTACGGCATTCTTTAGCCAAGTTTGCGAACTCAGGGGATAGGGCGATAGAGCTGCTCTAATAAGATCCTTAATTGATGTAATTTTATCAGATGGAAATTGACAAAACCCTACCTGATAATTAGGATAAATGACGTAATAACCTTGTTGTACTAAGTGCTGAATGTGAGTGCAATAAACTTGCGACGGCCCAAGGCAAAAACCGTGTAAGTAAATAACTACTTTTCTGTTGCCATTTGTGTCTGTATAAGGATTTTCAGGTTGGTATATTTCTGTATAAGTTCCTTGATCACAAAAGCCTATTGTAGTTGGGTGAGCCGGAGCAGATATGTAATTATACTGAGGTTTAGCCGGAGGTGTAGGTTTAAAAATACTGTTCATAGCGTTATTTTTCTGAGAGCTATATGATTTTTGCTCCCAAATTTATCCCTAAAGATAGATGCGTGTCAACATTTTTTGACAATTATAAGTGAATATTTCTGATTTGTTTACATGATTTTGGGCGGGAAGAAGAAAGCGGTTTTTGGGAAACATGATCCTGCTCGGTGTTAATCTGAGGTTTTTATGGGTAAATTCAGAACTTAAAAACTAAATTTAAGCAATAATCGCTCTAAGCAATCCATATCACCCATTAGCATCCAATTTATCCACTGGATACCGCCGCATCATCTCCGCCAACGCTACAGCTTCACCATCCGGCGTGTACACAACCTCCCCCGACATCGCAATCACGATCCTCTGCTTGTACGCCCACTCAAACCACGCGATCGCATCAGACTTAGCCTGCTGCACCTCCGGCTTCCGTCCCTCCTTACAAGCAGCAACAAACACCGCCTCTGGTGACTTAACCCCCTTCCAAGTCCGTACTGCCTCTTTGAGATAGGCGATCGCACCCGGCACATTCCCCCAGTACCGCCTAACCGTGCGCTGAATCTCCCCGTTTAACCGAAACTGTGGCGTACAAGGAATCTCTCGTAACTGCTGCAATACCTCCTGAACCTCCTCCTGACTCGGTTGTACTGATTTTTCTACAGGTTCGGCGTAATCATTATCACCAGAGTCTTCATCGCAAAAATTTGACCCAACCGGGGCGGCGGAAGAATGACCCTCATGATGGTCTATCTCGTTAGTCGAGTCATCTTGTTCTGGTTCATCAACGTAGTGAGTAATCTGGGGTAACTCTGGTTCTGGGGCTTGGCTCGACTCTTCCTGGTCACACTCCAAATTCTCGTTTTCCACTTCCTCACTTTTAGGAGGCTCAACAGCAGTGTGTTGTTGTGGTTTTGAAGCTTCTGGTTGGTTTCTGTGGTGTTGTTCTGCATTGAATCCCGAACGTTCAGTTTTGCACTTGCGATATCCTAATAACCCATTGAGTACATTAAAGTTTAATTTATACTGCCAAGTCCTATCCTGTCCGTTACCCGGATTTTTCTGCTTCTCGATAATCCCCATTTCTTCAAGCCGAGCGATCGCACTTCGGATGACATGAAGACTATGCTCCCTCATCAGGTCAGCGTAAATCCGCTTGAGTGGCTGGTAAATCCAAGGTGTCCGGTGATTTTTGAGCTTCCACTTTGTCCAATGGCGGAAATACTCAATCAGCTTGGCGGCGCAGTAGTTATTCGTGATATCAAGATATTCCCGGCGCAGAATGACCAGGACAGAGAATTTATCAGTAGATGCAATACTGCTCATATCTCACCTTCTATATATGTTTGCAGAAATTGGTAAATTTAAAACGGCACATCTTCATCTGGCGCTTGTGACCAAAACTGCCTCAATATCTCTTGTTTGGCTAACTGAACTTCTCGTTTGTGTTCGGGGGATACTTCACCGACTAACTGCGCTACCTCAGCCCGTTGCTGTTCTTTCATCTGCTCAACGGTGATGCTAGGCAAGGCTAACGGCTCAGTTTGACCTTGCTGGGAGGGACGAAAGTTGTGGCGACGGAACAGAAAGCGGAAATGACGCTTATCTTGTGGAGGCAACTGCTTCCAAACCTCGGCATCCCAACCAGGGGGTATGAAGTCGGCTGATGGGGGTAGCAGGCTTTGGACTTGCGCTTGTAACTGAGCGATCGCCTGACCTTGTGCTTCAATTACCTTGTTCTGCTGTTCAATTTTTTCTAACAGTTGTGACAATAACTCTTGAGACTGCGGGGCTAACTCTGCCTCACGGGTTTTAAAAGCGAAGTAATTCTGCGCTGCGGCTATCTCTGGTTTACGCGGGTCGCCATTCATCGCCACCAAATAACAACCGTGTCGTGAGAGCTTGTAATTTTCCAGCACTTCTCGAAATGCCTGGGATGTGCCAATTTGCGCCATTTGGACGACATCGACCAGATGGTGAGATGGATCTAAGCCTGAATTTTTGGCACTGATTTTTGCTCTTTCAACGGTGTCCCTAATTCGTTTCCAAGTTTTGTAACCCAACAAGGCTAACAATTCAGTTGCCAACCAATACTCATTACCCTGTTCATCAATTTTTTGATTTGGTCAAATGGACTATCAGTGGATTCAGATGATGTGATGAATTTCATAATGACTCCAATTTTTGACGCATGAAAATATCGGCAGCACTTGAGTAAGGCCGCATTGATTTAATGCTTGAGCTATTAATTAGTCGTTAGTCAGACAACAGGCGTAACTCGTCCTTAGAATGTCGGAATGATTTTTCAGTTCTGTCTTTCCAGTGATCCCAAGCCACCCAAACTTCATCACCCAGGTCTTCTATAACTTCACCTCTGGTGTTGTATAAAGCACTGTAGATATCAGCATGGGCTACGATAGAACCGACACCTATGATTTTGGGTTGTGCGGCCTTCTCTAAGGCGGTGATTAGCTCTACCTCTTGTGGGGTCAACTGGGCTAAGTAGTACTGTTCGATGACTTCGTATTCTCGTGCTACATCCAAATATTCCTGCCATGTACACCCAGCCTTGGCAAGCACAGCCCGAATATCGCTCACAGCTTGGGGTAGCAGTTGCAATTGTTCAGCACGATATGCGATCGCAATTGGTGTAGGCTCACTCCCCAACAGCACAGCCGCAGCTTGCAAGGCTTGGGTTTTGTTCATCGCCGTTGCCAGATTACCGAGTGCAATACCCATCAGCCTGAGACATTCTTGGGCGTTTTCCTTGGGTGGTTCCTGGGCTAGCGATCGCAGATCAATAGTATTCTCTTATTTACTTATGTTATCTATATAGCAATTTATCTCCCAAGTGCATGAGTTAATTACTCTTGCATCTATGAGGATAAAGAAGGCAAGTTTACTTATACTTAACCTGAGTTCGGGTTAAAGATAAGAAGGTAAAACCCAGTCCAGATGAAGGCTAGGCTTCTTAGGTTGATGACAATAAGCAATTAATCCGCACAAAACGTTGACGCAAAAATTAACGGGACTACGGTGTCTTGAATGCTCAATTTGAGAAATATTCTTGAGTTGGTCATTAATAGTCTCAATAATGGAGCGTTTACGAGACAAAAGTTTGTCATGAAGACGCATCAACTTATTCTTCATATTGCGACGAGGCTTGGCAAAAAATTCAATGCCAAAGTCATTTAAAAGTTGAGTTGCCAGTTTTTGAGAGACATAACCTCTATCAGCAAAGATTTTACCAAACAGACCACTAAGTAAATCATGTACAGGTTGGCGGTCATCAACATTACCAGGAGTCAGAGCCACATTTAACAGTTGACCAAACTCATTAACGACAAGATGCAACTTAAAACCAAAAAACCAATCAACCGAAGTCTTGCCACGACTGGCTAAGTCTTTAAATACCCGATGCCGTGAAATCCGACGATTATGACAGACTTTCAGGCTAGTTGAATCAATAAAACCGATACCCGTACACCTACCAAAACAATGCTTCAAATACACGCATAAGGGTATCAAGGTAGATGGTAGCCATTCAATAAATCTTTGATAACTTGGCAAACCTGGAAATGCACTATTCCAGTATTGTTTGACATGGTTCAGATAGAAATACTTAAAATCCCTGTAGTGATTTTGATGAAAAGCAATCAGAATTGTCATGATTTCACTTAAACATAAGCTTTTCTCTCTATGACGTTTGATTCCTCCATGAATCAATAGCTTTTTGTACCATACCTGTTCAAATTCTTGGCAGAAATCATCTACATGACAAAACAAAGCTTCTAAACTGTACATAGGACAGGTTGCTGATTTTACGTTATTTTCAGCTTACTACCTGTCCCTTTCCTTATCCCGAACTCAGGTTATACTTAATTTGTCTAAACTGAGTAAACATTGATTTAAATAATAGAGTAATCAAATGGGAATGATAGCTAAAATGTATATGTACTTCAACTAGTATGCAATAACAATAGTAGTAAGCAGATGAAGTAAAGTATAGACAAATTTTCTAAATAATCAATAATTAAAGACACAGCAAGATAAGATGTTTGAATTAGATATTTTTATAGTAAATTCTTATCAGAAAATTGATAATAGTGCTAATATAATTCTCAAGTGTGTTCTAATATAGTCAGGACTTACGCACTGAAGTTATCTGTCGAGACAGGGTGTAAGGGTGTAAGGGTATAGGGGTATAGGTTTAGCGCTTTTACACCCCTACACCCCTATACCCCTGTACCCTTGCCAAAACCCTTGATTTTTCGTTTTCATGCGTAAGTCCTAATAGTTTCAAATAAAATTCAAAGACTAGCAGTTAAATACATCACTATTCCTATAGTGTCGGCTTCAGTAAGCTTCAACAAAATGGAAAAAATTCCATTTGAATAATTTTTGCATTCTTGTCTTAAAAGACTTAAAAGACTGTAAGAATCATAGCTCACTCTCTAGGACGAAGGAAATATCATATTTCTGCCGATGCTATGCTGCAAGGTATATGCAATTATAAACATCTACTGCACCAAGGTCAGAAGGAGAAATGAATGATAGTGCATAGCATAGATAATCAATACTGTTTAGAAACCTTTGCATTTGCTAACAGACAACAGAGTTAGCATTTTGATTGGTGCATCTGGAAGAAAATCAACTGTGATTATAGGATTAATCTGAGATAGGTATAATTTTGTAATTTTACGCGAAATATCTGTAAAACCTTATACAGTATATCTCACTATTATTACTACTTCCACCTGATTTTGCTCGAAATATAGTTGTATTACCAATGAGAATATTTGTATATTGCATAATAGTAATCATCATTACCATTTTAGAAAAATTATATGTACATTCTTCCTTTTTTGAATCTCACACGGTTATGCAATAAGACCTGTGATAGTTTTAGATAAATAAATATTCTTCAAGATTAAATTCTTAATACTTCATTATTCCGAATATAGACAAATGCCTCAATTTAGTTCATTCATCTCGCCTTTATGCAACACCTATTTACCTGTCATATTTATATGGATAACCTATGACTGATTTATCCATATTCAACAGATTGTCAATAGAAAAGTTGTATAACCAGGGTTGCCCCGAAATCTGTATTGCGATTCTTGATGGACTGGTAGACATGAGTCATTCTTGCTTCCAAGATGCGAATCTAACTCGTCTCTCAACCTTAGTACAAGGAAAATCTTCCAACCAGGGCAGTATGTCTACACATGGTACTCATGTCACCAGTGTGATTTTTGGTCAACCGGGTTCTTCAGTTGAGGGTATTGCTCCACGATGCAAAGGTCTAATCGTTCCCATATTTTCGGATGATCGGCTCAAGGTATCTCAGCTAGATTTAGCCAGAGCCATCGAGCAAGCAGTTAATGCCGGAGCTAATGTGATTAACATTAGCGGTGGACAACTAACTGATTTTGGTGAAGCTGAAGCTTGGTTGGAAAATGCAGTAAATCTGTGTAAAGCCAACAATGTCCTGATCGTGGCAGCAGCTGGCAATGACGGTTGCAACTGTTTGCACGTACCCGCATCTCTGCCGACAGTACTGGCAGTAGGGGCAATGGATACCAAAGGAAAGCCACTCGACTTTAGCAACTGGGGTGAAGCCTATCAAGCACAAGGGTTACTTGCTCCTGGAGAAAATATTTTAGGCGCACAACCGGGAGGAGGCACGATAAGTCTTTCCGGTACTAGCTTTGCCACCCCTATTGTTTCTGGAATTGCAGCTCTATTGCTGAGTCTCCAGATAAAAAGAGGAGAAGCCCCAGACCCACATAAGATTCGCAAATTATTGTTGCAAAGTGCCTTACCTTGCGAACCAGATTTACCGGAGATAGCACAACGATGTTTGGCTGGAAAGCTCAATATTTCTGGAGCATTAACCTTATTGATAGGAGCAAATATGTCTGAAGAATTGGCGTTAGCAGGATATGTAGAAGCCGCAGGATGTGGTTGTCGTGCTACTCCTGAAAAATCTACAAAAGCAGAGACAGGACAAGATAAATTGCCATCTGCAACTGAAGATGCTAATGCAGGAGATGGTATTAACCCAAGCACAGTTGATGGGTCTAGAACCTTATCTGTGACAGCAGATTCTAGTGCAGTCCCTGTTTTCAACTCTCCCAGAATCGCTGGTTCTGGGAATGGGCAGAACCAGCAAAACTACATTCGCTCATCTATTATGTCAAATCAATCATCAATTATGCCAAATCAAACGTCTAATTTTATAACCGCCAGTCAAGCTCCTAACGAACTGGCTACTGCAGGTCAGCTTGTTTATGCTTTGGGAGTCCTTGGCTATGACTTCGGCAGCGAAGCTCGTCGGGATTCATTCAAGCAACTAATGCCCCCCGCTAGTTTCGCTGGAACGATGGTTCCGTCCAATCCTTTCGATGCCCGTCAAATGGTAGATTATTTAGCGGGCAATCTTTCAGAAGCACGCTCTCTTATCTGGACGTTAAATATAGAACTAACACCAGTTTATGCGATCGAACCGAAAGGCCCCTTTGCCCGCGAAATCTATCAGGTTCTCCAGGAATTACTCTCAGGACAAATTCAAGCCGAGGACAATGAAGAATATGTTGAACGCATCAGTGTCCCTGGTCTTTTAACTGGACGCACTGTCAAGCTCTTTTCAGGACAGGAAGTACCCGTCATTGAACCGCAAAATACTAGGGGTTTGTATGGCTGGAAAGTCAATACGTTGGTTACACAGGCACTTAGGACGGTAACAGCAGAAACTGAAGCATCTGATGAAGACAATGTACGTCGTACCCTTGAGAGCTTTCTCAACCGGGTGTACTACGATTTACGCAATTTAGGAACAACTTCTCAAGATCGAGCGCTCAACTTTGCAGTCACAAATGTCTTCCAAGCTGCTTATATCGTTAGGAATGCAATCGCAGAAGAAATGGAGCTTGACAGCATTACAGTTGAGAAAAGTCCTTTCTGCCGTCTCGATAGTGACTGCTGGGATGTCAAGCTGAAGTTCTTCGACCCCGAAAACAGTCGTCGTGCTAAGAAAGTATACCGTTTCACAATTGATGTGAGCGACTTACTGCCGATTACTTTGGGTGAACCTCGGTCTTGGTCATCACCTTATTGATCTGGAAAATTAATTAGGAGAACCTATGAGACTCCCTTCTCTTTCCCCTCCGGTCAAGCGTCCCCATTTTATCCAACCTGCTTCATCTGTAGACTTGGAAAAGGGCCGCGATGAAGACAAAATCAGCATTCTTTTGGATTTGCTCCACGGTGCAAACTATAACGACCCAGCAGCATTTCAGTATCGCAGTTACAAACAGATTATGACATCATCTATGGCATCAAAATGGAGATAGGGCATAATCGTCTGAAGCATAAATGCAAAACCGTTGAATAATTATGGCTTATCTCAAAGCGCAACTCTGAAACTTTAATTTAATCAAGCTTTGAGCCTTTCTTTTCTGACAGAACTAAAACTTATAACCAAAAGTTGAAAAGTAAAACTGTCAAAGGCTTTTAGGAATTGACTTCCCCCAGATTGACAAATTAGGGTTACAGAGTTGAGCATGCTAAAGCCAGCAAAAAAACTACTCATAGCGACAAGCAACAAGACATCATGACAACCTATCAAAAACCAACGTACAATCATTTTCCAGTTGCTCAGCCCTCTACCCCATCCAAAGGTTCCTCAGAAGACTATTATTACGCTTGGGTCACTGTTATGAGACAACATGCCACTAATGCTACTAAAAAACCTCTGAATAAAATCCTTCAAAAACCCTTCCGTAGAGGTCGGATTTGGGTTTAAGTAACACAATCAATCCCATCACACAGTAAAGACTAGACATACTACCATGAACAGAAAAAACATTAACCCCCAACAAACTCCTCCTGTAGTACGCCTGACTTTAGGTACTCAAACTGATCTACTGACTGAATTATCTGAAGAGATACTTTGCACGAAGGCAGGAATTTCTCCCGGACAATTAACATCAGAAACCTGTTCGTCTCTTTTTCTGTGGCAAGCTGGTCGTTGCTCCTATGAAGATGAAGCACAATAGGTAACAAACTTTGCTATCGGAGAAAGCCCAATTTCGATATCTCATTTCACCTGCAAGCATTATGAAATCTGCAAAAATTCCTCAGATCCAACCCCACTATCGTGTCGAAGTTGTCGAGCCAAAGCACGTATATTTGCTCGATGAGCAATCAGCCCATGCTCTTACGGGTCGTCTATATTGCCAGATTCTGCCGCTTTTAGATGGGAAACATCACTTGGACGACATTTACCGAAAATTAAATGGTTTAGTAGAACGAGAACATATTGATTATGTACTTGATCGCCTTTATGAAAAAGGCTACTTAACTGAAGCAACGGTTGATTTGTCACAGGAAGTTGCTGCCTTTTGGAGTGCTTTGGGTGTCGTGCCAAGTATAGTAATTCGGGCGTTGGAAAAAGCAGTCACTTTAATGGCGGTAGGTGAGGGGATAGGAGAAAAGACAACAGCCTCCTTGGCAATAGTAATGAAGGATATGGGGCTTAACGTCCAATCTCCAAATGAAAATGATCAATCAACTACCTCTTCCACTTTTCAGGTAGTGCTAACCGATGATTATTTACAGCCCCAATTAGCTGAGATTAATCGGCAAGCATTGGAGATTGAGCAACCTTGGTTGTTAGTAAAACCTGTCGGCAATATGTTTTGGGTAGGGCCAATTTTTATACCGGGAGAAACTGGCTGTTGGGACTGTCTGGCACAGCGCTTGCGTGGCAACCGAGAGATTGAAACTTCCATATTACGACAGAAGCAGAAACAAAATTTACCTGACGATTCTTACTGTCTCGAAAATCGGGGTGATGTGATTGGGTGCTTGCCAACAGCACGAGCAACGCTGCCCTCATCCCTACAAATGGGATTGCAATTCGCTGTTACAGAAATTGCTAAGTGGTTGGTCAAACAACAGATAAAAACAGCAAGCGCTGAAGGAACTCCCCAAAATCCTGTATCTTTCTCGACATTGGAGGCAAAAATTGTTACCTTTAACTTCGTGACCCAAGAACTACAAACTCATATCCTATCGCATCGTCCCCAATGTCCCACCTGCGGCAATCCCCAACTGTTACGTGAGCGAGGTTTTCAACCGATAACTTTGCAACCACAAAATAAGCATTTCATCTGGGACGGAGGTCACCGCACCTATACACCGGAGCAAACACTTCAGTCCCACCAACATTTAATTAGTCCCCTAACGGGAATCGTTACTGAGTTAGTGCGTATTTCCGATCCATCGAATCCATTGGTACATACTTATCGAGCTGGACATAGCTTTGGTAGTGCAACTTCTTTAAGGGGGTTACGCCATAGTCTGCGCCATAAAAGTTCAGGTAAAGGTAAAACTGACAGCCAATCCCGAACTAGCGGTTTTTGCGAAGCGGTGGAACGTTATTCTGGTATTTACCAGGGGGATGAACCTCGTATTTTGTCTACCTTGGCAGAACTGGGGGACAGAGCAATTCATCCTGATAACTGTTTGCTATTTAGTGATTATCAATATGCAAATCGGGAAAATTTGAATGCTATATCTACCGTTGTTCATGATTGGATTCCCCAGCGATTTGATGCTAGTCAAATAATTGACTGGACACCTGTATGGTCGCTGACAGAACAGACTCACAAATATTTACCTACGGCGTTTTGCTATTACGACTATCCCTCTTCCAAAGACCATCATTTTTGTCGTGCTGACTCCAACGGCAATGCAGCAGGCAATACCCTGGAAGAAGCAATTTTGCAAGGTTTTATGGAGTTGGTGGAAAGAGATAGTGTAGCCCTGTGGTGGTACAACCGTCTCAAACGTCCGTCTGTGGACTTGGCAAGTTTTGACGAACCCTATTTTGTGGAACTACAAAATTTTTACCAAAAAAACCATCGAGAACTATGGGTATTAGATTTGACCGCAGACTTGGAGATTCCTACCTTTGCTGGTATATCTCGTCGTACTAATGGAGACTCGGAACGCATCATTGCCGGATTTGGTACTCACTTCGACCCTACTATTGCAATTTTGCGAGCAGTTACTGAGGTAAATCAAATTGGTCTAGAGTTAGACAAAATACCCTTAAGTGAGTTACAAGGAGATTTCAAAAACTGGATGTTGAGTGCAACACTGGAGAATAAACCCTATTTAGCACCCGATCAAACTACGCCATTGAAAGTAGCGGGGGATTACTCCCAGCGTTGGAGCGATGATATTTATACAGATGTTATGACATGCGTGGAAATTGCTCAGCAAGCAGGATTGGAAACCTTGGTATTGGATCAAACAAGACCAGACGTTGGTTTGAATGTAGTCAAAGTAATTGTGCCAGGGATGCGCCACTTTTGGTCTCGGTTTGGGGTAGGAAGGTTGTATGATATACCCGTGAAACTGGGCTGGCGAAATTCGCCATTGTCCGAAGGGGAAATGAATTCAACACCAATGCCATTTTAGTTTTTTAGTTTTTACAGCATCTTCGTATTCGCTTCAATCAACAAAGCTGCTAGCAAGCTTCTTCCAACAGAAGAAGGGGTTAGATCCACCCAATGGTGACTTACCAGAAGTGGTCAAATCGAACAAAACAGGAGAGAAATCTCATGAATAGGAAAAACATTATTCCCCATCAAAATCAACCAATCGAGCGAATCAGTACTGGTCAGCTTTTTAATGAACTAGCTGAACTCTCCGAAGAAATTCTCCAGGGAAATTCTAATGATTCAGGAGTACAAGCATCCTTACAAAGTGTAGGGCCAGTACCAGCATGTCTCAGCGGAATCTGGTGTTCCTTTGATGGAGAAGATATAGGTTAGGAAGCTTAAGCGAATACTAAAAATACTAGTAAATTCGTCATCCAAACCTACCCGAATTAGTTCAAGTAAACAACGAACAAAAGACAAAGAAAGAGAAAAATCTCATGAACAAGAAAAATCTTATCCCACAACAGACTCAGCCCGTACTGCGTCTCACATCAGGGACTCAAACTCATTTATTAGCTGAATTGTCTGAAGAAGTTCTGTGCAACACAACAGGAGCTTCTGCCTCTATAGACACTGGAATCCGTTATGGAGGTAGTAATTGTGGTATTCCTTACATCTGTTCTTACGATGGAGAAGACGTTTAGTAAGTAGTTCATGCCTTATCTACCTCTCCTTTAGGAGTCAGGTTAGTCTTGATAAATTGACAAACCTTCATCGATACCTATACCTCAGAGCTTTTCTTTATTAACATTTCTCATACCAATACTGCTGGTCATTTTGGGAAATCTATGGAGCTTAGCAAGAATACCGAGGTGTAGGGGAGAGAGACAAGCGCGACTACTCGTCTGATCAATAGCCTTCCTGCCCTTCCTTAAGATGGTAGGGGGCTTTCAAAAATAAGTTTGCAATTATTCTCAAGAATTATTCTGATGTTGCCTGTTAAAAGCGTGAAATGTCATACCGAGTTGCGGCTAAATATAGTAATCTGAGCTGGGAGTGGGGAGTGATACTAATTTAAAATTCGTAATTTGCAATTAAAAAACTTAGATATAACAAAGCTTTGAAAGTTTGCATCTGTATCAGATTTTTCGTTAAATGGTATGTGGGGTATTATTTTTGAACGCAACTTAGTATTAGTTTGAAATATGCAAATATTTTTAAGGAATTAGCTCATGACGCGAACTTCTGTTACTCAACACAGTTTATCGCCGGAACAACCGCTTCAGTTCATTCGTACTCATCAAGATGCTTTTGATGTAGAACCCATCTTTCCTTTAAAACTTTTTGAAGAATTTGTTGTAGGAGTTAAAAGTAATTTAACTATTGAAGCATCTTGCAAAGTTGAAGTCGATAAATTACTAGCCTCACGGTTTCTGCTATTTTTTCAAAATCCAGTTCAACAATGGCAAGAATGTTTATCAAAAACTATCAATTTTTTTAATCAAGTTGAAAATCAAGTGGGAGTTAATCTCAACTATGATTTATTGCGAAATTTTATAGGAAATGATTTTGATTATAGCAAAATGACAGAATTGACAGCAGGAATTGACTTACGAACTAATATTTGTGAATCTAGCTTGAAGATGCACATTGGCATAAATGACTATCAAAAAGAAATTAAGAAGGTCTTAGCTGCTGATAAAGGTAACTTGGCAGACATAGATCCATTTTTACTCCAAAAAGCCTTTTTAATTGGATTTGACTATTATTTAGATGGTCGGACTGAAGTAGAAATTTATGCAGCACTTAATGAGGCAGAACTTAAAAGTTACTACATACAAAACTATCTGAGAAACCGATTTTCATCTGCTGTTTTACAGCCACTTCTAGTATCAGATATATTCTATATTGGCTTATCTAAAGTAAATCCTCATCCAATATTATATTATCGTCTCAAGCATAAAAAAGATTTGCAAAACTATTTTAAACTTAATGATATGGCTTACAAAGTTAATAATTTCTACCAGCAACAATTTACACGCCAATATATGTGGGTTGGTGTAGAGCAAAAAGAACTAGAAAAACCTCGAATTGATAATATTAGGCTATATTATCACAAGTATTTTGCTATTTAATTATTTACACCCCAAAAATGTAGATTAGATAAAAGGCATTTTCTTTTCACCTTAAATAAAAGTATTATGTTAAGTTCTGAAAATTTAGAAGTAAAGAAATTAGCGATTGCTACATCGATGGTGGAAGCTCCAGAGTTAAATTTACTAGAACCCGATTGGAACCAAGTAGCCGTTAGTCTATCTCGCTTTGCTTACCAACGCCAACACGAAGGCGTAATGATACTAGAGTCACCTCTATCTAAATTCCGAGTTACGCTATTAAACTGGCAGGCTAGTGCTTTGATTGCCTGTCTAGCTCAACCCCAACCTGTAGCAGCACTGAATATCTTTCCAGATTTATCACCTGAAATTATTCAGCAGTTTGTGCATCTATTATGGACTACGAACTTCTTAACAATCTCACCCGAATCACTTTTACTGCAACTATGGGATTTTCACAATCTCCTATTCCACAGTCGCAGTCGCCTCGGTCGTCACGATTATCCAACTGATGGCATTGAGCAGTTTATTGACAAGCTGCCCCAATTTCCGGTAGTGAAACCACCAATGAGCGACAAAATTGTACCCCTTCCCCGTCCTAATTTAGAGATTGTCATGCAGAGAGATCGCACCTTAACGGAAGCAATAGAAATGCGGCAATCCGTTCGGGAATACGACGAAACCCATCCCATCACTTTAGAACAACTGAGCGAGTTGCTCTATCGCAGCGCCCGCATCAAAGACACATACACATTAGACGAGAAATTTGACGAAGTTGAATTTAATCTGGGGGAACTGAGCCTTCGTCCCTATCCCAGTGGTGGTGGGATGTATGAATTAGAAATATATCCTATAGTACGTCATTGTGAAGGGTTGGAAATCGGCTTATATCATTACGACCCTCTCAATCACCAGCTAGAGCAACTTATAGATCACAGTGGCGACAAATTGGCCTTGATTACTGATGCCCATCAAGCTAGCGGCGAACAAGGAATACCCCAAGTTTTACTGGTCATCACTGCCCGCTTTGGGCGACTTTTTTGGAAATACCGCTCTCTAGCCTATGCCCTAGTACTCAAACACGTCGGTGTACTCTACCAAAACCTGTATTTAGTGGCAACAAATATGAGGCTTGCCCCTTGTGGATTGGGAGCAGGGAACAGTGAGCGCTTCGCCCAAGTCACTGGTCTTGACTACATCGAAGAATCCTCTGTTGGGGAGTTTATTCTTGGTTCACTCCCTCGCCAAGATGCCCTGAATGCAATTACCACTTCGGAGCTTACGGATACCGTTTTCGCTCCTGCTATGATTGTTAGACCTGCAACTATGTCTTCTAGCGCTGCAGTAACTAGCTCTCAAAAAACCCCCACTGCACTACATCCCCACGACTTGGACGAACGCATTCCCGGTCTTACCAACCTCCGCAATCAAACCCTGGGTGATCCACGCATCACGATTGTGATTCTTGATGGTAATCCCGACCACGAACTGGTTTGCTTCCAAGGGGGTAACATTTCCAAGGTCTTCCCTTACTGGCATCAGACCCCAGAACCAATTTCCCCAACAGCTTATGCCACCTACCGAAATATTAATAACAGTGACTTTAAGACTGAAGAAAAAGAAGAAAAACTCAAAGCCACTTTCCCCGAAGCAATTCTCAATCGTATTCCTGGCGACCACCACGCCACCCATATCACTAGTACCATTGCCGGACAGGAAAACACCCCATCTCCAGGTATTGCCCCCAATTGCCGCGTCATTAATATCCCTCTCAGCACCACAGGTGACAACGATGAATTTATCTCTATTCTCAACTTAACTCGCGCCTTTGAGCTTGCCTTGGAATTAGGCGCAAACATCATCCATTGTGCAGCCTGTCGCCCTACCCAAACAGGAGAAGTCCAGGATTTACTAGCTCGTGCAGTTAAAAAATGCCAGGACAACAATATTTTAATTGTAGCTCCAGCAGGCAACAACAAAGGCGAGTGTTGGTGCATTCCAGCAGTATTACCGGGAACCTTAGCTGTAGGTGCCATCAAGGATGAAGGGAAACCATTTAAATTTAGTAATTGGGGTGGCAACTACCAAATAGAAGGCATTATGGCTCCCGGTGAAAATATCCTGGGCGCTCAACCTGGTACCGAAGAACCCAAACGCAACAAAGGTACTAGTTGTGCAGCTCCGGTAATGACGGGTATTTGTGCGTTGCTGATGAGCTTGCAACTGCAACAAGGTCAGCCAATTGATGCCGAAGCTATCCGCACTGCCCTGCTGAATACAGCGATTCCTTGTAACCCAGAGGAAGTAGAAGAACCGGAACGCTGTCTGAGGGGTTTTGTGAATCTACCAGGGGTGATAAATTTGCTATTTGGGCAAGCTTCTGAGACTATTTCCCTAGCAAGCGGTTGCATTACCCAAGTTGAAAATGTTGGTAATAGAGTAGGATTGTTCTCAGAGAGTTTTCAGCCTCAACACTTTAGTGCTGAAGAAGTAATGGCTCAATCCTTCACAGTAACGCCATCAACAGCATCAATGATCCCTGCTTCTCCTTTTACACTAACTGGCGTTACTCCTAGTAGAGATCACTCCGATCATGTTTACGCTCTTGGCAGCCTTGGTTACGATTTTGGCAGCGAAGCTCGTCGTGATTCCTTCAAACAACTCATGCCACCTGTGGATGATGGCAGAGGTATTCTGGTTCCTGCCAATCCCTACGATATCCGTCAAATAGTGAATTACTTAGATCGAAACCCGAATGAAGGACGCTCTTTAATTTGGACTTTGAATATGGAGCAAAGACCGATTTATGCCCTCGAACCCAAAGAACCTTTTGCTGCCGAAATTTATGAAATGTTACTGTTGATGCTAAACGGACAAATTGAACCGCTAGACAGCGACGAATTTGTCGAGCGAGTCAGCATTCCCGCCCAACGTACTAATCGCACAGTCGAACTATTTTCCGGGCAAGTTGTACCGATTATTACCATCACTAACGTGCGTGGTATGTATGGTTGGAAAGTTAATTCCTTAGTAAATGCTGCGCTGGCAATAGTAACAGAACTGACAGGGGAAATAGAAGAAAATATGCGTCGCTCCCTCACTAACTTCTTGAATCGGGTTTATTACGACCTCCATAATTTGGGGCAAACTTCACGTGATCGTGCCTTAAACTTTGCAGCTACTAATATTTTTCAAGCCGTTTCGAGTTTTGCTAAAGCGATCTCCTCCGGGCGGCAATTAGATTCGCTCAAAGTTGAGAAAAGTGTTTTTTGCCGATTAAATAGTGACTGCTGGGATGTGAAACTCAAGTTCTTCGATCCAGAAAACAGCCATCGTGCTTATAAGGTTTTTCTATTTACGATCGATGTGTCAGATCGAATTCCTGTGACACTTGGATCAGTTAAGAGTTGGTCAGTACCCAAGTAAAAGAGTTAGCGATCTATTGACAACAGATGACCATCAGCCTACCGAAGATACAATCGCGGGAGCAACGCGATTTTTTGAAGTTGGGCAAAAACAAGTGACAATGCTGTACCCTAAAGTCAGGCGATGCCTGCGGCAGGCTACGCCTACGCACTCAACATAGCTTTCAGTAAAATGTATAAAAGCGCCAGGCTCTAGCCTTACCTCTTTAGCCGATCACATAACTCAACCGACCATTTCAAAATTTTGGACAGATGCAAAAATCTACTCCCCCACCGGATACCGCCGCATCATTTCCGTTAATGCCACCGCTTCACCATCCGGCGTATACACGACCTCACCCGACATCGCAATCACAATCCTCTCCTTCCTAGCCCACTCAAACCACGCGATCGCACCCGACTTAGCCTGCTGCACCTCCGGCTTCCTCCCTTCTTTGCAAGCAGATACAAACACAGCTTCCGGTGATTTGACCCCCTTCCAAGTCCGTACTGCCTCTTTGAGATAGGCGATCGCACCCGGCACATTCGCCCAATACCGCCTAACTGTACGCTGAATCTCCCCGTTTAGCCGGAACTGAGGGGTACAGGGGATTTCGGGTAGCTGCTGTAATACCTCCTAAACCTCTTGCTGACTGGGCTGTACTGATTTATCTTGTAGCTCAGGCAGCGATCGCTCCAACCGAGAGCAACCCAATCCTCTTTCACCTCCGCGCCTCCCACGATTCCAGTTGCCCTTTCCGCATCCTCCAGTCCGGCATCACGCATGAAACATCCCAGAACCATCACCATGATTGCGGTGCAGCAAGTGGACAAGCTCATGGGATACCACGGGCGGTAATACAGACACAGGCGCGGCGGCTGGCTGTGGGTTGAAGTTGAAGCGAGTCTTACCATGATGAGAGTAAATTCCTCAAGTGAGCTTTCGGGGTCGCTTGACTGTTTATGTTTTGATTCCTAACTCAAAGTATTGGCATTAATTAATACTTCGGGTATTCTTTAGTTTAAGCAGCCATCTAAAAAGCTAATTTTACACTTGAGAATCTGCCGAAAATCTACTTCCACGGGATGGACAAATCCTTTAACGCGGGTATGAGCGGTTTCAATACCTCTCACTCCGAATCACTTAGGTCGCGCTTGGTAAGGTTTGCGTTGGGGATCGGCTATCTCTGACAGACTTGTCATTTTTAATACAGTTATCTAACTGGTTCTAGCTTAAAGTCCATTCCTACTCACCTAGAAGTCTTTTAGATTTTCTTTACGAATCAGTTCAAAGACAGTGAATCAGCATAGAGTATAATTTTACTACACTAACTTTTAAGTGAAAAATTAGCATATCAGTCCATAAGTTGTGGAATTAAATGGTAAAGAGCCTCAAGCTGACTTAGAAAATAATATACCTCCAACTACCCCAGGACACTGGACAGCTACCCGTAGAGAAATACAATCCTGGCTACACGAACAAGCTCCCTCTCTAGCAGAACTCTATGAAAGTTCAGTCTGTTTAATTTTTGAAATCAGTATTCCTGGTAGAGTTAGGCTGATTAGTCACTGTGTTCGGGAAATTTGTAATCAATTAGTTGAAGTTAAAGTGGGAAAAAAAGATGGTGGAAGATTTAGTTATGTAGAGAGAATGGAGCAATTGGCTAAAATATGGAAAGAACAAGGTCTTTCTATAGATGGGGTATTTCCAGAATCTGGAATAAATTCTCATGCTGATTTACCTTCTTCTTCTCCAGACATAAGCATAACTCGCCCTGTGTTTATTGAAATTGCAAACTTAATTAAGGATCATGTAAAAACCAGTGACGAAATTAATCACAGAGTAGAGCTTTTTTTTAAGAAATGTGTTCCTGAAAATCAATTATCTCAATACTCATTACTTCCTTTAGTTAACCAGTGGAAGAATCTGACAAAATGGTTTGTGGGAAAAGCCTATGACAACGGGACAGTGGAGGCAAACTATAATGAGCAAAGTCTCCTTTATCACTTTCAATTATTTGAGCAGGTTATGAGTACACTGGCTCAAAGTTTTTATAAAACTACAGATGAAATCGATGACATCCTGGAAGAAGCCAACTCCTCAACAGATTGACAAAGCGATAGCAAAGCTCATTCATCCTCAGCAGCGCAATTATTTTTTCAACCATCTGCAAAATCCAGAGTGGATTGAGCCATTAAAAAACAAAGGTTTTTTTCAAAATCCTCCGTCAATTGTTGAGGATAGGATTCTAGGCACTATAACGTTCCCAATGTGGGCTGAGTCTCGCTATCTAGCACAGATGGCTAAACACAAGTCAAAAGAAGTTCTAAAAATTGCACTTAAAATAGAAAGTGATAATCCTCGTGTTTATGAAGATTTTGTTGATGCTGCACTTCAGATGCCTTCACAAGAAGCAGTGCAACTGGTTAAGAAAGTAAAAACATGGATAGAAAAAACATACTCATCATCTCCACTTCCAAAGAAAGTTGCTGCTCTTATAGTACATCTTGCTAAGGGAGGTCACTTTAAAAAAGCTTTAGACCTGGCTCGAAGCTTATTTGAAGTTATGCCAGATTCTAATTTTTTCAATGAACAAAAAGCTGAAAATAGAGTTTATATTCTCTCACCTAAACCACAAATCCGCTTTGACAATTGGAACTATGAACGAATTATTAAAAAATGTGTGGCAGAATTAGTAAAAGTAGCAAAAAACGACAAAATTGATGTTTTGATAATGTTGAATTTTCTGCTACTTGATGCTATTAATTATTCCCAATCTGATGGAAAACGCGAACAACGAGAAACCAGCTTACCTATCTGGGAAGATGGCTCACATTACTGGCTGTATGATATTGAGGAATCTGATGAAAATTACTCTCATTTAGAAGTTAGGAAAATTTTAATAACAGCAGTAAAGGATACAGCAGAGCAAATTTTAGAAGAAGATAATACTAAAATAAGAGATATTGTTTCGCTATTAGAAGAACGCCGTTGGCGAGTTTTTCATCGCATTGCCCTTTACTTAATTCGTAAGTATCAAAATGTAGACTACAATTTGCTTATTGAAAAGTTGGCTGATCATAACCGTTTTACAAATAGTAATACTTACGAAGATTATGAGTATGTACACTTACTCAAAGATAATTTTGCTCAACTTCCTGTAGAGAAACAAGAGCAGATTCTAGGTTGGATAGAAAACCCACAAATTGACTACTCTTGGCTAGAAGACCAAGAAAAAAAGCTGAATGGATGAGACGCTGGCAGTTGAAAAAATTGACAGTAATAAAAGATAGTCTTTCGACACATTGGCAAGAACGCTATAACCAGTTAGTTAATGAGTTTGGTGATATTGAAATTTCTGATGTTTCTCCTAAAAGACTTGGTATTGCTATATCTGTAGGTTTAGTAAGTCCAAAATCTGACTTGGAATTGGAATCTCTGAGTATTGAAGAGTTAGTTGACTTTCTGAAAACTTGGCAGCCAAACTCTACAAATTATTGGGAATTTGACGAACCCTCGCGCTCAGGACTAGGAGATGCTCTGGCAAGAATAGCTGAAAAAAATCCTCAGCGTTATGCACAAGCAGCTTCTCAATTTCAAGGCCTACACCCAACATATCTGTCGCATCTGCTTAGGGGTTTGCGTCAAGCCTTAAATAATCACTCACAACAGGGACAAATAGAAGAGTTTAATTGGACATCGGTTCTAAGTCTTTGCAACTGGATAGCTGAGAAATCTGAAGAATTGAACGAAAACCAAGCATTTTATGATGAACCTAACAACAATTGGCTTGAACCTTGCCGAACAGTGGTAGATTTAATTGGAGTTGTATTGAGAGTTAATGCAATAGCAATTCCCTTTGATTTTCGTAATCAGGTTTGGGACATCCTCAGACTTTTAACTCAACATCCAGACCCAACCCCAGAAAGAGAAATGGGCTACCATAGCTCAAATCATGATTATAGTAATCTGGCAATTAATACCGTTCGAGGGGAAGCAATGCACACAGTTGTGCGCTATGCTCTTTGGGTTCGTCGCCACTTTGAACAACTACCTGAGAGTGCAGAGCAGTTGCAGCGAGGTTTTGATGAAATGCCAGAAGTCCGACAGGTACTTGATGAGCATCTCAACTTAGAGCAAGAGCCTTCGTTGGCAATCCGCTCAGTATATGGTCAGTGGTTTCCTTGGCTGGTTTTACTAGATCCGCTTTGGGCAAATCAAAGCGTAGCAAAAATTTTTACACAAGATGAAAGTTACGGTAATTTACGACTTGTAGCTTGGGAAAGTTACATTACTTATTGCGACACCTATAATAATATTTTTGATTTACTATATGAGGAATATAGCTATAGAGTTGAACAGTTAAATTCCACCGAGATTGAAGAACAACGACTAACAGTTATTAATGAAAATCTTATTGAACACTTGATGACTTTCTACTGGCGTGGAAAATTGAATTTGGATGATGCAGGAGGATTACTAACAAGATTTTTTGAGTTAGCTTCTGATCAATTGCGTGGTTATGGTATTGAATTTGTAGGTAGAAGCCTTAAGAACACACAGAATGAGGTCGATCCACAAATTCTTAGTACACTGCAATTGCTTTGGGAAAAGCGTCTTGAAATAGCTCGTAATTCTACTGGAATTAGTTCTTACGCCACTGAACTTACTGCTTTTGGCTGGTGGTTTGGATCTGGGAAGCTAGATGACTTTTGGTCACTGACACAACTCAAGGAGATTATTGATTTAGTTGGGAAAGTAGAGCCTGATTTCCTGATACTTGACCGTCTAGTTTTACTTGCTGATTCAATGCCAGAATTAACAGCCGAATGTTTTGAACTAATGATTAAAAAAGACAAACCTGGGTGGAGTAGGTATGGCTGGCAGAATGAAACTAAGACTATTCTTAGTAAATTGATTAAAAGTAGCAGTGTCAAAGCCAAACAAATTGCTGACAATATTATCCAAGAGTTGGGTAGACGCGGAAATTGGGAATATAGGGAGTTACTTCCAGAACGAAGAAGTAAATAATTTACACAACTTTGAGTCTTAACTGAACCGTATTGATTTATAACCTACTCCCCCATCGGAAACCTCCGCATCATCTCCGCCAGTGCCACAGCCTCACCTTCCGGCGCATACACAACCTCACCCGACATCGCAATCACAATCCTGTTTTTCCTCGCCCACTCAAACCACGCGATCGCACCCGAATTAGCCTGTTGCGTCTCCGGCTTCCTCTCCTCCTTACAAGCAGCCACAAACACAGCTTCCGGTGACTTAACACCTTTCCAAGTTCGCAGTGCATCCTTGAGATACGCGATCGCACCCGGCACATTCGCCCAATACCGCTTGACCGTGCGCTGAATCTCCCCATTTAACCGAAACTGAGGGGTACAAGGAATCTCCCGTAACTGCTGCAATAACTCCTGCACTTCCTCTTGACTGGGCTGTACTGATTTATCTTGTGGGTCAGTGTAATTATCATCACTAGAGTCTTCATTACAAAAATTGGACGCAACCGGGGCGGCGGAAGAATGGCCTTCATGATGGTCTATCTCGTTAGTCGAGTCATCTTGTTCTGGTTCATCAACGTAGTGAGTAATCTGGGGTAACTCTGGTTCTGGGGCTTGGCTCGACTCTTCCTGGTCACACTCCAAATTCTCGTTTTCCACTTCCTCACTTTTAGGAGGCTCAACAGCAGTGTGTTGTTGTGGTTTTGAAGCTTCTGGTTGGTTTCTGTGGTGTTGTTCTGCATTGAATCCCGAACGTTCAGTTTTGCACTTGCGATATCCTAATAACCCATTGAGTACATTAAAGTTTAATTTATACTGCCAAGTCCTATCCTGTCCGTTACCCGGATTTTTCTGCTTCTCGATAATCCCCATTTCTTCAAGCCGAGCGATCGCAGCCCGAATCACATGAAGGCTATGCTCACCCATTAAATCAGCGTAGATTCGCTTAAGAGGCTGGTAAATCCAGGGAGTACGGTGGTTCTTGAGCTTCCACTTTGTCCAGTGCCGAAAATACTCAATCAGCTTGGCGGCGCAGTAATTACCAGTGATGTCAAGGTACTCCCGGCGCAGAATGACCAGGACAGAGAATTTCTCAGTAGATGCAATGCTGCTCATATCTCACCTTTCATATATGTTTGCAGAAATTGGTAAATCTAAAACGGCACATCTTCATCTGGCGCTTGTGACCAGAACTGCCTCAAAATCTCTTGTTTGGCTAACTGAACTTCTCGTTTCTGTTCGGGGGATACTTCACCCACTAACTGGGCTACCTCATCCGTCTGCTTCCGCTTCATCTGCTCAGTACTGATGGCGGGTAGTGCCACTGGTTCAGCTTGACCCTGCTGGGAGGGGCGGAAATTGCGGCGACGGAACATAAACCTGAAGTGACGTTGATCTTGTGGAGGTAGCGATCGCCAAACCTCAGCATCCCAACCTGGGGGCATAAAATCAGATGACGGGGGTAACAGGGTTTGTACTTGGGCTTGTAACTGTGTGAAATTTTGTTGTAAATCCTGAATTTGTTGCTGTAACTGAGGAATTAGCTTCACTGATTCTTTAGCAATAGCTTCGCATTGCAGAAAGTATTTGCGGATCTGTCTGCCTTGTTCACTCTTAGACAACATCCCCATTTCTTTAAAGCATTCGATAGTCAAATAAATCTTTTCGACTGGTCTACCTGCTTTTGAATTTTCCTCAGAAGTGAGGAAAACTTCATGTGGTAAAGGTTCTGGCGATTCATCAGCAGGTTGTACGAAATAATCGAAATTTCGTTCAAAGTAACCAACGAGCATTCGCTTGGCATTATCCTTTCGGCTATACCCCAGCACTGACCAAGCCCAATCAAAATCTATAATCTGGTTGCTGTTGTGCAACTTCTGAGCAAGTTCGAGTGTAAATTCTAATGTCATAAAATTCCCGTGGTAATGGTGTAAATTTGACGCATGAAAATATCAGCAGCATTTAAGCCATGCTGCATTTGCTCTGCGGACTATCTAGTAGTTGTTAGCCCTACAACAGTCGCAACTCTTTTTTGAAATATCGGTCTGTCTTTTTCGGGCGGTCTTTCCAATGCTCCCAAGCCACCCAAACTTCATCACCCAGGTCTTCTATAACTTCACCTCTGGTGTTGTATAAAGCACTGTAAATATCAGCATGGGCTACGATAGAACCGACCCCTATAATTTTGGGTTGTGCGTCTTTCTCTAAGGCGGTGATTAGCTCTACCTCTTGTGGGGTTAACTGGGCTAAGTAATCCTGTTCGATAACCTCGTACTCTCTTGCTACATCCAAATAGTCCGGCCAACTACACCCAGGTTTGGCAAGCACAGCCCGAATATCGCTCACAGCCTGGGGTATGAGTTGTAGCTGTTCGGCACGGTATGCGATCGCGCTTTTGTTTGGCTCAGTCCCCAGGATTAAGGCCGCAGCTTGCAAGGCTTGGGTATTGTTCATGGCCGTCGCCAGATTACCGAGTGCAATACCCATCAAGCGTAAGCATTCCTGGGCGTTCTCTTTAGGTGGTTCCTGGGCTAGCGATCGCAGGTCAATTGTCTGGTCGAGCGATCGCATGACTTCCTTGTTCAACGCCTTAGCAGCTTGCTTAGTAAGAGTATTTCCCCACTGCTGGGAAGGTCTTTCTTGTACCGCGTTTTCTAGCTCCTGATTACGTTGTTTTAATTGCTCGTTCTCGTCCCCCAACTTTCTAAGAGCTTCCATTTCGTCCAGGCGTTGCTGCATCTGTATGATCTGCTCTTTCTGCTGTTGGTATAGTTGTTGCCATGACGAGAGTTGTTCCTGCATCTGCTGTTCAGCTTTGGCTGTGGCTTCAGACTGTAGACCAATCCTCAATTCCTGTTCTAGTCGCTCAATTTTTTGCTGATACTGTTGTTCGATTGCGGCGATCGCTTCGGCATACTCTTTGGGGTAAGTTCTTTGAGTAGGGTATGGAACACTTGGGGCATCTAAATCAGCATTATTAACCAGTTCCCTGCTACCATCAGCAAAAGTTACAATCTGCTGCCAGTAGTTCGGGGGGTCTGCCTCGATTGTCCCCGATTCTCCATGTCTGGGGTGATCTGCTGACGTAACCGTAACTCTGGCAGGTTGGGGAACCAATGGTTCGGAGTTTTTGGGAACCAATGGTTCCTGAGTTGGGGCTTTTATACGTGGGCGTGGAGTTCGTGGAACCACTTTCTGAGCGGCCGCCGCAAAATCCGATTGATTGGGTGAGGGGTTTTCTCTAATTGCGATCGCTACAGCTTCCCTTAGTTTGTCTGGTTCCTTGACAAGCCGGAGTAGGGGACGGGCTTGGCGTTCGTTTTTGATGTGTTCACCTAGTTCACCAACTGTATCGATGACCTTCTTAGCTCCCAAGAGTTGGGTGATTCTCCGATAGCCTCCCCAAGCGGATAACTCACGCTGACAATATTCCTTAAAATCAGCATAACCAGCTTCAAGGTAAAGTTGTTTGTCGCGCATTTGCATAACTTCGCTCACAGCCTGCCACTCGAAACGGTCGAGAGAGGTGAAAGTCTCTTGAATGCTGGCGTTGAGAAGGCTGTAGCTGGGTGCTGATGTTGTTTCGGGGTCTAGTGTCAGCATGGCATTACCTGTATGTGCTGCTTACAAGGCAAAGAACTGGTGAATGCAAAAGAAAACTGCTGTACTATCAGAAATCACCTCTTTAGTTGACATAGTAATTTGGCGGCTGGAATACTCATTCCACCGACAAATTCTTGTATAACTAAGCTGGTTGGTTGAACTCACAGTACAAAATTATCTTGCCACATGACAACTGAAAGTGCAAATATAAAATTAAAAAAGACAAAGGAGGTAATTATGGTTCCCTTGGACTGGGTGGTGATGCTGGCGTGGAATAAAGAATGTGGAAATAACCTGAGATTATTGCGTGGCAAGAAGTCTAGGCGGGAAATAGCTGATGCGCTCTTAAAGGCGCAGGTTGAATGCTCGCAAGAATACATCAGAAAACTCGAAAATGGGGAAGCTGCGTCTGTTTCCACAAAGATTATTACAGCAATCGCCAAAACGCTTGATGTAGAACTAATTGAGATTATGACGGAGTTGCGTGTTGAAGTTACAAAAAATCTTTGTACTCCTAGTTGATATTTGTACTCTGAGTTGTTATTATAGATATATGAAAAAAAGACGACCGCCCCAGCCTACGAAACTTGTGCGATCGCCTTTCCCTTTACAGGATCTATATTATGACTCAATTAATTAGCGCACAGCAACCGTCAAAAAGCTTCAACCACCCCCCAATAGATGAACAAGCCGCAGCACAGGCAGAGCTATACAAGCACCTCGAAACCCAAGCCCAAGCTGTAGCACCAGAAGAACCCAGAGTGGTTGATATATCCTTTTACGACAAGGAATATTACGTTGGAAGCAAGCTAATCGCCACTGTTACGCATGATGACAACGATTTTGTTACCCAGCGCTGGGTAGTGATGGTGAACGGCACAGAAGTACATCGCGCAGCCACCCCAATGTTATGCCACCGATACATCTGCATACATTATAAGGATGGGTCATTACCAGTAGAAGGGGAAGAAACCCCAACCGCTACCACTGGTAATGAAATCATGGTACAGATTTTCGATGCTTGTGAGCAACACGGACTGGAATTGCTAGAGGATGGGATTTACCAAGGCGACGAGAAACTAGGCGAGGCTGGTTGCACTAACGGTAATTGGTGGTTTACCCGCACAGATGATGTTACCCAACAGCAAATCTTTTGTAACTCAGCCTCAGATGCCGTGTGGTTGGTTTCAAGAGCAGAGTTACCGGAGAGTGCAGACCTTCTCAATGAATACTTGCAATACCACCCACTTGAACAAATGCCACCCGTGGAATTGAAGCATCTGCTTGATAGCGCAGAACTATTGACAGCGTAAACCAGGGTAAAGGTTAAAGGGGAAAGGTTAAAGGTACAAATCTTCATTCCCTTCCCCTTTACCCTTTCCCCCTTCCCCCTTCCCCCTTCCTCACAAACATCTCTTCATTCAAAAATTACAACAATGGAACCCGTGATATCAATTCCCCAACACTGGAGACATCCCCTTTATGCCTTTGGTCAGCGTACCGAATACGGCGTAATAATAGGCATGAAATACTACGCCCCAGATACTTATCTTGGCAGTGAGTACGGAGCAGGCTGGCGTTATGTCATGCTCCCAGACAAGAATCAGGAAGACGAAGAACACCGAGTAGAGAACGAGATCAGACTACTCACCTCAGAGGAATTAAAAACACAACTTCAGGAAGAAATACATTACTACTCACGTCAACTTGAACATTTAAACACTGAACTGAGCGCAATCCCTGTAACTGTAACTATAGCGGCGGCTGAATCTACTGTCCAGAACGAAGCACCCACCCAGCCGCAAAAGAAATCTTGGGATTCTCCACCCACTCTACAGTCATTTATTGATGCTGCACAGTTAATCCTCAGAGAGATTGCTAAACACCCTGATTATCAAGCACTTGACTATCAACCAGATTTAACTTTAGGTGATGCTCAAACTGCACTGGATTATCTGCAATCAGGGTTAGAAGAGAACCAAAAATTTGACATTACCTCAAACATCTTCCCTGAAGACTAAACACACCAATCACCCTAATTCACACCCATACAACCACTTCACGCAACAAGTAACTCACAATCATGGAAACCATCAAAATCAACAACAGCGTTTTCTTAATCCCTCCCAGCCAACCCAAACTGCAAGCCAACTGTGCCAAGGAGTACGGGCAATTTCTGCTCGACTGTCCACCGAAGCTAACAATCTTAGAGGCACAGCAAGGCGGATACCTCAAAGGTAACAAAGCGGATTTTGCGATCGCTATCTCTCGTCCAGACCGTTTACTCACCATTAACGAGAACTTCATCAACGAAGCATTTACCGAACTGTGGGTGATTCCCGTTACAGGCGAACTCAAAGACCAGTTTAAAGGGCCAGCGTCCATGCTGTTGAGTTTTCTAATGCACCGCCGCAGTAAAGACAGTTTCGCCGGACTGTACAACCACTTCGCCCATCGTGCATTTCAGCAATGGTGCGAGGAAGGAATGCCCGGAGATCCCAAAGAGTTTTGCTATGAGGCGATCGCTAGTGTACTCAAAAACTACGTTTTCTGTGCTGAGTTTCAGAAAGTAGACGGTGCGCTAGGTACGTACTGGTTTATTCAGTGGTCGTACCGTAACCCACAGTCTGACTTTGAGAAAGATGCACTGGAAGCAGCAGAGATGATCCGTAGCGGTGCGGAGTCAGGGGCGACATTGCATTGGGTCACAAACGAAACTTACGAGCGATGGGCATTGAATGCAGAAGTTCGACCTGCACTAACGGGAGTATCCGAAGCAGAGGCACGGGCATCGTTACAGCCGCAGAATCAGCCAGTTGTACCTACTAGAAGACGGTAGTTAAAGACCTGTAGAGGCGATTCACCCTTGGGTCGCCTCTACAAAATATTAATCCTATTTTGATTCTGATTTTGATGAGTTTTTGAGGTTTATCAATGTACAGAAGATGGACTGAAGCAGAATTAATAACTTTAGAACAAATGGCTGAAACATATACAGTCAAACAAATAGCTTTCCGGCTCAAAAGAAGGGGCTATTATCGTAGTGAGTTAGCTATTACTTATAAACTTTATACTTTGGGTTACTCAACAAGACCCACCCTTGATAATTACAGTTGTCGTGAAATTGCTAAAAACCTTTGTTTACATCCAACGACTATTACTAAATGGGTGAGACAGGGTTGGCTTAAAGCTAAAAAGCGCTCTATTCATTGTTATCAGGTCAGAAGTAAGGATCTAAAACGGTTCTTTCAGAATCCACCTGCGTCAATCAGAAAGCGGATTGCTGCGATAGATCCGCAAGTTATTAGTTATTTGGTGGGTTAGTCAGTATTCAAACTTAAAGTAGAGGAATTGTCTCAATGAGATTAACCTACCAGTACCGTTTACGTCTGACCAAAAAACAAATAGCCACATTTGAACACTGGATTGAATTGTGCCGTCGCCAGTATAATTACAGGTTAGCAGAACGCTTTAACTGGTGGGAAGAAAACCGTTGTGACGTTGACCGATGCTCTATAGTTTGTTGCAGTATTGCACCATTGAAAGACAGACCCAATCGTTGGTCACAACAAAAGGATTTAGCAAACACTAAAGCGCTATTTCCTGAGTATAAGGAATTAGTTTCTCATACATTACAACACGTAATTACTAGAGTAGATAAAACTTTTGACCGTTGGTTAAAAGGTGACAGTAACGGGAAAAAATCTGGTCGTCCCAGGTTCAAAGGAAAAGGGCGTTACCGTTCTCTAACATTTCCTGACCCCATCAAACCAGAACACATACAGGGTAAGTTTATTCAACTGCCCAAAATCGGCAAGGTGAAAATGATTTTGCACCGTCCTATTCCTGACGGCTTCAAAATCAAAACCGCCACAATTACTTATAAAGCTGACGGTTGGTATATCGGTGCGATTCGTTCAGTCTAAACCCGAAAGGGGGGACGGCTGGCTTTGGTTGAGTAACCCAATTCCGGGTAGAGTTCGCACTTTAATCCTCAACCAATGACAACTCACTATCCATGTAGGTTAGGACATCTAGCCGAGCTAACAAGCAAAGAAAGCTAGAGAAATTGGGGAAAGAATTTAAACTCCAATTTAAATTATAACCCAACCCAGAATACACCAAGCCCTACTGTCCCGGTGCGGGATTAAAAGCACACAAACTACCAGACGGCTGGTAGCCCCTACATTCGAGACTGACTATCAACGATGTAAAGCGGGGGTGAAAGCAGGAATAGATGGTAATAGCTGAAAGCATCTACTGCAAGCAGGAATCTATGGGTAGAAAAGGCAAAGTGTCGCTTAACCATCGTCACCAATCCGCCAAGGGATATAAGCTTGTAGACTTTTGTCTACCTCTTGGGTCGGAAACAGCCGACAAAGGTAGGGACTATCAGGATTTGATGACCGTGATAGCGCACCACCCAAAACCTCGGTGGACAGACACGCCCTAAAGATTCAACCAATGGATAGCGGGAACGAAGTAACCCCTTTGTATGCTCCCGACCTTAACGGGTAAGCGTCAAACCATAAGCAACAAAGGGGTGGGATGGTTCAAGAAGCAAAAGCCCAACCCGATATAACGGGTAACGCCTGAAAAGGGATGGTGTAATTACCGGGATAAGCAGACGTGAACCGCAGTGTGGGAAAAGCTAAAGGAGCTAGTAGTAGTGGAAAAGCCTAATTCAGATTTAGAAATAAAGACTGAGGGATGGAAACAAATCAACTGGGCGAAAGCCGAGAGATATGTTTTTAAGTTACAAAAACGCATTTATGCTGCTTCCCGCCGTGGTGATGTCAAGCGAATCCGCCAACTCCAAAAGACGCTGATGAGGTCGTGGTCTAATAGGATACTTGCGGTACGACGGGTTACAGTCGAAAACCAAGGTAAAAAGACGGCTGGTGTAGACGGTGTTAAATCACTATCTCCTGACGCACGTCTTAAACTTGCAGGGCAACTTAGGATAACTGGTAAATCCATGCCCACACGTCGGGTGTGGATTCCTAAGCCAGGAAGAGACGAGAACCGCCCATTAGGAATACCCACAATGTACGACCGCGCACTACAAGCTGTAGTAAAAGCTGCACTTGAGCCAGAATGGGAAGCGGTTTTCGAGCCTAATTCCTATGGTTTTAGACCCGGAAGGTCTTGCCACGATGCGATAAAGCAGATTAAAAACTGCATCCACAGCAAGGCAAAATTTGTCCTTGATGCGGACATAGCGAAATGTTTTGATTAGACATCTTGATACTCCTATCAAAAACGCAAGTTGTAGACAAGTCCAGCTTTGAGTTTTTGGAATTGCTCAAGCGTCCCAGGCACATCAGGGAAAAGATAAAGCCCTGTTGCCTCGTCTTTGCTAATAGCGATCGCGCCCTTATGAATGCGATCATAAATCCAGTATGGTGGAACTGACAAAGCTGTAGCAACTTGGGGAATTGTCAGATAACCAGAAATGCGGCGAGGATGAGACTGGCTACGATTGTGAAAAATGTGATGTTTGAGCCGCAAAGTTTTGACCGTACTAGGCAACAGAGTTTTGCACAGTGGTGAGCGATAACCAAGTTGAGTCAGGGTCAGAGCAATAGTTTGGTCGTCAATACCTTGTTGGCTCATAGCGATGATGCGATTTTCTAATTCAGTCGCTCCCGTCATTTCAGCAAATGAACCAACTGGAATAGTCAGTGAAACAGTAGTAGAGTCACCACCTTTCCAAATAATCCGAGTCCGAACTGTATCACGGACAACACGATGAATAACGACCTTATCAATAAGACAGCGTAGCAGAGATTTTTTTTGGACTTGTGTCAAGCTACCACTGTGCCAAAGTTCAGGGAGCTTTTGCCCAATGGCAATGAAAGCCGTTTTGAGTTCTTTTGGGATCTGGTCTACCGTTTGAGGCTGCTGATGTTTAGCATAGTAATCTTGAGCGAGCTTTAATTCGCGTAAAGCGTTTTCCCAACGAAGTTCAAGTTCCGCAGCAACCAATCGGTTATCTGGGTCAACTTGATTAAATTGTCTTTCGGCTAGTGCTACTTGATACTGCAAACGCTGTATTTGTTGAGAATGCGCCCGTTCCACTGTTTCTTGAGACTGCTGTTGGGTTTTGATAGCTTTGTGATAAGCATCTAGCTCTACAGATGACAGAGCTTCAAAAAAAGCATGGACTACGTACTCATCAATTACATCAGCAGGAATATATTGACAAACAGATACGCGATACTGCTGCCGCAAATAGTTACAAATATAGCGGGTTGCGCCTTTGTACTGGACAACCATCTTGTGGCCACATTCGCCACAGTAAACTATCCCATGCAATAATGCTGCACCAGGGCGAGGGATACCACGAGTTTTATTACGGTCATACTCAGCATAGTTGTCCATAAGCTGTGCCTGATTATGCTCGTAGGTTTGCCAACTGATGTAAGCCGGATATATGTCATTGACTCGGATTTTCCATTCTGCCATTGGCAACTGCTTTTGTTGTGGTTGATTTGAAACCAAACCACGTTTAAGAGTACGTGTACGTCCATAGACAAACGCACCAGCGTAGGCAGGGTTTTTCAGGATGGAGATGATACAAGCCATGCTCGGCTTACGCCAGACAATATCGCCGAATCGATTCCTTCTTGGAAGCAGCAACCCTTCACCGTTGAACGTTTCCAAGACTTTGGACGCTGACTTGCGTTGTCCAAAAATCTCAAACACTAAGTTAATTCGGTCAATCACTTCACGATTTGGGTGCTTGCTTACCACTCCCAGTTCATTGCGAACCAAACCCACGGGTAAGGTCAGTGCCAGTTCACCACGCTGGGCTTTGCTCAGAATCCCGGCATTTAAGCGGGAACGAATCGTATGCAACTCTACTTCGGAAATTTGTCCTTTGAGTCCCAGCAACAATCGACCATTAGCACTACTTGGATCATAAACCCCATCTCTGTCGGCAATTAAACAACTTCTGTAACCGCATAAGTCCAGTAGGGGATACCAGTCTGAGCAATTACGTGACAGGCGAGTAACATCATAAGAGAGGATAATTCCTACTAATCCCAGGGTTACTTGGGCTAACAATTCTTTAAAGCCTGGTCGTTGCTCTGCACTTGCGGCGGTAATTCCTAAATCACTGTCAATTACTTCAATGTTATTATCCGACCAGCCCAGTTCTATAGCTCGTTGGCGCAGAGCGTATTGCAGACGCAGGCTCTCCTGGTTGCTGATTAATTGATGCGGGGTAGACTGACGAATGTAGATTATCGCTTTGCGGTTCAGGTGTTGAAGTGTTACTAGTTCTGAGGTACTCATAAATTACCTCCTGGAAGACCGTTTGCAGTTCGCCTGTGATTACTTCTTGGAGTGCCGGGGTGAGGCGTTCCCAGATTTCACGGGGTGGGATTGACATAAAACCTCACATTGTTTAACTAATGTGACCAACTCAGTCACACTCTCTAATGTGAGCTTAGTACATAAATACTGCTTTGGGAGAGCTAATTGGGTTGCAGATATTGGAATGCGTAAGTGCATATGACCTTGATAGGCTACTACCACATGACCCTCACCACTTGGCGGGTTTGATATACATATCACTGCAAACCTTCGCCCAAATAGTGGGTGCATCACATCAGTTACTTCGATTTCAGTTAAGTCTGCTGATGGGTTATTGAGATGGGTATTAAGTAATGGTTTCGTTTGACCGCATCAACCATGATGCACTGCTTCAAAAGCTCAACATCAAAGGAAAAGCCAGACAACAAATTAAGGCTTGGCTAAAATCTGGTGTTATAGATTCTGGAGCATTTACAGCTACATCTGAGGGTACACCGCAGGGTGGGGTTCTCTCACCACTACTTGCAAACATAGCCCTCCACGGCATGGAAACACGGATAAAACAAGAGTTCCCAGAAATGACTCATACAATGCGGGAAACTTGGTTTCACCAAAAGGGAACCGAATTCAAAACCCCTAACCTCATCCGCTATGCAGATGATTTCGTGATACTCCATGAAAACTCCGCCGTTGTCCAAAGATGTCGAGAAATAATCTCGGATTGGTTAGCTGGCATAGGACTCGAATTGAAACTTGAAAAAACCCGTCTAACTCACACATTTAAACCAGAATTAAGTGAGGATGGGAAAGCTGGATTCGACTTTTTAGGACATCATATCCAGCAACATCCAGCCGGGAAATACCGAAGCAATACAAATGCCCAAGGTACTATATTAGGTTTCAATACCCTTATCACCCCATCTGCGAAGGCAAGTAAGGTTCACCAAGAGGAGGTAAGAAGAATCATCACAAAACACAGGTCTTCGACACAAGCGGCACTAATTAAAGACCTTAACCCTATAATAAGGGGATGGACTTCATATTATTCCCACTCCGACGCTCAAACGGTCGGAGAATTAGCGAAACAAGACCACCTCACATACCTGAAACTTCGACGATGGGCAAAACGCCGATGTGGAAACATAAATGATGGTCACATCAAATACTGGACAACCATAGGCGATAATAACTGGGTATTCGCAACCAGGGAAGGAGAAGCGAACCCCCTTCGGTTACTTTCACATAAAGAAATTAGTTGTAGTAGCACCGACTATGTGAAAGTTAAAGGCGATAAAAGCCCATACGATGGCGACCTAGTATACTGGAGTACAAGACTGGGGACACACCCTGAGATGCCTAATCGTAAGGCTAAGTTCTTAAAACAGCAAAAGGGTAAATGTCCTTGGTGTGGATTAAGCTTTTTTGACTGGGATGTTTTAGAAGAAGACCACATTATCCCCACAGCTATGGGCGGGAAGGATGAATACAAAAACCTTCAACTATTACATCGACACTGCCATGACAAAAAGACCGCAATTGACCTGAAGGAAATTCGGAAGAAAGACCACTCTAAATCCCTAGAAAAACTTTCTCAATTCTGGGAAAAATTTGATTGGGAATGGATAGATGATATCCCTTTTTTCAACGGGTTAAAGGTTAGGAAGTCCGAGATGACAAATGGACAACACACTGAGTAGCCGTGTGCGGTGAAAGTCGCACGCACGGTTTCGGATGGGAGGGGTGATGCAGTAATGCACACCTCGACCCTACCGTCTGAGCCTAGAGGATAAGACTGTCCCCAGCCTAAAAACCGATGTCACGCCCACCCCGGATAACACTCTCGGCGTTGACATGGGGCTGAAATCATTCTTGGTGACAAGTGACAATCAAACGGTAAAAATCCCTCAGTATTACCGTCAAGCAGAAAGGCGTTTAAAGCGGTTGCAGCGTCAATTGTCGCGTAAGAAAAAGGGATCAAATCGTCGTAAGAAATCTATTAAACGTGTTGCTAAAGCTCATTTAAAAGTTGCAAATCAGCGCAAAGATTTTCATTATAAAACTGCAATATGGTTATTACATCAATCCCAAGTCATTGCACATGAAAACTTAAACATCAAAGGACTGGCTAAATCCATGCTTGCCAAGTCCATAACTGATGCTGGTTGGGGTCAATTCCTACAGATACTAAACGCCAAGGCTGCAAGTGCTGGGTATTTGGTTGTGGCGGTTAATCCCAACGGTACAAGTCAAGAATGTTCTGATTGTGGCGCGACAGTACCCAAGGTGCTTGCTGACCGATGGCACAGTTGTCAATGTGGTGCTAGTTACGACCGTGACCACAATGCAGCGCGAAATATAAAATATAGGGCGGCGGGGCATCCCGTCCTTCTTCAAAGCTCAGTTAATGTCCGAGGGGTTGCCAGGAGTCGCTGAGAAGCCCCCGCCGTCCTAGAGGGCGGTGCGGGGAGTATGTCACATTCAGACTGTGGAGGATGTCTGTCGTCTGGCGGGGGATGAGGATGTTGATGCGTGGAGGGGTGCGATCGCTCAATATCTAGTGCAAGTCAAAGATGAGATTTCCCTGGTAAAACTGCAACGCAAGTTGAAGATGCCGATGGTGGAGGTGTGGCTGGGGTTGCTGCTTGGTGGGTTTGCGTTAGAACAGCGTGGGGAGTTTTATGACAACGACAAAATTTGGGTAAGGGGGGATAATTCTGGAGTTTGACCCGCAGAAATGATATTGTCAAGGTGGCTAGCAAGGTAAATGACCCAAAAGCTTTTAGTAGTAGGCTTTTGTTGACCTAGAGATGAGCAATACGGGCAAGGGTAGGAAACTAGCATCCTTTAACTGCGACCAAAAGATGTGGCAGCAGTTTATCGCTCGTTGCCAATCTCAGGGAACTACTGCTACAGCCACGTTGACTCGTTTTATCCAAATGTACCTTGACGGCTCCCTCGATAACCTTGATGCAGTTGCTGATCATGATTTGGATAACAACGGGCTGGACACTAGGATAAGAGCGATCGCCAAAATTGAGAATTATTTCAACAGCCAGCCGAAGAAACGTAATAGTTTTTGCCAGAGAAACACCCTACCCCTTATAATTCAAAAGTTCACCTAGAACATATAATTTAGCCATCTGAAGAATCTAAAGCCTTGACACCAGAAGAACTAAAACGACTTGAAGATAACCTTTGGCAGAGTGCGGATACCCTACGGGCAAACTCAGACCTGAAATCTAGTGAGTATTCTACGCCCGTAATGGGGTTAATTTTTCTCAAGTTCGCTGATAATAAATATCGTCAGTATGAGGCTGAGATTTTACAAGAGTATAAAGCACTTAAAGGGACTCGCAGAGAGAAAGACATAGCAGAAATTGCCATTGAGAAGTGTGGGTTTTATCTTCCAGACCATGCCCGTTATGACTATTTGCTGAATCTACCGGAAGAGGAAGATATTGCCAAGGCTATCAAAGCGGCGATGGTGTCCATTGAATCATATAAGCCAGAACTTAAGGACACATTGCCCAAGGATGAGTATTTGCGGCTAACTCGCACAGATAAAGGTATTCCCAAGCAACTGTTAAAAAATTTCTCGAATATTCCTGAAAATGCCACTGGGGATATATTCGGGCAGATTTATGAGTATTTTCTAGGTAACTTTGCTCTCTCAGAAGGGCAAGGAGGCGGTGAGTTTTTTACACCGCGTTCTGTGGTGCGGTTGATGGTAGAAATTATTGAACCTCGTCAGGGAACGGTATTTGATCCTACTTGTGGTTCTGGGGGAATGTTTGTACAGACGGCTCAATTTATTCAGGAACAACAGCAAGCACAAAACCAAAACTTAAATCAGGGTGTTGTTGATGATTTGTTTGTCTATGGGCAAGAAAAGACCCTGGAAACTGTAAAACTGGCGAAAATGAACATTACAGTTAACGGGTTAAGGGGAGAGGTAAAGCAAGCAAATACATATTATGAAAACCTGTTTAATAGCTTTGGGAAGTTTGATTATGTTCTAGCTAACCCGCCTTTTAATGTGGATGATGTGAATCTCAAACAGGTCGAGAGTGATCCACGATTTAACACCTATGGTATCCCCCGCAATAAAACAAAAGTTAAAAAGCAAGATGAGGGGAAACAAACAGTACCAAATGCCAATTACCTATGGATTAGTTTATTTGCAACATCATTAAAACCTAATGGTAGGGCGGCGTTAGTAATGGCTAACTCAGCTTCTGATGCGCGTCACTCGGAAGCGGAAATTCGCCAAAAGCTAATTGAGGAGAATTTGATTTATGGGATGCTGACCCTACCATCAAATATGTTTTACACGGTGACGCTACCTGCGACATTGTGGTTTTTTGACAAGGGCAAGACGGATGATAAGTTTCTGTTTATTGATGCCCGAAATATTTTTGTTCAGGTTGATAGGTCACATAGAGCATTTTCAGCAGAACAAGTTAGTAATATTGCAGTTATTAGCCATTTACGCCAGGGTAAACGACATCGGTTGATTAAGCTGATTAATCACTATTTTGAGCAAGGAATGACGAAGTTAAAAGAAAATCAAGCACAGGTAAAGCCTGTTTCTCAGCAATTAATGGCGGTGTTGAATGATGGCGAAAATGATATAAAAGCTAGGGAAGCTACTGTTAATTTCCTCAGTTTATGGGATGAGGTGACAGATTTAGAAATTCAGTATCAAGGTTATTTAGATAAATATAATTCTCCAGAAATAAATATTGATACTCAAAATCAAGCACAGCAAGAACTGAGTGCAGCATTTAAACCATTTTTTGATAATTTTCACATTGAATTAAAGCAGCTTGATAAGACTGTCCGCGCTCATGAAGCGGCGTTAAATGAGAAAGCAAAGGAAGCAGGGGAAAAGAAACGGGGACAGATTGATAAACAAATTAAGGAACTCAAACGCACTTTAGAAACACTGCATGAAGAAGTAAAATCAGCAGAATTATTTTTTACTCATGTTCGCTGGTTACAGGAACGTTTTCCTAATGCAGAATATGAGGATGTGACAGGGTTGTGTAAGTTGGCGACTCTGGAGGAAGTGAAAGAACAAGACTATTCGCTCAATCCTGGGCGGTATGTGGGGGTAGTGATTGAGGAAGATGGGAAGACGGAAAAGGAGTTTATTGAGGAGATTTTAAGTTTAAATGAGGAGTTGGAAAAATTAAATCAAGAGGTACATTTGTTAGAAGGTATTATTGCTCACAATTTGCGTGAAATAGCGGAGGATTTATGAGTGATTATTTAAAGCAATTTCAGAAATTAGATGAAGTGGGAGCTATTGCGAGAGGGAAATCAAAACACCGCCCAAGGAATGATCCATTTTTATATGGTGGAAAATATCCATTTATTCAGACTGGAGATGTAAAACATAGCAATCTTTACATAACTGAGTATTCCCAAACATATAATGAAAAAGGATTATCACAAAGTAAATTATGGCCAGTAGGTACATTATGTATAACAATTGCAGCTAATATAGCTGATACTGCGATATTAAAATTTCCTGCGTGCTTTCCTGATAGTATTATCGGATTTATACCTTATAAAAATAAAGCTGAAGTTCGATTTATAAAATATTGTTTAGATACGTATAAGATTCAAATTCAGGCAATTTCGCAAGGCACAACACAGGACAATTTGAGCGTAGAAAAACTTTTATCGCTTAAATTTAGGATTCCATTACCGGGACTTAAACAAAACTAGAGAGCAAAAAGGGGTATAATGTTTAACTAGCATAGGTTTCACGTTAAAAAAAGCTCATGAAAGAAACCACCCCCGCAGCCATGCCTCCATGTT
>NZ_JACJSG010000056.1 GCF_014697625.1 Anabaena azotica FACHB-119 | reverse complement strand
TTGCTTGGATTTAATCACCTAATTTCTACCATGAACCAATTTAAACCTTTTTTCTCTTCTGGCTAATTTCAGTTATTTACTACTTGCTTATTTCGGAAAGTGACAGAAGAGGGATAAGTACCTCAACAGATTAAGAAACGCTATAAATCGAAAATCGAAAATCTCAACTTTTTCGGACTCCAATATTAAAACCTTGTTTGATACTCAAATACTGCACGACTATCATCTTCTAAATTAGTGGAAGCACGGACACGGAATTGATCATTGATTCGGTAATTAATCCCCCACTGGAAGGGGTCATTTGCCGTTAAGATTTTAATGCTAGAAATAGAGAGTTTATTAGAAATATCAACCCCAGCTTCGGCGGCTAATTCTATACTGGAACCGCTCCTATTATTACTGTTATTATTAACCTCTGGATTCTCAGAAATAATGGTGGGAAATATTCGTAACTCACTCAAACCAAAAGCATTGCCGATTTGGTTAAAAGCACCTTGGAAGTTACCGAAAACGGCTGAACCAGCGATATTAATTAAACCTAATGTACTATCTCCTCTTCCTTGAGTATCAACAAATCCACCACCTAATAGAGCGACTAATTCAGTTTCACTGCGGGCTGGGCTGCTTATTAATTCCAAGTTGTCATTGAGTCGGCTGGCTGGGCCTTTAATATTAGCTTCAACTCGTACAGTTTCTAAATTACTCAATCCCACAGCATTATTTCGATTTAAATCGCTATTTGGAATTACCTCTAACACTTTGGCAAGTAATTGTATATCTAAATCTGGGTCGCGGGGTTGATTGGCTCTAAAGGTGGCAGTGTGTGTGTAACCACTAGCCAGATTAAACTGAGTTGTAAATAAGTTTACCCCGCCCTTTGTTAAGCTAATAGTACCCACAGGTATGGGGTCTGCAAAAGAACCATTAACTCTCAAACTACCTACAGCGCGGAAGCTGAGAAGGGGAGGACGAGTAATTTGTACATTGTTGCCTAATTCTAGTTCTAAATTATTAAAGCTTGTGTTGGCATTGGCACTGATGCTTGTGTTTTGTTTGTTAAATTTTGTTAGTGATATGGCATTGGCGCTATTTGCAGGTTGATTATCGCTGGATTCTGCTAACAATACCTGACCATCATATAAATTGACTGTACCACCAATTTTGGGATTAAGGGCAGAACCAGTGATTTGCAGATTGCCATTAGCACCACCTTGATACAAGCCTTTGAGGTTCAATTTGAGCTGCTCAAGGTTGACAGTGAGGGGATTGCTCACAGCTATGCGATCGCTGTTAAATATAGGAATCTCTCCCGCCGCTTGTACCTGTCCAAGACTAAATTTGCCTTGCAAACTATCTACTACAATCTGGTCAAAATCAAACAGCACTTTACCTGTAACACCTTTGATTTTTTCTGGCAAGGCTTGAGCAGAAAAAGTAGCATCTTTGATAATAGCAATACCGTTAACTTCTGGTTGCTGTCTGGTTCCCCTGACTGTCACATCTACCTGACCTTGACCTTCTTCAAAGGCGACCTGATTAGTTAACAGGTTTAACAGCGCTAGTCCTTCATTCTCAACATTTATATCTAAAGTGATTTGATTGCTATCAGGTGCGACGGAGGCAAAAGGCAACTGATAAGGGATACTACCTGTAATATTAACAGGTTGCGGCCCAGCAATAGCTACGGTACTCCCAAAATTCAAGCGCCCATTGGCATAACTGAAACTGGCTGCGGCTGACTCGACTGGTTTTTGGTTGAGTTTTCCTTCTGTGATTTGCAATTCTCCTTTAGATTGGGGGTTAGCAACACTACCAGCCAAAGCTGCTGTCCCACTGAGTTTTCCTGTTACCCCTATTGGGAGATTGACAAAGTTATTGAGTAATTCTAGGGGGAAATTATTCACCCGCAATTGACCAGATTGTTCATTCCCCCCGATGTTACCTGTAAAAGCTAACAGACTACTATTCGGTAACTCAATTCGCACAGGTCGTAATTGTAAAACTCCGTTGGCAAAACTACCTTCAGCGATGATATTCTCGGCACGGTAGTAACGATTCTGTTGTGATTCTTTACCCCAGACGAAGTTTTGCCCATTTAAATTAAATTGTACTGCTAAACCGTTGGCGGTGGTATTGTCTATAGCCACTTCCCCGTTAAAGGTTCCGCGCAAATCTGCGAGGTTTGGTATTGGTGAAGCATTACGTTCTTGTTCTCTTTGGTCATTTAAGGCGTTAATTTCCGAAAAGCGGTTAATTTGCTCGAATAAGGGCTGATTAGATAAACCTTGAGGATAGGTTTTCAGATCCGATGCACTACCATAGTTGGGTTCAGCCCCATTACGCTGGAAATCTTGAAGATCAAATATTTGCGCTACTGTGAGTACATCTTGAATTTCGCCTTGAGAAACGTTTAGCTGACCTTGGATGCGGGGGCCTTGGGGAGTTTGCCCAAAATTACCAGCTAAGGTATAACGGCTCTTACCTTTGGTAAATTGGCTACTGGTGATTGTGGTAGTACCATTACCGTAGCGGAACTGGGCTGTTAAACCATCACCTTTAAGTCTGCCAATTTCGGGATTAGCGATCGCAATATTTCCATTACTAGCCAAGGTACGCTGGTTAAACTGCACATCCCCTGTGGCTGTCCCAGCTATCCTCCCAGAACCTAAACGCAGATTTGGCGGTGGTGACAAGTTCAGCAGTTGTAGGGGGAAGTTAGCAACCTTTAGCGCCCAATCATTACCCCTTGCTTGACCAGAGGCTAATGCCTCTCGCCATTGTACCAGGAAAGATTGGGGACGATTATTACTATCTAAGTTGAGGGCGAGGCGATCGCTTTTTCCTGCTAAATTAAAATTCAATCCCCTTCCTGCGGCTGATTGAATATTGCCAGTTAACAACGGTTCAAAGGCTATATTTTCTACTACTAGGTCTTTTAAGGTAAATTGTCCGTTGACGTTGGGTAAAGGTAATTTACCTGTAACTTGACCGTTGAAATCTACCCTACCTGCGACAGCCACCTGATTTGGTAGAGTTATTGGTAACTGTTGCAGGTTAAAGTCTTGGGCTTGGACATTGAGATTGAGAGCGGTAATTGTGGGTATGCCTGGTCTGTTGGCATTGGCTAAGATGTTACCACTGACATTTAAACCGGGGGCTGTGGCTTGTTGGATAGTTAACCTTTCACCATTCCAGGCGATCGCAGCATTCAGGGGACGCTCCACACCCGGAAGTCCCTGAGATAATTGTACCTGACCAGCCGCCCGCACATCAGCTAATCTTGTGGAACCCAAGTTCCCGACTAGTTGCAGTTGACCGCCAAATTGACCCCGCAACCTTTGATTAAACCGATTTAACTGCACACCAGTCGCCGCCACTACCGCCTGATAACGACCTTTGGCTAGTTGGATATTCGACGCATTAATTGTACCCCCACTCGCCACATTTAATTGTCCTTCACCCCTGGCTTGGATGGTTTGGGGACTGAAGGATGCAAGAGAACCTGCAACATTTAATTGTCCAGTCAAGTTACCTTGAAATTGTGGTGGTACAGCAGCGAAACGTTGCACAGGTACGTTATTTGCTTGCACTTGCGCCTGATAACGCCCATTAGCTAATTGAATATTGGCGGCGGTAATTGTACCATTACCTACATTTACCCTTGCTTGACCATTGCCTTGAATGGTTTGGGGACTAAAGGATGCTGTAGAACCTGCAACATTTAATTGTCCAGTCAAGTTACCTTGAAACTGCCGGGGTACAGCAGCTAAACGTTGCACAGGTACATTATTCGCTTGCACTTGCGCCTGATAACGCCCATTAGCTAATTGAATATTGGCAGCAGTAATTGTACCATTACCTACATTTACCCTTGCTTGACCAGTGGCTTGAATGTTTTGGGGACTGAAGGACTCAGTAGAACCAGCCACCGCAAATTTCCCTGTCAAGTTGCCTTGAAATTGCCGTGGTACAGCAGCCAAACGTTGCACAGGTACATTATTTGCTTGCACTTGCGCCTGATATACGCCATTAGCTAATTGAATATTGGCGGCGGTAATTGTACCATTACCCACATTTACCCTTGCTTGACCAGTGGCTTGAATGTTTTGGGGACTGAAGGACTCAGTAGAACCAGCGATCGCAAATTTCCCCGTCAAGTTACCTTGAAATTGCTGTGGTACAGTAGCTAAACGTTGCACAGGTACGTTATTCGCTTGCACTTGCGCCTGATATACCCCATCAGCTAATTGAATATTTGAGGCTGTTACCGTTCCTCTGCCAACACCCAAACGGGCATCACCTGTAGCTTGTAAGGTTTTGAGACTAAAATTTTCTCTGTCACCTGCGACTTGAAACCTGCCGGTGATAGGATTAGTTAAAGCAGGAGGTGCATTTTTTAAGATACTTGCCAGTCGCACATTATTAGCAACTAACTTAGCAGCAAAGGTTTTGTCTTGCAGTTGGAGATTAGAGACGGAAATTGTCCCACCGCCAATTTGCACTCCTGCGCCTTGTGTACGAATGCTGACGACTTGAAAGGGTGCAGTCGTACCCGCCAGAAATAAACGACCGTTAAATTTTGCCCCTGTTAGGGAGATATTTTGTAGCTGATTTTGGTTGACAAATGGTGTCAAATTTACACCACTAGCATCGGCTACAGCTTGCCAACGTTCATTAATATAAGTACCATATCCCCGCACCTTACCACCACCGACGCTGAGAGCTACGTTGCGGAAGTTAAACTGACGGTTTGGGGTGACAATTACTTGCCCAGTAGCGGGATAAGCTGCTTGAGGTGCTGTAAAGTTTACCAGAGTTTTGGCGTTGGTGGGTGCGCCGGTAACTTGGGCAGTGGCAGCGACATTACCGATTTTAAAAGTATTGTTGATATTGTAGAGTTTAGCGATCGCATCCCCTGCTAAATTCTTCGCCGTGAAATTCAAATTCACTTGGGAATTTTCCCCAACTAAGACTCTACCGCCACCCGTAACTACTCCACCTACCGTAGTTTTACCTTGAATATCTCTTAAAGTAACTAAGCGTTCCTGCGGCGAAAATGCAAATTTACTTGTAACACTTTGAAAATCAACTTTATCAATGCGGGCAGTCTTGATAGTGTTGACTGTCCCTGAGAGAATAGGCGCAGTAGCTGCACCAAGTACCTGTAAGTTAGCTTGTAATTGTCCAGCCACAGGGAAAGGCAATTTTAAATTCAGCGTTTTTTGGGCATCCACTACACTTACTTGGTTTACACGCCCTGTTAACTTAAAACCTGCCACCGTGTCAACTGTTCCCGCCGCAACTACAGGAATGCTGCCATAATTGCTAAAAATATTTTCTAATTTTACTTCCGTCCCTTGAAAGTAAAGATTGCCTTGGGTATTATTAAACGCTTGTGGTGCGCGGGGAATTTGCAATGTCACTTTTTGTAAATCAGCACTGCCATATAATAGAGTTTTTTGTCCAGGCGCTAACTGAATTCGCAAATCACCGTTAACTCTCCCCGCCTGTAAAATTATGGGTATCTTCACCAAGCGAGTAATATCAGCAGCTAATAATTCCTCTCCTCGCAGATGCACTTTAGCAGCTGTTGTTTTCAGACGCATTAGCCCCTCAATGATGTCCACCTTGCCGCCACTATCGGCTGTACCTCTAGCAGTAAACTGAATTACCTTGTTTTTTTCAAGTAATTTAGCAGATCCATTTAGTTGAGAAAATCCTATGGGAGGTAGGGGAGTGGGGGGAGATGGGGGAGATGAGGGAGATGAGGGAGATGAGGGAGAGAGAGGACTTATGGTTCCCCCTGCTGTTTTCCCAGTCCCCAGTCCCCAGTCCCCAGTCCCCAGTACCGCAGTTCTCACTTGCGGTAGCAGCAGCAACTTGCCATTGCGGAAGTATATATTTTCTAAATTGGTTTTAATGACTCCCTTCTGTCCAGGTGGCGATATAGTCGTGGAAAGCCAGCGTCCTTGCTGATCTTGCTCAACGTAAACATTAGGATTGACTAATGTAACATTGAGTTTCAACTGGCGATTAAAAACTAACTGCAAAGGGTTAAAACCCACTTCCACAGCATCGACTGTCGCCTTATCTGGATCTGTGGGGGTGGGGGGAATAGATGAAGCGGCAAACTGTACCCCTGTTAAGGAGAAGTGAGTAACTTTTCCCAATTTTACCGGACGATTAAGGGTTGTGGTGAGACTTTCTTGGGCTAAAGGTGTTAACTCTTTCTGCACAAAAGTCCATAAACGCCAAATACCCCCCATCAAAGCCACGATTAAAATTCCACCTATGGTAATACCACCACGAGTCAAAATCAGCAACCAGATACTCCTACGGGGGGTTTGTGAGCGTTGATTTTGCTTGGAAGAGTTAATCATGACTTTACTTTTATTTACTGGAGGTGGTTTACGCACTGGTAGCCCTATTTGGCATCTGGCTGTAGTATGCCAATACCAGGATACAAAGCAATAGCAGCTTTTGGCATTCGGATCAACTCGGTAAAAGTATAAGGGTGTAGGGGTGTGAGCGTGTAGGGGTGAATGGAACTGGGATAATGTCGTGGATTTTACAGTCCTCACTGATTACTTTATTAAAAACCTGTCCTTAAGAGGGAGTAGGGAATAGCTCACAAGTATAAGTTTTTCACCAAGTAGTGAGTAATGACTCTAAAATTAACGAGAAAATAATTATTTTATCAACTCTTACACCCCTACACCCAGTCTTTACAGACAATTTGGCTCCGTAAGTCCTGGCTGTGTGCTATAGGATCAAAAAAGAGGTAAATCTAAAACTGACATGACTTCCACATTGCCCGAACCGCATCACAGCGACTCCCCCAACTGGGAAGAAGAACTTGATAGTGCCATTTTTAGTTTTGAAGATATTCAAGCAGAACTCAACTATAAACAAGCACAGTCGGCGCTGCGGAATTTAGTAAATAATATTGACCTCAGTTCGCAAGAAAAGGCTGGTTTAGAGTCCCAAATTGCTGATTTGGAAACCATGTTAGGTAAGCTGGACAGCATGGTGGTACAAATTGCTGCTTTTGGTATGGTAGGACGGGGTAAGTCTTCTCTACTTAATGCTTTGGTTGGGGAGGCTGTGTTTGAAACCGGGCCTTTGCATGGTGTAACTCGTGCGGCTCAACGGGTAAATTGGACTATTAGCGAAGAGTTAATTGGGGAAACTGAGCGGGCTTTGCGTGTTACTTTACCATCTGTGGGGCGATCGCAAATCGAATTAATTGACACCCCTGGCTTAGACGAGATTGATGGCGAAACCCGCACCGCTTTGGCGGAACAAATAGCTAAACAAGCAGATTTAATTCTGTTCGTCATCTCTGGGGACATGACAAAGATTGAACATGAAGCCCTTTCTCAGTTACGGGAAGCTGGTAAACCCATCATTTTAGTATTTAACAAGGTAGATCAATATCCAGAAGCGGACAGGATGGCTATTTACCAAAAAATTCGCGATGAACGGGTACGGGAATTACTGACACCGTTAGAAATTGTCATGGCGGCTGCGTCACCACTGGTAAAAACTGCGGTGCGTCGTCCTGATGGGAGTAGGGGTGTACAGGTGCGTCCAGGTAACGCCCAAGTTGCAGAACTCAAGGTGAAGATTTTAGAAATTTTGCAACGTGAGGGTAAGGCTTTAGTTGCCCTGAACACGATGCTGTTCGCTGATAATGTGAATGAGCAACTGGTACAGCGTAAACTGATGATTCGGGAACAAAACGCTAATCAGTTGATTTGGAAAGCGGTGATGACTAAGGCGGTAGCGATCGCTCTCAATCCTGTTACTGTAGTAGATATACTGAGCAGTATAGTCATCGATATTTCTTTGATTCTAGGCTTATCTAAACTCTACGGCATCCCCATGACTGAAGCTGGGGCTGTGCAATTATTACAAAAAATCGCCTTAAGTATGGGTGGTATCGGTGTCAGTGAATTACTGGCAAATTTGGGATTAAGTGGGTTAAAAACTTTACTAGGGATTTCTGCCACAGCTACAGCCGGTGTCGCCATCGGCCCTTACATCTCCGTCGCACTTACCCAAGCCGGGGTGGCTGGTGTGTCTTCCTACGCCATTGGACAAGTGACCAAAGAATATTTAGCCAATGGCGCAACATGGGGGCCGGATGGGCCGAAGGCGGTAATTAACAGGATTTTGTCTACCCTGGATGAAAATTCTATTCTCAATCGGATCAAGGATGAATTACAGGTAAAACTTCGTAGATAATATCAAAACATTGATTAATTCTAGATGCCATCCATTAAGCTGTTCCACATTTAACTTGCATAACTACTGGACTGGCGTGACCGGACTAATTTTGTGCATTAGCCAACAATCTATCATCTTGTTCATCTGCGTTTATCTGCGTTCATCTGCGTTCGATTTTTTCCCCATCTAATGCCACATTTTAGCCCGGTCACGCTACTACAGTTAGTTTGATTATGACAATTGCATAAGTCCTAACTAACTCAGGACTTACGCAAGTGTCACAATTGGTGGTTGGTGCGTGACGCTACAAGTCTCATGACTACGTTCAAATATTTTCGCTCCTCACACACCCTACAGAAAAAATATGCCAGTTGCGTAAGTCCTATAACTATAGACTTAGGACTTTTAATTATGAGAGATTATCGTCAGAGTTTTTGATTCTCTGCAATAATTGCTCGACTTGGTTAGCTTTTTCGTTTCGATTCTGTTTTTTGAAGATGCTGATAGCTTTTTCTAAAGAAGCTAGTGCTTCATCTTTTTTATTGGTTTGCCAAAACGCTAAAGCTAAATTAGTTAGTGCATCGCCATAATCACGATTAATTTCTAAGGCTTTTTGATATTCAGCGATCGCATCACTCCAGCGATTCTGACTAGCATACACCATACCAACTGCATTGTGTGCTACAGCATATTGTGGTCTGATGCGAATGGCTTCACGATAAGCACTGATTGCTGCTTCTAATTTTTTACCACGAAAGAACACATTGCCTAATTGAAAATGTCCAAAAGCATCATCTGAGTATTTTTTGACGAATTGACAGAGGTTTTCTTCTGCACCTTGTAGATCACCTTGACCAAATAGGGCATTAGCTTGTTGAATAAGTTGCGATCGCTCTTGTTGAGGATCGGCAAACTGTGCTAGTTTCTGTACCTGTTTGGGTCGCGGTTTTTGTTCCGCGTTACTCAAAGTTGCCTCACAGGCTAATGTCGCGGGCGACGGTTCCTGTGCTGTAACAGGAGACAATAGACCAATGGATGTGATCACACTCAGTGTTAAACAGCTAAGAGGTTGAACCAATCTTGTTTCCATCTGGCTTCTTTGTTTCATCGCCCTATCTCTCGATACGCTCAAGTAATAATACTTATGATAAGGCAGTTATCAGTTATCAGTTATCAGTTATCAGTTATCAGTTATCAGTTATCAGTTATCAGTTATCAGTTATCAGTTATCAGTTATCAGTTGTCAGTTATCAGTTATCAGTTATCAGTTATCAGTTGTCAGTTATCAGTTATCAGTTATCAGTTATCAGGTTATTCCCACTGTTCACTGTTCACTGATAACTGTCCACTGTTCACTGTTCACTGATAACTGTTCACTGATTTACAGTGTCAAAGAATGAGCATCAGTTTCAATCAACTTAGCTAGGTCTTGTAAAAATGCTGCCGCATCAGCACCGTAAATAATCCGGTGATCGGATGTAATATTGACCTGCATTTGTTGTTTAATACCAAACGAACCATCGGCTGAGGCTACCAATTGCGGACGAGATGCACCGATCGCTAAAATTGAACCTTGTCCAGGGGGTAAGATGGCATCAAATGTATCCACACCAAACATTCCCAAATTTGACAAGGTGAAGTTCCCACCACTGTATTCATCTGGTTGTAGTTGTTTGCTTCTGGCTTTATCTACTAAAGATTTCCAGGTACGTGATAATGAGTAAATATCTACCTTATCGGCATTTTTTAACACTGGTGTAATTAAACCGCCACCATCCATCGCTACAGCTACAGCAATATTAATATCGGGATGGTATACCAGACCTTGGTCTGAATAGCTGGCGTTTAACAATGGGTGTTTTTGTAATGTCACCGCTACAGCTTTCGCTAGTAGCGCGGTCATGGTCACGCCTTTAGATTTAATTTGTTTGTAAAGTTTGTCTAACCCATCAGTGGTAATAGTGTAACCTACACGGAACACAGGCACATCGAGGCTAGCCACCATGTTGCGAATGACGGCATTTTGCAGGGTGTTAAATGGTACTACTTGCCCAGGTGCAGCCGCGACTGGTGCAGGCGCTGGTGCGGGAGTGCGGGGGGCTGGTGGGGGCGCGGCTGGGGTAACTGTTGGTGTGGGTGCAGCAGGAGGGGTGGCTGGTTGCTTGACTTTGCCTACAACCGCCTCGATATCATCGGCAACAATACGACCGTAGGGGCCGCTACCTTTGAGAGTTGTCAAATCAACTTTCAATTCTTTCGCCAACTTGCGGGCGCGGGGTGAAGCTACAAGCCTGCCCTCACGGTGGTTAGAACCATTTTGTGAGGCGGCGGTGGGTGCGCCTACGGCGGCTGTGGCTGCAACTGGTTCCGGGGCGGTGGTGGTAGCCGCAGCGCCACCAGAACTACCTAAAGACTTGGCGGCTTCGATTTCGGCTTCAGTTTCGGCGACGTAAGCGATCGCCGCTCCTACCGGTGCGCTATCACCAGCTTGTACAATGATGTGGGCAAGATATCCTTCATAGAAGGTTTCTACATCCATATCTGCCTTGTCCGACTCGACAACCACCACTGTTTCGCCTTTTTCCACTTTATCCCCTGGCGATTTCACCCAGGAGACAATTTTGCCTTCGGTCATGGTGGAACTCAACGCCGGCATGAAGATTTCATGAATGCTCATAGGGTGGTTTGGGAATCAATGGGTTTAAGGAATTTAACAGCTTTTGCCAGATCGAATTGTATCTTGGTACGAGTGTTTTTGGTAATTGGTAATTGGTAATTGGTAATTGGTGATGGCGTATTAGATATTTATCTTTCCCATTACCCATTACCCATTACCCATTACCCAGTGCCTGGAACTTCACAACCAAGTTAAGGTCTATTCAAGATATGTGTATTTGTATTGCTGATCACTCATCAATCTGACACAGATGCTATCTCAGGATAGATGATAGGGTGTGGGAGTTTAAGTTCAATTGAAAACCCAGAATACAGAATTAGTTTTGTTGCAATAATTGTTTAATTCTATGCCAGGAAAATTAAAGTTGTTTTTGGTTTTGCTGCTTAGTATTTTGGCTACTGCGAGTGCTGGTGCTTATCTGCATCAACAGCTAACTCCTACATTGATTGTAGATACTACTAGTAGCCAGCCACAGCAATTATCAGTCGTGGAAAGCTCTCAGGAAGAGTCGCATGACTTAGAACGCATTCAATATAAAAATATACCACTAGAAACTATTAATTCTCCGCTTCAAGGTAGTGACCCTAAAACTTTGGCTTTAAACTTTCTGGATGATTTTACCTCAGCTAGCGGTAAGCGCCAGGTAGAGGTAGCTTATCCCCAACATAATCAAGCTTTAGTCACGGTGACACAAATCCTCAAAAGCAAAGATACATCTGAGGAAATTCGATATCGGTTAGAGATGAACAGTTTCGGGCGATCGCTTTTTGTCAGTTCGCCCCCTATCTGGCAAATAGTTTGGGTTGGTTCCCAAATATCTTGTCGAAATGGGAACCGACCTTTAAATAACATAACTCAACGTTGTCAGGACTGAGCTATGAAAACGAAAAATCAAGGGTGTAAGAGTGTCTTGGGGTGTTGGTAAAACCCTCACACCCCTATACCCTTACCCCCTTACACCCTTTCAAGGTTTAAACGTCGCCACGAATATCTTCCACAACACCATCGCGGATGACGATTTCTACCTGCATTTTGCTAATCAAGTTATCGCCCCGTTCGACGCGGAAAAAGCCTTCCAATTGAAATTGATTGACTTCTTGATCCAACTCTAGCAATTGTACTTGCTGGAGGTTTTGCAGCATTTGATTTTTTTGTTCCAAAAATTCGCTTTTCTTTTGATTTACTTGGAGTTGGATATTATCAATTTGTTGCAGGGTTTGGGGGCCTGGTGGCTGGAGGCTTTGCTTTTGAATGGCGGAAATTGCTCTTTGTCCTTCTAAATCTAATTGTTGCAATTGCTGGTCAATTTGGTTAATTTGTGCTTGCAATTGCTGTTGCACTTCCTCTTTCCAGAGGGGGGTGACGATAACTTTAACGTTAACGACGCGCTTCAAAAGCAATTGAGGGTTGGAGACATCTGTCATAAAAATTCGCGTTCACTCTAAATAGTTTGTGTGGAATTATCAGGCAAACATGGCGTTGATCATATCGCGGTAGCGTTCTGCGACAACGTGTCGCCGAATTTTCAGCGTCTGTGTCATTAAGCCATTGTCAATGGAAAATGGCTCCAGAATCAGTTTAAACGGCCCAATACGGTCATCTGGGCGATAACCTGGACGGTTCTGCACTTCCCGAGTCAATTCTTGCCGAAATAAACCCTGGATCATTTTACTCTCCAGGTTAATTTTTTCACTGGAGGAGGATGTTAATTTATCATCCTCTAGACTCAAGACAAGATTTTGGCTTTGGGCCCACTTTTCCAAGGCTTCGATGTTGGGGACAATTAAAGCGCCGAGGCTACGTTGGTCTTGTCCTACTAGCATAATCTGGTCGATGTAGGGCGATCGCAAACAAGCATCCTCGATAGGCTGGGGTTCGATATTTTCCCCATTGGTTAGCACGATTGTATCTTTTGCCCTGCCTGTCAGCACTAGTTCGTTATCTGGTGTTACCCAACCCAAGTCACCGCTATCAAACCAGCCTTGCGGGTCAAGGACTTTTGCTGTTGCTTCTGGGTTTTGGTAATAGCCTTGCATGACTTGTGGCCCTTTTAATAACACCAAGCCTCGTTCCCCAACTGGTAAAGGCTGGCGAGTCTCAGGGTCTACGATTTTAACTTCTGTACCAGGAATTGGTTGTCCGGATGTGCCAATAAAATTCCGCCAAGGACGGCGCACGTTGGTCACAGGTGATGTTTCTGTTAAACCATAGCCTTGCAAAATCTGCACGCCAATGATTTCAAAAAAGGTATCTATGTGTCTTGGTAATGCACCGCCACCGCTAATTACTTGTTTAATTTTTCCGCCTGTAGCTTCCCGTACCTTGCTGTAAACTAATTTTTCTCCTAAAGCATGGAAGGGTAATAAAGTCAATGATATTAATTTAGCGACAAATCGGTTGATAGATGAAGCGTGGAGATGGTCTAGGCTTGTATTTTCAGCAATTCTTTTGGCTTTAATATATTTTTCACTCATGCCCAATAAGAATTTAATCAGGCGTTGTTTATTTGCTGGTTGTTCACGGAACTGTTTCTGCACGCCTTCATAAATTGATTCCCAAAGACGCGGTACAGCAACCATGTAGTTAGGTTTATATTGTTTCAGGTCAGCTTTAACTGAGCGCAAATTTGTATAAACTTGAGAGCTACCTTGAGATAGTAGATAATACTCTACAGCTCGTTCGTAGCTGTGCCAAGTAGGTAAAATACTTAAGACGGTATCCCCTACATGTGGTTGAATGATGACTCGGAACGTTGTGACTTGGTGTAAGAGATTGCTATAACTGAGCATTACACCTTTGGGTTTTCCCGTAGTCCCAGAAGTATAAATTAATGTTGCTAGATTTTCGCGTTTCTGTGGGACTGGGACAAAATTATGGTTTTGTCCAACTTCCATCAATTGCTTAAGGTTTAATACTTTGAAGTCTTGTGCTGTTGGTGGTGCTTCGTTAGTCAGTAAAACTACTAGGTGAATTGCTAGGTCTGCAAGTCGATCTTGCAGTTTATTAAAGGTCTTCAGGTCTTCAAGTACCAGGGCGGTGCTACCGCTATGACCCACAATATATAGTAATTCTTCCTTTTCAGCTTGGGAACTACGCACCGCATCAACTGCGCCAGCCGTCATAATACCTTGGTCAGCAATGAACCAATAAGGGCTATTATCAGCTATGAGAGAAATGCGATCGCCTGCTTTGACTCCCAATGCTTGCAATCCCGATGCAAATAGTTGTATATTCTGAGCTAGTTGCTGATAGGTAATCTCTACTGGCGGTTTAGCATGGGGGTTATACAAGGCAACAGTATCACTGAATCTCTTCGCCGCTATAGGCCAAATTTCTGGTAAAGATTGGATATTTGTATAATCTACTAAACGTAGTATTTCTTGACTATCTGCTTTGGAAAGACCAGCTAGTAACAAATTCTCTTGTGGGTTATTTGTCATAACACATCACCTCAAATCAAATATTTTTTTTAACTAATTCTGCTACTACGCTAGAATAGCGCTTTTCCGTTTCTACACCACATTGGTATATACAGTTTCTTGACCTCCACGGTTCTATTGATAAAAACTTATGCTAAAGTTATTTTATATAACTCAAAACTGATGGTTTTGAGGTTATGAGTTACTAAATCTAATTAGTAAAGACCAACAGAGACCACCTAATTATGCAATGGGGGTGATTACCTATGGGGTTACTAGATGCTTTCTTACTAACGCTGATCAACGTTATTGCTTGTTTAGCATTGCCGAAACTTCTAGCATGGACTCTCTCTCTTGCTAAAAGTAAACATACCAAAACAGTAGCTGAGGGTGCAACATCGCCCAATAGCGGTACGGGAATTACCAGTTTCCCCTACTGTACTACTTATTCTTTAACTGGGAGCCAATTCTGTAAGTTTAGTCCCCATTTCTGTGCCAAATGTTCTGCAAATTGATGGATATTTTCAGCTTGTAATCTCTGCATAATCCCAGCCTAATTATAGTAGGGGACAGGTGATAGGGAACTCTTGTCAGGGCTGATATCATGTCCGCCTAATTAGTTGTAATTCGGTGCATCTGTGCAAAAAGGTGAAAACTCTTTCTCCCCCTGCCTGACAGGTGTAGGTTTTTTATTGGTGTTCCAAAAACCTTGGTTTGGGGTGTAAGGGTGTAGGGGTGTAGGGGTGTAGGGGTGAATAAAACAATGATTTTCTCGTTAGTTTTATAATCCTTACTCACTGCTATATTAAAAACCTACACTTGTGAGCTGCCCCCTGCCCCCTTGCAGTCTTAATGATAAGTCTTTTCCCGGAAACGGTATTACAAGGGAAGGGGCTAAATATCTATGATTTATACTAAATTAATTATGATGCTGTGTTAAATAATAGGTAGAGAATAATTGAACGCAGATGCAAGCGGATAAACACGGATAAATCTGTAGATTTTATATTATATATCCTGTCTGTCTACAGTAGAAAATTTGGCTCTTATTGTTATTTTGTGAAAGAGATTAAATCAGTTATCAGTTCTAACGGCGAGTGGTGGCGAATAACTTTAACTGATAACTGTTAAATAGGGATAAAGTCCTATTACTTTAGGTATAGAATCTCGCATTATTTTCGTTCATATAAGTATATATAGACTAACCTTATATATAACAAAAGAAATTTAAATTACTACTTTAAATCAATCAGGCACATATTGTTACACACTAGGTAAAAGATTACAACCAATCTTGAGCGTAGGCAGGTATGTTATGAGATTAGTAGACGGTATCTTTTTTACCTTAGTAAGTACTGTTACCTGTGTTGCCTTACCAAAGCTCTTATCTATGACTTTGAGTAGTAAAAAACCTCAAAGTATTTTACCTAAGAAGTCTGCTATGGCATCAAACGATGCTCATATTTCTGAATATATAAATCTAGTTCCTGAAAGCGGAGAGTGGGGAGTAAGCAGCGATAAGTGGGAAGAGGAGAAAGATGTAGCTTTGGCTTCCTACGGTGTGGGAGAAAAGAAATAATCATTATTGACTAATAATTATTTGCGGTTTTGTCGCCGCCATTTTTCTCTTACTAAACGAATTTCATCAAAGGTATAACCTTCACCCAACTGTTCCTTAATGGGTGTCAACGCAATATCACCAAGTACTTCTAAAACTTGCCAAATTTTTTGTTGATGTTCTAAGGGAAATAGTAGATTTAAGTCTACAGGTTGGTTTTTCTCAATGAGCTTTTCTAAATGAGTAGAAATAGTTCCAGGGCTGAGTTTACGTTTACGAGCAATTTCGGCGATACTTAAACCTTGTTGATGTAAAGATAAGGTCTGTAATTCGGTGTCGGAAACTACGCTGGCTGAAGGCGCAAGATTAACAGGTTTTTGGTGTGAGGATTTTTCTTGACGGTAGGCGCGAATTTCGGCGATAAATTTTTCCCCATATTGGGCTAATTTGTGACTTCCAACTCCAGAAAGTTGGGAAAATTCCACTAAGGTTTGGGGTTGCACCTGTACCATTAATTTCAATGTGGAATCGTGGAAGATAACATAAGGTGGTACAGACTGTTCATCTGCAAGTTGCTTACGCAGCGATCGCAATCTCTGTAATAATGCTTCTGCTTCTTCAAATTTAGGACTTTCCTGTATTACACTCAGCTTTTGCACCACAGGAACAGACACAAACACTTGGCGTTGTCGCCGCATCACTTCCCAACTGAGGGCGTTTAATTTTAAAACTGAATAACCATCGCTAGTTTGTTCCAGTAAACCTTGATGTAAAAGCGACCTTCCCAGCATTCGCCATTCATCCACAGTTCTATCTTTACCTATACCGTAGGTAGAAAGTTTATCGTGTTCGTATTGGATAATTTTGTCTTTTTTCGCCCCTCGCAACACATCAATTATGTGTAGCATCCCAAATCTTTCTTTACAACGCGCCACACAAGATAAAAACTTCATGGCTTCAATTGTCCAATCTTGCATGGGTTTGGGATAACGGCAATTATCACAGTTACCACAATTACCCGCAAACCTTTCGCCAAAATAACCTAATTGAATTGTGCGGCGACAGTCTGTCCCCTCAGCATAATCTATCACTTGTCGCAGTTGTTGTCTAGCAATCAACTGTTCTTGGGGGTCAGTTTTTTGGTCTATACTCCATTCAATAGTTTTAATATCACCAAAGCTGAAAAAAAGTGTACAGCGTGATGGTTCCCCATCTCTACCCGCCCTACCTGACTCTTGATAGTAACTTTCCAAATTACGGGGAATATCAAAGTGAACTACTAAGCGCACATCTGGTTTATTAATTCCCATCCCAAAGGCAATTGTGGCGACAATTACTCTCACATCATCGCGAATAAATCGCGTTTGATTTTTACTACGTTCTTCATCAGGTAATCCGGCATGATAAGGTAAAGCTGCAATCTTATCTTTTTGCAATTTAAATGTCAGTTCTTCAACTTTTTTACGAGTTAAACAGTAAATTATTGCTGAACCTTCAGTATCTCGGAGTAATTCTAATAATTCAGCGTAGGCTTGTTTACTTTTAGGGCGGACTTCGTAATAAAGGTTTTGGCGGTTGAAACTTGCAAGGTGAATACTTGGTTGTTTTAACCCCAATTGTTGGATGATATCAGCACGTACCCTATCTGTAGCTGTGGCGGTGAGGGCGAGGACGGGAATATGGGGGTAGCGCTGGCGTAGGGATTTTAACTGGCGATATTCTGGACGGAAATCATGTCCCCATTCAGAAACACAATGCGCTTCATCGATCGCAAATATAGATATACCAACTTTTTCGTTAACTAAATCAAGGAATGGGAGAAACCTTTCACTCAAAAGACGTTCTGGGGCGACGTAGAGTAATCTTACCCTACCGTTGAGGATGGCTTCTTCGCGCGATCGCACCTGATAGGCATTCAAACTACTATTGAGGAAGGTAGCTGAGATATTATTATTCCGCAGTGCTTCTACTTGGTCTTGCATTAACGCAATTAACGGTGATACCACAATAGTTAGTCCCTGCTTCATCAATGCAGGTAACTGAAAGCACAAAGACTTCCCACCGCCTGTAGGCATCACTACCATCAAATCTCGATTTTGTAAGGCATCTTCGATAACTTGCCGTTGTCCAGGGCGAAAATTATCATAACCGAAGTGATATTTTAGCGCCTGTTCGAGATTGGGATACTGAAGCATAGCGATCGCTTTTCTGGCTGCTGTCTGCGTGAGTGTTTACGGGGATAACAGGATTGTAACAAGCTCAGGGCGGGAAGTCATAGGTTTTTTGTTTTTACCACAGAGGCACAAAGACACAGAGAATAAGAGTTTATAATGATGAAAAGCTTTGTAAAGCAGCAAAATTACGGTTTTTTTAGTGAAACGTGACTCGATTTATTACCAAATATTTAAGCGATTTCCGGCGTTAATTTTTGAACTCGTTGATCACCGTCCCCAAGCGGCGCAAAACTATCGATTTGAGTCAGTTGAGGTCAAAGAAACCTCTTTTCGTATTGATGGGGTGTTTTTACCTCCAGAGGGTACAACACCGAGAGTTATCTATTTTGCCGAAGTGCAATTTCAGAAAGATGAAGGTTTGTATCATCGCTTTTTTACCGAGTCGATGATGTATTTGAACCGAAATCAATCTGAATATGATGATTGGTACTGTGTGGTAATTTTTCCCTCACGTTCAAATGAACCAAGTGATACAAGAACTCACCGCATATTTTTAAACAGTGACCAAGTGCAACGCATTTATTTGGATGAATTAGGTACATCTAATACTGTGCCAATAGGTATTAATTTAATGCAGTTGACAATTGCACCAGATGAAACGATGGCAGAGCAAGCCAAGCAATTAATTGAGCGAGTACAATTAGAGTCAACTGGCACAATACCGAAAAACGAGATAATAAATATTATCACGACAATTGCCGTTTACAAGTTTTCTTCGTTGAGTAGAGAGGAAGTGGAAGCGATGCTAGGACTAACTTTAGAGGAAACCAGGGTTTATCGGGAAGCGAAAGCCGAGGGTCGAGAAGAAGGTCGAGAACAAGGTCGCCAAGAAGGCCGAGAAGAAGGTCGGGAAGAACGGGAAGCTGAAATGTTGAAAGTTATAGTCCCTCTGTTATTCAAAACAGGAATGAGTATAGAACAGATTGCACAACAACTCAATGTTGATTTAGAAGCTATCCGGCTTGCTGCACAGCAGAACCAGGAAAAATAGGCGCAAGGGAGATTGAAGTTTACAAGTTTTCTTCGTTGAGTAAAGAGGAAGTGGAAGCGATGCTAGGACTAACTTTAGAGGAAACCAGGGTTTATCGGGAAGCGAAAGCTGAGGCTGAAGAAGAAATATTGAAAGCAGTTGTCCCTCTGTTATTAAAAACAGGGATGAGTATAGAACAGATTGCACAACAACTCAATGTTGACTTAGAAACTATCCGTTTTGCTGCACAGCAGAACAAGGATGAGTAAGCGCAAGGATGATTGACTACAAGTTTTCGTAAATTTTGCTGTGAGGAAGTGAAAACGATGTTGGGAATGAGTTTAGAAGAAACGAGGGTTTATCGGGAAGCGAAAGCCGAGGCTTGGAAAGAAGCTTGGAAACAAGGTTGGAAAGAGGGTTGGAAACAAGGTTGGAAAGAAGGTCGGGAAGAACGGAAAGCTGAAATGTTGAAAGTTATAGTCCCTCTGTTATTGAAAACAGGGATGAATATAGAACAGATTGCACAACAACTCAATGTTGACTTAGAATCTGTCCGGTTTGCTACACAGCAGAACTAGGACAAATAAGCGCACAGGAGAATCAAGTTAATTGGTGAAGCAGCGACTCGATATTTTATTAGTAGAGTTAAATTTATGTAATTCTCGCGCTTTAGCACAGAGGCTAATTCAGGCGGGGGAAGTAACTGTTAATGAACAGGTAATTGATAAGGCTGGGACAGAGGTTGATGTTGCGGCTGTGATTAAAATAAAAGAGCGATCGCGTTTTGTTTCCCGTGGTGGTGAAAAACTCGCCAAGGCTTTAGAATTATTCGCCATCCCCGTCACCGATAGGGTTTGCTTAGATGGGGGAATTTCTACAGGCGGTTTTACTGACTGTCTACTGCAAGCTGGCGCTAAATTAGTCTACGGTATTGATGTCGGTTATGGACAAACCGATTGGGGTTTACGAAATAATCCCCAGGTTATTTTGCGCGAACGTACCAATTTACGGCAACTGCAACCTGGGGATTTATTTGGTGAGGGGGATGTTGTTCCAGACTTGGCGGTGGTGGATGTTTCGTTTATTTCCCTAACCAAGATTTTGCCTGCGGTGTGGCGACTTACTCAATCTCCCCGTGAAGCTGTGTTATTAGTTAAACCACAGTTTGAAGTGGGTAAATCTCGTGTGGGGAAAAAAGGTGTTGTGCGTGATCCTCGTGACCAAGCTGATGCTATTTTCCAAGTTTGGCTGGTGGCTGAGGAATTAGGCTGGAAATACAAGGGTTTAACTTGGTCGCCAATTACTGGCCCGGCGGGAAATGTGGAATACCTATTATGGTTAAAAATGGCAAGCGAAACACCACCACCGGATCTAATTGTTATTCAACAAATTACTAAATTAGCTATGGATGAATTTAGTAATTCGTAATCACGAGGCTGATGAAATATGAGTTATTTTTATATCAGCCATTAATTAAATGTCATATATCAGACATTCTAAAGCTTCTGGATGCAAATCACAGAAAGATTCTAGAGAATTTTTGTGTTTTTTGGCTTGTAGTTGATGAGACTTTTCAGCTTGTAATTCTTCTACAATGTCCCAAGCTACCGCACAGTTGGGAGAACCATCGCCGTTGAGTTCACAAGTAGAACGAGCTTCTGCGATCGCCGAGAGGATGGCTTTTTCTAAATCTGTAGCTTCATCTTTGTCAGCGTTGAAAGCGTTGGGAGCTACATTATAAATTGCTGTCATGATATTGTTGCCTCTGTTGATTACGCTATGCGTGTTAGTTGTTATTGTCTTCAGGACTTATATTTCTAGTTTAGATAGGCTTCCCCAAAAGCATGGTGTTGAACACCGCCATTTTCTGACCAATTCTTAGTGGGAATCCCTCACTTGAAAGTCAGTTATCAGTTATCAGTTATCAGTTATCAGTGGAAATAAGCTGTCAACTGTCAACTGATTAAGCCTTTTGCCTCCTCTTTTATATTGCCTCGGAAAATAGCATTTGGGCAGGATTATCAGAGGATTTTGATGTAAATTGATAAGTTCTCAACAATAGTAGTTATTTAGTCAAAATTTTTATTGAATCTCAATATTTTATATGCAGTTCTTGTTGCAACCGATACAGAATTGTATTTTGGTCTACTTGGGAAAGGATTTCTGCAATGACTGTACTAGCGCCTAATTGTCCCCAAGTGCAGCCTTTTTCTAGATATACTTGGGCGGCTTTACCTACAGAATATGCGCCATAACCAGCAATTCCCGCTTGAGCGATCGCACTTCCAGCAAAGGCTGTAATATTGGTGGGATTATCGCCACTGGTTAAGGCGGCTGTACTTTTACCTAAACCCAACATGAAGCTACTACCCAATTCTCCCAGCAATAAGCCCCCACAACTCATGAAGATGGTTTTTAAGATTTTCCCGGCTTCGTAGCTAGTCATCGGTAAACCGTACAACCGCGCCAGGGAACGAATTAAAGCCAAATCAGCGATAGTTCCACCCAGAATATCGAAAAAGGCGATGGGATTTAACCCTACGGCGAGGGCTTTGTATTTGGTATACTGCCAGATGATATCCTCCGCTTCTTGCTGGCGGATGTCAAGAGTTTTTTGGGCGATCGCCGCTTCTGCATCTCTTGCTTGAATCAGTGCATTTAATGCTAGGAGCGATCGGCCTTCCCGATTGAGTATATTTAAAATAGTCTGCTTAAGTTCATCTACCTGTGGCGGTGGCGTTTCCCATTCATAACTTACCTGACCATCAGGCCATTCCACCCTGACTTCCATCGGTGCAGGTTCCGCCGCTATCATGACAATTTCATCGGGTAGTAGCGGCTTGGCTTGAGGATTTCCCGCACCTAATTGTTGTAAATTTTTATATATCGCGGCTCGGTCTGTATCTGGGTATAAGTCGATTTTGTTAAACACTAAAATTAGCGGTTTCTGCGCCTGTCGTAACTCCAGCAGGGCTTGATATTCAGTCCGGGTAATATCCCCAGACACCACAAATAAAATTAAATCAGCTTGACGCACCACATCCCGCGCCATTTGGGCGCGTGACTCACCCTGAATTTCATCTAGTCCTGGTGTATCAATTAATTCTACTATCACCTTGCCCCCAGCTTGCCAACGTACAGAACGGGGCCATTGAGTCACACCGTTGAGGGGGCCTGTTTGTAAAATTTTACTGCCCAATAAAGCATTTAACACCGCCGACTTGCCCCGACTGACTAAACCAAAGGCGGCGATTCTAATTATGTTAGAGTCCAGCTTGCTCAGTGTAGAATTTAACAATTCTATTTCTGGTTTCACCAAACCCGCCAACTCTGGGTTATATGATAAATGTCCAGACTTACGAAGATATCCATACCAAGACAATGCTTGTCTCAAGCTGGCGCGGGCGCGGTTTAAGTGAGTTTCTTGCAAATTACGCACGGAGTTAGTTTGATTCAAGGTTGGCTAAACAACAGGCTACATTTCTATTTTGCTTTAATTTCTCAACTGTCGTCGTCTGAGTCAACTTAGCAGTAGAGTTAGAATGAGTCGATTGTATAAAGTATTTATGACGGATGATATACCTAAACTGGCAAAAAGTAGTACATCAGATATTGTAGGTTACGAAGATTTTTTAGCTGAATTAAAGACAAGAATTTCTAGCGCCCAATTAAGGGCAGCAGTTGCAGTCAATAAAGAATTAGTATTGCTTTACTGGCAAATTGGACGAGATATTCTACATCGACAACAGCAGCAAGGCTGGGGGGCAAAAGTTATTACTCGACTGGCTGCTGACTTACAGAAAGCTTTCCCACAGATGAAAGGTTTCTCACCCAGAAACCTCAAGTATATGCGGGCGTTGGCTGAAGCTTACCAGGATGAGCAAATTGTGCAACAGGTTGTTGCACAAATTCCTTGGGGTCACAATGTCCGTATTTTGGATGCTGTCGAAGACACAACAGAACGTCTTTGGTATGCACAGCGAACTATCCAACATGGTTGGAGTCGCAATGTTTTAGTTCATCAAATTGAGAGCAAATTATATCAACGTCAAGGTCAAGCAACTACTAACTTTAACAACACACTACCTCAGCCACAATCAGAATTAGCACAGCAGTTATTAAAAGACCCTTATAAGTTTGATTTTCTCAATTTAGGAGAGGATTTTTTAGAGCGTGATTTAGAACGTGCATTAATCAATCACATTCGGGATTTTCTACTAGAATTAGGCGTTGGTTTTGCTTTTGTTGGTAGTCAGTACCATCTTGAAGTAGGTGGCGAGGATTTTTATATTGATTTGTTGTTTTATCACCTGCGTTTGCGCTGTTTTGTGGTGATTGACCTTAAGATTGAGGAATTTAAACCTGAATTTTCTGGTAAGATGAATTTTTATGTAAGTGCGGTAGATGATTTATTAAGGCATCCAGATGATCAGCCTACAATTGGACTGATTTTGTGTAAAAGTAGAAATAAAATAATAGCAGAATATTCTCTACGCGATATTGATAAGCCTATTGGTGTTTCTACATACCAAATACAAGATACTTTACCTGAGCAATTACATGATAATTTACCAACTATTGAGCAGTTAGAAACTGAGTTAGAAACAATAGTATTAAAAGTAGAGAATGCCGATAATTTATAAATACCATAACTACTAATTACACACTACAAACGGATAGCAATAGTATAACTTGGTCGCTGTGTAGCTTCTCTTCGGCTTTTAATCAGCCGAAAATCATGGTCTATGTAAAGATGTTCTAGATAAGAAACAGCACGATATGCTTTCTCGAATTTTTTGACTGTGTTTCTATCCATATTGTCTAATTTCACTTCTTGCTTTAAGTCTATTTGGGCATCAGGCGATCGCAACTTCGATTGAGTTATATTTGTAAACCATTCCTCGGCTTCATCGATAGTTAATGGTTTCTCTCTATTTTTAAATGTTCTTAATTTTAATTCGACATCTTACACTTTATCAATAAGCAAATGGTGGGCATTGCCCACCCTACAAAACTTGGTGTTCTTAATTTTGAATTGTAAGAGGATTACCACCAAATGCGATTTCCGTCTTCATCTACTCTGGCTTGACGAATTACATCAGAAATTTCTTCAGCGTCTTTTACGTGGTGGAGTGCTTTCTTCTCACCATCGGGGTAGTCTACAACGAAGTAAGTAGGAACTGTAATATGGTCGCCTGTAATGTCTGGTGAATCTACAGCTACCTGTTGGGCTTTTTCTTCCAGAGATTTGTTATCGTCAATTTTATCGCCTGGGTTAGCTGTTAGGTTCTGTTCTTTAGCAGTGGGTTCTTCACGAGAATGCCAATCTTGACTTACTGGTTGTCTAATTTCTGCAGATTGATTATTTTGATTTTCTAGTTTTTCGTTATTCATGGCTAGTACACAAATTAAAAGTTTATGTTTACTCACCCAATCTAGAAAATCCCAGTTTTAATTAGTTCTTTCTTCAGTAAGAGTTTACTATTTTATCAGAAATTACATACCTGTGGTTATATCTTATTCCTGTAATTTTCATTTCACCTCTAACTATAGAAATACAGGTCGAATTGAAGGTTTATTTCTTTAGTTGAAAGGGTGTATATTTTCCCCCCAAGGCTTCAACAATGGCGCGGGTGTTGGCTTCCATCATTTTGATGTAAGTATCACCATTACTTCCTTTAGCACCAATGGAATCAGAATACAGTTGATTTGGCGCTAATTTTATGCCTGCTTCTTGGGCAACGGTTTTAATTAAGGCAGGATTAATTGTAGTTTCGGCAAAAATTGCTGGGACACCCGTTTTTTTAATTGATTCTACTAATTTTTGCACTGTTTGGGCGCTTGGTTGTTCTTCGGTGCTGATGCCAATTAATGTGCCGGCGATCGCAAGTCCATAAGCCCGTCCATAATATTGAAAAGCATCATGTGTAGTTACCAGCTTACGTTTATCTGGCGGAATTGTCTGTATTTGTTGATTAATCCAACTATGGAGTTGTTTTAACTCATTTGTAAGTTGTGCAGCCCTCTGAGTATATTTCTCTCTGTCTTTGGGGGATAACTCAATTAAGCCATCTCGAATACTATTAACCATAGCTGCTGCATTTTCTGCGCTTCCCCAAACGTGAGGATCTGGAACTACTGCGCCGCCTTTATCCAACTGTAACGGCTTGACGACTTCTCCCACTGCTAACTTCCGCGCCTTACCTCCAGCAGCATTCATTAACTTAATCAGCCCTGGTTCTAAGTTGTAGCCGTTGTATAAAATCAAGTCGGCTTCTTCTAAATACCGACTATCGGCGGGTACTGGTTCGTAAACGTGAGGATCAGCCCCTGGTTTAAGAATCCCCGTTAGCTGAATTTCCTCTCCCCCGACTTCCTGCGCTAAATCAGCAATGATGGTGCTAGTCGCAACTACTCGCGGTTTTCCCCCCGCATCTGGACTATTTCGGTTAGAGTTAACTGCTGCACATCCATCTACCAAAAGTGCCAAAACTATTGCTAATACTGGCTGCCAGCAATATCTGGCTTTTGAGTGAGTGATTGTATTCATCGGACTGTTATATTAATTTTCATATTTCTCTCATTTTTCAAGGTACAGTATTTTCATATTCTTTTCATTTTTTCAGTCTCGGAAATGACATTATGCGAATTGCGAACTTTTCCTTAGCAGGTGATTCTACCTTTGAATCAGTTAATAGCTACACAGCAACAGCAGCAATTAATATCTCCCATTTAGGAGTACATTACCGTACACAGGAAGCTTTGCGGGATGTTAACTGTATTGTCAAACCGGGACGACTGACGGGGATATTCGGCCCTAACGGCGCAGGTAAAAGCACACTCATGAAAGCAATGTTAGGTTTGGTTCCCGTCAGTAGTGGTAAGGTACTGTATCAAGACAAACCCTTGATGCAGCAGTTGGGGAAAGTCGCCTATGTTCCCCAACGTAGCCAAATTGACTGGAGTTACCCCGCCACAGTTTGGGATGTGGTGATGATGGGAAGGGTGAAGAAAACAGGCTGGTTGCGGAGTTTCTCGGCGGTGAGTCGCCAAGTTGCGAAAAATGCGCTACAAAGGGTGGGAATGATTGAATATTGCGATCGCCCCATCGGACAATTATCAGGTGGACAACAGCAAAGAGTATTTTTAGCCAGGGCTTTAGCACAGCAAGCAGACATTTTCTGTTTTGATGAACCATTTGTAGGTATTGATCAAAAAACCCAAACAGTAATTTTTGAAGTCTTTCACGAACTAGCAGATTCTCAAAAAATTGTCCTAGTAGTTAACCACGACTTAGGCGAATCTATCAGCCATTTTGATGATTTAATCTTATTAAATCGGGAATTAATCGCCACAGGTTCCCGTCAACAAGTTCTGACAGAAGAAAACCTTAGTCATGCTTACGGTGGTAAAGTTATGTACTTTTCCGATGCAGCATAGCAAGGGGAAAGGAGAAGGGGAAAGGGAAAAGGGGAAAGGGGAAAGGGTGAAAGGAATAAGCCTCTAACCTTTCTATGGACTAATAACTAATGACTATTGACTATTGACTAATGACTATTGACTAATGACTATTGACTGTTGACTATTGACTAATGACTAATGACTAAATTATGTTAGAAGCTTTAATTGAACCGTTGCAATATGGCTTTATGCAGCGATCGCTAGTGATTGCAATTTTGGTAGGTTTATTGTGTGCGGTTGTGGGTAGTTACCTGATGGTGCAAAGATTAGCGCTGTTGGGTGATGCTATTAGCCACTCGGTCTTGCCGGGATTAGCGATCGCCTTTATGATCGGTGCTAATATCTTTGTAGGCGCGTTTATTGCTGGGGTCATGAGTACGATGGCGATCGCATGGATTAGGACGCGATCGCCAATTAAAGAAGATGCAGCAATGGGTATAGTATTTTCTGCATTCTTTGCCCTTGGCGTAACCCTAATTACGGTTATTCAAAAAGATAATAAAATCGACCTGAATCACTTCTTATTTGGTAATATCCTGGGCGTTACCATTGATGAAGTACGTGATACTGCTATTATCGCCGCCATTGTTTTAATAGTAGTTATTTTGTTATACAAAGAACTATTATTTTACACCTTCGACCCATTAGGCGCACAAGCCGCAGGCTTACCAGTAAATAAACTCAACTTCGGCTTAATGCTGCTAATTGCCTTAACAATTGTCGCCAGCATGAAAGCAGTAGGCGTAATCTTAGTTTTATCACTATTAATTACACCAGGAGCAACAGCTTATCTATTAGTTAAACGCTTGCACCAAGTCATGTTTTTAGGTGCAGGTATTGGCGTATTTTCTAGTATTAGCGGTATGTACCTCAGCTACTTCTACAATTTGCCCTCCGGCCCAGCAATTGTTCTAGTAGTTTCGGGATTATTCCTATTGGCATTATTATTTAGTCCCAAACATGGGGTTTTGATACCTAGTACTTATCAAAAATAGGTTTTAGCACAGAGGAGAATGTTATGATATGAATGAAATTTTATGTATATATAAAGTGTGAAAATAATATGCTGAGAGAAAAGCTAAAAAAAGAAATTGACAAACTCAACGAAGAACAACTCCAGCAAATCGCTGATTATATAGCCTCTATTGAATTAAAATCACAACAAGAAATTTCATCTGTCCCTTTGTGGCAAAGCCTGACACCAAGAGAACGAGCAAGAGAGTTTCAGGAATGGGTATCACAACTTCCTAAAAACAGTCTAAGTCTATCAGATGAAGCCGTTAGCCGTGATAGCATTTATGAATAATGGCAAAATACTTGCTTGATACTAATGTTATTATACGTCTGTGTAACCCTTGTGATGTGCAGCACGAATTAGCAACAAACACGGTATCTTTTTTACTTGCACAAGGCGATGAGTGCTTTCTCACAGATCAAATTATTGTTGAGTTTTGGGTTGTTGCCACAAGACCAGTTGAAGTAAATGGTTTAGGATGGACAGTAGAACAAATAAGAAGCACAATAGATCAACTTCTTAATCGCTTCCCTTTGTTAGAGGAGTCTTCAGATATTTTTGTCAATTGGTTAGATTTGGTTACAACTTACAAAGTGATGGGTAAGCGGACTCATGATGCTCGTATAGTTGCAGTAATGCTTTATCATGAAGTTACACATTTATTAACATTTAATCCTCGTGATTTTGTAGTTATACCAAACATAGTAATTGTTAATCCGCAGCAATTAGAGTGATTAGAAATGTAAATACATTCATCAAATATTGGGTATTTAATTAACTTATTAAGATACTTTTATACAGAAAATAATTAATGAATACGTTAAGCTGACAACAGCAGTATTCATTTTGTAAACAATGACCGCAAGTAATCCCACAATTTTAGCCCTGGACTTTGATGGAGTAATTTGCGACGGACTAATCGAATATTTTGAGGTAGCCTGGCGTACTTATTGCCAAATTTGGTCGTCTGCTAATGACGCACCCCCAGATGATTTGGCTTTAAGATTTTATCGTCTCCGTCCTGTAATTGAAACAGGTTGGGAAATGCCTGTTTTAATCAAAGCATTAATAGACGGTAATTCTGATGATCATATCCTTCATAACTGGGGAAATATTACCCCAAAGATATTATTAGATAGCCATCTACAAGCAAAAGAAATTGCCACAAAATTAGACGGCTTGCGTGATAAATGGATTGCTAACGATTTAGATGGATGGCTGAGTCTGCATAGATTTTATCAGGGTATAATCGAGAAACTTAAAATCACCCTAGCAAGTGAAGTTAAGTTGTATATTGTCACCACCAAAGAGGGACGTTTTGTCCAACAGTTATTAAAGCAAGAAGGTGTAGATTTACCAGCAGCCGCAATTTTTGGTAAAGAAGTAAAGCGTCCTAAATATGAAATTTTGCGCGAGTTAATTCAAGCGGCAGATCACAAACCCGTGAGTTTATGGTTTGTAGAAGATAGACTCAAAACATTACAGCTAGTCCAACAGCAAACGGACTTGGCAGATGTTAAGCTTTTCTTGGCAGACTGGGGCTATAATACCCAAGCAGAAAGAAAAATAGCCCAAAGCGATCCGCAAATCCAGTTATTATCTTTGTCTCAATTTGTTAAAGATTTTTCAGGGTGGGTTTGAGGGACTGGGGACTAGGTGTGTCAGTTATCAGTGAACAATGAACAGGGAACATCACCTGATAACTGACAACTGACAACTGATAACTGATAACTGATAACTGATAACTGACAACTTATGCTTGACCTGACGAAATTAGCGCGACAAATGCAGGGTTTAAGCCAGCATCTATCCCTAGAGGCTGTGGCTAGTCGCCAGCGTTTAGAGTTGGCGCAACAGCATCTCAAAAAGGCTATCGATTTTCAACAAGAGTTAATTGAACGTCAGGAAAAGTGGCGCGATCGCATTCTCTTTGCTAATGCTACACCCCTTGAGCCGCTTAACACCTGTGTAGCTATTCCCACGCCTCCCAAGGTACATACCGTCATCGCCACCGATGGTTCGCAAATCTCCCCCAGTCACCACGAAATTGCTTACTGTTACCTGTTAAATATCGGTAGGGTAGTTCTACATTACGGACAAAATCGCTACCCCATACTCGATAGTTTGCCAGAGGTATTTTACCGCCAAGAAGATTTATATATGTCCCGCCAGTGGGGAATTAGAACCGAGGAATGGATGAGTTTCCGCCGCACAGCCAGCGAAGCAATTGTTTTAGCTGAACTGGCTTGTAACGCACATGAGGGCGCTGGGGACTGGGGACTGGGGACTGGGGACTGGGGGAGCAGAGGAGCAGAGGAGCAGAGGAGCAGAGGAGAAATATCCACCTCAGATACTCGTTCATCTAGCTCAGATACTCGTTCATCCACCTCAGAGGCGGATTCATCTATCTCAGATACTCGTTCATCCACCTCAGATACTCGTTCATCCACCTCAGATACTCGTTCATCCACCTCAGAGGCGGATTCATCTATCTCAAATACTCATTCATCCACCTCAGATACTCGTTCATCCACCTCAGATACTCGTTCATCCACCTCAGATACTCGTTCATCTAGCTCAGAGGCGGATTCATCTAGCTCAGATACTCGTTCATCCACCTCAGAGGCGGATTCATCTATCTCAAATACTCATTCATCCACCTCAGAGGCGGATTCATCTATCTCAAATACTCATTCATCCACCTCAGATACTCCCCCATCTCCCCCCACTCCCCCCACTCTCGCAATGGTAGATGGTTCATTAATCTACTGGTTCTTAGAACAGTTACCCCAAGATGCAAGAGATCATATCTTACCCCCAATTTTAGAAGCTTGGCAGCAAATGCGTCATGCTCAAATTCCTCTGATGGGTTATGTTAGCGCCTCCCGGAATGTGGAAGCAGTGAATTTTTTGCGTTTAATGGTTTGTCCTCATACTGCACCTGATTGTGCTAGTTATTGCCCCAATCAATTAGAAAAAGTACCATGTAAAGTATTTGACCCTCTGCGGGATACAGCATTGTGGACAACCCAACTGCAACCAGGACAACGCGGCCCCTTGTGGCGGAGTAATACTAGGATTTTAGAGCTTTATGGAGACCACAGCATATACTTTTGCTATGTCCATGTTGGTACAGAAATCGCACGGATAGAAGTTCCTGCCTGGGTAGCTCAAGATACAGAAATGTTTGACCAAGCTTTAGGATTGATGTTAGCACAGGTGCAGAAAGGATATGGTTATCCAGTGGCGATCGCCGAAGCCCACAACCAAGCCGTAGTCAGAGGCGGCGATAAAACCCGATTCTTCGCCCTACTAGAAAAACAAATGATTAAAGCCGGCTTGAAAAATGTCGGTACTTCTTACAAAGAAGCTAGGAAGCGAGGGAGTATCGCGTAGACAGTTGACAGTTGACAGTGAAAATAACCTGATAACTGATAACTGATAACTGATAACTGATAACTGATAACTGATAACTGATAACTGATAACTGATAACTAACCGCCAATTTGGGACATGGTGCGGCTATAGGTTCCTGTAGTACCAGAATCGCGTCCTTTGAAGTTAATTTCTGGCTTGATTTCTAATAAATGTCTCACCTGTTCTCGTAATTGACTTGTGCTGACACCAGCGCGTAAGGAAGTTTTCAAGTCAAGTTGACCAGTTTCATTTAATAAGCAGGGGCGTAGCCAACCGTCAGCAGAAAGACGCATTCGGTTACAGCGATCGCAAAAACACTCCGACATCTGACTAATAAATCCGATTGTCCCTTTTGCGCCAGGGATTTGAAAGACATCCGCCGGGCCTGCACCACGAATTTGTGATTCTGTCAAGCCCCAGCGATCGCGGATTTGTTGGCGGAGTTCTGCGGAAGATACCCAACCGCGATCGCCAAATAATTCTCCGTTACCGATGGGCATAAACTCAATAAACCGCACGTGCCATTGTTTATCAAGAGTTAAAGCCGCTAAATCAAGAATTTCGTGGTCATTGACACCAGGAATTACCACTACATTCAACTTTAACGGGTCGAAGCCTACGCGATGAGCCTCTAGAATACCATCCCAGACCTGTTGCCAGCGAGAACGCCCACGACTACCGATAATTTGGTCAAATATATGTGGGTCGAGGGAATCTAAACTGATATTGATGCGTCGTAAACCAGCATTGTAAAGGTTTTGCGCTAAAGGCGCTAGTAAAAAGGCGTTGGTAGTCATGGAAAGGTCTTGCGTTTGGGGTAAAGATGCGATCGCTCTCACCAATTCCACAACACCGGGACGCAGTAAAGGTTCTCCCCCTGTCAGCCGAAAGCGGCTAAAACCAACGGGGATAAATACTTCTTGAATTAAAGTCAGCAATTCCGCATCAGTCAATAACTGTTGCTTGAGGATATAGTCTAGTTCCGACCCCTCTGGCATACAATACTGACAACGAAAATTGCAACGATCTATTAGGCTAATGCGGAGGTAGTCTACCTGGTTCATTATAGTTTTTATTTCTATTATGTGCGTTAGCGTAGCTTACCGTAGTGGCCTGGCAAGACTAAAATACAGGACTTACGCACCAAGGTTATCTGTTGAGACAGGGTGTAGGGGGGTAAGGGTGTAAGGGTGTAAGGGTTTTAAAGATTTACACCCCTATACCCCTATACCCCTACACCCTTGCCCAAACCCTTGATTTTTCGTTTTTATGCGTAAGTCCTAAAATAGTCCATTAGCGAAAAATCTCATACCAATTCAAAAAATCTTGGCAACACATCCATTATCTCATCTGCGTTTATCTGTCTTGAAAAGTTTCCTAGGTCGGGCTAACCCTCCTACAGAACTTTTCGCTGCGTTTATCTGCGTTCAATTTTTTCCCAATCTATTACCACATTTTAATGCCAAGCCAGTAGGGTGCGTCAGATGTGGAAAATCCTTGAATGTGTACGAAATTATTGGGGCTGACGCACCCTACAGATAAAAGTTTTCCACCCCTACACCCCTATCTTATGATGCTTGATTTTTCATCAATCGTTGCACGCTAACTAAAGCACGATTTAACTCGTAATTCCGTCTTTGAGGATTTTGTAAATAAGCCTGTTGTTCTTCTTCAATCATCTGCACATCTTTAATCACTAAACCATCAAGGAATTTTTTAGCTGCATTAAACAAACTATCTTTGACAAAGCGCCGAAACCATACAGGTAATTTATGCAGTCGCCAAAAAGCATTTAAGGATGTGAAATGAATTAAATAGGCTTTTGTCTGTGTCTCATTTACCGGACATAACAAACAATAAATTATAAAATCCTTACCCAAAGTAGATTTCCAATGGGGATAAATATAACTGACATCCAAAGGTTCTGGATGTAAGCGCCGCAAAGCTGGGAAAAATAATTGGGAAATAGACCAAATTTTATCTATTTTATAATAACTTTGAGCTTGATAATGAGCATCAACACGCTCATCATTTTCCTGAATATCTTGTAATTCTGCTTCTGCCCAAGCTTGTAAATCCTGATGTAAATGTCCGTGATACATATCCATCAGATTTTCAATTAAATAAGAATAATGAGCCTGACAGTTAATAATTGCCACACTAGCAATATAATTCAAATGATCCCATTCTGGTAAACCCAGAGGCTCTACAGATGGTTCACTCTCACCAGGAAATAACCAAATAAAACCATCTTGTTCCTTGACTGGGTAGCGGCGAATTGTGCAGTTGGGGAGTTTCTGATTTTCGGCTAAGTATGGAACAGTTGCACATTCACCATGATGATTAAAGCGCCAACCATGATAAGCACATTCCAATTCATTGCCAATAACTTGACCGTGACTAAGTTTAACTTGCCGATGGGGACAACGGTCTTCTAAAGCGTGAATTTGTCCTGCACTGTCTCGATAAAGTGCGATCGCTTGATGCCAAATTGTCACTCCCAAAGGCTGACTTGTGACTTCATCACTACGCGCCACCACATACCAATGATTCAGGTTAATACCCAACTGACGCACATCACGAATAGATAAGGTTTGAGACATAATCAGTTATCAGTTATCAGTTATCAGTTATCAGTTGTCAGTTGTCAGTTGTTCTCCCCCCACTCCCTCATCTCCTCCATCTCCCTCATCTCCCCCATCTCCCCCAGTCCCCAATCCCCAATCCCCAGTCCCTTAACCAGACACAATATTACATCTGTCCGCGTCATTACAAGTGAGTTAGAATTAATTTTTCGCAGTGGCTCAAGGTATAGGTAAATACCATTAGCCAAGGAGTCTGATATGGAAGCTTTAGACTTGAAATGGATACGCTCTCAGTTTCCTGCACTTACACAAAAAATCAACGGACAACCAGCAATATTTTTTGATGGGCCTGGTGGCACACAAGTACCGGGTGCTGTTTTAGATGCTATCAGTGATTATTTAGTCAGGTCAAATGCTAACGCACATGGGGCTTTTGCTACTAGTGCGCGGACAGATGCTTTAATTATTGCAGCTAGGGCTGCGATCGCAGATTTTTTAGGTTGCGACAATGATGAGGTGGTTTTCGGTGCGAATATGACCACACTCACCTTTAGCTTAAGCCGTGCTATTGGGCAGACAATACAACCAGGTGATGAAATTATCGTCACCCGACTTGACCATTCCGCTAACATATCTTCTTGGTATGCTTTGGCAGAACAAGGTGCAACTATTCGCGTTGTCGATATCCAAGTCGATGATTGCACCTTGGATATGAGCAATTTAGAACAACAACTTAATTCTCGCACCAAGTTAGTTGCAGTCACCTATGCTTCCAATGCTGTAGGTACAATCAATGATATCGCCACCATAGTCAAACTAGCTCATGCTGTGGGTGCTTTGGTGTATGTCGATGCAGTCCATTATGCACCTCATGGGCCGATTAATGTGCATGGTTTGGGTTGTGATTTTCTCGCCTGTTCCGCCTACAAATTCTTCGGCCCCCACGTTGGCGTTTTATATGGTAAGCGAGAACATCTGGCGAACCTACAACCCTATAAAGTCAAACCAGCACCCGATGAAGTTCCCTCTCGTTGGGAAACCGGAACCCTCAATTATGAAGGAATGGCGGGTGTAGTAGCGGCGGTTAACTACTTGGCAAAATTAGGTTGTCATGTTTCCCCCACAATTGACCAAGAGTTAGTTTCTGCCTTAATTGAGGCTGATAAAGAAGGCTTGGAACATTTCCACTGTCCCCGGTTTTTCACATCACCCGAACAACCAGCACATGAAATTGCCTCAGCTTATCACAGTCGTCGCGCCGCCATAGTTGCTGCTATGTCAGCCATCCAGCAATATGAAAGAGAATTGAGTCATAAGCTAATTTCCGGCTTACAAGAAATTCCTGGCTTAACCATATATGGTATTACCGACCCACAACGCTTTGCTTGGCGGACACCAACAGTAGCAATAAGACTGCAAGGGAAAAGTCCCGCAGATGTAGCTAAAGAATTAGGCGATCGCGGAATCTTCTCTTGGCATGGTAACTTTTATGCCCTAAATCTCACTGAAAAACTAGGTGTAGAAGCCGATGGCGGTTTATTACGTCTGGGATTAGTACACTACAATTCAGTAGATGAAATACTGCAATTACTACAAACCTTAAAGGAAATCGCCCATTAAATCACATCAGTTTTAACAATTCTTATGGTTGGTAATTATATAACCCATTACCAACCAAATTAACTATATTAGGACTTACGCAACTGGCATATTTTTTTTGTAGGGTGTGTGACTGGCGATAATATTTGAACATGGTAATGAGACTTGTAGCGTCACGCACCAACCACCAATTGTGACACTTGCGTAAGTCCTGTATATATAGCAGGGGACAGGTAACAGGGTTAAAAGTCTTTGAAAGTCAAGGTTTGAAGATTGAATGATGTCCTAATTTATAAGGCAACTGCTATTTTAAAATAACTTATGTATGTCCGCATTGTGGGTATGTAGAGATATGCTATCTGTTAAGCTCACGCAAAGACGCTTTCGCGTAGCGTCTCGTAGAGAAGATGCAAAGGTGCAAAATTTTATTAAGTGCATTGTTACAGAGAATTGGTATTATAGCAGTAGCCACAGAGGTTAGGACATAGGTAATATCAAGTCCGGCTAATTATTTACGATATAGTTGCTAGGGTCGGTAATGGGTAATAGCGAATAGGTAATTGTTTTCTATCATTAGCAATTAGCAATTAGCAATTACCAACCCCCAAGATATGATAAGTGATTAAGCGGACATGATATAAATTATAAAACCCTTATATTAATCAGCTTTTGAAGCTGTCACCTGTCCCCTGTCACCTGTCCCCTGCTATAGTCATTGGTCATTAGTCATTAGTTATTCTCCCCTAGTCCCTTCTTCCGCATACTGTGCGTAGGGAAAACGGCGAACCAGCCACTGACTATTGACCACTGACAACAATTTTATCTTTCAGGAATCACAGCAATACACTCAATTTCTACCAACGCATCTTTTGGTAAGCGTGACACCTCCACACAAGCACGCGCTGGCGCTTTAGCTTGGTCAAAATACTTAGCATAAACTGCATTCACATCTACAAAGTCATTCATATCAGTTAGGAACACAGTTGTTTTGACTACATTACTAAATTTGATACCAGCAGCTTGCAGGATGGCGTGGACATTAGCAAATACTTGTTCTGTTTGCTGTTTGACATCTCCTTCACCCACAACTTCGCCTGTGGTGGGGTCAAGGGCAATTTGTCCAGCTACAAAGAGGATTTTACCAGAGGCAGCGATCGCTTGATTATAAGGCCCCACTGGTGCAGGTGCTTTATCAGTACGAATAATTTGATGAGCCATAGATGTGATTAACCTTGTGTTTGGCTATTGTTGAATTTAAACTGTTGAGCTTAATCGAGGACGAATGCCATAATGGCGATAACGCCAATAATCCCGCAAAATGCGATCGTGGTCAAAACATAAATTATTAGGGACGACCCAAGATTCAAAAACACCTACACCTTTAGCATCATCCCCCGCCTTTGGTTCCCCCGTCGCTGTTGCCAAAAATACAATACTAATTGTATGCTGACGCGGGTCACGGCTAGGATCAGAATACACCAACAACTGTTCTACTAATTCCACCTCTAACCCCGTTTCCTCTTGCGCTTCCCGCCGCGCCGCCACTTCCACCGCTTCCCCATAGTCCAAGAAACCCCCTGGAAGCGCCCAACCCAAAGGCTCGTTATGTCGCTCAATTAATACTATCGGTCTATGCGGTCTGTCTATCAATTCGATGATGATATCAACCGTAGGTGCAGGATTTCTATAAGTCATTGTTAATTGTCAGTTGTCAGTTGTAGGAACGAGTTCACCAAGACCATCATCAATTATGGTAGATATTTGTCAACCCGCCCCTACCTACTACCTTATTCACCCACTAACCACTGACCAAATTCTATCTTTCAGGAATCACAGCAATACATTCCATTTTTACTAACACATCTTTTGGCAACCGTGACACCTCCACACAAGCACGCGCTGGCGCTGTAGCCTCATCAAAATACTTGGCGTAAACTGTATTTACAATGGCAAAATCATTCATATCAGCTAAAAATACAGTGGTCTTGATGACGTTAGCAAAGCTAGTACCAGCAGCCGTCAAGATAGCTTCTAGATTAATAAATATTTGCTCTGTTTGTTTTTTGACATCATCAGTGTACACAACATCACCCAACCGGGGATCGATCGCAATTTGCCCAGCGACAAATAACATCTTACCAGCAGCGATCGCTTGATTATAAGCCCCCACTGGCGCGGGTGCTTTATCAGTACGAATAACTTGAGGAGTCATCAATATCACTTTTTCTAAGGCTAGTTCCTGTTTACCGATTTCTACCTCAGAGGCGGGCTTGTAAACTTCTCCATCAGGCATTATCGCACCAGTGAGGTCTGCATCTGCAAAATTAGCTCCATATAAATTCGCCCCAGTTAAATCTACCTTTCTCAGACTTGCGCCGCTTAGGTTTGCTTTCATTAAATTTACTTGTTGCAGTTCGGCTTTATCTAAATTTGTGCCTTGAAGACAAGCGCCTCTCAAATTTACACCTTTAAGGTATGCTGCACCCAAGTCAGCACCAGTTAAATTCATTCCTGACAAATCATGGTTAGATAGATTAACACCGCGAATCTTAGCTTCCAAAAAAGTTGCTTTTTTAAGTATTGCTGTAGATAAATTTACTTGACTAAAATCAGCACCAGTCAAGTTAGCACCGCTTAAATTGGCATTACTTAAGCTGGATCTAACAACTTTTGCTTCGTTCAAAAATGCGTCAGTAAAGTTTGCATAATTTAAATTAGAATCGCTCAAGTTGGCATTATCTAAGTTAGCGTTACTAAAATTGGTACTTTCTAAAGACGCTCTAGTTAAGTTGGCATTACTCAGATTACTATTACTAAAGTTAGCGCTGCTGAGTTTTGCTTCACTTAGATTTGCATTACTGAGGTTAGCGTTGCTAAATTTGGCATTACTGACATCTGCCTTAGTCAAGACAGCATCACTCAAGTCAGCCCAACTCAAATTTAAACTAGAACTTTTCCTTAAACTACTTAAGTTTGCACCTATCATAGATGCCCTAGTAAGATTGGTATTTTCTAGATAGGCATCACTTAGATTTGCATTATCTAACTCTGCTCCTGTCAAATCTGCTCCTTTTAGCTCTATTCCGCTCAGATTTGCACCTTTTAAATCTAACCCTCTAAGATTTTCGTTATGAAATTGTCGATTCCCAGCAGCATATTTTTCTAACAATGTTTCCGCATCCATAAAGCATCCCCGAATACTCCTGACCCAGTATAATCTCAGAAATTCAGGTCAAAGGTACTTTACTCTTGTCTGTGTCTCTGTAGTTAAATCTTTTAACCTAATCAAAGACGAATGCCATAATGGCGATAACGCCAATAATCTCGCAAAATGCGATCGCACTCAAAACAGAAATTTTCATTAGCCTTTCTCCCTCATCTCCATATTCCCCTCTTGGGAGGGGTTAGGGGTGGGTTTCCCCCATCTCTCCCCCTCCCCTATCTCCCGATAGCTTTGCAAGGTGACGTTAGCATGATAGATTCGATGCGATCGCCACCTCCTGTATTTGATGTGAAATATGCCTTTTATTAGATCAAGCGGTGTTTTACTGCATCCTACCTCGTTTCCAGGCCGATTTGGCATTGGGGATTTAGGCTTAGAAGCCTACAGATTTATCGATTTCCTAGAAAGAAGCTATCAACAATATTGGCAAGTCTTACCCTTGGGGCCGACTGGATACGGTAACTCCCCATATATGTGCTACTCAGCTTTGGCGGGGAATCATCTACTGATTAGCCCAGACAAACTACGAGATGAGGGTTTGCTGGATGAGGAAGATTTAACTAATTTACCCAATTTTCCCACAGACAAAGTTGATTTTGAACAGGTTGCACCAATCAAAATTCAACTACTCAAAAAAGCCTGTGAGAATTTTAAAACAAGAGCATCTGACATACAGCAGCAAAAATTTACAGGGTTTTGTGCAACTAAAGCCTATTGGTTAGATGATTATGCCTTGTTTATGGCGCTCAAGGATACGCAAAACAGTTCCAGTTGGTATACTTGGGAACCAGCAATAGCCAAACGTCAACCAGAAGCATTGGAAAGGGTACAGCGTCAACTAACTGATGAGATTTTCTATTACAAGTTCATTCAGTACGAATTTTTCCGCCAATGGTCGGAGTTGAAGAGTTACGCCAATCTGCGGGGGATTGAAATTATCGGAGATATCCCCATTTATGTAGCCCATGATAGTGCTGACGTTTGGGCAAATCCTGAGATATTTTGCCTAGATGAACAAACAGGTGAAGTCGCACTCATGGCGGGGGTTCCACCAGATTATTTTAGTGCTACTGGTCAGTTGTGGGGCAACCCGGTTTACAACTGGGAGGAATTACAAAAACAAGACTTTAAGTGGTGGGTACAGCGTTTTGAGGCGATGCTGGATTATGTTGATGTAATTCGCATCGACCACTTCCGAGGGTTTGAGGCTTTTTGGACTGTACCCCAAGGAGAGGAAACAGCCATCAATGGTAAGTGGGTGAAAGCACCAGGGGAAGAACTCTTCGATGTAATTAAACAAAAACTGGGTAAATTACCTGTGTTGGCGGAAGATTTGGGAGTAATTACGCCAGAGGTGGAAGCTTTACGGGATAAATATGAATTTCCAGGGATGAAGGTTTTACAATTCGCCTTTGGTTCTGACCCTGGAAACCCGTTTTTACCATTTAATTACACAAGTAATTTCGTGGTTTATACGGGGACTCACGATAATGACACAACTGTAGGTTGGTTTAATCAAGCCAGCGATTACGAGAAACACAATCTTTTACTTTATTTGGGTTGTGTTAGTCCTGATGGTATCCATTGGGACTTGATTCGCTTGGCGTTGAGTTCCGTAGCTAATCAAGCGATTCTCCCGTTACAGGATATTTTGGGTTTGGGTAACGAAGCGCGAATGAATTTCCCTAGCGTTGGTACGGGGAATTGGGAATGGCGCTATGATACCTCAGCATTGACCCAGGAATTAAGCGATCGCCTCAAAGTCCTCACCAAACTCTACGGACGCGCCCCTCAAGGTAAATAAACGTCAATTCGACGGTTTAAAAAGGCTGAGATTTTGCACCATTATATTATTGCAAAAATCGCAGCCAGAAACCCATATGATTTCGTAGGGTGGGCATTGCCCACCACTGCTTCCACAAGGGAGTGCAAGATATCATTACAATCAATTTGACACAGGGGAGTCTTTTGATTATGAAAGGCTCAACACAACATTTTTGGCAACACCAAATACCAGAAGCTTCAAAAACAATTAAAGAAAGAATCAATTTAACATTCAGAGTAATAATGTGAACTACCCACACTGACTTGGAGTACCAAGTACAGTGTCGGCTTCTGTAATCACGGGGGAATGCCCAAACTTAGACTTTGCCTAACGGCACGCTACGCGAACGCCCAAGTTTAGGACTTACTTCCCCTCCTACAGCAGAAACGGCTGAACCTTATTTTTTCAAATTCGTATTATTTATAACGTGAGTTCCACGGTTTAAAAAGGGTGTAAGGGTTTAAGGGTATAGGGGTGTAGATTTAAAAACTATACCCCTATACCCCCATACGCCTAGCTTGTAGTTCACAATTGAGGTCTAGCAGCAATCTTAATCTCTTCCTCTTCACCTAGTTCTCCCATTTTCTTGGCCGCTTGTTGATTGACACTCATTAGCACACCACCAGCATTAGTGGTTTTCACTGTCAGTTGTTCTTGGGCTTTCCAAACTCGATGAGTTCCCTCTGGTAATGTTCCCTCGAATTGTGTTTTACCATCAGCTACTACCCGAATCCATGATGATGCTTTGAGGGTAACACCAACCTGTACTGATTGATTATTCTTTTCTTTGGTGATATCACTTACAGATTCAGTTTTGATTGGTTTGGGTGGCGCATCGGCGGCTACAGCTTCTTGATTTATCAATGGTGTAGTTTCTTGATCTGCCTTTAAAGCCGCATGATTCAATAATTGGGACAAACTGCTGATAGAGCAGATAATGACAAATATATATAGTAAGTAAAGATGAAAAGGGCGTAATAGGCTAATTGATTTAGATTCGCCTACAGGTTGAAGTTTCTTTTGCGGAGACACCACAGGAAATTCGCTAGAAAATTCCGCACCATTAAAGCCGAGTGCATCAGCAAATTGTCTAATTAAACCTTGAATATAAATTGGTTCTGGCAAATCATTGAGATTCCCTTCCTCAATTGCTTGCAACAGTCGCCAGGGAATTTTAGTCATAGCGACCATTTCTTCTAAAGATAAACTCTTTTCTTGTCGGGCAGCCCACAATTGAGCGCCCAATTCCGCCAACTTTTCCGCCCTTTGTTGTTCTAACGATAGTTGTGGTTGCTCATCCTGCTTTCTTCTTAGCCATTTCATGACTTTTCTACACTCCTTACCTCAGTTGACAGTTATCAGTTATCAGTTATCAGTTGACAGAAGGCTTCTTCCTTTTCCCTTTCCCCTTTTCCCTTTCCCCTTTTCCCTTTCCCCTTTTCCCTTTCCCCTTTTCCCTTTCCCCTTTTCCCTTTCCCCCCAGTCCCCAATCCCCAGTCCCCAATTCCCAGTCCCTAACCCCTCTTATTAGGTATGTGCTTTACTTGCTCTTGCAAACTACGGATTTCTTCACCTTGAAGCAGGCGATAGTTCCCTTGACGCAATGGGGGTTGTTTTGAGTTTTGTAGTTGAATTGAACCGATCGCAATGCGATGTAATTTAACTACTGGATATCCCAATTGTTCGGATACACGGCGAATTTGGCGGTTGCGTCCCTCCTGCAAAACTATTTCTAAACGGCTTTTGTCAGCCAGACTTTCTAGCAAGCTTACTTTGGCTGGACGGGTTTTTCTCCCATCTAACAGCACACCTCGCCGCCACATTTCTAACACTGCTTCGGGAGGATGACCTTTAACTAATACTTCGTAGGTCTTGGGGATATTATGACTGGGATGAGTCAGCCTATATGTTAAATCTCCATCATTCGTCAGTATTAATGCTCCTGTAGAATCTGCGTCCAGCCGACCAACTGGGTGAAGACCCAAGCCTTTACTTAATTTTTCTGGCAATAAATCTAACACCGTTGTTCTGCCCTGGGGATCGTAGCAAGTAGACAATACTCCGGTGGGTTTGTTTAATAATAAGTATGTTAGATGGGGATGAGCTTGAGCAGATACTGACTTGCCATCAACTGTAATTGTATCACGTTCCGGGTCAACTTTTTGACCTAGTTGAGCTACTTCACCGTTGATGTGTACCCGCGATCGCCTGATCATCTCTTCTGCCTCCCGCCGAGAGGCGATCCCCCACTGAGATAAAACTTTTTGTAACCTAGCCTCCATGTAAATTTACTGATGATAATTTGATGTTTGAAATAATAATAGTCTTGGCATTTTGTAGATAGTAGCCATAAATGTTACAGTTAAGACTTATTTAAAATTAGGTTGATTACCCAACAAATACCTGTCTATATAGTGGTTAAATGCCAGAGAATCACGTCCCCAAAAAAGGTTTAAATAGAATTCGTATCATTACGAACGTATTGACCACAGCTGTAAAACTGTGGTTGCGATCGCAAGTTAGTCAAGTCTCTGATTTGCAAGTGGAAATAAAAGCTAGCGATCGCCAACTCCTTTCCGGCTGCATCCCTTGGGTTTCCATCTTTGCTAATCATGCCATCTATCAGGATCTCCATCTTACACAAATTAAACTCGCAGCAGAGAATATTCAGGTCAACATAGGCCAAATACTTAAAGGCAAACCACTGCAATTAATGCACGTAGTACCAGTAAATGGTGAGTTGATCATAGACGAGACGGACTTGAACAGTTCCCTCTCATCTGAACTATTATCGACTGCATTAAATGACTTACTGGATCTTCTTTTACCAGAATACTGTGCAAAATCCAAGCCTATTATTTGGCAGAAGATTATTCTCGCTCATCAGCAAGTAAAACTGAATGCTATCCTCACATCCACAAGTGAACCCATACCCTTAGAGATTAGCCTGGATTTAGACTTGCTCAGTGGACAACAACTGCAATTATCGCAAATCCGAGTTGAACAAAACCAAGTCACCCTCATAGAAAGCAGCGATCCCTACAACGTAGATTTAGGTTCAGATGTCGATATTCAAGAACTGAAGCTGATCCCCGGACAATTAGTTTGTCGTGGACGACTCAATGTTAATCCGTGATTGGGGAAGGGGGAAGGGGGAAGGGGGAAGGGGAAAGGAAGAAGCCTTCTGTCAACTGTCAACTGTCAACTATCAACTGTCAACTGATAACTGATAACTGATAACTGTCAACTGACAACTGACTAATGACTAAATAAGGGCAAAATTAGGGTGACGAAGTAGTAGACTAGGGGTGCTGTGAAGATGTAGCTATCGGTGCGATCTAAAATGCCGCCATGACCGGGGATCAATTGTCCTGAGTCCTTAACGCCAGCATCGCGCTTTAGCATTGATTCGGTGAGGTCGCCCAAAAGACTAGCCAAGCCAATTAGTAAGCCTAAGATTGTCCCAGTTATGAGAAATTGGGGTAAGTGAAGATAGTAAGCGCCAGCCAGGGCTACGGCTAAACTGGCACTGATCCCAAAAGCTGCACCTTCGACTGTTTTTTTAGGGCTGATATCAGACAAGCGAGTTTTGCCGAAGAATTTACCGATAGTATAAGCGCCTATGTCTGCTGCCCAAATGCACAAGAATGTCAGCACTGTAATTTTGAATCCTTGTGGTAGAGAGGCGAAATTTTTCTCGTCAAAAATATCTGTCAAACTTCCCGGCCAGTAGCCGCCCAAAGGTATGTTACTAACTAAGGCGCTGCCAATTGACCGTAACCGCACCCAGTAACTTGGCAAATAACCCACATAAAATAGTCCCATAATCGATGCCGAAACATCGGCGATCGTTGCCATTTTGGGTTGAAATAATAAGTAAAAACAAATAAAAGTACCAGCGATGGGCATGACCGCATCAACTAAATTGCTATCCAAAGTACAAGTAACCAGTAAAACTTGACTGAGGAATAAAGTAGTTTTTGCGGCTGGCAAAATGCCTCTGGTGTGTACTAAATCAAAATATTCCTGTTGTCCTAAAAAAACAATGACCGCCAAAACGATGGTAAAATACCAACCCCCCAACAGGACAGCAGTTAAAGCAAGGGCGATCGCAACAATTCCACTGATAATCCGAGACCAAGGCATACGAGTTTTTGGGGATTGGGTTTGACAGTTGACAGTTGACAGTTGACAGTTGACAGTTATTAAGTTATTTCCACTGTTCACTGTCCACTGTCCATTGATTGAGTCCCTAACCCTAGTCTAGTTTCTCACCACTAAGGATAAAAATGGGATCAACTGCGGCAAAGGTTTGAGAAAATCCTCTGGTTTCTAAGCGATTGACCGCAGATTGCACCAGCTCGATGTTTCGCGCTTGTAATTGCGAAAAGCTCTGGGAAATAGCATACAGGCTTTCTAGGTTAGCTGCTGTAGCAATGACTCGACCTGATGAGGGTAAATACTGCCACACTGCTTGCAAGATATCTTGAATCGGTCTTCCTCCCTCAATGCAAACCCGGTGAGGTCTGATGTTGATATCATGTAAACATTCTGGGGCGCTACCTTCGATAACTTCCACATTTTTGACATCAAAGCGATCGCAATTACGCTTAATTAAATTTGCTACCTCTTCATCTCGCTCCACAGCAATAATTTTTCCTTTTGGACATAGTAGCCCCACTTCGACAGGAATTGTACCAGTCCCCGCGCCAATATCCCATAAAACAGAATCAGGTTCTAAGCGCAGTTGGGAAATTAACAACAGTCGAATTTCTCGCTGAGTCAGGGGTATTCCCGGCAAATGCTCGAATAATTCATCGGGAATACCCGGGGTAACGTAAGGCCAAAGTTCGGAAGGCATAGGAATACACAATATATTAAGGGTATGAGTTTGTTTTATTTGACACGCTATAATCAATGAAAATTCGGACAACTTAGCTTCACAGCAATTTTTATGCTTGGAGAAATTTTTAACACTCGGTACGAGATTCTACAGCTATTAGGAAAAAAAGCAGGACGGCGGACTGTACTGGCTAAGGATGTTAATACTGGTAAGTTAGTAATTGTCAAGCTGGTGGCTTTTGGTAGTGATTTTGAATGGGATGATCTCAAGCTGTTTGAGCGTGAAGCAGAAACTCTCAAGTCTTTGTCTCATCCCAGTATTCCTCGTTATTTAGACTATTTTGACTTAAATTCACCAACTCTTAAAGGATTTGCCCTAGTACAGAGTTATATAAGCGCCCAAACTTTAGAGCAACACTTACAAGCTGGGCGTATCTTTACCGAATCTGATGTTAAACAAATAGCCACTGCAATTTTAGAGATTCTCATATATCTACACGGTTTATATCCGCCTGTAATCCACCGTGATATTAAGCCTAGCAATATTTTGTTAGGAGAGCGTTCTGGAAATAGTGTCGGTCAAGTTTATCTAGTAGATTTTGGTTCCGTACAGACAGCCTTGGGTAAAGAAGAGGGGACAAGGACTGTGGTAGGAACCTACGGCTATATGCCACCAGAACAGTTTGGTGGGCGTACAATACCTGCATCCGACCTTTATAGTTTAGGGGCGACCTTAATTTACTTACTCACAGGTACTCACCCCGCCGACTTACCCCAAAAAGATTTTCGCATCCAGTTTGAGCAATTAGTCAATATCAGTCCGGGTTTGACAAGCTGGTTAAAGTCAATAACTGAACCCAGTTCAGAAAAGCGCTTCAGTTCAGCACAGGAAGCACTCAAAGCTTTGCATAAGCCACAATTACATGATGTTGGTAAGTTAGCAGTCAGTAAACCACTAGGTAGCAAAATTAAACTCAGCAAAGATCGGCATTCATTGGAAATAGTCATTCCTCCTGAAGGTGCTAATCTGTTATCAGTGTTATTTCTGGTTGCATTTATTATCCTCTGGAGCTGTTTACCAGTACTTCTCACTATAGCGGCAATCTTATCATTTAATACTTCCTTATTTGTAAGCAATCTGCCTTTTTTGTATGCTAGCTATTTTTTATGTGACAAGTTGCTTTTCGAGTTCTTTAGAAATATCAAACTACGTTTAGATAACGAACAAATTACCTGCACCAAAGAATTATTCGGCTTTAAGTCCCATCTTACCAAACCTTCACCGAGAGAAAGTATCAGCAAGCTAATTTACATACCAAAACATTTTGCCAAAGATAGTGACGGCGATAAAATTCAAGTACCCGCACAATTAGAGATTTGGGCAGGAGCAAAAAAATATGAGCTTGGCGATAACACCAAAATTAAATCAGAAACAGAATTAGAATGGCTAGCTTATGAATTAAGTGATTGGTTAAACATTCCCATTGAGAGAGTAGGGAGTAGGGAGTAGAAAGTGGGGGAGATGGGGGAGATGAGGGAGTGGGGGGAGATGAGGGAGTCTCACAAGTGTAGGTTTTTAATATAGCAGTGAGTAAGGACTATAAAACTAACGAGAAAATCATTGTTTCATCCACCCCTACACCCCTACACCCCTACACCCTTACACCCCAAACCAAGGTTTTTGGAACACCAATAAAAAACCTACACCTGTCAG
>NZ_JACJSG010000055.1 GCF_014697625.1 Anabaena azotica FACHB-119 | reverse complement strand
GTTAGTTATCAGGTGTTAGGTGTTAGTTGTCAGGTATCAGGTGTTAGTTGTTAGGTATCAGTTGTCAGTTGATAGTTGACAGTTATCAGTTGTTAGTCGTCAGTTGATAGTTGTCAGTTGATAGTTGACAGTTATCAGTTGTTAGTCGTCAGTTGATAGTTGACAGTTATCAGTTATCAGTTGTTAGTCGTCAGTTATCAGTTGACAGTTATCAGTTATCAGTTGTTAGTCGTCAGTTATCAGTTATCAGTTGTCAGTTGTCAGTTGTTAGTTGTCAATAGTCATGGTACAGGGGAGAAGGACGGACTGTCCTGTAAGGTTACATTTGTGCTAAATGGTTATTTTAATTTTGCGGATCAATTCTTGTTAACTGCACCAATATAGCCCCAAGCTGATTTAATGCAGCGTTCGTGGTTCGCTGGTTTTCCTCAAAGTTTTGCTGGTGTTGTTCAAAGTTATGTTTTAATTCTTCGTGGCTATCTCGTAACTCTAACAGTACATCATTTAATATTGCATCCCTAGCCAATACAGAGTTAACATTACTGGTTAGCTCACTGACGTTATCAGTTAAGTCATCCACCTTATCAGTTAGGTTATCTACCTTGTCAGTTAGATTGTTGAGTTTGTTGGTTAATGCTGCTATGGCTTCAGTATTCTGGATTGCCAGTAATTCAATTCGGTCTAGTCTGCTTGGCTGGTCTGGTGTGCTGGTCATAGCAATTCTCATCTCAGGGGAAGCGAATCAAAATAACAAAAGTTGTATACACCTTACAGTATAAGCTTTTTAGCTTATGAGTTGGTTCATTTCGTTTCAGCTTAGGGCGAGTGAAGCGGGAGCGATCGCTTGTATTACGATTACTCACGATGCAATGGACAAGGCCGCACAGGGCCGTGTGTTGGGTTAACTTCACACTTTCCCTTATCTTTCCCTGTTATGGATACAGACGCTTATTATATGTCTAATAAACACTTACAATAATTGTCTGTATAAATAATTGAAAATCAAGTAAAAAGCATTTTGCTGTTAGCATAAAATGAGGATAGAGAATTTTAGCTAATCTTTGTGGTTTGGAGATTTATCAATGTCACTTATAGAAATTAATCAACCACAAACAGTCACAATAAAAGCAAGAGAACGTTGGAACGAAACCAAAATTTATCTTGAAGTAAATGCTACATACTTATTGGAAGTACAAGGTGAGCAATTTTGGTATGATTGGCACATAAAATCTGACGCTAATGGCTATACAGAGCCATCTTTACGTTATGTTGAATTTTGGCGAAGAAGCCCTAGTAATAAATGGTTTGCCTTAATGGGAAATATTAACCGTAAGGATAACTTAAGCTTTTTAATAGGAAAGAAAATAACGTATACACCAACAATTAATGGTGAGCTTTTTTGTTATGCTAACGATTTATGGTCCATGTATTGGAACAATACAGGTCAACTTTTATTAACTATCACAAGATTGACTTAACAACTTTGTTATTTTTATGATTCAGGATGCAGGGGACAAGGCCGCACAGGACAATGTACTGGTGCTATCTCGAACATCTCCTTATATTGATACAGTGTCAGATTATACTCTGTTGCAAACGCCTGCAATACTTTATCAGTGTAAGCCCGAATCTTACCCGCCGTGAGTCCAAAGCAGTGAATCGGCTCCAAACGGCAGATTGGTTTTTGTCCCAGCCATAGCTCTGCACCCAAGGCGTGTAAGGGTTTATCTCCAGGTTCCTTGTAAAGATACAACACGGCGAAATATGTTTCTGGCGGTTCAACGGCAATCGCCTCAATTTGTGCCGAATCCTCCTTACTACTGTTCCGGTAAAATGAACGGCGATTGTGACAAACCTTCGGATTCCAGCAGCCATCACCCTCTGGCCCGTGCAGCACCTTAGCCTTAGCTGCTGGTAACTTGGCACACAGTTGACACTTAGGATCAAGTGGCTTAGGCATAGGCTACTCTGCTTCTTCCCCTATCGCCCGATAGTAAGCAGAGATCGCCGCCTCTTGTTCACTACGCAAAGTATAGCGCCGAAACGCTTTCTCACTTTGATGCCCCGTCAGTTTCCGCGCATGACTGGGGTCAACACCCAACAGCAACAACTCAGTGGCGTAGGTATGGCGGAACTGGTGAGGGTGTAAGTCCTCAATACCAGCTAATTCACCAATTTTCTCCACCGCAAAATATACCCCGTGATAACTGAGCCGTTCGCCTTTATATGATGCGTGGTGTGAAATCATCAACGGGGTGAGACTGTTTAGTTCTTCGCCTTGTTCGCTGCGCGATCGCAAATACTCTTCTAGTACGTTGCGGCTATCTTTTCGCAATGGTACTAGCCGGGGTTCATTGGTTTTAGTATCAGGCAAGAACAGCAACTTACCATCGAACGAGCCAACATTTAGCTGTACAATTTCCCCAGCGCGGAGTCCGTGAGAAAGAATGTGGACGAGGGCTGTGTCCCGTTGCTTTGTTTCTCCTAGCATCTCTAATGCTGACCATACCCGCGCCATCTGTTCATCAGTCAGGCTTTGGGCTGGAGGTAATGGTACTTTCTCCAATTTGATACCCAGTGTGGGATTAGTAGCGATTATTTCAGGATATGTGTAGCACATCCACTTGAAAAAGCTTTTAAGTGCGGCGATCCCTGCATTGATACTAGCTTTTGACAGGGGTTTTCCTGCATCAGTTTTGACTTCATCCCGCATATATTCCTTGTACAACCCAAGGTGACGCGGACGTAGTTCGTGATAGTGCAGTTGCGTCCATCCCAAGAATCGCTTTAGTTCACGTTCGTACATTTTGCGGCTGTTTGGTGCAAGGTTGGTGCTGCGTAGGAACTCTAGCACCTTGAGCCAACGTAGGTCTGTGGGGGGTGATGTTTTCGCTGCCCTGCTTCTAGATTGTCCCTGTGTTGATGGCGCTTGATCTTGAAGATGGATCAACTTGATTGGTGGTAGCTTGTCAAGCTGGTTCGGGTTCATCATGTCGGGTGCGATCACTTGCGTTGCACTGTGGAACTAACACCCAAGCATTGTACGTGATTGAAGGTAAAATCTGTTTACCTCGTCGCCAAAATGCTGATAAATCTTAGTGCTGACCCGAACTGTTGACAAAACATTGATACGTTATGTAAACGAATAATCAAAATGTAGATATTGATGATAATGAACAGCTAATATAAGGTATAGGCTAGAAGTATATTCAAACGCCTATATTCGCCACATTCCCCGTAAAGACTTTCTCGTAGCTTTCATAAGTCAGCAACGGACATTAGATGTCCGAAAACTGTTGTTGTCAAAAACTCTATATTTTAATCGTAGTTTTTATCGTACAAAAGATAATTGATTCTTATTTTGTTTTTGTTAATACAAGTGTACTAAATAAACCATAACTTGAGCATCTGCGATGGCGTAATCGCCTGCCGTAGGCGATCGCTCTTGAAATAAGAGCGAACATATAACCCCACCAGCACTGCCTCATCGCTGATCAAAGTTCGGTAGTACAAAACTACTACTAACAAATATAACTAAAATTATTAGCAATTAACTAATACTATTGTACTAGTTAATGAGCAGAATTTCGCCCACCACCTAGATACTACCTCGCCTCGCATGACGGTTACTATCTCCGTAGCATCTAGGTTGTATCAAGGTTATTAAAAATGTTATCAGCAAAGATTTATAGCTGTTTCACCTAGATGACTAAGCAATCTATATTTATGTATAATATGCAGCATTTTTACTGCACTATCAAGGTAGTATCTAGGGCAAAGCCGCCTCAACCTGTGTGGGTTACTGAGTCAGGCTCTGTATGAGAAAATTGTTCGTAGTTTTAAACAAATAATGTACAGACTCTCAATTAAAGTAATGCTCTTAAAGCAAGCGTTTTAACCATAATTAGCCTTAAGATTTACTTTATGAATAGTCTCTGATTTAATTAAGCTAAGGCTATTAAGTTAGGCAGAGTCTTGACACTCACAGACTAAGGCATTTTATATGGTTAAAACAGTAAGTCTGGCAAACAAAATACGGAATAAATTACAAAATCTGGTTAATAATTTCCCAAAAATTGTCTGGAAAGTTAAAATTTTACTAAATTTACCAATACCAAAAATTGTAAATCTAGTAAGTACAAATAATCTTACCTATCTTTCCAAGAATGCTCTAAATGATTTATTTGAATGTGTAACTGAAATAGAAAAAAAAGGTCTTAATGGCATATTGATTGAAGCTGGTTGTGCATTAGGTGGTTCAGCTATTGTAATAGCTACAGCTAAGTCAAAATGGAGGCCGTTGTTCGTTTATGATGTCTTCGATCTGATTCCACCGCCAACACAAAAGGATGGTACTGATGTTCAAAAACGATATGAAGTAATAAAAAGTGGGCAATCTCAAGGGTTAGGAAACGATATTTACTATGGCTACCAGAAAAACCTACTAGACAAAGTTATCGACAACTTTCGCACATATAATTTGCCAGTGGAAGAGAATAATATCCACCTTGTAAAAGGGCTTTTTGAGGATGTACTGCTTGTTGAACAGCCAGTAGCATTAGCACATATAGATGGAGATTGGTATAGCTCTGTTATGACTTGCTTACAACAGATTGAACCTCACCTTATTGCAGGTGGTGTTTTAATTATCGATGACTACGATCATTGGTCAGGATGTCGTCAGGCAGTTGATGAGTACTTTGCAGACAAGCAAGACAAATATATGTTTGTACGTAAATCTCGTTTACATATTGTACGAAATTAAATTTTTAAAAATTGATAAATAATTCTTTAATATACATTGGTTGATAAATTGTGATATTTCTTTTTCCTAGTGATTACTTCAATCCCAAAAAGGCGGATACAGCTTACTTGGAGCAAGTGGCTTGTATGCAAAATGCTGGGTTTGAAACTAGAGTTATTTCCTTGGAATCGTTGGGTTCTGGTTCGTCAAAAATTATTCCCGTCCCAACTCCTAATTCAAAAGTGGTCTATCGGGGTTGGATGCTCACGCCGGGAGATTATGAATTATTAGTTAGTGTCGTAGAAAGTTCAGGGGCAAGTGTTTTAACTTCTTTAGCTGAGTATCTAGCTACACATTATTTAATTAATTGGTATGGGCTAATTACTGATTTAACTCCAGAGACTAAATTTTATTCGCTCGATGATGATTTAGAAAACCAGTTGAACCAACTTGGCTGGAATGGATTTTTTATCAAAGATTATGTTAAGTCTCTCAAAACCTCAGTTGGTTCCATCATTAATCAACCAGAGCAAATCAAAACAGTAGTTGCCCAGATGCAAAAATTCCGAGGCACGATTGAAGGAGGTATTTGTGTGCGACGGATTGAAGATTTTGTTAGAGAAACTGAGAAGCGTTACTTTGTTTTATCTGGTAAACCTTTTGCTGCTTCACCAGATGAAGAAATTCCAGAGATTGTTTTTGAGTGCGCCAAACGGATTGAAAGCCAGTTTTTCTCTGTTGATGTAGTGGAACGTAGCGATGGCATTAAGCGAATCGTAGAAATTGGTGATGGGCAGGTGTCAGATATTGTTGGATGGACGGCCGAACGTTTTACTCAAATTTGGATTGACAACTAACAACTCTCCTAGCCTATACTTGGCATACTTGTATCCAGCATCTATAGGGTGCGATCGCCAACGCCGGAGTTAGCTGCCCAACGCATTAATGTTGCGCCCAGCAACTAGCTTGACCATACCTCACAAATCAAAATCTAGCGTAAATGTATCTTCATCTGGTTTTTCCGGTGTTTGGGGTGTAGGGGTAACTGGCTGTTGCTCTGACTGTTGTGGTTGTGCTTGGATTTGGTTGACAGTTACCGGGGGTGGGACTGGTGTTTGCAGTCCCCCTAGTTGCAATGGAAATGCGCCCCTCTTGAAGGCAAAGTAGCAGTCAATGATAAAGTACAGCGTTTCGAGATAACTTTTATCCAGGTTTTGCGATTCTAGAAATATGCGTCTGCGGTAGCTGTCGCGGATGCGAACTCTCTCTGGCGAGTTGTCTTGTTCTTTTCTCATTTTTCACCTCACCTGGACTTACTAGTTCTTGCTGGCAATGGTTTTCGCCATTTCTAGAAGCCCCACGGCATTCGCTTCTACTGGATTGTCTAGTACCTTGAATCCGTTTTTCTCCAGCAGCTTCGTGAATCCCGGTAACAGACAACCACCACCTATCGCCCAGAGTTCATCGCCTGAGTGCTTGGCATCAAGTGCCAAATTCACTGCTTTCTTTAAGTATTTTTCATACCAATCTTTTAAGCAAGCAATGTAAATTTCTTTAATGTCGATGTCGCGGCTATAGCGAGTATGCCCCATCTCCAAGCAATAGCGAATCTTGGCTGGATCTGCGACTTTGCCACCATTGAGGTGCTTCATCTTCTGGGCAATGTCATCAATGAGAACTTCAACACCTGTTGGGTATGGGGTATGTACTTCTCGCTTGCCCTGGTTGTAACGCGAAAACAAAGTTGTACCATTACCAAAGTCCAGCACCGTTAACTTTTTGGGTAGTGGTTGTCCGAATAATGCTCCCATTCCTTCTGGTATTACCTTCAGCACTTCTACCTTCACCTCTGATGGCTTGCCTGCAAGTATCGGCTGATATTCTCCATTTAGTACTTGCTTTATTTCTTCTGCTAGACCAACATCATGTAAGCTGACCACCATCTTCAAATGCCATGCTTTACGGTGTGGCAGATGTGCCAGCGCTCCTAACAAAGTAGTGAGTGCATTCTTGACTTTGTTTTCATTGCTGTCGGTGTTGCGTTCAAAATGGGTTCCGGCACGGAAAGCTGATTCGCCAACTGTGTAAGCCTTACCCTCAAACTCAACCCTTCCTGGTACATCTTCCATGTCAGCCGTAGAAATGTAGCTGGGTATGCGAACGACATCAAAGCCTTCGACTAAAAGTTTGAGATTGCCGTAGCCGTTATCGAACCCTGCGGGAAATATTTTTTGTAAACCGTGAACATTTGTCATAGGGTTAATTTTGATACGAAATTTGATAGCAGTATAAATATCCTAAAAACCAACTAAATATACCCTATATGGGTACTAAATTAAACGAAAAAGCCTTTAATTATTTTTGTGATATATTTATACCCTATATGTACACCACAAAAATTTATGATTCAAAGTTAATTTATTTATTTTTTTTAAATTATTAGTTGACCCAAAACATATTGGGTCAAAAATAGGAGGTTGGGAGTAGTGACGACGGCATTGGACTGAGCTTGAAAGTCCGAATGGTGCAATCATCTTGAAAAGACGGGGCTTGTATCGATAGCGGTTTTTTAATGCTCTCTCTTTGCCTGAACCGCACACCCCACACCCCGCCTCAACGGGGCTTGGTCAATATTAAAAATCAGAGAAAAGTTCTTCACTTAATCAAGAATTAGTCCCGGCTAGGTTAAAATTCTTTTTCAATTACAATCGGTAATAGGAACAAAGCCTTGACAACAAAATTTGTAACACTGACTTCGTTTAAAGGAGGGGTGGGGAAAACTACCTCAGCAATTTGTCTGTCTTGCCTGTTTGCTCAGGAAGAACGCAAGGTTTTACTGATTGATTATGACCCTAACCGCTCGGCATCAGTTTGGAGTTCTCGCAATCAGCTGCCATTTAAAGTAGCTACAGAAAACACTGCTAATCGAGTAATGGCGAAAGAAAAATTTGATTTTATAATCATTGATACACCAGCAAGACCGACTTCTGAAGAAATAAAAGAGCTAGTTGATGGATGCGATTTACTGCTTGCTATTACAACTCCCTCTGCTCTTTCAATAAGCGCTTTGAATATGATGGTGCAAAGTTTTCCACCAAAAACGAAATTTTATGTTTTACTGACGGTTGTACCTCCTTCATCAGAGCCTGATGGTGAAATTGTGTTTCATACGCTAAGAGAGCAGGGATTACCAGTATTAGAACAGGGAATCCAGAGGTTGAAAGTTTATGAACATGCAGCTGCTGAAGGGAAACCAGTTTACGAAATCAAAAGAGGAGGCAAAAAAGCATGGGAGGATTGGAAAGCACTAGCAAAACTACAACCAATCAAAGAATTGCTAACTTAAAGCAGATTTTAAGCTTCACGCCTGAATTAGAAGAGAGCGGCATTAATCATCACGAATCAAGCCAAAATTCTCCTGTAATTTTGGTACATCGCTCTAAAATACATTTAACGTTTAGTTTCGCACCAGAGGGTCAACCTGTAAGGTACTACTACGATATAGAAGAATTAAAAGCGTGGGCATTAAATGACTTAAAACCGAATGGTATCCTTTCTCCCTTGTGGATTCGTCCGCTTAATAATGAACAATCTGATGAATATGAACTAGTTGCGGGTAAACGTCGTTATCATGCTTCTGAATTTGCAGAAATTGATATGTTACCTGTGCGAATATTTAATTGGAATGATTTAGAAGCTTTTAAAGCTTCTATCACAGAAAATAAAAATCGTCGAGACTTTAGTGCATTAGAAGATTTAGATGCAACGCTTAAACTTCTCGCCATAGCTATCGAAGGAACTATTGAGGAAGCTATAAGCCTTTTGTATCAAATGGATAATCTCAAACGTCGTTCAGGAATTGAAAACGTTTTAGATCATCCTCAATATAACAACATTCAATCTGTATTTGATTTTTTAGGTGGAATTAGCTGGGAATCTTTCGTTAAAAGCCGATTACCATTACTTAAAAAACCTAAAGAAATTTTAGAATCTGTGCGTCAAGGAAAGATTGAATACACTAAAGGATTAGAAATTGCCAAAATTAAAGAACCTGAATTGAGAAAAAAAATTTTAGCAAAAGCAATTTCTCAAAAGCTTTCGCTAGCAGAAATTAAAAAATTTATTCAGTCTCATAAACCAAATTCATCAAATGTAGTTCAAGAGCGCTTAGATATAGCTTACAAGCAATTCAAGAAATCACTGAAGAAAATGGAGGCTAATCCAGAGCGACTTCAGCAAGCAGAAAATCTTTTATCCCAAATAGAAGAATTTTTAAAAGAATAGTGACCCAAAACGTTTTGAGTCATGAAGAGAATTATCTTTGATTAGAAAATGATATACAAATCTCAAGCTATAGTACATATGTCCTAATTAGAGATTCGTTCATAATCAAATACAATCTCAATGCTTCTGGTCACTTATCCCAGAAGCTCTTCGTTAGCTTAATGAATAATCACCTCACGCTTGAACCTACTAGTTTCCTGATACAAGTAACGTAACATCCCAAGTGTAAAGACCTTTTTCCCCTGGCACTCTGGAGAATCGTCCTGTGCGATGACCACGCGACAATTCATTTAGCACACTAGTTTTGACTTCTTGACACTCCCCCGTTTATAAAACGGGGGATTCTTGCATCTTCGGGATTCCAATGAATTTACCCTCAGCAAGCATCTTGACCGTATGCCCTACGGCTGCAAGTCCTCTAACAAGAACTACTTGAGCGGCGGCTACATCTCTATCAGTGGTATAGCCGCAATTTGAACAAACATGAGTACGTTCTGCCAACTCTTTCTTACCTGTCTCAACACCACAATTAGGGCAAATCTGGCTAGTTTTGCGACTGTCTACTTTCTGAAAATAGACACCACGTTTAAAACAGATTTGCTCTAAGATGTTGAAGAATTGACCCCATCCTGCATCTAAACAATGCTTGCCTAGCATCCCACGGGACAACCCGACTAGATTCAAATCCTCAACAAACACCATCCCAATATCATTACAGATTTGATGAGACAGTTTCCTATGCCAATCCTTGCGGCAATTAGCAATATACTCATGAAATTTTGCCACCTTTTTTTGGGCTTTGTGCCAGTTGTTCGAGCCTAACTGTTTTCTGGAAACACGCTGTTGCAGCAATTTAAGCTTGCGTTCGGCATCTACAAAAAACCTCGGACGTTTGACAGTTAACCCGTTAGAAGTAGCAATAAAGTTTGTTAACCCGACATCAATTCCTAATGCTTCACCTTGTGGCGTTGGCTGGGGTACGGATACATCCCATTGCACGATGAGCATGACATACCAACCAGAGGCACGTTTAACAATACGAGCTTGTTTAACCATGCCACCATCAGGTATTTCTCGTGATTGACGAAATTTAACCCAGCCAATTTTAGGCAGTTTAATTCTTCCTTTCTCAATTGAATTAGCCGCTAACTGTGGAAATACAAAAGAGCGCATCTTCCCTGGTTTTTTAAATCTGGGGAATCCGTGTTTTTGTTCCCACATTGCCACAAAAGCTTTCTCAAGACGTTTCAATGTCTGTTGTAAAACCTGTGCCGAAACTTTCTTAAGTTCAGGATATATCTTTTTGGCTTGGGTTAACCTTTCGGATTGATTAAAATAAGTTGGTCGTGGTGTATCAGCAGGAATTATGTATTCAGAGTGTAACGAACAAGCATTAATCCGACAAGAACGAGATTTAATCCAATCTTTGCGCTCTGCTAGTGCATAGTTATAGACACGGCGACATTGTTCTAGCCAGTCTTCAAATATAGCAATTTGGGCGCAATTGGGTTTAAGTTTAAATTCGTATGTCAGATTAAACATTTGAACTATCTCCGAGTTCTTGCTAACTTTCGATTACCCCACTAAATAACTAATTGCCATTTGATCCAAAGAGGCAATCCGATTCCTAATTCTGCGCGGAGGATTGTTAAGGAATTGCTTTAAATCCTGGCTTCTAACTTGATAATGATGAGTGCTAGGTTTTGTTCCCTTGAGCCAACCCTTTTTAACCCAGTCTGCAACTGTACTACAATCAACTTGCAGAATTTCAGCAATATATTTGCAGCTATAGTTGTCCAGGGTAGGCCGCACTGAGTAACCCAAAGAACGGAGTTTTTTTCTGATACCTTCAAGTGAGCGTGTATACCCTCGTCTTTTAAGGCGGAAAGCGATTTGTTGAACTGTGTAAATTTCTGCCATCTCTTCAAGGGTAGTTAATTCTTCTTCACTCCATTTAATCCTCATAGCTCAACCTCAAGAACTCATCAAAATCAAAACAGAATTAATATTTTGTAGGGCAACTCAATGAAGAATCCAGAAGTCAGAATCCAGAAGTCAGAATCATATTCATCATTTGTAAATTTACAAATTCTGGCTCCTGAGTTCTGAGTTCTGTTTTAGTGAGTCACCTTTACTGAAATCTTCAATACCAGGGGTTCAGACCATCACTCGCACTAAGTCTTCTTCCCTGACCAAAGAAAAGCGATTGAACGTGGACGTACTCTTGATAAGCATTGGTGAGCGCCACTCCACGAGGTAGAACCAAGTTTTATCTACAACCTGAAGACCCAACACCAAACGCTGCTTTGTCCCTGGCGCATCATTAACGAGCATCACGCGATCGCCAACTACATAAGCCGGTTTTCTCACAGTGTTCGCTTCCATGCGGCCAGTGCCAATAATCTCTTGTTTGATAGTCTGTACAATTTCATCCTTAAGGTCGATGAGATAAACCCACTCGCCTTTGCTCCACTGGAATCCACTACAATAACCGAATGTCCGCAACGGTGTGAAATAAACCCGTTCCCATAAGTTCACCTCAACTGGAGGAATTTCCCCACGCCAAGGCGGGGACAAATACCAACATCTTTCTAACTCGTTGATCTGTTCTGTCATACTTTCCCCTTGAAAAGATGATTAATCGCCTCAATGTCAAGTGCCTCAATGCGTTTTTTGATTTGTTGTGGAGGGTTTTCTAAAAACTCTTTGAGGTGGACTATGCCAATCTCGTAATGCTTCGGGCAACGCCTGTTTACTTTGAGCCAGCCCCGGTTTATCCAAAGACGGACAGTAGACAAATTAAGATGGAGAATACTAGCAACTTGATGACATTTATAGTTGTATGAATCGGATATCTGTTTAGTCATGCTTGTACTAAAATGTTAAATTTATGAATACTAGAACTCGCCCGAATTAAGAGTGATAAATTCAGGCGAGTTTCTTCTAATCAGAAACATTGACAGTAGCAGCAGATTGTTGATTAGCTTCTAGTTCTGACTGGAGATAAGACAGTGCAGTTTGAGCGTCACCAATCGTTAAATCAGGGTAGTATTCCAACTTGATAAAGTCTGGATGTTGAGCAATTTTAGAGATGAGGTATTGGGTGACACTCACTAAATCAACTAACTTAACTTCACCTTCGCCCATGACAGTATCTCCTAATACTTTTGCTTGTTGATAATCAACAGTCAGGAACCATTAATGTTTATGAGTTTTAATGGCTTTGGTTCCTGACTACTGGTTACATCTGGTCGATAATTTGCAACAAAAATCCGCGTCCCGTATTCTGCACTTTGACTAAATTTCTATCCAACAAAGACTGAATGACACCTCTAGAAAAGCCGAGAGTATGCAAAGGGGCAGAACCGCCTTGGCAACGTAGAGAGTACAACAAATTTGCAACAGTCAAATTAGAGGCGTGTTTCTTCCGTTTAGCCATCGTTCGCTGCTCCCGTGATCACCACTAATTGCTGTTGAAGTGCTTCAATTTGCTGTTGATGTTGCTCAAGTTCAGCCTGTATCTTTGCCTGAACTTCTGTCGCAGAAAGCTGTTCGATTTGGTCATCAAAGCAATAAAGCACTTCTTGGGAGTTCTTATCAGGTAAAATAGCGTAACGCCAGCCCTGCCCGTATTCATGGGCTAATAATGTGCCTGGAGGGTTGTACTCCATGCCAATAATTAGACCCTGCTTTGTCCATTGTCCAGGCACGAATCGGGGGTAGTCCCAGCCCTGGGGAATTGATACTGTCGGTTGCATAGATGAATTGATGGTAGTAAGGGTATGAAGGGATGCGATCGCTCTTTATTGGGTGAGATGAGCGATCGCTATGAGAATTACGCTGCGACTAAATCACAATCTGGCTCATACACCGAAAGTCTTTGCCAGTCTTGAGCCGTTAACATCTCAAACGGCAGGTCTAGCAACTGCTCACAGTCGTCAACTTCTGCATCGCCTGACTCGGACACGGGTACAAGCGCTCGTACAGCATCAAATACCGAGTTAGAATACTGGGGTTGACCTAAGCTACCTAGCATTACCCACCAATTCCCGTTAGTGCATCCGACCTGTCCTAGCTTGTGGTCGTCCTTATATATGCCGTTATCTAAAATTTCAAAACCGTACTTTTGGCACTCGTTGAAGATATGCACCATAATTCGGTTCTCGGAAGAGGCAACGGTGCAGGGGGCAGGGTGCAGAGGGGAAAAGTCTTCTTCCTCAAATGGCTTCTGGACGGGTAGCATACCTTGCTGATAGGCTTGTTTGACGTAGCTGTGGCATCTGGCGGGGGTGGTGTCGCGGTAAATCTCCTTGCCGTTGATGATGACTCGCCAGTATAAATCTTGATAATTGTCGTGGTCGTACTCAATGCTGGCGATTAGTTCACCATCAACGATTAGTTCTTGATCATGGAAGGAGATTTCTGTAACTCTGGGAACTTCGGGATATTCGACTGGTGCAGGTAATGGGGTTGGAAGTGAACCATCTTTGTGATGCCATTCTACGTAACGCAGGCATCGGGCGATGGTGTTGTGGCGGAAAATCTCGTTACCTTGCACCATGACAACCCAGCGTTGAGTCACGAACTCGGCGTTATCGTAGGTGATGTATGCAATCAGTTGATTACCAGCAAAGATTTCAAAGTGCTGCGAGTGAATTTCTTGGATTGTCAGGCTTTCGGGTGCTACAGTCTGGGCTTGGGATTCCAGGTGGCTGTATAGTTCTGCTTGTGCTGCGGCTTGTTCCTGAATTGGGGTGCGGTTGCCGCTTTTTGGCGCTTGCTTGCGGTCGGTAATATGAGTCATAATAGAATCCTCTTGCAACAGAGTCAAAAGGCGATTGCTTCAAAGTTTTCCAGGCTGAGGGCATCGCCTTTTGTTATACCCCTATATTCGCATTATTTGGTAATAGTGTCAATATGCGTATTCGCATTTTTAGGCTATAGTATCTATTATGAGAATATGGAGGTATGACAGTGCAAAATCGAATCAAACAATTTATTGAAGACAAAGGCATCAGCCGATATAAGTTCTGGCAAGACACTAAACTTGGCAGAGACACTGCTTATCGTCTATGCAATGACCCGAACTATGTACCTACAGGCAGTGTATTAGATAAAATTTGCACTACTTATAGAGTTCAGCCAGGGGAACTTTTAGTTTGGCTACCTGATGAAGAACCATGTCTTGACGTAATTGCCGATAGTCAAATATCTCAAATCGACGACAGGGCAAATATTAATCAGCGTCCTCGTAAAGAATCGAAAGATCAAGCAGATGGAATAGTGCTTCCATTTGAGAGGCAATCAGCATAAAAACGATTATGTCCAAATCAATCCATTTATGTTGTCGCTCAAATGCAACCGTCATCTTAGATGCAACGAGTCTTGCCAAAACAAGCCGTATGATTTATCTTTTTCATCAGCTTTTTGGTAGACATTATTATTCCTTAGCTTTTTTTAAACGCTCAAAATTCTTTCTATTTTTTCTTAAATGAAAGCGATCGCCCGCCGTCCAAGCAAGTGCGATCGCCTGCTCAAATCGTTAGACAACAAAGTGAGCTAAATATAATGCTGACACATTTAAGGTGTAACCCACCAGTTCAGCATCAATGTTCACTTTGGCAATTTGCATTCGTGACCGTCTTCAGCATTTACCAAATAGTGGGCAATTGTCATGCTGACACTAGACCAAGCCGAAACATCAACCCCTAATTACAGCCTGCTCAATGACAGCATTAAAGAAACCTTCACTTCCCTTGACCGCTTCGAGTGGCAGGCCATAGATGAACTTCTGCAAATGCGGGACTCTGAGCTTTACCTTGCGGCTGGCTACACGAATTTTAAAGAATACTGCCAAGCCGAACTGTTAGCTTGGGGAGGTTTACGAAGAATTAACCAACTGTTAGGGGCCAAGAGAGTTATTGATACAGTAGGCGAATTAGGACAGCACATCAAGAATGAACGTCAAGCCCGACCCTTGCTCCGGTTAGTCAAGGAACCAGACAAACTCCGGGAAGCTGTAGCGATCGCATTACAAGAGAACCCTTCACCGAGCGCATCGGATTTTGCGACTGCGGCTCAGAAAGTGGTTCCTCGCCAACCACGCCCACGCATCAAAGCCCCCAGTCAGGAACCAATGGTTCCCAAAAATCAGGAACCATTGGTTCCCCAGTCTGCCAGAGTTACGGTTACGTCACTAGATCACCCTCGTTATGGTGAGGAAGGAACCATTGAGGCAGATCCACCTAACCCAACCCAGCAGATTGTAACTTTTGCTGATGGCGAAAAGTTGCTGCTTAACAATGCTGATTTAAATATCTCAACATCACCACTAGAAAGGACTTACCCCCCAGGATACGCCGAAGCACTCGCCGCACTCGAACAGCAGTACCAGCAGAAAATAGAACGGCTAGAGCAGGAGTTGAGGATTGGTCTACAGTCCGAAGCTAACGCCAAAGCTGAACAGCAAGTACAAGAGCAACTGGCCACTTTACAACAACTGTTTGATCAGCAAAAGCAGCAAAACATCCAATTACAACAGCGATTGGATGAGATGGAAGCTTTCAAACAGTTTAAATATGAGAACCAACAACTCAAGCAGCGTATTCAGGAATTAGAGAACGCAGTACAAGAACACCCCGCCCAGCAGTGGGGGAATACTTTGACCAAGCAGGCAACTAAAGCACTGAACAAAGGAGTTAAGCAAGCTTTAGACAAGACTATTGATCTGCGATCGCTAGCCGTCGAACCACCAAAAGAGAACGCCCAAGAATGTCTCAGACTAATGGGTATAGCGCTTGGTAATCTAGCGACGGCAATGAACAACACTCAAGCGCTGCAAGCTGCGGCTGTGCTTTTGGGGAGTGAACCGACACCAAGCGCGATCGCATATCGAGCCGAGCAGTTGCAACTATTACCCCAAGCTGTGAGTGATATTCGGGCTGTGCTGTCCAAGCCTGGGCGTACATGGCAGGACTATTTGGATGTAGCAAGAGAGTACGAGGTTATCGAGCAGGATTACTTAGCCCAATTGACCCCACAAGAGGTAGAGCTAATCACCGCCTTAGAGAAGGCCGCACAACCCAAAACTATAACCGTAGGTTCCATCGTTGCCCACAATGACCCGTACTTCGCTTTATACAACGCCAGAGGTGAAGTTATTCAAGACTTAGGTGATGATGTCTGGGTGGCGTGGGATCACTGGAAAGACCGAACTGAAAAATCATTCCGACATTCCAAAGACGAGTTACGCCTGTTGTCTGACTAGCAACGACTAAATAGTCCACTCAACAAATGCGGCACGAATACAGTACCGCCGATATTGTCATACTCAAAATTAGGGGAATACTATGACTACAGCATTGAAAGCAATTAAAGGTGGTCAGAAAAACAGCGATCGCCAAAAATCCACAGACGAGAAATCCATTAGACTCCACTGCAAAATCTCGATAGAGGATATCAACTGGGTAAGACAGCAACCGCCTTGTGTGCAGCAGTTATGGCTGGACTCGGTTGCAGCAGAACAATTTGGTGGGGCTGCTCACAAACTGGATACCAATCTAACCTACAAGTCCATGCAAAAAGCAGGTGCGGCATTGACGGCTCAGGGGTTATTTCAATATGAGGAAGTGTTTGGCCGTTTGCCCTCTGGTAGACCTGGGTTGATTGGCTACCGTGTCCGTAATTTGCATGGGTATTACAATCGATTCTATTGGGAGTCGTCCACATCAGGCGAAACTAATTCTTGTAATGAGAACAGCGTCCAAGCCGGGGAGGAAATCAACCACGCCGAACCCAATCAAAACCATCCCGGCGTGGAATCAATCCAACCTGATTTGGAACAATTCCAAAAGAATGGTCAAAAAAGTGAGGATTTGCAAGGCTTCCAGAAACCTAACAACGTTTCTAACAATTCTTTAACTACCTACCAACAACCAACTAAGGTTGTTGGTAAGGTAGTTAGGTCTTCCACGCAAAACGAAAATTCGCACGGTGATGAGACGGCGATCGCATCCTTGGGGGATGCGTCGCCTCAGACCTTGGAAAGCGTGGAAGAAAGAGAAGAGTTACCTGCGGTAACGGACTGCACGTCGCTGGCGCTCGTAGATGATGTACCAAGTCAACCCGCTCCGTTGTTGACAGAGAAGGAGGACTTGGGTGTTGAGCCGAAAGCCAGTCATGAAGGCCATATTTCCGCCGCGCCGGGTGCTTCCGGTTTTGAAAATTCGGTAACGCAAAGTGAGGAACCAGTAAGTCAAAGTCAACCCGCCCTGTTGCTGAGTGAGAAACAGGACTTGGGTGTTGAGCCGAAAACCAGTCATGAAGGCCATATTTCCGCGCCGTCCGCCCCTGAGCCAGAAACACAGCCTGACAAATGGTCAAGTGAAGCGATCGCCCTTCGGTCAAAGGCTCGACCTTGGCGCATGGAGAAATTAAAGATGGCGGGGTTACTCAAGGAAAACCCAGGCTTAGATTTTCTCATGGAGTGCTGGAACGATGACCCCGCTTTGCAGATTGTGATTACGAGGTTAGTGCGTAAGTGTCCGCAGTGGGGTTTGGTTGTAGTTGATGGGGTGTTGATAGAGTGGGAGAGAGAGTAATGCAGTGCGCCAATACCGAAAGCGTTCGTCGCAGACGTTGGCGCAGCCATCGCTGCATGAGCCACAAGATAAATCAGTACAGCCCAGTCAGCAGGAAGTTCAGGGGGTATTGCAACAGTTAAGATAAATTCCTTGTACTCCACAGTTTCGGCTAAACTGGGAGATTCAGCAGACGGTCAAGCGTTACTGGGCGAATGTGCCAGGTGCGATCGCGTATCTCAAGGAGGCATTGCGGACGTGGAAAGAGGTAAAATCACCGCAGGGCGTGTTTTTTAATGCGCCATTCTAAGTTTTTATCCATATTTTATGGTAGTTCAAATTTTTACATTCATAGCATCAAATAGTGCGTATAAGCGTAGCTGATTTAGTTGTATTTAATTTTATTCATAAATCTTCGGATTTTAAATCTTTTGGCATATCTTGATAACATTCCGGTGGTGTCTTTGTCCCTATTAAGGTTGTTACTAAATATTCGTTTTTTTTGAAATAAGCAAAAACAACTGCTGCAATATTAGGATCATTACCTAGAACAATCTTTAAATCTTTGTAGTCATTTATCTTATCTTGTGGACGGTAAGTCATCTGAACTTCATCTTCTACTGCTCGTATAATTACTGCTCCATTCCCTTGTGTGAGATAATTTTTCCAAAAAAAGGCTAGTATAGTGTCTCGCTCATCATTTAATTTTTGTAGGATTCGAGCTTTTTTTTCTTCATTAGGAATGTCGCTGTCTCTTGATTTTCCAAAACCCTTTGTCATAGTTTAAAAATAAGTATTGGTAAATACATCTACTTACTATAACAAAGTAACATAAATGACTGATTTAGCACAAAGCTAAACGACACAACTGCGCTATATCAAGCTGAAACCGCTTATTCTCCTTTAGCATCCGTTGTTCTTGGTTTTGAAAATGCGTTAGCTCAAAACGAAGAACCAAAGCAGCAAAACCAACCCACTCCGTTGTCGGCGGAGAATCAAGACTTAGGTGTTGAGCCGGGAACAAGTCATAAAGTCCATATTTCCCCGCCGTCCACCCCTGAGCCGGAAACACAGACAGACAAATGGTCAAGCGATCGCCGAAAGGTCGAAGGTTAGACCCAGGCGCATGGATACACTCAAGTTGGCAGGGTTATTCAAAGGAAATCCTGGGTTAGATTTTCTAATGGTGTGTTGGCAAGATGACCCCGCCTTGCAAATTGTAATTACGAGGTTTAGTGCGGAAGTGTCCGCAGTCGGGTTATGTGGTTGTGGATGGGCAGTTGATGGAGTGGGAGAGAGAGTAAAACAATGAACTTACAATGCAAGCAATCACTTCATTATTTTAGTAAAATTGTTATTAAATTAGCTTACTTATTTACATGAAAATGTATGAAAAAATATAAAAGTAGTAAAAATAAAAACTATAATTTAATTCAAGAGTTGTTTTTTATAACAATCTCTGAATGCCAAAATAAGCTACAAGAAGGAATTACTTTATATACAGGTAACCCTGATAATCCTAAAAAAGCATTACGCATTTTAGAACAATCAATTAAAACTCTTGAAAGAATAGATGAGTCAAAGTTCGATATAAATGAGAGATTATTATTTCAAATCGGGTACGCTTATTTTTTGTTAGGGAAATATCAAAAAGGTATTAAATTTCTTCATAAATCTTTAACTCTAGCATTAGAAATAGATAATTATGATATGCAAGCTGCGGTTTACCATTGTTTAAGTCAATCTTACCGTTCTATAGGAGAATTTCGCAAAGCTTTAAAATATGAAAATAACTTTTTAAGTATTATTAATAACTATAATATTGAAGGTAAAGCAGGAGCATTAAATAATTTAGGAGAAATTTATATCTTACTAGGAGAATATGATAATGCAATTAAATACCTTGAAGAATCTTTAGATATTTCACAGAAAAACGAATATCAAGTATGTGAGGCTGCTGCATTAAGTAATCTTGGAGATGTATATCAAAATTTAGGGCAACTTCAAACATCTATAAATTATTATCAGAAATCTCTGAACATCGAAAGGAAAATTAATAATCGTCGAGGTGAAGCAGCTTCTTCAGGCGCATTAGGTAATCTTTTTTACCATTTCGGTAAATATGAAGAAGCTATTATTTATTATCAAAATTTTTTAGAAACTTCACAAATAATATCTTATTATAATGGACAAATAAATGCGCTTATTGGGTTGGGTAATAGTTTTTTTGCTATTAATAATTATAATAAAGCTTTTGCTTATTATGATCAAGGGTTAAAAATAGCTCAAAAGATAGGAGATTATCAAGGACAAGCTGATTCATTGGTTGGAATCGGTAATTTTTATATGAAGTGCGAGCAATATAATTTAGCACTTAAATTATATAGCCAGTATTTTACTCTTACGCAAAAAATTAATGACAGAACAGGAGAATCAATAGCTCTTTGTAATATGGCAAATGCTTATTTATTATTAAATCAATTTGAGGAAGCAATAAGATACTATCAAAGGTCTATAACTATTTTTCAAGAAATAGGTGATACTATTTATAAAAGCAAATATTTAAATAATTTAGGGTATGCGTTACTTCAAATTAACAAACTAGAGGAATCTGAAAAAATATTGTATGATGCAATCAAAAATTTGGAAAAAATTCGTTCACAATTAATTAAGGATAGCGATAAAATTTCAATTTTTGAAACTCAGCTATCTCCCTACTTATTACTGCAAAAAGTCTTAATAGATCAAAACAAAATATCTGAAGCTCTAGAGATTTCTGAAAGAAGCCGTACTAGGGCATTTGTAGAATTATTGTCTAAACATTTATCAACGAAGTCTTTAGAATCTATTCAAGCATTAAATTTAGAATTAGAAATTAATCTACCTAATATTAGTACAATTAGACGCATTGCAGAATCACATAAAGCAATAATCGTTGAATACTCAACTTTTTATTTTAAAGAATTTTCCATTTTGTATATTTGGGTTATTAAACCGACAGGCGAAATTTACTTTCGTAATGTAGATTTAACAATGTTAATGGAAGAGAATATACCTTTAGAAGAAATTATAGTAGAGGCACATCAAAGAATTGCTAGTTCCTCCTGGGCGAATGATGCTCAAGCCTTAGCACAGCAGCTTTACCAATATTTAATTCAGCCAATTCATAATTTACTGCCAACTGAAACCAATCAGCTTGTAATTTTTGTTCCAAGCAATCAGTTATTTTTGGTTCCTTTCTCCGCATTGCAGAACAATAGTAATGGCAAATTTTTAATTGAGGAATATACTATATTAACAATTCCTTCTATCATGACCCTGAACTTAACTCTCCAACAAAGAGAAAGACTGAGAAATATATATTCTCAAGAAAAAGAAGATTTTATTAATGCTCTTGTGGTAGGAAATCCAACAATGCCAATAGATAAATACTCTCAACCACCACAACAGTTAAAACCATTATTTCATGCTGAAGAAGAAGCAAATGAAATAGCTTTATTACTTAAAACAGATGCTCTAACTGGCCAAAAGGCTATTAAATCACATATTCTGCAAAAGATGCCTAAAGCGCGACTGATCCATTTTGCTACTCATGGACTACTATATATTAATAAATTAGTAATACCAGGAGCCATAGCTTTAGCTCCATCAGATAACGATGATGGCTTATTAACTTCTAGTGAAATTTTAGATTTAAAATTAAATGCTGAATTAGTTGTTCTGAGCGCTTGTGATACTGGAAGAGGAATAATTACTAGTGATGGTATCCTTGGTTTGTCTCGTTGTTTATTTCTTGCTGGTGTTCCTAGCGTAATATTATCTCTGTGGGAAGTTCAAGATAGTTCTACCAAAGTTTTAATGATTGAGTTTTATAGAAATCTCTGCACAGGCATGAATAAAGCTCAAGCTTTACGTCAAGCTATATTAACAGTGATGCAAGAATATCGTAATTGTCCGAGTATGTGGGCTGCATTTGCTCTTAGTGGAGAAGCTGAATGAGATTTTCATTCTGGGACTTATCCCTCTTCTGTTACTTTCGGGGAGGGTGATCCCTAGAAGCCTCATGAGGCAATCAATACAAACTATACTATAGGAATCCGATTTGATTTCTGAAAAAATCTAAGTATGTGTAGGGTGTGTTAGGCGTAAGCCGTAACGCACCCAAAGTATCAGGGTAGGTGCGTTACGCTGTCGCTAACACACCCTACACATTTAAGTATCTGTTCAAAAATCAAGTAGGAATCCTATATTAGAAAAAGTGACTCTTGTATTATTAGAAAAAAATTGAGCAAGCACTTGCTTTACAAAAGCTCTAGGATTAAGAAATGGTAAATGTTTTTGGAGAGTGACAAAACAGGGGTAATTAATGCCAATACTTTATACTTTTTGTGGTGAGTCGAAGCACACCAGACAAGATACCCCAACAAAAGCAGGTTTGCGAAACGTACCACAACATCACCCGCAACCGCCACGCCCGTGTCAGCGTTGCCGTCCGTGGTAGCGCATGAGATTGTCCACCTACTGCACCATAATCATGGTGATAGGTCTGGGCGGCCCTGTCATGCGTCATGCCTTAAGTGGAGGGGGCGCAAGGGGCAACTGGAATCTTGGGAGGGGCAGATATGATTGGTGGAATAGGTGAGTAAGACTAGAACGATTGCGCTAAGTTACCATATACTTGCTGATGGCTTTATACTTGCAATCTACTTTTTATTTTTGCTACTTTCTAAAATTTGATCTAAAAAACAGTATATTAACGGGTTACAAGCGAGCTTTAGCAATTTTATGATGTAATCACTGTAAATCACTTACTTAGCGTATCAATTAGTAAAGTAAAATTTTATACAAATTCTACCATAAATATTTCTAAAACCAAGTGTTTACAATTTAGTGTTAAATTTATTAGGAAAGTATGCTACTAAAAACTGTTTTTATACGTTTTTATAAATCATTTAATTATGATTATCTTAAGTTTTCTGAATATCATTATGGAAAGATAAATAAGAAGCCTTGGGAAAAAATAAATCAAGAATTATGGTATCCCTATGTAGAAATTCCGATTGATGCACAAATCACAACAGTTGTAGGAGCTAATGAATCTGGAAAATCTCATCTTTTAAGTGCTATTGCTAAAGGAATAACAGGTATCGACTTTGAAGGAACAGAAATTCAAAGACAGGATTTTTGTCGTTATTCAGAGTTATTTACAGCGCAACAGGATAAAATGATGTATCCTGACTTTGGGTTTGAATATACTAATTTAGATGTAAAAGATAAAGATATTATTGTTAAAAATTGTAACACATCTAAAGAAAATCTACATTTTACTAACTTTCTAATATTTAGAAATAACAGTAACGATATTCGTGTATATATACCTAATAAGAAAGAAGTAGATTTAGACCATGACGATTTTTTAGAATTTTCTATTGCACATAATAAAGTTTCAAATCTTCTTAAATTATTACCGCAACCTTTTGAAATTAATTCAAAGACTGCTCTACCAGACAGTGTACCTATTATTAGGTTGATTGAAGAATCTGGAGTTTCTACTAAAGAGTTACCAAAAGAAATTACAACTTATTTTGGAAAACTAGAACGTCAAAAAAGAACTGAAATAACTCAATTAATAGATGATTGGATAGCTCAAGAAAAGAAGAAAGGAAATCAAAAAAATGCTAGTTCATCTGCAAAATCTGATAGCACCAAACCACCAGAAGCTCTAAATAAAATTTATAAAGAATTTTTACCGCAATCTGAAAATTTATCTGAAAAACGCCAGGCTGAAATTCAACTCGCTTATAAATTAATTTGTAATGTAGCTAAGATTGATCCAAAGGCTCTTATTGAACTCGCAGCATCAATGCTGACTGAAAATGAAGGCTTTACACGCGCTATTACCGAACAAATCAATAAATCTTTAGCAGAAAATTTAAATTTTCCTAATTGGTGGGTTCAAGACCAAAATTTTCAATTAGTTATTTCACCTAAAGATTATGATATTGGCTTTGCTATTAAAGATAGAACTGGTTCAGAATATTCATTCCAAGAAAGGAGTAGTGGCTTAAAATATTTTTTAAGTTACTATATACAATATAAATCTCATATTTCTCAGCCTAATGTCTCAGAAATACTTTTAATGGACGAGCCAGATCAATACTTATCTAGTCAAGCTCAACAAAATCTTCTAAAAATATTTCAAGCTTTTGCTAATCCAGAAGATGATAGAAATCCTATCCAAGTAATTTATGTTACTCATTCACCTTTTCTTATTGATAAGAATTATCCAGAAAGAGTTCGTGTTTTAGAGAAAGGTGTAAATGACGAGGGTACAAGAGTAGTTAACGATGCAGCAAAGCATCATTATGAACCTCTCCGATCGGCTTTTGGAGCTTTTGTAGGAGAAACAAGCTTTATTGGTAACTGTAATTTATTAGTTGAAAATATAAGTACCCAAATATTAATTTCTGGATTAGCAACATATTTACGCTCTTTATCTGCTATACCTCCTGAAGAAACTCTCGATCTAAACAATATTACTATTATTCCAACGGATGGTTCTAGTAATATGTTAGCAATTGCTTATTTAGCTCGTGGTAGAGATATAGAAAGACCAGCTATGATTGCTTTGATGAGTAGCAATGATATAGCAGAAGCCTCTAAAGTTAGATTAGTAAGAACCCATCATAAAAAGGCTTTTCTTAATAATGAATTTATACTTCAGATAGGAGATTTATACTCAGAATTTAAAGGAATAAATAGTGAAAAAATAATAGAAATAGAAGATATTATTCCTATATCAATATGCTTAGAAGCGGTCAAAGCTTATTTACAAGAAGTCTATGGGTTAAGTGAGTTTAACTACAAAACTATATCAGAGTATGTTGATGGAGAGATTCGTAAAGGTGCAACAGTATTTAGTGCAATACAAGATGCTTTATTTTTAGAGCATAGTGAACATAGTATTGATAGAGTCGGGTTCGCAAGAAGTATTATTGACTTTATTCAAGGTATAAGTCAAGAACAAATGGAAAATCACCCACATAAATCTGATATAAAAATACTTATTGAGAATTTTAAAGTCTTATTTATTAAATTAAATGATTTACAAAAAAAAGCATTGGATATATTAAGCTTGGAAAGTGTTTCCCAAAAATTGAGCCGCCTAGTTAAACATTTTCTTGATAACAACCCTAATAAAACAAAACGCAGTACAGCAAATTATTTTTTGAAAGAGATAGAACAAAAACTGGATAACAGTAAAGAAAGCGAAGAAATAAGAACTAAGATACAGCAAATACGATCTGAGTTTCAACTTGAATATGAACTAAATAAAGTTGTAGATAACTACAAAATTTTCAGAAATAAATTGGATTTTCTAAAATATATACCTAAAATATCTGTACAAGTAATTCCAAAAGCTGAAAAGGATAATGAAAATAATGAAACTCAAAGCATAGGAGCAGAAAATATTAGTGTAGAAGAGTTAATTCAATCTGAACCTACAAGCAACTAATCCACTCTACAATTATTAGTAATGAAAAAGTTAAATAATTTAAAATAATCCAGTCAAAAAAGGTGATAAGGATAAGTAATTAAATTTTAATTCATTTTTCAGATTCAGACTTAAAAATATTGTACGAAAGATTAGTTGATAATTTTTATAGTTATTAAAACCAATTTAAAAGCATGAATGGTTATAACTGGAGAGACAGTCGAGGAGCAACTCATGGAGAAGAGTGTCGAGAAAAGTTTTTTGAGACTCATTGTAAAATTTGTGGTGCTTACGCTTGGTACTTTCAATGTTTACATGGGTGTAAAGTTTTTTTTCATAAAGTACCTTGGATTCATGGTAATTGGGATGCAAACTGTCCTGCCAAACACGGTAAGACAGATGATTGTTATTACATTATAGATAGCAAAGATAATAGCTTGAACTATAACTTTGATGAAGAAGATAATAGCTTGAACTATAACTTTGATGAAGAAGATAATAGCTTGAACTATAACTTTGATGAAGATTTATAGCGTGAAACTTAGTAAAGTCAAGACTTTCGTGCTTCAACTATATATTGAAAGCCTAACATTTTGTCCCCTCCAACGCTTTTAAATCCCTGGCTACCACTTCCATCGCCGCAATACCACCGACTTCGATAGATTCTACGAAATCCTCACGGGAGGTAAACGGGAAATCCCCTGTTTGCCACAACCCTAAGCGATTGGCATAAGAAAGGTTTGATACTTTGGTCGCACCAGTCGCGGGGACATAGACAACCCTGGCTTTGGGTAGTGCGTTTTGCAACCCCAGCACGACTTACCTGCCTTGAATCACATATTAACCACAAGATGTAATTTTATGTAATATGCTGACTTCTGTCTACAAATAAATCTCGCCGCAATATATATTTCTCAACTAACTCTGTGAGTTAAGTAACGTAACATCCCAAGTATAAACACCTTTTTCTCCCGGCACTCTGGAGAATCGTCCTGTGCGATGACCCCGTGATAATTCATTCATTACACTAGTTTTGGCCTCTTGATATTTTTCTGGTTCTACCTGTCCATATAGTGCTTCCATCACTTGAGTAGGATTGAACACTTTTCCGGGATTTTGTTGCAATAAACTAGCCAGCGCATCAATTAAAAACTTGCCCTCAAATTCTTCCTTCATCGGCGCAGCATTAGCTTTAGACTGGGGAGAAGGTTTTCTATTATTTTCAAGTTGGGAAGAACTACTTTTCTGGTTCGATTTTAGCGATTCTAAATCTATGGTGTAATAACCCGGCTTCCCTGGAACCAAAAACCATAGACCGCTATTTTTCCCCTGAGTTAGTGTTGATTGAACTCTACCTCTAACTATTTTTATAACATCTGGCTCTAACTCATCATAAAGCGCACGTAACACAAAATCCACATGACATATACTGCCTGGACGTTTTTGTAATAACTTTTGTACTGCTTCTATGCGGCTAAGTCCCTTGTATTCATCTCGCATGGGAATTTCCCCCAAAGAACGCGGTTCGTTCTCAGTTTGCTGTGCGTTCTTTTGTTGGCTAGATGTTGTTTGTGGCTGTTGACGTTCGTTTTGGGTGGCTGTTGATGAACTGTTGGTTTCTAAGTTGCCTGTGGCGGTATTCTCCGAACCATCCTCAGTTTCGGCGTTGTTGCCGCCGTTGTCTGATGTCAAGTCGGGGGCAACAGTTGTAGATTCAACGCTAGCTGGATCGTTATTTTCTTGGCTGACAGATGATAAATCGGTCTGCTTGATGTCTGTGACTGGCAGTTGTTCATCAAAATATTCTTCTTGCTCTGCTGGTGTTTGCCCTGTGTCATCCCCAGGAGCTAAAGATAAATCTTCTTGAGTGGGGTTGGATTCTACCGAGACTGTTTCAACTTCACTAATAGTATTGCTATTGTCTAAGGATAGAGATTCCACAGCAATAACATCTGGCTGTGGAATCTCTAGCTGGACATTAGTTTGTTCCTCAGCTTGGGATACATGCTCTGTTTGTACGTTTTGGCCTAAGTTAGTCTCAGTTTCTAAATTCTTCTGGCTGCCATTTGAAGAGTCTTTTCCTTGGGGAGCAGCAGTGACCGCAACAGCCACTTGCTCTGATGGGGAGCGATTGGTCTGTTCGCTTGACCTTGCAGGCCAGTTTGCTAATAACGCTTCTACATGATTGAGGTTATCTTTAGCTTGTGTATATAACTTTTCATACTGTTCCACAAGCGGTGCGTAATAGTCTCGTAATGCTAAGAGTGTGGAGAGGTAGTTTTGCGGCGGAGTCTTTAATGGCATTCTCTATTTCTGTAACTTTAGCCTCACTATTCTGAAAATAACAGATTATAAAGCATTAATCGCCTGGGATTGGGGAGATAGTTGATCTACTCCGAGTTTGGCAAGAGCGCGATCGCGGATGATTTGATAATTTAGCTGTAATGCTAGCCTGAGAGGTTCAACCTTTCTCTCTCAGGCTATTAATTCCCCCAATCGTTGTTCTAATTTTTTGTCTAGTATCTCATCTAACCTATTTTCTACCGCTTCTAAAATTACCTCTAAGGAAAGAGATACTTGTTGGTGAGGTTGTTCCTGCTGCCAACCTACAGCAGTTTGGAGGGCGTTGATCACAAAACTGTTGACACTGGTATTTTGCTTGGCTGCCTCTGCTTTGACTGCTTCATACAATTCTCGATGTCCATCTAGTCGAAGATTTAACTGGAGTCTTTCTTTATCACTCATATTACTAGCTTCTTAACTAGACATCATACTAGCACTAGTCAACTATTGAAGACTATATATAAGCCGAATGTCCTGTTAGAGAGAGCCTTGATCAGAAAAACTCATCAAACACTAGACATATTTACTAGACACTTACTAGACAGAGTGCTAGTATATATCTAGTGGTAGTGAGAGATATTACTTACCAAAACTAATCAAAAAGGCGATCGCCCTGTTTGCGAGACTACGCGATCGCCTCTCCACCAAAACCAGAAAGGAAATGATGATTATTAAAACTTTAGCACCAATTTATAGTACTGCTCAATACCCAGTTGCACCCATGCAGCAGAACAAAAGGTAGAAGCGGCGTTTGATGCCTGGAGCGAGGAGCTAAACAACGGACAACTGCTTTGGTATCCGTTGGGGCCTTCCAAAAATCTGACTACACACAATCACGCTCTTTTCAGGACAAACAAATATGTCTTCAGATATCTTGCGTCAAGAAATTGACGGCGTAGAATATTTCACCATCGCCAGCACTGGGGAATCAGGAATGAGCCAAAGGGGATTGTCTCGTCTGTGTGGGGTGCGGCTGAGTACCGTGCAAAATCTCTTGAAAAACCTGACCGAAAATAAAGCCCCACTTTGGCTTCAAAACCTTGTAGGAAGCGACTTGTACCTGACCGATAGCACCACTGTTAAGGGAGGAGAAACCACGCCAGTTAAAGCCCTAGTTTGCTGGGGCATATTACGATACTATGAGCGCAAAGGTAGACTCCAAGCCTCTAGAGCTTTAGATGCAATTGGTGCAATTGGTATCAACAGTTTTATTCAAGCCAAAACAGGATGGCTACCACAGCAATATCAATCATCACGTCAGCAAAGGCAAGAACTTAGTCGCATTCTGGAAACCCCCCAGCCTTGGACAAAAATGTTTGAAGTAGAGTTTGAGGAAAACCTCGCACGCTTAAGCAAGCTGCACAAAAAGCACATCAAAAACGGAAAGTATTACTGGGAATTTATTTATCAGTGGATGACTCCAGAGGAAAAAGTCAAGCTTGATCTGGTTAATCCTGTACTCACCAATGGACGTAGAAAGTACAAAATACATCAACTGCTCAATGAGGAAACAAAACAAAGATTAACCCCACATATTACTTCTGTTTTGGTGCTGATGAAGTCGGCAAATTCAGTAGCAGAACTGCGGCGCTTAGTGCAACGTCAATACGGCGTAGATCAGCCTAACTTATTTGATGGCTGGAAATTTGAATAAGCGCCCATCACATTTGATTTGATACTTAACAGAACAATTATTTAATAGTACAATTGTTCTATAAACTGGAAAATCGCTCAATCAAAGTCAAACACACTCAATGCTTCTGACTCAATTGCTCAGAAGCATTTTGTTGATGCGATCGCACCACAACTATTTAGGAAAGTCCACATCGCTCTTGTAAACCCTAGCCCTGGGCTTGGCCTTCTTTGCAGGCGCGGCGGCAGACTTCTTCGGAGCCTGGGGCGGACGGCAGATTTCACAATACAGAGGACGTGGCCCAAACGTTTCGCGGCTGGTCATTTGTTCGCATTGCTTACACACGAAGTTGAATGTGCGGGTGTGAATCGTGCGTTTGTGCGCTCGGACAGTGTACTCTCTGACTTCGATTAATTTGCTGGGCATTGCTGGTTTCAATTGATTTACTTTTTTGGATCTTAGCTTTTAGTAACGAGATTTCAACGGCTATGCCAAAGCGAGAGTGAAAAGCTAACGGGAAAATCTCATTATGATTACAAGACAAATTTATGATTCCATCTTTGTTGCTGTTTGTGACGGCAGTCAAAGAGAGTGGACTGATGAACAAAAGACTGTAGTTTTAAGTCATCCCGAACTGATGAACCAGTTGCAAGGATGGTTTGAAAATAGCCTCAGTGATGGCTGCTGGCATGATGCTAATTACGATTTGGTCAATAGTTTATCCCCATCTTCTCTACGTGATGAGGAAGAAAAAACATACATACCTTTTTAGGGGGCTTTGTCAGAGCAGGCGATCGCGTGAGTTGAATATTCACGCGATGGCGTTCCGCGCATAGCTTCCCTACGGGACGCTCCGCGAACGCTGATCGCCACAAATGAAAACGGCTATGCCAAAGCAATATGAGGTAACAGTGCAACGCTTCACTCTCCCAACATACGCACTTTACGCTCCCAGATAAAAAAGGCTGCGCCAAAACATGATGAGAGTTGCAACGCCTCACCACATTCAACCACCTTTGGAGTTAATCATGGACATTCAAAATATCCTTAATATCGCCATTCAAGTAATCGTTATGGGTTTCGTATCGTTGATGCTGTTTGACTTTGCCGATAGACTTTGGGGTGTACCGATGCCCCCGGCTTCCTGGCAACCACCAGTGATCGAACCAGCCACAGCACCACAGCCCAACCCACAGCAGGAAATCCCACAACTATCTCCCGCGTCCGCACCACAGTTTGAGGAGATACCTGATCCCTGGTTAGAGCCAGCGCCAGTAAATACAGTTAGCGCACAATCAGTCATCGTCCCATTCCCCACATTAAGGTTGTTGCCACCAGCCAAAGTACAGCCGAGCAAACCCAAGCGGAAGAGAGCGAAATCGTCCTCTAAATCTCCTAAATCTCCTAAATCCCCTAAATCCGCCTCTACTCCCAAGCGCCAGTCCACCAAAACACGCACTCTTACTGCTTAGTCCCAAGAATTTATGAGCGATCGCCCCGACCTCGCTTCACAGGAGCGATCGCCTTTCCCAACTAACACTAATTAATGGAGTTAACCATGAATATCACTTCAAAGATGGCTATGTCGATTGGGATACATTTGCTATTCCAAATGCACCGACACGAAATTCCCGAAGATACTCGCCTGTACCTGGAATTAGCCCAGGATTTGAGATTTTTGGTTGACTGGGAAATTGAGGGGGAGCAGTTAGTACTCACTTTCTACGAAGGTACTCAGAAGTGTCTTAATGTTCGTGCTAGGTCTACTTTTGAGTATCTAAAAGAACAGGTCGAGTTCTTCTATCGGGCGATTTTGGGAATATAGCCCCGCAAGCTAGCTAGAACTTTCTCTCCACAACAGGTTCTAGCTCAATTCACTTTAACACAAAGGATTTTTTATGCAACTATTAACCGCATCCATCCGCGAACAATTGCCTGCATTGTACGCGCAGGAACATTGTTCAGACGCGATCGCATATGTCAAATTCTTCATGCCCAGCAGTGACATGACTTGGTATGCCACCGAGTTCGACGGTGAGGATACATTCTTTGGATTGGTGCAAGGGCAGGAAGAAGAGTTGGGCTACTTTAGTTTGAGCGAATTGCAAGAGGTTCGCAACCGTTTCGGCTTGGGCATTGAACGGGATTTAAGTTTTGCACCCACACCATTGTCGAAGCTTCGACGTGAAAAATGACCGTAGTCTCATCGCTCTTGAGCGCAAGGTAAGTCTTGTGGCTCAACAGCGATAGTTTTTTTTGAAACGGCTACGCCAAAACAAAGTGATGTATTGATATATATAGATATGGTCAGCCTTATCGCCACACAAGGCAATCTGTTTGATATACAAACAGTCCTCGACTACGGGCAATCAATTCTCAGCGTTGCAACTGAACTCACCAAATCACTGATTGAGCAACGGGCTATCTCCACCAAAACAATCCAAACCCAGATGAATCGCCACTTCCACGGCACGGCAGCAGAAGGAGCATGGCAGTGGAAGGACGCATACGAAGCGGTGGAAGTGGCAGCAATTCTGTACTTGCGTCACTTGGGATTATCCACCAATCCACTAGAACAGTTGCAACTGATTGAAAGTCTTTGCCCCACGCACACCCGCCGCAGCGAGGAGCAATTGCAACTTCAGCAGTTCTCTACGCCGTTATCTCTGGCGTATCTGGTTTCTGTAGCTGGACAAATCACACCTAATGATTTAATGCTGGAGCCATCAGCCGGAACTGGGGTATTGGCTCAGTTTGCTAAACTTCAGGGCGCGAGTTTGATGCTTAACGAAATCTCGCCCGACAGAAGCAAAATCCTTCGGCGGTTGTTCCCTGGCGTTCCGTTGTTCTCTGTTAACGCCGAACAGATTAACGATTACTTAGCTGGAAAGACTCAGCCGTCTGTAGTGCTGATGAACCCTCCTTTCTCGGCATCACCCAAAATCAACAGCCGCAACCCTGATGCTACACCACGGCATATCAACTCGGCGTTACAGAGACTTAGCGATCGCGGACGGTTGGTAACAATTTCTGCTAACTGGTTTTCACCAAACAATGCAGCTTGGCGAGATACTTTCACCAAGATGCAGGAGAAAGCAACAGTAGTGCTTTCGGTCGGTATCAACGGCAAGGTGTACTCAAAACATGGTACGCAGATGGATACCCGCCTGACGGTGATCGATAAAGTTCCGGCGACTGACTCACAGGAAATTCCTTGTATTAGCGACACCGTTGAACTAGCGGAACTCGCAACGCTGATTGAACAACTGCCACCGCGACTACTGTGGGAACGAATTACTCCAACTGCTCAAACCGGAGTATCAAAAGCGATTCGTTTAGATACTGTTAAGTCAAAATCTCAATCAGCACTAGTTACTCAAGTATTAACTCAATTTCAGGATGTTGCACCTCTAAATTATGAGGTAGTTGATTGGGCTGCTACTGAGGGTTTAAAGGATACACTTTATGAAACCTATCGCCCACAGCGAATCAGAATCAAGGACGCTTTACCCCATCCTTCCTTACTTTGCGAAAGTGCAGCACTAGCTCTAGTCTCTCCCCCGGCTCCCGTATACAAACCACATCTGCCTCGGCATATCGTTACCCAAGGTTTGTTGTCAGAAGCACAGCTTGAAAGCGTCATCTACGCAGGTCAGGCTCATTCTGAATATCTATCAGGGTCATACTTGGTAGATGATTCATGGGATAATATTACAGTTGCCGCAACTAGTGAAGAAAACGCTGTTAGATTTCGTCGCGGCTGGTTTCTCGGTGATGGGACGGGCGCGGGTAAGGGTAGACAATGCGCTGGTATTATATTAGATAACTGGTGTCAGGGACGACGCAAAGCTATCTGGGTATCGAAAAGTGCCGCACTAATTGAGGATGCCCGACGCGATTGGTGTGCTATGGGTGGTAATGAGAAAGACATTATCGACCTCAGTAACATTAAACTTAGCGATCGCATACCTTTCACTGAAGGCATTCTGTTCTGTACTTACTCAACTCTGCGCTCTCAAAAGAACGGCAAAAGTCGGCTTAAGCAAATCATTGAGTGGGCTGGCAAGGACTATGAGGGTGCGATATGCTTTGACGAGTGCCATTCTATGGGGAATGCAATGGCAGTTGAGGGAACACTCGGTTTGGTGAGCGCATCACAGCAGGGTATTGTTGGGCTGCGGTTACAAAACGCATTACCTCTGGCAAGGGTTGTTTATGTCTCTGCAACTGGAGCCACTAAAGTTTCTAACCTCTCCTATGCCAATCGTCTCGGACTCTGGCAAACTGGGGATTTCCCGTTTTCTTCGCGTGAGGATTTCGTAGAATCTATCGAAGTCGGCGGTATTGCGGCGATGGAGGTAGTCGCTAGGGATTTGAAGGCGTTGGGGTTGTATCTGGCGCGATCGCTATCATTCGATGGTGTCGAGTACGAGATGTTAGAAATCGAACTCACTCCTACTCAAGAACGTATCTATGATAGCTATGCCGATGCCTTTCAAATCATACACAATAACCTGGAGAAAGCCTTAAAAGCCTGCAACATCACTGGTGCGAAAACTTACAACCGTGCTGCGAAAATGAGCGCGATCGCTCAATTTGAAAGTCACAAACAGCGTTTCTTTAATCATTTACTCACGAGCGTGAAATGCCCACAGTTAATTAAAGCAATTGAGAATGATTTAGACCAAGGCAATGCTGTTGTAATTCAAATAGTTTCCACCAATGAGGAATTACTCAAGCGCCGACTGGGGGAAGTTCCCGCAGAGGAGTGGAAGGATTTAAACCTTGATTTAACACCAAGGGAGTATGTTCTTGACTACTTGGTGAGTGCGTTTCCCGTACATCTGCATGAGATTCATTCATCAGCTGAAGGTGAAGAACGTTCCGAACCAGCTTTTGATGCCGATGGTTCTCCGATTGTTTCATCTGAAGCTGTGGCGTTACGAGATGCGCTAGTCGATAAGTTAGCAAGTCTTGACCCAATACCCGGCGCATTAGAGCAACTACTTTGGCACTTTGGTCACAAACAAGTGGCTGAAGTTACCGGACGCAGTAAACGAGTTCTCAAGGATGACTCTGGACGGCTGTTTGTGGATTCTCGTGGTAGTGGTGCTAACATCGCGGAGACTACAGCATTTATGACGGGAGACAAGCAGATTCTCATCTTTAGCGATGCTGGTGGTACTGGTCGTAGCTATCACGCGGATCTCAACGCTGTGAATCGGCGGCGGCGATCGCACTATCTGCTGGAAGCTGGTTGGAGGGCTGATAATGCGATTCAAGGGCTTGGGCGATCGCATCGTACAAACCAAGCATCAGCACCAGTGTTTAGACCTGTGACTACTAATGTGCGCGGTGAACGCCGATTTATTAGCACGATTGCTAGACGGCTGGACAGCCTGGGCGCACTGACGCGGGGACAACGCCAAACTGGTGGAAATGGCATCTTTGATACTAAGGATAACCTTGAGTCTCAGTACGCAGAGTATGCACTGTATGAATTGTTCAAGCAGATATTCCAGGGTCGGTTTCATGAAGTGCCTTTGGGGAAATTTGAGGAAATGACTGGACTATCGCTAACATCTCACGAAGGCGGGATGAAAATAGATTTACCACCGTTGCGACAATTTCTCAATCGGTTGCTGGCTTTGCGAATCGGGATGCAGAATGTCATATTCGAGCGCTTTGAACTGCTATTAAGTCAGCAAATTGAAACTGCGATCGCACATGGTATCTACGAGATGGGTGTAGAAACTCTGCGTGCTGAACGGTTCATAATTGAAAGTAGTCAAACAGTATATACTCACCCTGCAACTGGTAGCGTAACGAACTATCTCAAGATAAAACGCACTCAAAGGAATAACATCAGAACGGCTGCTGAGATGCTGGATTTTGCTGCTAAGTACCTTGGACAACTCATGGTAAATGATAAGTCTGGTAACGCGGCTGTGTCAGTGCCAACTCATAGCGTGTTTGATGAGCAAGGTGGTGTTATACCGCGAGTTCTGCTCGTCCGTCCACAGAAAGAAACCCGTATGCCAGTCGAACAATTAGAGTCGTCAACTTGGCGGACTGTTTTGACTGATGCGTTTGTTGCTGCATGGTCAAAGGAAGTCTCAGAACTACCTCAGTTCACTATTGACCATTTACATCTAGTCACTGGTATTTTGCTGCCTATCTGGAAAATTCTCCCACAGAAGAACAGCCGGGTCTTTCGCTTGCAAACAAGTGATGGCCAGAAGATTTTGGGGCGGGTTGTTCATGCGGTAGACATCCAAACAGTCACAGAACAATTGGGCTTGAAACAGAAGCTGCTTTCTCCACAAGAGCTAGTATCTCTGGTACTTAACGAAGGTTACTCGCAGCAATTGCCTGGAGGCGTGACTTTGCGTCGTTCCTTTATTGCTGGTGAGCCTCGCTTGGAATTGGTCGAGGCGATATCACTGGCTGACCGGCTTGTGGCTGTTGGATGTTTCACTGAGATCATTCAATGGCGCAAGCGGTTGTTTGTGCCAACTGGCATAAGCGCTGCTAGTGTACTAGCGGCGGTGATTAGGATTCTTGTGTAATCAGAGCAAAGCGATGTGGTTTTCACGTCGCTTTGTTTTTCTAAAATTTTGCTAGGCAAGGACTTCATCGGGTATTTTCGTCTGATACTCGTAAACTCGCTAATGATGTTGCCGCTCTCATCGCTTGATTTGCATTGGTGTTAAAGAAAATAATGGGTATAATTTATGGCTTAACAATTATTTGTTCGTAAATATAGCTAAATCTAGCTATATTTTTGGCGTTGCTGATCAAGATATGAATTTGTCTCACGCAAAGGCGCAAAGGCGCTAAGTTACAAAGAAAAAGGACGGTCATTTTGCGATTTCATATTCTAATTCAGCAACGCCATATTTTTTATGGGAATAGTTGTGTTGTTGATCTTGATCGTTTGGGCAGTCGTAAACTTTGTTGGGTTATGCTCGGTTACAATCTCATTTATTAGTTGCCACACTGTACCAGGATAACGAAATATTGCCATTATCGGCGCAGTTTTTATCCCCGCATTTCTCCTATCGTTAACATTCTTGGATGTCTCAACCAATAAACCCACTCCTAGCCCAACATCTGATATTCAGCTAATGGCAACTATCGTCTGGTCTAAAACTTTTTTAATTTGCTTTTTAGGTGGTTTCGTGACTGCGGCAATTGCCTTGTTTAAACGCAATGCTATTCGCCGTTACTCTGCACTTGGCTGGGGTTTCCTGATTTCATTCCTTTTTGCTTGTGCATTGGTGTTTATCAAATTTTGATGTACACTCTCACCGCTAATATACGTATATAATTTTAGACAGTTCTGAAAAATAACGTAGTAATCAACCGATGTTAAGAATTGGGTCTGTAATTGGTTCTGTTGCTGGTTCTTTAAGCGGTGCAATTGTTGGTTCAGCTATTGGTTGTGTTGTTGGTATTGGGAGTGGTTCACCAACAGTTGCATTACTAATGTCTTTGGGTGCTTCTGTTGTTGGGTCAGTCATAGGTTCACTGACTGGTTCACTAGTAGGCTCATGCTTTGATAACTTCTGGTTTGAGGAGTTATCACGTTATTATGGCTATATTTATCTGAACAATAGACAACCGATGAAATCTGCTGCTCCCGTCGATTAAAAAGTTTTGTAGAAACGACTAATTCGGGAGATATCTATTAAGGAATTAAAAGTCAAAATTATAACTAAATATAAAGTTTGTAGTCCTAGTTGCTCCGATAGTTCTGTTATTCTTACAGAAGACAGTATGGAATTTGTATTTGAAACAAGGTCGGCAGACTTGTCTTTTGTCGAAACGATTTGGCACACTCACAGCGATCGCGCTGGTAGTTTTACTTCCTCAGCTGTCAGTCACTGGGAGATCGTCATCGCCACCTTCAACGGCAAGACAAAGATTGTCGCACGAGGCCCGGAAACTAAAGCATCCCTTGCCGATTTCCCGGCCGAAGCTGAGTTCTTTGGCATCACCTTCAAACTTGGCACGTTCATGCCCCATCTTCCTGTAAAAACCCTTGTGGATCGGCAGGATGCAACTCTTCCTGAAGCGTCAAATACTTCCTTCTGGCTGCATGGTGTGTCCTGGGAATTGCCGACCTTTGAAAACGCCGATGTGTTTGTCAACAGGCTGATTCGTCAGGAGATACTTGTGCGAGATCCAGTGGTCGAGGCGGCAATAAAAGGACACAAGCCCGACATATCGATACGTTCCTTACAGTACCGTTTCTTGCAGGCAACCGGATTAACCCAAAAGACGATTCAGCAGATTGAACGCGCCCACTGTGCCGTCTGGTTGCTTGAGCAAGGTACATCCATTTTAGACACTGCCTTCGAGCTAGGCTATTTTGATCAGGCACATCTGACTAATTCGCTAAAGCACTTTATTGGCAAAACTCCCGCGCAAATCATTTCCAAAATCGCGGTTCCATAGTTTGCGTTTTTTTCCAAAACTCCGTTCTCTTGCTGCACCATAATTGCGGTAGACAGCGAATGGTAAAAGGATAACACCATGCGAAAAGTAGTCGTCACTGAATTCATATCACTCGATGGCGTTATAGAAGAACCGGCCTGGACTGCACCCTATTGGAATGACGACATCGCTCAGTTTAAAGATGAAGAGCAACTCACCAGTGATGCTTTGCTCCTGGGGCGCGTGACTTATCAAGGGTTTGCCGCCGCCTGGCCAAACAGCACTGATGATGGGGCTTCATACATGAATAACGTCCGCAAATACGTAGTGTCAAAGACCTTAAACGCAGTAGAGTGGAACAACTCAACTCTCATCAAAGACAATATCGTCGAAGAAATCACCCGACTCAAGCAGCAAGACGGCCAGGGCATTCTGGTCTACGGCAGTTCCGCGCTTGTGCAAACTCTCATTCGGCACGATCTTGTGGATCTCTATCGGCTGCTTGTTTACCCAGTAGTTGTGGGCAAAGGCAAGCTTCTGTTTCAAGAGGGTACTACTGCGACTTTGAAGCTTTTGAAATCACAGTCGTTCAGTTCAGGTGTTGTGGCACTAGTCTATGAACCAGAGCGCAAATAATCACCGCCATTTGTGCAAAAAATCAGCGTTCTTGATTTGTAAGATTGAACTACCTCCTTAAGTATATTTGCTCAGATATCTCTAAAGTTTATGCCAAGATATTTTGAGGCTTTTTAGTGCCATTCGATTCAGGATTCTGTACTCTGGATCAATATGCACTGCACTTTTGGGCTAAGAAGACTATGCCAAAAAATTGGGCTTTGAAAGTAGACCAGTTTTTCAATGCAAACACACACTGCATTATCGCTACTGCTCATGTTGACAGCTTTCCTTCTGACCTACCGTTAGAACCAAATATTCGGGAGCCGAACCGCAAAAGCTCAACGTACAGACAAATTTTCGACTCACTGACCACAGAACCTGAAAAGTTCTTTGAGCGGCATAGTGGAATTGTACTGTGTGCCAACAAGGTCAAGCCCAACAGTAAAAAGACTCAGCTAGAACTAGAGATATTAGAGGCTAATGAGGGTGGGAGTGATGGCATCGTTAACGGTGGCCATACCGTTTTAGCATGGGAGCAACGCGATTTTCTAAAGTCGGATAAAAACGAGTGATGATGCTCCCCCTACAGTAGCGCGATCGCCACCCAAATACCTGGGGTTATTGAGAATTTACCTATTTAATTGAGAATAAAACCGAATTTCAAAAAATCGCGTTGCTCCCATACCAAAGGCCAGCTTGATCCACTGTTGGTTCAGCCAGGATAATTTAAACTATGTATCTGTGGTTTCTTAATTATCCAAAGCGATTAACTATCAAAACATTCACATTAGATTTTGATTTTTAGTTTTGACTCGTTGATAAAGTTCTTCCATTGTCTCAATAAAGGAATTATCTTTGTGCCAGAAAGCTGGGAAGTCGCCTTCCTTTTTAACTAAAATTGCTGAAACTCCGCTATCATTGGTGACTTCAATAGTAGATGGTAAACGTTTCGCCCCTAACCAAAACTCTCTTAAGTGTGGCTTGTCACTAACAGTGTGTTTTTCAGGCTTTGTGTAAAAAGATTGACTCGGTTCGATAGCCAATTCTTGTTCATCTAAAACTGTAGATAATGCTTTACCTAAAGGTGAATCAGCTAGTTTAGCTTGTAATTCTACTTTGGTAAGCCCCCTTAATTCAAATAGCAAAAAGGGATTGCTATCAAGTTGAGAAGCTACTAAATAATAAACGCCAGCTATGTGCTTACAAGGGTTAGCATAATCTGGACAAGAACATTTAGTTTTAAAGTCCTTGCTACTATGGGGTAATAAGTGTAACCCCATTTGGGAGAATATTTCTTCAATATTTTCGGGGACTTCGTTTAATAATAACCGCGAAACAATACTCGCTTTGGAAGAAAGATTTTTGATGGCTTCATTCCAACGGGTTTTGGCAATGGGAGTAATTTCAATGACTATATTATATGTAGGTTCTTTATAAACTCCAAAGTAAGGATTCACGGAACCTCTGACTTGAGCCGTGATGGTATTTTTATCAATATCAAAACTTTTTACTTTACCACCACGAGCATAGGAGCGCCCTCTTTGTAGGCGACCATTATCGGTAAAATCTTCTAGTGCTTTGATAAAGCGCTCGCCCCACCACGTTCTACTAAACTTATTCATAATAACTACTCCATAATTGTGCTTTTATTCAAGGCAATTAGTTTCTTAAAGGCTTCATTATCTAATTCAGTCAGCCAGGATTCATCACTACCGACTACTGCTGAAGAAAGTTTTTTCTTATCTTCAATCATTTGGTCGATTCTTTCTTCTAAAGTGCCAAGTGCGACAAATTTATGTACAAACACATTCTTTTTCTGACCTATGCGAAAAGCGCGGTCTGTGGCTTGGTCTTCAACGGCTGGATTCCACCAACGGTCAAAATGAAAGACGTGATTGGCTTTAGTTAAAGTAATCCCCACACCGCCAGCTTTTAGAGACAGGACAAATACAGATGCTTCTGTATCAGGATTTTGAAAGTCATTAATCATTTGTTCTCGACGTTGGCGACTTGTACCCCCATGTAGGTAATAAGTATTGCAATGAAGGTTATGTTTGAGATATTTTTCTATTTGTTCACAGACTTCTGTGAATTGACTAAAAATCAGCAGACTTTCACCTTCCGAAATGACTTCATCTACCATTTCGACTAAGCGTGAAAGTTTGTGCGATCGCTCCGGTAAAAATTCGCTATTATCTTGGAGGAACTGTCTGGGGTGATTGCAAATCTGTTTTAATTTCATCAGGGTAGAGAGAATTAAACCTTTGCGTTGTATTCCCTCTGCTTCTGGCAATTTTTCTTCCACATCTCTAACTACCACTTCATATAATGAAGCCTGTTCTTTGGTCAGATTAGTATAGAGTTTTTGTTCAACTTTATCTGGTAAGTCTTTAATAATTGATTGGTCTGTTTTCACCCTTCGTAAAATTAACGGTTCAACCAGTTTCTTTAAAGTAGTTGATTTAACTTTGTCGTTATCTTTTTGAATGGGAATTTCAAAAGATTTGCGAAACTGGGCTTCTTTTCCTAAATAACCGGGATTGAGGAAATTAAAAATTGACCACAAATCAAGTAAGCGGTTCTCAACTGGCGTACCCGTTAAAGCTAGACGGTGTTTAGCAGTGAGTTTAAGTATAGCTTTAGTCTGTGCTGCTTTGGGATTTTTAATATTTTGCGCTTCATCTAAAACTAGACGTTGCCATGTCACACTATTTAGGAGTTTTTCATCTAAGCGAGCCAAAGTAAAGGAACTAATCACCACATCATGCTGCTGACAGGCGGCTTTAAATTCGGCAGGGTCTTGCAGGCGATCGCTACCATGATGCACCATAGTTTTTAAATGGGGTGCAAACTTAGCAATTTCTCTTTGCCAGTTACCCAAAACCGAAGTCGGCGCAATTAATAATGTCGGTAATGGAGAACTTTGGCTATCTTTCTCCTGTACTAATCTCGCAATTACCTGCAAGGACTTCCCCAGCCCCATATCGTCTGCTAAACAGCCATTTAATCCCAATTTTTCTAAATATTGCAGCCAAGCCACACCCCGCTTTTGATATTCTCGTAGGTTGCCTTGCAAATTTAAGTCTTCAGAAATCGGCTCTAGCTGACTTTTATCTTGTAACTTTGCCATTATTTCTGATAAAGCTGCATCATATTCAATTTCCCAGTCATCTTCCCCTTGAGCGCTACGTTGCATGAACTCTAGCAAGCTCATTTGGGGCTGTTCATCGCCGTGGGACTGCCAAAATTCTAATAACTGCTGCATTTTATCCCGGTCTAATTCCATCCATTGACCGCGAAAATGCACTAGTGGTGCTTTAGTATTAATCAATTGTTCCCATTCTTGGGGTGTGACTGTTTGCTCACCAATTGCCAATTCATACTGATACTGTACCAGTGAATCTAAACCGAAATAACTTTTGCTTTCCCCTACCGTAGCAGCTACCTTGCGACCACTAGAAGCTTTGAGACGAATTTTCGCACGGCGACGACCAGTCGGAGTATACCAAGCCGGGACAATGACCTTAAATCCTGAATCTTCCAACACCCAAGCACTATCTTTAAGAAAATCAAACGCCTCATCTAAACTTAGCTGCATTCGGGTGGGAGAATCCGTTTCCAAACCTTGCCAGAGTTTGGGATACATTCTTGCTGCATAGCCTAAATTTAGCAGTAAATTAGTATCGAAATCTTTGCCAAATTCTTTATGTACACCAGCTTTGGTTTTGGGGTTCATCGTCCAGTAATCTGCCAAAGCTAACTTTAAAGACGGATCTTTTTTACTTGATACCAAAAATTGCATCTGCCAATTGTCGATTTGTTCAGTCTGCGGTGAATGTAACTGAAAGCAAAGATAAAATGGTGATTCAGCTTGAGTACGGATAATTCTATTTTTCCATCCCAACCATTGCTGATACTCTTGGAGAGCAGTATGAGTTTTGAGTGGGTTGTGTTTTTGGGGATAAAGGCAATAGTGAATTAGAGAATCATCAATTTGTTTGTCAAATGCTGCGGTAAATGGTGTCTTACTCACTAAATCATTGAGAAGATACTCACTGAAGTGGCGTAATAGAGTTTCTGGAGCGAAAAATTCTATTTTATCAGTTTGTGTGCTGTTACCTGCTACACAAATCAATGGCATATATTCAATATATTTTTGAATATTGGCTTCATATTGCTCGGAAATTATTTCCCAACCAGCATATATTTCCAATCCTGGGGATGGTTGTTTAGGTTTTTTCTTTATAGTCGCTGCAATCGTTCTATATTTTAAAGACGGAATATATTGATCCTTAATAATTATTTGTCTAAATGATTGCGTATAATGATACCAAAATAATAAATCTGACCCTAATTGAAATTCACTAGCATTGTACAAGGCTAAAAAATGAATATCTTTGAGCAATTTAATAATATTAATTGCTGTCACTGCTCTCACAGAAGTAACAGTTTCATAACAAGTTATCTGCCAATATTGAAAATCTTCATACTCTTCAGGGACTTCTATTTCTAAGTATTTGACTAACTCTGGTGAAGGTAATGGCTGGTTATTAGCAGTTGGTAAAGCAAAATATTTTGAACATATCCGTTGTTTTAATTGCGCTTCAGTTTCTTTAAGACCCAAAGTTTGAGTCAGAAAGTTGATTAATTCAAGAGATAATAAATGTCCGGGGTGAACTTGTGTATGAGTACGCTTTTTATTATTAATCGGAGTTTCTACCCATAGATAAAATGCTCCAGACTGTACAAAATCGCTACATTGGTTTGGTATCCACGAGCCATGAAGGACTTTCATCTTAATCTCCGTTGAGTCCTACCTTTGAAACAAGAGTGCCATCGCTGGCATTTCCAAAAAAAGGTGACGCTTGTTAATTACTTTACCAAAAACCGTATTTTGTGCTGCTAAAATCAGAAACTTTTTTACATATAAGCTAGTTTCTGACTGCTATCAAGGCTCAACATTATTCCTCAATCGCCTTTTAAGATCGCGGATGGCGGCACTTGAGTTACGCTCGTAAGCAATCTGCACACAACGAGCTATGGTTTGCGCTAAATCAAAGTTAGGAAAATAGCGACTATGGGTTTGCAGTTGATAATTTTCACCTTGTAGTTCGTGAATTAGTAACTGCTGGTTTCTGAACAACCAAACTTCTGGAACACGATAGGGGAGATAATCTTGCACATCAGAGTAACTGGTGACATCAATTTCGATGACTAGACATGGTGGGGGATCTTGCCTCCAGTCGATACGTTTTTTGCCTGAGACTGCCTGCCAATTGTCAATATAAAAGCAGTAATCTGGCTCAATGCCGCTTTCTTGGGGTAAGCTCATAGTTACAGGCGTAAAGGCATCATATTCTCGCTCATCGTGATCTAGTAGAGCCATCACAATGTTAGCCAGTAAATGAGCATCTCGACCATGCACTGGTAAAGGCGACATCAGCAATACTTCTCCATCACGGTATTTTATACGCGGTATTGACCCATCTCCTCGTTGATTGCATAAATGCTGATATTCTTGCCAACTGGCAGGCAATCGTACTACAGCACCAGCAGGTAATTCAGTTTTGTCTGGAGAAACGAGGGCAAACATGACTTATTTCCTATTACTGCCTCATACTGCAATATTAACAAGGACTTTTCCACTCGCAGCAATTGCCCGGAGGAATCACGCTGCGGCGGTCTTCCATTGCTCTTGAACCACGACTAGAGTTGGTTGATGCCATCTCGTTGGCTGATCGGCTTGTGGCTGTGGGGTGCTTCACGGAAATTATTCAATGGCGTAAGCGGATATTCGTGCCAACTGGCGACAAAGCTGCGGCAATTCTGGCTGATGTGATGAGAATCGTTGGTTAATTGTATTGTCAAGCGATGGGTTAATGCCCGTCGCTTTATTTTTTAAATAACAGGACTTACGCGCCAATACACTTTCTTGAAAGAAGGCTACGCCAAAGCGTTAGTGAAAATTTCATGCCCAAAGGAGGGTATTGCTATGATCACTAGCGCGACTGCCGAACAGTTCCAAACAATTATTCTCCTGATTAACCAACGCGATTGGAATCAGGAGGAAAAAGAACTGATTAAGGGAGATCCGTTTTTCAGGGAGAGGGTTCAAGACTTCATACAAGACCCTGAGATAACTTGGACGCAGGCTAATTATCAGTTTGCTGTCCAGCTTGAGGAAAATCTTCCATTAGAAATTCTGGAAGATTTTATCAGGCAAGAGTTCCCGTCCGAAAGTAATTATGTCCCACCCAGCGAGGACGACCCGATTCCTTTCTAATCTCTTATATAAATACTCCTGTTAGGAGTATTTATTTTTTCTCTCTCATCCTACTTTCAATTTCAAACAGGTCTTTATACACTTCATAATCCTTAAATAAATTCATGATTAAACTCCTTGTGAAAACGCAATAAACTATATTTCCCTGCGCTTCGTACAAATCAAAAGCCAGGAACAAATCTTTTTTCGCACCCTCTTTGTCACCTAAATGAAACCTAACTGTCCCTCGTCCACAGTAAGCTTCTGGACAATCAGAGTCTATCAATAAAGCTTGCTCTAATTGACCAAGCGATTCTTCTAAATTTCCTAATGCAAAATGAATGTGAGCTATGTTAATATAAGGCTCTACATGATTAGGTTCAAGAGATATTATTTTTTGATAATCCTGCATTGCCGCATCAAAATCCCCAATGTAATTTTTATAAATATCTGCGCGGGTTTGATAAGCTTCAAGCAAGTTGGGATTGAGAGCGTTAGCGAAGCTTAACGAAGTTATCGCCTGATTATAATCCTCAACAATTTTGGGAAACTCAGATTTGTGGCAGATTTTTAACCGAGCTAAACCGCGATTATTATAAGCTTCGGCAAAATTTGGATTGAGGACGATCGCCGCCTCAAACATTTCAATCGCACCTTCATATTTTTCAATCCCAAACTGCACTAATCCTATAGCGTTATGAACTTCTGCAAAGTTTGGGTTAAGCGTTAGTGCCTTTTCAAAGCATTCAGCAACGGATTTTAAATCTTTGGACTTAAGATGTTCTATGCCTTGATTAAAAAAAGCTTGTGCTTGCTCTAAATTTGTTGCTTCCATAATTGTTTATTTACCAAAATTATCTAGTTATAATAATTGTACTTAAATTTATTATAATTACTTATTTTGTAGGACTTGAATTTAAAAGGCTACGCCGAAACATAATGAAAGTTAGAGGTAAAGAATATGCTATTAGCGTTTTTCTATACTTCAGCTTTGACGAAAAATCTCACTTACTGATGCTTTGCATAAGCATTAGTGAAAACGTTAAGTTTGGAGAAAAATATATGTCCGGCTTTGAGATTGATGCACTGTGGGAATTAAATCTAACCGAAGAAGAAAAGGTGAACCAGAAGGCTTATGAAGATAGTCTTGAACTACCTACTTCACTCGCAGAATGGGAAACTTTCCTGGCTGATTTCGAGGAATTAAATAAGAAAAGGATACCGACTCCAGCCACAGATTTTAATATCCCCGGAATCGGAGAATGCTGTATGGAAATCCTAAGAGTATCTTGGGTTCCTGGTGAGCCTAATTTATCGGTAGAAGTTAACGAACAGGATAAAGAACTCTATCCTAACGGCTATAAAGCATCAGTACGCAGAGAAGATGTTAGCCTAGCCGAGTGGTTAGGTTTGTGGCATATCTTGCTTGATCCGTACTATTGTTAACCACTGTTAACTACTGTTAAGTACTTCTTAGCCTCCGCTTGGAGGCTTTTCTTCTTCTCACCAAGCCCCGTTGGGGCGCTTTGTTGGGTGTAGGGTGTGGGGTGTGGGGTTGCAGGATCGAGATAGCCCCAACAACCAGTGGGTCAGAAGCCCCACCCTTTCAGGGTGATTGCATTGGAATTCGTCAGAATCCTTTTAAGAGCGCCGTCTTCTCTACGCTCTTGCTACGCCAACACTACCCCCTACCCCCTACACCCTGTTCACTGCTGCATATCCATCTGCTGTGTAGCACGATTAATCGCCTCAAGCCTCTTATCCGCGTTATCAAAAGTTTCTAATAAATGCGGAGTAACTTTGTTAATTGTTACTTTCCCCCGCTCCACTTGCAAAAGTACCTCACCATCTTTTTGTGCGATCGCTAAGTCTTGGCGCTCTTTGTTATAAGCCAAGTCATAACTATTGCCTGTGACCAGCGTCAGGTTGTCTTCAATGGGGACACCCCATTTATTCCCCAGGCGTTGAGCGATTTCGGTGAGGCGAATGATTTGGTCTAGCTGCGTCTTATCCTGTTGCATCGCGGCGTAGGCTTTCTCTGATAAGGGTTCTCCCGCTTTGAAAGCATTGCCTACTTCCACAATCCGTTTCAAATAAGAGTCGGGCTTACCTAAATTATGGGCATTGTCGTACCAGTCCTTTAAATCTTCAATGGTAACTCTTGGACTGGGTGTAACTTGTCCTTGTCGGGTAACAACGCCAGTTGACATAGCTTCTCTGGGCGGATTTAGGGTAGATTGTTGTTCCACATTAACAGTCTTCTGTGGTGAGTTAAATGTAAAGCTATCACCCATCAAATGGGGGTGAGGAATCAGATTGGCTTTAGGCAATTCATAAGTTGTCAGGGTTGGCTTATTATCATCAGTCATGGTCAGAGGAACTAACTCATCATTGTCATCCCTGGTGTAATACTGCTTATTCTGTAACTCTTGTTCAAGTTTTGATGGGTTTAAAACTATATTTGGGTCAGCTTGAAGAGCTTCTTCTATATCTGTTTGATAAGCTAGCCCTGGCTTAAATTCATGAACTACGCCACCAGCATATTCAGCATTAACCGCCCTAATAGTTACATTTAACCACGAAGCCATTATTAAATCTTTATCGCTCAATGGTGCATACCTTTGTCCTACTGGTTCACTCGTAAAACCATTTACCGGATTATTTGTCGGGTGATTATGTGTCAATAATACTGGTGTTCCCCAAAATTGTTTAAAGAACTTTCTGTGTTCTACTGGTAATGCGTCTAGTTCTTCACTCAGATAATCACCACTGACAGAACGCTCGTTACCTTGAACTTGTTTGGTTGGCATTCCCGTCGAATCAAACCACCATTGTTCTTCTAATGGCTTGTGAGCGATCGCACTTTCTATCATTCTCACCGCCGGGAAATCATTCGGCGTAAACTGCTTCACCGGACGTAGTGCGATCGCTACATTGCTCGGTTGAGTATCTTCGTTTTCCACACCTGACGGTTGCAAAGATTGAGGACGTAAGGGCAGCGATCGCACTTTCGCTTGATACTGGTCAAATGACTCAACTGCACCGAATTTACTAGTCATCGACCTCCATACTGACTCAGGTATGGAAGAGTTGACGAGCCTAAATACGGACAGTCCTTTCTTGGTTTCCTCTGGTACGGACTCTGGTGCTAATTTTGTGAAGCTAACATTTTTTTGTCGCAACCATTGGCTGACAGCTTCAAACTTATGATTATCAACTGCCATGCGCGTGATGCCAAGCTCCCTATCCTCTGCGCTGGCAAATAAGATAGTCGGGCGTTCTTTGATTTTGGCTAATATCGGTGCAGTTATCTCTACCATCTGCTGCTGTACTGGAGGCTGTTGTGTGCCAAACGCCTGCGATTCCTTCGTCCATGTTTGGGGGTACTCGATTGTTTGAGGGTCTACCTTAAGTATCGCTGTGGAGAAATTGCTTTGAATAGTGGCTTGTACCGAAGTTAGTTTTCCCGGTTGTAAAACACCTATTTCCCTAAGAGCTTCCTTGTCTTTATTCTTAAACAACACACCTAATGGTTGACCGTTTAAAAAGATTGCATCCTTGACCTGGGTTTGTGATACAGCTAATGTCAGCTTACGATAAGATTCATCGTTAAATGTCTGACCTTTGTAGTCATATTTGCCAATATTATTAATTCTTAATAAATTCCCGTTGGGCGATTGAGCTATCACAAATCCATGCTTAAGGTTGTCGGAAATTGTTTTTAGTTTCAGGTTTAGGGGTTGTCCATCTCTGACTATATTATATGCTTGCAATTGTTTAATTGAATCAGCGTCCAGTTCTCCTAGAATTTGACCATCTAATTTAATTTTTACCGCTTGGCTAGGCACTGATTTTGTACCAATCTCTATTAACGCATCTTCGGCGTTGAAAACTCGTCCCGCATAAGTAAACTTACTCATTTCCCTGATGAGAAAGCTTACCTCTGGCTTTCCCGGTATAGAGATTGTAGCGTTGGCTGTGTATGTCTGCCCTGGGATGATGTTAGCCAGTGCTTTTGTACCAATCGGTAGCTGTCCGGTTCTTGGTTCCAACATGGCATATTCTTTATACTGCCCATCACTATCTTGTACGAATGCCAATCGTGAAACGTGGCGCTCATGTCCCGGAGGGTGGTGAGATGCCCTGATTTCAATCGGGTACAATTCTTGGGGGTTCCATTCCTGACCACGGAAATTATTGGACTCATTACTGAGAGTTCCCAGTGTTAACTCGGTGAATTGCAACTGGTCTAAGCGCGATACTATTTCATCAGGGAATGCTGCAAATACAAAGTTGGGGATTTTCTTTTGAATTTCTTTTTCGGTTTTATCCTCATCAACTGACTCTGCTTCATTTTCAGTAGGCTTATCCTTGGCTTTTTTTTCCAGTTCATCCTGTCGCGCCGCACCAACAGCCCAAGCGGCGGCGGCGGCTCCTAATCTTTGTTCTGGGACTATGTTATCTCTGAATGACCGCGCGTACTCATAAGCCGCATCAAACAGCAGTTTCGTTTGCCCTGGCGTGAGTTCTGGCTTTAGTTCCAACAGTTTGGCATTACTAGTAGCCATGCCTGCTTTGAGGTTATTGTCTTTCACCGACTGCAAACTGACTGTTCCCAGTTTGCGGTATGCGGGTTTTCCTAACTCTGTTAGTTCATTATCAATTTGGGCTACAGCAATTAATGTATGCGGTCGTTCTTTGGTAGGGGCGCTTTCAATTGCCTCTAATTTCAGATTTATGGTCTGTGCCTTCCAAATCAATGGATGCCCGTAGCGGGTCAGGTTTGTCACCTCGATTTGGGTTCCTTGTTGGGTTTGGATGATGGCGGAGGGGCCTATTTCCGTTTCCCGCTTTTGATTCATCCTAAACGCCACATTGAACAGTCGGTCAAACTCGAATTTCGCGGCGATCGCTTCCAGTCTCTGCTGCGGCATGAACTCCACGCCACGGAATAAGTCTTGGAATTGGACGATGGGACGTGATTCTAATTGCGATCGCTCCCAGTATTTATTGGCTTGGTTGATCAGTAGCTCTACGGGTGAAAATCCTGTGGTTTTTATCCCCTCTGTTAAGTAGACTGATTTTAATTTCTTGTCCTTTATGTAATCAACTTTTCGATACAAATAGCGGCTGTTTTCCTTAACTAAACCCATGTCGGGTTTTCGAGAGCTTTTAAATAAATCCACCGCAATCTGGTTTTGGAAAGAAGCTTCCTCAATCATCTTGCGATACATTAGGCG
>NZ_JACJSG010000054.1 GCF_014697625.1 Anabaena azotica FACHB-119 | reverse complement strand
AATATTCGTTAACTCTGGTGTGAATGCTTCCTCAGATTGTGGTGATAAAGTTGATGTAGCCACAGGCGGAATTTCTGCCAATTCTGTTGGCTGAGTCTCTTCAATTTCTGGTGTTGTATTTGAGGTTATTTTAGGTTGAATATTGGTTAATTCTGATGTGGTGTCCTCCTCAGATTGTGGTGATAAGGTTGATGTAGTCACAGGCTGAATTTCTGCCAATTCTGTTGGCTGAGTTTCTTCAACTTCTGGTGCTGTATTTGATGTGCTGTCAGGTTGAATATTCGTTAAATCTGGTGTAGCTACTTCCTCAGATTGGGGTGATATAGGTGATGTAGTTATAGGTGTAATTGTTGCTAATTCTGTCGGCGGAATCTCTTCAATTTCTGGTGCTGTATTTGAGGTTATTTTAGGTTGAATATTGGTTAATTCTGATGTGGTGTCCTCCTCAGATTGTGGTGATAAGGTTGATGTAGCCACAGGCTGAATTTCTGCCAATTCTGTGGGCTGAGTCTCTTCAATTTCTGGTGCTGTATTTGAGGTTATTTTAGGTTGAATATTGATTAACTCTGGTGTAGCTACTTCCGCAGATTGTGGTGATGTATCCACAGGCGTAATTGCTGTTAAATCTGTTAGCTGAGTCTCTTCAATTTCTGATGCTGTGGTTGAGGTGCTGTCAGGTTGAATAGTTGCATCTTTAGCTATAGGATATTTCTGATTTACTGCTGAATTTATTGATGTGATATCAGAGGTGTTTATTCCTTGCTTTGATTCAGTGACTTCTTCAGGCGTTCCAAATAAATTGGTTTGACTATCAATAATAGGAGATGTTGAAGTTAATTCAACAGCTTCAGTATTTACAGGTTCTGTAGTTAGGTTATCTAGATCAAATCTTTGTGGCTTGTTAATAGTATTTTCTGTATCTTCTCTAGCTATAACTTCGTTTACGGCTTCAGTCTCTGTTGCAAAAAAACTGTCATCAGCAACTATCGGCTGATCTTGATTACTAGCTAATTGAATAAATGAATCTGTTTTATTTTCCAACTTGGGTGATATAGTTTCTCCGCTATTACTGGCGTTCACATCACTTAACGATGAAGCATTTTGAGTTGTTTCCAATACTGTGTTTGATGGTTCTTCAATAATCTCATCTGGAATATTCTGATGATGTAATAGGCTTTCTGCTATTTTGGGAGAAACTGACGCTGGTAGAACCTCATTGATTTTTATTCCAGTATTCGGTTGTAGAATATTTGGAGAGTCTGTTTCTGTTGATGAATAATTTGGAGAGTCGGAAATATCTAAACTGTCAATGTTCGGTGCTGTTTCATTAGCTAAATGTGGTAGCTGATTAGTAAATGTGTTTGCTTTATTAATATTAGCAATACTATTAGTTGATTCAGCTTCTACTGTTGAATCTCCTATTAAGTTACTAGTATCAATATCAATTTCACTATTTTGGTTTAATAGTTCCTCATTTTCACCATTCGCAGCAGCAGAAAACACATCAGTTGAATTAGATGGTTCAGGAATTACTTGTGATTCATTGTTAGTATGTTTTATTGACAAAATTAAGTCATCTTCCAAACTTACATTTGCAATCTCAGTTTCACCAAGATTTATTGCAGGATTGCGGAGATTTATATGTTGTATTGCTGAATTATTATCTGTTACGGCTGGTAAGTTATCTGTAGTTAATAAAGTTTCTGTAGTTTTAGGAATAGTGGAAGCTTGATCAATAATCGGTGTTTTCCGTTTGGGAGTATATGACTTGCTTGATTTTTGGGCTTTGGATTTATTAGCCGATTTTGATTGTAGTGTTTTTTTAGTTTGTGCTTTCGGTGTTTTATTTGTTGGTGCTTTCTGTTGAATGGATGTTTCTGTTAATATTTCGTTGCTTATATCATCAGCAATTTGAGTTTGTAAACTAGTCGAAACTTTACTGATATCAAACATATCTATTAATTTATCCGAGGTGTTTACTTCAGAATTAAAATTTTCTAATTCTATTCCTGAAGAATCGGTATCCATATCTAGAATATCTAAGTCATATCCATCTGCAATTAATGTATCTATGAATGGTTGACGTTTACGTGCTAATAAAAATTTAGATGGTGTAAATATTGGTTTTGATAGGACTAGAGGTTTAATAAAATTGTTATTACGGTAACGTGGAACATTGTTATTCTCTTGTGAAGATATCTTGTGCAGATATCCAAGGTAGGATTTTTGCCCAAGAGGATTAACTTGACTTCCCAATAATGATTGAATAATTTGCATATTTATATATCAACTAGGTTGAACCTAATGCGAAGAGAAAAATCCTGTTTGCATACGTGATGTAGGATTACCGCCACCCTTATCTTTGCCTACTTTTAAACCTTCATACGCCAAAGTTAATTCTTCAATAGCAACTGCATTACCATCAGCTTGCAGTCCAGGGGTTTTCCAGGCTATGGGAACAGCACCAATTAAAGTCCAACTCATCATGGTTTCCCCGGCTTGATTGAATACTAAAATATTCACATTACGCCGAGTAGATTTTTCCGTAAAAACTGAACTAATCCATTTCCAAAAACCTTGGTTATCGGTAATTCCTCGTTTAAGAGTTACGTCGGCAAATTCTGTTTGACCTAAATAAATTCTCTGCTGGTCATTGACTCCGCCTTCGTAAAATACATTTTTCTTGACTTGTACACTTAAGCCAGAACATTCACTAAAAGATGCAGCGATCGATTTGTCAATTTCTACATAAAAACGATTGCTGGTGACATAGTTTAGTTCATGAGTGACGTTACTGTTGTTATTTCCAGCCATAGCTACCACCTGGGATGACCATAATTGTTAACTCTTTCGCGTTGGAGGCGCATATCTTCCAGTAAAAGTTGATATACACGTTCAGTTAGCTGGTTTAATAGCAGCGAGTCATTAAGATATTTCTCGGCTGCTTTTTCAACTCCTTTGGTATGGGATGCGATCGCAGAACCAGCATATCCAGCCGTACCGCCAATATCACCACTAGGTGTGAAATGTTGCTTTTCGGTTGAGTCCATAAACTAAAACTCAAAATCAGTCCTCTGATCAAGGCTAAACTTACTCCATGAGAATCAAAATTAGCCAAAAGTCGAACTTAATTTTTGCTGTTGCTAAATTTTAAGCGAATAGTCTTGTAGGTGGTGATTGCTGTATTCTGGTCTATATACTGGTAAAATACCTATCCACTGCTGGAGTATCAGGAGCATAATATGAGGGAACGTATACACAAAGGTGAAAAAACCACCTCCTCTGTCTCCATACCGAGTCTCAAACACCCAACACGCGGCTTTGGGTTAGAGTCGTTAAACGCTTCACCGCCAGCAGTGACAGAGGTACAACCGATGAATAAGCCTCCCAGTCACGATATTAGCCGCATTGCATTCCATCGTCCCCAAGCAAAACTGACAATTAGCCAGCCTGGAGATGTTTACGAACAACAAGCTGATACTGTAGCGCAGCAGGTAATCCAAAGAATAGCGCAATCAGGAAATCGCCAATCTATTCAACGTCAGCAAGCACCCCAAGAAGAAGAACAATTGCAGATGAAGCCTCTGGACATTAGCGTCCTGCAACGTCAGCAAGCGCCCCAAGAAGAGGAACAATTGCAAATGAAGCCTCTGGACATTAGCATCCTGCAACGTCAGCAAGCACCAGAGGAAGAAGAACAATTGCAAATGAAGCCTCTGGACATTAGCGTCCTGCAACGCCAGCAAGCACCCCAAGAAGAGGAACAATTGCAGATGAAGCCTCTGGACATTAGCGTCCTGCAACGTCAGCAAGCACCAGAGGAAGAAGAACAATTGCAAATGAAGCCTCTGGACATTAGCGTCCTGCAACGTCAGCAAGCGCCCCAAGAAGAAGAACAATTGCAAATGAAGCCTCTGGACATTAGCAGCCTGCAACGTCAGCAAGCGCCCCAAGAAGAAGAACAATTGCAGATGAAGCCTTTGGACATTAGCAGCCTGCAACGCCAGCAAGCGCCCCAAGAAGAAGAACAATTGCAAATGAAGCCGATGATCGCACAGCGTCAAGGTGGAGGTGGGATGGCGGCTACATCTGATTTGGAAACCTCCATCAATCAAGCCAGGGGTGGTGGACAGCCATTAGGTGACGATATCAGAGAACCGATGGAACAAGCATTTGGTGCTGATTTTAGTGGTGTAAAGATTCATACCGATACTCAATCCGACCAGTTAAATCGTTCAATTCAGGCGCGGGCTTTCACGACGGGACAGGATGTGTTCTTTCGGCAGGGGGAATATAGTCCTGGGAGTCGGGGGGGTCAGGAGTTGTTAGCACATGAGTTGACCCATGTTGTGCAGCAGAGTGGGGGGATGGTGCAGCGATCATCTCAGTTACAAGTACAGTTGGGGCAGCATATAGCAACAGAAACCCCATCTGCATCAATGAGTGATTATATAATTCAAAAAAAATTTGAGGGAGCGCTTGAAGGAATCACGATAGCAAAACTGAAGGAAATTTTACCAAGCTACGGGATTACAGATGAACATGATGTCCAAGAAATAGAGAAGAATTTTGAGGTTTTAAAAAACCATCCTCTTCCCATAGTGTCAGTTCCTCAATTAGTAGGACGTGTATTAAAGCATAAGAAAAATTTGACAAAAGAGATAGCGACCCAAGTAAAAGAAGAACTAATTACTAATGCTGGTAAGGGGCTAGGGGAGGAGGCAGAAACTGTTACATTGTACAGGGGGGACACAAGAAACCTTGAACAGATAAAACAGGCAGGTGGTTTTTTTGGAAGAGATCATGCGCCTATTACGATTGAACATGCCAGGCAGATTTTGCAGGATTGGCAGTCTTTTACACCCAAACAAAAGCTCGATCAGGCTCAAGCATGGAAGGCACAAACCAAAGGTAAGACCGATATCGTACCTTATGTAGCTACAGGGGAAGAGTCACAGAAAGGTGGGAATGATTACAAAATTCAAGTACCAATGACGTTTAGAGGTAATGAAGGTGATAGTGAGTTTACCCCAAAACTTGGATGTGACCAATGGCCTATACAATCAGCTACTATTCTGGCAATCAAAATGCACGGAGGGGAAGTTATATTTTTGACAGGTATTCCCTTTAAATTTATTAAACATGCTAGCTAGTGGTATGGCCAGACTAACTGTAGTATGATCGCCTGCTTTCGTCAGGTGCATTAACGAAGTATAGACTTTAGGAGAATTGTTTGGTGGGAGCGCTCGCCTGCTCTTTGTATTAGCCACCCTTAAAAATCGATGCGACGATAGATTTCAGCCAGAGGAATTTCTACGTTTAAACTGTGCAGTGCGATCGCTTGCTGGATATCAGAATAAACTTGCCATAACCAGCGATCGTTAAGGTGACGAGCCTGGTTAGAAAATTGCTCAATGTCAGGTTCACAAAACTTACGCAACTGGCAAACTAAACAGGGGTAGGCGTTGCTGAATCAGAGTATGAAATATTAAATTAACTCTTATTTTTCTTTGTAACCTTGCGCCTTTGCGCCTTTGCGTGAGGTAAATTCATACTTTCAATCAGCAACGCCCAGGGGTAAGTAATGGCATGGCTACTTCAAATGGAAAATAGTTTAAAGGAATTAAGCCTAAAAATGGAACATTGATATTCAATGCGATCGCCTACCTTGTAGCCTAAGTTCACAAAGTATAGACGGAGAATTGTTTGGTGGGAGCGATCGCCATATCCTGGTTGATACTGGCAAGGTATTAGTTTAACTGTCGGTGGGAAAATATAGACTTTAGGAGAATTGTGTGGTGGGAGCGATCGCACTATCCTAGTCGTAATATACTGGCAAAATATTGAGTCTAACTGCTGCTTGGGTATCAGGAGAATCATGAAGAGAGAACAAGTAGGTCAGGGCAACAAAACCACCAATGTCTCAATACCCACACTCAAACAACCGACGCGGGGTTTCGGTATAGAGTCGCTTGAAGCTTCAAACCCAGCAGTTAGAGAAAGCGAACTCAAGGACAAGCCACCAAGTCACGACATCAGTAAAATTTCCCTACGCCCCCAAGCAAAACTCTCCATCAGTCAGCCTGGAGACTTTTACGAACAGCAAGCTGATGGTATAGCCCAGCAGGTGATGCGTAGAATGGCTCAACCTCAACGCCAATATGTGCAACCTCAGCCAATGCTAGAGGAAGAACAATTACAGACGAAACCTCCGGCTCATTTCATCTCACCTTTGCTGCAACGCCAAGCTGCATCCCAGGACGAGAAATTGCAGACGAAACCTCCGGCTCATTTCATCTCACCTTTACTGCAACGACAAGGAGCATCCCAGGACGGGGAATTGCAGACGAAACCTCCGGCTCATTTCATCTCACCTTTGCTGCAACGCCAAGGAGCATCCCAACAAGAGGAATTGCAGACGAAACCTCCGGCTCATTTCATCTCACCTTTGCTGCAACGCCAAGGAGCATCCCAACAAGAGGAATTGCCAATGAAGCCGATGGTGCAGCTTCGTTTAAGTGCCAGAGGAATAACTGCCACATCAGATTTAGAAACTTCTATTCAAAAGTCACGAGGTAGTGGACAACCGCTTGCAGATGAGATCAAGCAACCAATGGAGCAAGCATTTGGGGCTGATTTCAATGCAGTGCGTATTCATACTGATGCTAAATCAGATAAATTAAATAAATCTATACAAGCTCGTGCCTTTACCACAGGGCAGGATGTTTTCTTCCGTCAGGGAGAATATTCACCCGGAAGTAATTCAGGTAAGGAATTATTAGCCCATGAATTGACTCATGTTATTCAACAAAATGGCGGTGCTGTACAGCCTAAATCATTTCCTAACCAAGCGATTAAAAAAAACAAGATACAGGCTAAAGCCCTTGTGACCTCGCCTCCTAGCCAGCAGCCCCAGCAGCAAGATATTCCTCAACCGCAACCTGAGCAAGATAACCAAGGTGAGCCAGAACAAGCAGCCTTAAAACCTGATACACAAAACCAGCAAGAGCAGGGACAGGCTCAGGGGAACCAAAGCATAGCAGCTACACCTCCAGCAGATGAGGGTGGTTCAGTAAATCCGCCTCCAGCAGAGGGAGGTAGCCCTATTGCTGGTGAAAATCAAGGTGGGCAAGTGAACGCACCAGTTAATCAACAGGCTATTCCTATTAGTGCTGAAGACCCTGGACAGATTCTTGAACAGCTAAAAAATACACCGCCTACCCAAGCCTTTCCTACTTACACAGAAGCTGAAACCGCTTCAGCCCAAGCATTAGAAAATCAAAGGCAACAACTGCAAGCCAGCATACCAGAAATTCCAGCCCCCACAGGTTTATCACCTCAAACCAATGTAGATATTGCGAATAATTCAGCACAAGTAAGCGCACCATCGACAAAGCAACCCCAAGCACAAGGACAACCCAATCCTGTGGCTGATAGTGTAGGCGCACAGGTCAGTGGTTTTAGTGGCTTATTTTCTGCGATATCACAACCTCATCAAAACCAAGATAGCAATCAAGTTAACACCAGTGCCGGAGAGCGACCAAAATTAAATCTGACAGGAGAAGCCGACCCATCACAAATGAATGCAGAGCAGACAACATCTTCTGTACAAGTACAAGAGGCTAAGACTCAGGCGACTAGTAGCATTTCTCGTGATTTTGGTGAAAATAATATCTTTCCTCAAGCCAGCAATGAAACAATAAAGGCGAATAAAGAAATTTCTAAACTTGCTCCTCCTTCGAGCAAAGGTGGTGAAGTTCCTACAATCCCATCGGAAATTGTAGATGGTTTAAATCAAGGTTTAACTCCCTATTATCAGTCCAAAATTGCTCCAGAGCAAGAGAAATATATTGCAGGTAAACAGAAGTTTGATATAGATTCAACCGATGCCAAACAAAGTGCAAAAGACGAGATTAAAAATTTAAATCAAGAAACTACAAATAAACAAATAGACGCGAAAAAACTAGCTCAACAAGAAGTTACCCAAGCTAAACAAGATTGGAAAAAAGAATTAGATACTACTGAAAAAGACTATCAACAAAAAGCAGGTAAAGCCACTAAAGAACAGCGAAAAAAAGTAGAAGATGAAAAAGCCAAAGGAGAGGCACAAGCTGACCAGCACTTAAAACAGGCAGAGCAGAAAGCAGAAGCTGAGAAGAAAAAAGCTGAACAAGAAGAAGCTAAGAAAAAAGAAGAAGCAGAGAAAGAAAAAGAGAAAGAATCAAACAAGAGCGGTTGGGATAAATTTTGGGGAGGAGTTAAATCCTTCTTCAGTAGCATTGTTGAAGGACTCAAAAAAGCTATTAACTTTATCTATGACAATTTACGCAAAGCAGTAAAATTTATTTTTGAGGCAGCTAAAAAATTGGCAATGGCAGCCATTGATCTAGCTCGCAATGTCATTGTAGGTATAATTAAAGGCTTAGGAGAAATTCTCAAAGGACTAGTGCAGGTAGTCTTTGCCGCTTTCCCAGAAATATCTAAAAAATTCACCAATGCCATAGATAAGGCAGTTAACAAAGCTACAGAGGTAGTTAATGCTGCTGCTGACTTGTTGAAAAAAGCCGTTTCTGGCGTTCTGGATTTCTTAGCGAAAACTTTAGATACATTGCTAGGATTAGTTCAAAGCCTGTATAACGGCGCTCTCACCGTGATTGGTATGCTCATCCGGGGAGAATTTGCAGAATTAGCCAAACGCTTCGGTAACTTGATAGAAGGGGCTAAAGCAATGCCTCCTCAGTTTGAGATAGCAGGAATAGAAGAACTGATGGGAGGTGATGTTGACTTAGATAAGTCCTTAAAACCAGAAGAACTCGCCCAAGCCCAAGCCGCCGGAGTCAGTATCCCTGGTATGGCAGGTGAAAATACCCCACAGACTGGTGAAGCCTCAAAAATGCCCAGCGCACCTTGGACAGAGGAAAATGTGGGAGTTGATGCAGTTGAAGACAACATGGAGCTTTCGCCAGAACTAACTGAGGAACTAATGCAGCAAACCCAGGGTGAAGGGGAGATGATTCTGGCCGAGTCTCAAGACGAAAGTCGCTCAATGAATGCAATTATGTCTGAAGCGACTGGAGGACAGCAAGTAGGAGCAGAGCAAGAACCACAAGAAATTCCTGATGGGTTAACGCCAAAACAGCGAGCCAGTATTAAATGGGAATTGATGAAGCAAGGAATCAAGCAGTGGTTTGCTGATAACTGGCCGAAATTACTTGCTGGATTGATAGCGGCTGCTGCTGTCATCATCGCTGCGATCGTTGCTTCTGGTGGTGCAGTTTTGGCAGCACTACCAATAATTATGGAGATTTTGACTGTAGTATTTGCCGCAGAAGCCATAGCAAAAATTGGTGGATATGTGCGAGATTACCTCTCTAAATCTTGGGACGGCGACATCCCAGGCGGTGGTAAGAGTTTGGCGAAAGCACTAGCGGCTGGAGCCATTGAACTCATTATGTTGTTAACTTTCGAGGCTGGGAAACTAGCTGCTAAAGGAGCTAAAGCAGCAGCCAAGGGTGCTAAAGCGGCGGCTAAGGGTGCTGCTAATCTGGCGAGAAAAGCCTTTAGAGGGGTGATTAAGGGTATTAAATATGTTATCGAGAAGGGTAAGGTTCTCTTCAAAGGTATCGCTGGTTCAGGAGTTGGTAAACAATTCAAACGCCTTAAGGATTTGGGCAAGGGATTGTTGGAGCGGATGCGGTTTAAAGCATTCCGTATTCGAGTTGCAAATGGGCGCTTCCGCCTCGAAGGTTTAATTAATCCTTGGATACTTTTAGCCAGTGGAGAACTTAGACATATTGATCAGGCTGGTTTGCAGGCTTCTACAACAGGAAGCCGTAACCCAGGTGATGCAGTCACTACCCTAGCAGGCGACGCTGGAACTGTTGTTAGTAACGTGAATAACTTAACTCCTGCTGAAATCACAACATTGGTCAATCAAGGAGGGAATCAAGTTGCAACACTTTCTGGTCAACTAGCTGGTGATAACACGCTGCTTCTGGATCTTCTAAACAGAACAAGAAGTACCGGAGAACTATCGAATTTTTTAAATCTAGCAGGTGGTGCAGGTCAAGCAAACAGACTTCTTAATGTCCTAAACATTGTTACAAGCGGTGATCATACAAGGTTAAACCGATTACTTCAGCTTGCTAATGGGAGTCCTGTGGAGTTCCGAAGATTGGCAAATCGAACTCTTGCTCTTAATGGAAGGACACCCGCTCCAACTATACCCGCACCTCCAGCAGTAACCATACCAGGGGGTGGTAATGGGGCGAACATGATACACTTTATCGATGGACATACATTACAACACTTAAATATACCTGCTCGGATTCCAAAACCGTCAACTACTCTCTGGCCTAGGGGTACAACTCCTACGAATATCAGCAATTATTTGGATGAAGCAATACGGGAATTAGATAGAGTTGGGAGACTGCCGAGTCCAGGAACGCCAGAAGTTGTGAGGATTCCTTCTGGAGTAGAAGTTCAAGTTGGAGTAAGACTCGATCCCTCTGGTTCTGGAATCGTCTATGGTCAGTTTTTCCCAACAGCAAATAATGGTTTTGAAACAATTAGCAGACAGGAAATGCGTGCTATTTGGGATATTTTCAGACCTTAACCTTGAAGAAATTGTAATTAATAGAGTAATTATTATGGCAATCGAAGTAAAATTTTGGATTTATTTAGTTGATAATGATTTAATTGAGTTGAGCGAACAAGATATCGAATCTCATTTCGAGCAATATAGCTCATGCCTCCATGAAACAGAAACTATTGAGGGAGCAGTTGCAATAATATTACCGAACAATAAGGAAGTAATTATTAGAGATGAGCTATGGGTGATTGTCCAAAATTTTTGCTTCAATTCTATTCTGAGTTTGCTTAGAGAAAAAAAAGAATGCTTTATTTATCATTACTTTAGTAGCTATGGTCAGATTGTTTTGATTCCATCAACCGATTTTGTCCGCATAATGGGAGACGAAGTGCCGACAGAGAGTTTTACAACAAGTGAGCTTTTACCTGCTTTATATTATTGTGGAGAAAGGTTTATTAATTTACTACGTAAACTACAGGCAGCAGGACGTAATGATGCTGCTATTGAACACTTAGAATCTTTTGCCAAAGAAGCACTTCAAGTTTTGCAAGCAAATAATATGCTCTCATGAAGACTTTATCGGCGAACATAAAAAAATAAAGTCTTTGTTTGGCCGGGAACAGCACCAGTCAATAGAGGAATCAACCGTACTGCAACTACTATCGAGTGGGTAGCAGACGCAACCCACCCAAATGATGGTCGATGGAAAGTTGTACAGCACATTCCTTGGGTGAGAGATTTTAATTTTGTAAATAATACTTACACACAACCAGCAGACTATATTATTCCTTAAATCTAAATTTTGGTAAAAGTCTATATGGAAATAAGCGAGTACATGGTTCGTTCTTACCTATGGTATGTGACAGGTTTCTGGATTATCAAAAATGATTTGCCAGCAGATCACCTTTTTGAATATGATGAATACATCGAAAGTATGAAAAAAAATGCAATATATAATGATGACCTAGATACTCTAAAGTTAGCTTTTGAACACATTTTAGCCAATCCTGAAATTGACACAGCATCTCTGAGTGAGAGTGATTATCCTTGGGATGATGCAAAAGTGCGTGAAATTATACGTTACTCTTGGGAAAAAATCTGGCCTGATGCTCCTCCCATCCTACCAGGAGTCCCAACTGGGGTTAAGTTGGTGAAAAAACATTGAAAGAATAAAAGCAGAAAAGATGAGGTGCGCTCATATTGCATCAGTAATCGTTTCGTGTAATAAGTAATGCAATAATGAAGCTTGTGTCAACTACAATATGAGCGTCCAAACTGAATATTCTCAGTTGAATAGTGAACTAACATTACGCGAATCCTCAGAATCGCCGCTAACAATTTGCGGGTTTCCATTAATGTCTTTGCTTAATGAATGCTTAGAAGCACTAGGAGATAATATCGTAGTATTATCAATGTCAGAAACAGAAAATGTATTTTCAATTTTTGAGGATATGTTCCCTATTACTTCTTGGGCAAGAATTGATTGGGGAAAAATCCATAATAAAGTTAATATAGTTTCAAGTAAGGAACTAGTTTCATCTTTAAATAGTTTCTTTAATAAAGAAGAGTTAGAAAGCCATCCCTATATTCTCTGGAATGATGCTTCGCTTCCTGCGATTCAAGCTAAATTAGAACAGATTGTCAGGGTAATAGATGAGGTTACATCTGTTAGTTTTGATACTTGGATATTTTCACCTAAACTTGGATATGTAATTGAGTTTTATCATGAAGGTGAAATTACTTTAGGAGTCATATCTCAAGCAAGTATTGAAAACTGACATACAAAACTGGCAGGCTATATTTATATTATTCCTTCAGTTCAAATATATGTTTTTTAAAACCTTAGTTGCAGCTTTTTTTTATTGACCCTGAAAGTAATGATTGTTCATTAGAGCAATTGGCGAGGCTGGCTGGAATGAAAAATCTACAATACTTGAGTGAAGATGAAAAGCTCGGATTAGGTATCCATGATCCAAGCATAGAAGTGATTTATGGAGAATGGGACGCATTTGAAGATGCTTGGGCTAGGCTTGATAGGCTTGAGTATCACAACTGCTTACAGATTTATTTTTCTATGAATCATTTTCTTGACCTAATTCCAGAGCTACCAGATGATCAAAACCTACTTTTAGAAGAAGATCCATTATTGCCATTGGCATACACTTTCCGCGATGCTTGTGAAAAATTGCCAGCAGAAGTTGCTTTTGTAGATACCCATGCTCACTATGGCGATGAATCTTGGGAAAACAAGCAGGGTAATCGGGATTGGATTATTAACCACTACTGGATGCTGCTAGAATCAAACGTCAATGCGCTAGCTGATGAACGATTTGGACTTCTCTATTTGAATGAGTACATGAATCAACTCTGGGACTCAAATTCACTACGTGACGATCGCGACATTATACCCCTGTCTCAAGGACGTTTAGCGTTTGCTGGACGAGGAGTAGCACGGTGGTTGTAATTTTAGAGAAAAATATTTGCAGTTTTTTTTAAGAACAAAGTAATCATCAGGATTTATATAAAGAATAATTTGTCAAACAAGTTGTTTAATTATTACCTTATCAAGAACATAAGCAATGGCTGATAATATCACAGTGATCCTGAATAATTCATCACTTTCGGTTGACGAAAAAGTAGAGAAGACAGCCGAATTATTGAGCGCTTTACCTGGACAAGGAGTAGCAAAAGCTACGGAATTAATTCTCAATACAGATAATTCATCTATAGCTACATATCCTGCGAACTATTTAGCTATATTACCGAATCATAAACAAGAAAAAAACAAGTTGTTGAGCATATAATCAATCATAAAACAAATTTACTTATTGCAGCCACAAATTTGGTTAAAGATATGCCAAATTATGTGGTCGATAGATTAATCGACGAATATTTTCAAGATACGGAATCATCAGATTTATATAATATTATTTTTGAGGTTGCCCAGTATTTTCCTGAAAAATTGCATCCATTCGCATCACAAATTGATGATGAATATCTTCAAGAATTAATCCTGCCTGGAGGCCCTGATAGCTGGGTTGATGATTTAGTTAACAAATATCGTCAAGATGAAGATCCACAGCATTTAAAGGCTTTGTCCTGGTTCCGTACAGACAAGGCATTAGATGCACTAATAACTTTGTCCAAAGCAATTCCAGAGGAAGATTTAGAAGCTGTTTATGCTTATATTGAAAATTCGGGGGTATTTCCAGATTCACGTTTAGCTTCAGTCTATTTTCAAAATTATCGTGGTTACGTGGTTGCACGAAATGAAAGCCCTCATCACATGGGAGGTAGTTTTCCTCATCCAGTGCCTAAATGTCCAATTACAGATACACCAGCTAATCGTATTCTAACTTTAGATAAATCTAACTTAAATTTAGATATTGAAAGTCAATATAATCCTTCTTTCTTTTGGTATGAAAGCGGTTATCCACCAAACTGTATTTACGTACAGTTCACGGAAAACGGGGTCAAAGGTTTAATGACTCCAATGACTGATGGAGAAGTAGGTACTGACCTGATTCCAGGGAAATTAGCATTAAAATTAGAAGAGTATCCTTTAAAATATGGTCGCGCAGGTACAGCAACTTCAGGATTTTCCAATCATCAAGTAGGAGGTTATCCAGTTTGGATGAGGTTTCAACGCTTTAAGCGTTGTCCAGTTTGTGGACAAGGAATGAAATTTTTAGTCACGATAGATAGTGGAATGACTCCTTTTGGAAAGCTGGGTTTCAATGGTATTCTTTATGGATTTTGGTGTGATCCATGTGCTGTTTCCTGCACTTATCAACAGAATGACGATGATTTTGAGTAAAATTTTAGCTTTTCTAAACTTCTAGCAAGATGAGTATTCAAACTAAATATTCTGACTTAAACACCGAACTAACACTGTGCGAATCCTCAGAATCGCCGCTAACAATTCGCGCAGTAACTCTCGCACTAAGCAAACAAGTCCACAAAATTACTGAGTGTCGTCTCAGCTTCCAAGTTAGCCCAGAACTTTACCAGCGCATCGACACCGAAGCTTTATTCAACCTCAAACCAGAAATCCGCACTCCCCTATCTGGTGGAAGCTTTCAACTCTCACGCGATATTCAAATTGAGGCTATTCTCGACTTTGATTTATTACCACAACTAGCAAAAAACGCGAAAACCTCTAACCAAGCAGCCGCCTATCTGCAAAAGTTAAGTAAAGAACAGCCCAATCATCCTTTGTTATCGCCCTACAGTTGGTATGGGCTGCAAGTTAAACAGCAACAGGAAAAAGGTGAAACAGGCTATTCTACTGTTTGGGCATATCTCAAACCTGCTGATATTAGGCAAGATGGTATTGATAGTAAAAAGCTCAATGATGCAATGTTTGATTTTGCTAAAGAATGGGCTAATCATCATCAATCAGCCAGTAATGAAGATGTCATATCTCAAACAGTCGAGATGATGACACAAAACTTTGAAGAAGTGATGAATAATGTTTCAGAAAATACGGAAAAACTGGTTTCTGAAACTCTGGAGGAAATACTTACTGCTTTTGAAGAAATGGCAGAAAGTCTTGCAGAAATAACTGATGAAGTTACTTCTGAAGCAAGTGTTTTTGCTCAGATAAGCCAGTTTTTTCAGCAAGAAGATTGGCAATATGAGCAAATTTCTCAAAAGTCAATTTTACGCTTGGCATTTCAAGGAAGAAATGGGAAATGGGACTGTTTCGCCAAAGCAAGAGAGGAACAACAACAATTTATCTTTTACTCGATTTGTCCAGTCAACGCACCCCAAGATAAACGACTGGCTGTAGCAGAGTTTATCACAAGAGCGAATTGTGGCATGATGATCGGCAACTTTGAGCTAGATTTTAATGATGGGGAGATTAGCTATAAAACCAGTATTGATGTAGAAGGTGACAGACTCAGCAATGCACTCATCCAAAGATTGGTTTACGCCAACGTCACGATGATGGATGAATACTTGCCAGGGATTTTGTCTGTTATCTATGGTAATGTATCGCCAGAGGACGCTATAGCCCAAATAGAGACTTAATTTACCAAGGATTACCTACTATCGTCAATGCTGCCCAATAATAAGGATGGCTCAGTTGTATGGTAGGACTGACGCATCGTAAATAAGTTTAGCCTTGCCACGCCACAAGGGAAAATATAGACTTTAGGAGAATTGTGTGGTGAGAGCGATCGCACTATCCTAGTCGTATATACTGGCAAAATATTGAGTCTAACTGCTGCTTGGGTATCAGGAGAATCATGAAGAGAGAACAAGTAGGTCAGGGCAACAAAACCACCAATGTCTCAATACCCACAATCAAACAACCGACGCGGGGTTTCGGTATAGAGTCGCTTGAAGCTTCAAACCCAGCAGTTAGAGAAAGCGAACTCAAGGACAAGCCACCAAGTCACGACATCAGTAAAATTTCCCTACGCCCCCAAGCAAAACTCTCCATCAGCCAGCCTGGAGACTTTTACGAACAGCAAGCCGATGGTATAGCCCAGCAGGTGATGCGTAGAATGGCTCAACCGCAACGCCAATATGTGCAACCTCAGCTAATGCCAGAGGAAGAACAATTGCAGACGAAACCTCTGGCTAATTTCATCTCGCCTTTGCTGCAACGCCAAGGAGCATCCCAACAAGAACAATTGCAGACGAAACCTCCGGCTCATTTCATCTCACCTTTGCTGCAACGCCAAGGAGCATCCCAAAAAGAACAATTGCAAATGAAGCCGATGGTGCAGCTTCGTTTAAGTGCGAGTGGAATAACTGCCACATCAGATTTAGAAACTTCTATTCAACAGTCACGAGGTAGTGGACAGCCGCTTGCAGATGAGATCAAGCAACCGATGGAGCAAGCATTTGGGGCTGATTTCAATGCAGTGCGTATTCATACTGATGCTAAATCAGATAAATTAAATAAATCTATACAAGCTCGTGCCTTTACCACAGGGCAGGATGTTTTCTTCCGTCAGGGAGAATATTCACCTGGAAGTAATTCAGGTAAGGAATTATTAGCCCATGAATTGACTCATGTTATTCAACAAAATGGCGGTGCTGTACAGCCTAAATCTCTTCATGTAGCACCAAAAGGCAACAAACTTCACACAAAATATACTGCGGAGTCTGTACAAGCTCTCCAAAGGCGGGAGAGTCCCGAAAAACCAACCCAGGGAGATACAGAAAACAAAACAGAGGCGCAAGAAGTCAAAACTGATACAGAAAACAGCGAACAACAAAATCAGGCTCCGACACAAAAGCAGCAAACTGTTGCCACACCACCAACAGACGCAGGGGATACAGCAACAGATCCACCCCCGACAAAAAAAGGTGATGCCAAAGTAGCATCGGCTGAAAATCCCTCAGTAACAGGGAAACAGGAACAGGGTAATCCACAAAACCAGCCAGAATCAAAAGATACCAAGGCTAATCCTCAAGAAATAAACTCTCAGGCGCAAGGTCAAGGTAAACCCGAATTATCAAAGTCTGCCGCAGGATTACCTAAAGTCAAAGCAAATCAGGCAGTAGGAAATTTACCTAAGTCAAATGTAGCTGGTAAGGCTGGTGCTATACCAGAGACAGAACAAGGTAATGAAGCAGTGGCTGGTGATGGAGAAAAGGCTCCGGCTTCCCCCGAAGAAGACCCAGGCTTTCAAGCAGTGGTCAATACAACTAAAGAAGTTGCACACCAAAAGAAAAAACACGCACCTGCTGAGAAGAAAGCAGGGGAAGCGCAAGCAGCAGCAGAACCTCCAGGTAATGAAGTAGATAGCAAGGCGCAAGCTAATCAAGTTGGTGAGATGGAAAAGGCGGAAACTCCAGCATTTGATGCAGCCGCTTTCAAAGCCAAATTGATGCAGCGCATTGCTGACATGGCTCCTAAAACATTAGAGGAGGCTGACAACTTTAAAAATAATAACCAACTTGATTCAGTCAAAGGTGAATTGAGTGGGCAAGTCAAAGAAGAGCAGAAAGCTACTCAAGAACCGCTAGAAGAGAAAACTAAAGAAAAACCAGATACTAGCGGTATTGAAGCCAAACAAGTAACGCCGTTGCCACAAGCTAACCCAGGGACACCGCCGTCAGGTGTGGGTGCAGAGCAAGCTGCACCTAAATCTAAAGGACAAGGGGAAGTGGAAGCACCTCTACCAGAAATTAGTAAAAATATTGTTCAGATAGCAGAAAATTATGATGAATTTATAGAACTTTTTGATCAAGAAGGAGATATAGATCAACTAGATGAAAATGGTATGTCTCCGTTACACAAGGCTTCTGGGACAGGAGATGTTGAAGAAATTGAAAATCTGCTCGCCTATGGAGCGAATATTGATATTGTCACAGAAGATGGATATACGCCGCTTTTTTTGCAGCATCTGAAGGGCAAGCCGATGCAGTAAAAGTTCTTTTAGAAGCAGGTGCGGATACAACAATCACTCCAACAACAAGTCAAGGAACGCCCTTTCAGGTCGCCTGTGTACAGGGTAATGAAGAAGTTGTTAAAGCCTTTCTTGAATATGACAAAACTCTGGCAAATAAGAGCATCAATAATGTTACACCATTATACATAGCTGCTGAATTAGGGCATAAAGAAGTAGTGAAAATCTTACTTCAATATAATGCTGACGTTAATTTGCAACCAACTGAAAAATCAGCTACTCCGTTGTACATAGCAACATCCAATGGAAATAAGGAAGTAGTAGAAATTTTGCTAAAAGCCAAAGCAGATACAGAGATAGGTTATAAAGAAGCTACTCCATTACATATTGCAGCATTCAATGGTGATGAAGAGATTGTAGAACTATTGCTTAGATATGGAGCAAATCCTCATAAAAAAGATCAACAGGGTCAAACCCCCTACAATTTGGCAGAAGCAAAAGGATATGAAAATGTAGCAAAACTTTTAGCCTTGAAGCCTAGAAAACAGACCTAGTTTTATTCACCCACAAGACCATATTGTGGATTGAGGGTGGAGTTACCAAAATATCCAAATGTTCCAGGTTATGGTGAGATTGATAAAACACTTAAGGAGCATTTAGAAAAATCTAATGTTTATGAAGATATAATTGCCCTTGCTAAAGAATCTACAAATGCTTTATCCTGTAGTTAAAAGTGATAAGTATGGTTTTATTAATTCCCAAGGTGAAGTAATTGTAGAACCTACTTACGACCTTGTAGGACGTTTTGCTGAGGATAGATGTATCGTAGAAAAGAATGATGTCCTTAATTTAGAACATGATAGGCTGCAAGTTTACATTAACTCCAGTGGGAAGGAAATTATTCCTTTGAAACCTTGCTGTTTTTGTACATCTTTCAGTCAAGGTTTGGCTCAATTTGAGGTTGTAAATGGTAAAGTTGGCTTTATTGATACAGAGGGAGAATTTAAGATTTCTCCTCAATTTGAAATCGACTATGAAGGAGAAGTCAGCTTAGGATTTAGCGACGGAGTAGCTGCTGTTGCCTTAGAAGAAGGATGGACTTATATTAATCAAGAAGGTGAAAAAATTCTTGATATTAAATTTGAAATAGCTAGGCGATTTCAGGATGGATACGCTCTTGTGAGTCCGTTTAAGCAACCTTATCAAACTGAAAAATTGTTTTTTATTGATAAAAAAGGTCAACGGCTAGAAACAATACCCTGTAAAATCAATATCCTTTGTCAAGGTTTTAGAAATGGGCTGTGTCAAGTGATACTTCCCCAACAAGAGCAAGAAACTGAGTTGAATAAGATAGGGTTTATCAATACGAGTGGAAATCTAGCATTTGAAGGGAAGTTTGCCCATTCCTCCGGTTTTAATGAAGGTTTGTGCATTGTCAAGAAATTCCCAGATAAATTTGGGGTGATCAATACATTAGGAGAATGGGTGATAGAACCGTTATACGAGGAGATTGGCTGGTTTAATCATGGTATTGCTCCGTTTCGGCAAAATCAGCAATGGGGCTTGCTCAATGCTTCAGGAGAAGTCATCCTTCCTCCCCAATTTTCATTTATTGATAGTTTTATTGGCTATCTTCCACCGCTAGATCCTTTTCATAATCAAGAATTTCGAGAACTGACTACCGCAACGATCGCACAACCAGTCAAGAAAAATCAACCAGGTAAACAAGTATACATTAATCGCACAGGAGCTATAGTGAGTTCATGGGAAATTTGAAAGCGATCGCTCAGATATCTAATTTATAATTAACTCAAGTTTCTCACATCTCTTATTTACCAGCATCTTCAACAGCATTAATAGTTTCAATTATGCCATTAATCATCAAAAGCCGTCGAGCATCTGTTGATAATTTGTCTAAAGTTTATCCAGATGCAGTCATTATTGATGTTACCTCACGCGCTTCTGAGCCTTGGCTTCACTTTAGTCCTTTTTATCCTCATGGAAACATACCCGTTCCTTTCTCACCAGGAGAATTTAGCATGACGGTAGAAGGAATATGGCAAGGTTTAAAAGTTTTTGAAACCGCAGATGTAGACCCTAGTAAACTATGTTATATGTTTATTATTAGAGTTATGATATAAAACATTAAATAATATGAATAATAATTTAGAATATTGCCACTTAGCAGTAGATTTAATTCTACATAATTCTGCTCAATCATCTTTAACTGTTCGTGCGATCGCCCTCTCCTTAACCAAACAATACAACAAACTTATAGACTGTCACCTCGCATTCCGAGTAAACGCACAACTTTACAATCTTATTGAAACCGAAGGATTATTTAATCTCAAACCAGGCATCCACAACTTTAAGCCAGGAAAATTCCTCCCTGACACTGACATTACCATAGAAACTAGCCTAAAACCAGATTTACTACCACTGTTAGCAGAACAGGCTACCAACGCTGAAGAAGCTGCAAATTACATCCTCAAATTAAGCCAAGAACAACCAGAACATATACTACTATCTACTGAAAGTTGGTTAGCTTTATCTGTCAAACAGCAACAGGAATCAGGGGAAGTCGGCTATCGTACCCTTTGGTCTTATATTAGTCCAGCTAATCTTAGTCAAATAGAAAATTCGGGTGAAGAAATTGTCCAAGGAATTGTCAATTTTTTTCAAGATTGGACTGAGGCTAATTTATCAGCCAAAACGCAAGAAGCGGCTACTAAAATGTTAGAAGGAATTGATAAGTTTTTGACAGAGTTTAATAATATTGAGCCAAAGGAAAATCCGCCAACCTCTCCTACAGATGGGAAAATTTTTGAGGAAATGATTAATTTCTTCATAGCAGATGATTGGCCTTTTGTGCAACTTCCAGAACAGCCTGCTTTACAAATCAGTTTTCAAGGTGAAAATGGCAAATGGAATTGTTACGCTAGAGCCAGAGAGGAACAACAACAATTCCTCTTTTACTCGATTTGTCCAGTCAACGCACCGCAAGATAAACGACTAGCTGTAGCAGAGTTTATCACGAGAGCTAATTCTGGCATGATGCTCGGTAACTTTGAGCTAGACTTTAGCGATGGCGAAATTAGTTATAAAACCAGTATTGATGTAGAAGGTGACAGACTCAGCAATGCACTCATCCAAAGATTGGTTTATGCCAACGTGATGATGATGGATGAGTATTTGCCGGGGATAATGTCTGTCATCTATGGTAATGTGTCACCAGAAGAAGCTATAGCTCAAATTGAGACTTATAACAGGTGACAGGTAACAGGGGACAGGTGACAAAGCTTTTTCCTGTAAGGATTTTATGATTCATTAATGTCCTCACCTATGTGGCGATTGCTATAATTTACCAAGGATTACCCACCATCGTAAATGCTGCCCAATAATAAGGATGGCTCAGTTGTATAGTATCTTCATCTTCATCAACATTTTCCACACTTTGGGCAGGTAAAACCAAGCCACGAGCTGCGGCTAAACCTTCCACCCGACCATCTTTAATGTAAAGTTCTCCTTTAGCCATAGCTACCTGCGCCTGTCTGAGGGCTTCTGCACGGATCGGCGCAGTTTTAAGGGATTCATAAAACTTGGTCATTAAAGTTGCCGTACCCGCATCGTTGACAGCCCACATACTAGCGATGGAGGTTTTCACTCCGGCGAGTACAGCTAAACCGGCAAACCCAATTTCTACTTCTTCATCACCTAAAGCAGTCCTACAAGCACTCAGCACAATCATCTCAACTTGGGGTTCATTTAATCTTAATTGCCGTATTTGGTTTAGGCGCAATTTGTCTTCCCATAATTGAATATAGGAATTGCTTAAGGGGCCGGGTATAAAGTCGGCATGGGTGGCTAAATGAATAATACCGAAGGGTTGCTGGCGACGAATCATTTTCAGATTTCCTAATGTCGCTTGCTCATTTAACAGTAATTTACCCTGCCACAGTTGAGAAACGAGAGTTGATAACTCAACGGGAACGGCTGGTAGAGGTTGTTGTCCCTGGGTGCTTTGAGAAATTCCCAAAGCTAAAACTTGGGATTTTTTAATATCGGTATAAAGGGTGTTAGTTAAGCTGAGACTAGGCATTAAGCCGATACTATATTTCTCGACAATAAATTGTTTACCATCGTGGAGGGCTGCAAACGGTGTTGTACGTAAGCCAATATCTGGTAAAAAGACTAAATTACTGATGCCTCTTTCCTGTAAGTCTGCCTCTAATGGGGCGATGATCCACTTATATAATTGTTGGGATGGCTGTAAGTAACCCTGAGTGTCGCGGTTTTGGGGATTGACTATTTGATCGCGATATTCTTGCGCTACTTGCAATACTTTAGCTCTAGTTGTGCCATCGATGCGCTTGCGGATGGGGTTGCCTTTACCTGTGACTACGATTATTTCTAATTGATCGCGATCGCTCTCTCCTACCGTATTTAAAATTTTACTAGATTTATTACCAACAGGCTGGTTAGGGGCAATTTCTACAGGCACAAAACTCAGGTAAATTAACGCAGGTTTAACACCAGTGGCTTTTTCTATTTGGCGTAAAATTTCGCTGGCTTCATCTGCGGTTTTCGTTTCCGGTACGGCTACACCCAACTGTCTAGCTACGGTGTTTGTGAAGTTGCGTTCTGGATTGGTATCAGTTATTGATATATTATTATTGCCACCATTATCAGTATTACCACCGCCCCCATCTGTACGACAAGCAGAGGGCGAAAGCTCGCAACCTTGTACAATTGGTATATCTATTCCTACCGCTACAGGCACTCTGTCCGAAGATGAAACTTTATCACTGGCTCTGATGGTAAAAGCTTCAATGGTGCTAGTCTTAGTTATGTTATCTGGCGGAATATAAGTAAGTATATCCCCATTCCTTAACTCGTCTCCAACCTTTAAGACGACATCGCCTTTTTTCAGTGTTCCCGCCAAGATAGCATCAATCACGACAGTAGTATTATCCCCATTCACATCGTTAATGTTGGCTGTAAAGGTAAAGTCAAAAGCCACACCCGGTTGAGCCTTTAAGGAGATGGGTGAGGTTGTGGAGAGAGTCGGCGCTGTGTTAATTGACCTAATAGTGATATTACTGGGTGTGCCACTGGCTTTTTCCTCATTAGGTAAAACTGGGAAACTACCGGAAGCAAGGATGGAGTCAGTACCCGCATTAATTCCTCCTTTTGTACCGTTGACAGTGTTATCACCGATAATAAAGTCTGCATTGTCTGGCCCACCATCATGTTGAATTTCCACAGTACCATTCGTCAGCGATGGAGAAGAATAGTCATAGCCGTCATCAGAACCGCTAAATTCTGCATTGGTTTTGATAGTATACGTTGTTTCTCCTACGAATCCCTGTCCTTGTACTAATCCGTTGGTGATGATTTCTACCTTACCACCTTGAGCATTGCCACTAAAGCTGTCGGTGATGGCGCTGGTGTTAATGCTGTTAAAAGTAATTCTACTGCCAAACGGATTTGTGGTTTTTAAGGTAACATCGCCACCCTTAGCTTCCGAGTCTTCGGCAGTTGTTGTGATATCTTTTACATCAATATTTCCACTGGCTGTGATAGTAACTTTTCCGCCTGTACTTGGGGTAGGCTCTGGAGATGCTTGCACATTGGGTGTGTATGAGTATTCGCTATATGTGTCATCAGAGGATCTTGAGTTGTAGCCAAAACCGCTAGTGTTAATGTTACCTGCGGTAACATTGCTCGCAGCTTCCAACATCACTTCACCACCAATACCTGTTTGTGAGCAGCAGTCTCCTTGTCCAGTAGTCTTAATATCACCCACGGTAATATCGCCAATTGTAGACCGTAGCGTGACCTTGCCACCTTGATTTGATGATGTGTCCAGATTTCCTAATGATAAACTCGCCCCAGAAATGTTGATGGCTCCTCCATTAGTTTGAATGGTGTCATTACGATCAAGAAATCTGACAGCACCATTTGTAGAAGTTAAGCTAAAACTGCCACCATTACTCAAATCTAATGAAGCTAAGTTGTTGGAAGTTACCTTTGATGCACCTGTTATATCTTCAATAGTGATATCACCAGTTGCCTCTAAATTAATACTAGTATCACTGCTCAAAGCTGCAAGCGTACCCCAAGAAATGGTATTTGCTCCATTATCAGCATCATTGGCAAGAATAGTGCCTTTGGTGGTATCAAATGTACCCTTCCCGGCTGCGTCATCAATAATATTTAAGGTGCTGGGGTCTAGTAATAATGTACCTATTTGACCATTGGCTGCGCTAGTATCTGCTTGTCCGTTGAATGTCAAAGAATTTTTCCCGGATACTTCTACAAAACCACCATTTCCTGCATTTGCGCCACCACGGGCGGAAATGTTACCAAAAAATTGGGTGGAATTATCAGCCCAAATAATCACCCGTCCGCCGTTACCATTTTGATTACTATTGGCGTTGATGGTGGTCTGGGAATCGACGTATGTCTGTGTAGCATTGGGTACTGTACCACCGCCTTTATAATCGCCACCAATTAATACATTACCGCCGTTGTTATTGCCGGAAGCATTGATATTTGCACCAACTAAGCCTACTTTTGTACCCAGAACATGGACAGTCCCCCCTGTATTCCCGGAGACATTTACCTTGCCACTGACAATAGTTGTGCCTGGGGTGGTGGGGATGGTGACGTTAGAATTAGTCAATTTAACGCTACCATCGGTGTTGGTGGTTAAGCCTGTGTTAGTATTACCGACTGTGAGTAATTCTGGTAAAGAGGCGATCGCCACTGTCCAATTGTTGGGTTGGTCACTATTGGGCGTGAGGGGTTGAATTTCCAAGCTTAAGATATTTCCAGGCTGGCTGAGGCGCACCCAATTCTGCCCAGGTACGGATGTCAGGGAAATCTGTCCTTCTGGGGCTGTGAGTTGTCCAGTATTCACCACCGTCCCACCTAAGAGGCTCAAACTCTGTCCTGCACCCACTCGCAAATCACCAGCATTAATAATTGCCCCTGGCTGACTCATGGTAAAGGCAAAGCCTGTAGGATTACCTACCAAGGCGGCATAGTCATTATTACCGACAGCGTTGAACCAACCCCCGTCAAACTTGATACCGTTGGCGCTTGTGGCTGTAAACGCACCGGGAACATTTAAACTAGCGTTAGCACCAAAAATGAAGCCGGCGGGATTCATCAAGAATAAATTTGCATTCCCCCCCGTTACTTGAATTAAACCATTGATTACCGAAGCATTTCCGCCTGTGACTCGACCGAGAATATTTTGCAGGTTGGGGTTGGCTTGGAAGTTGGCAATTTGTTCTGCACTGACTCCAAACTTTTCAAAGCTATGAAACAGGTTCAGACCATTACTAGAAGTTGTGCCACCTGTGATGTCAATTATGTTACCATTGGGTGTAACAATGGTATTTGTGCCATCGGTGGCAGGGGTAATATTTTGAGCCATTGCTGGGGCGTTGATTCCCCATAGGGACAATAAGCAAGCTACACCCGCACAGGCTATATTCACTAGGGTAGTGCGTCTTGGCTTACGCCGCAGGATGAAGCGACCTGCGGGTAATTCCACATCTATACGCCATTTGTCAGCCAAACCCCTTCGTTGTAAAGCTTTAGCGACTGCTGTTTGTGACCAGAGAATTTGCTGCTGTCTGTGAGATGCAGAAAGGCTTTGCTGATGTATGCGGTAGAAATAAAGCGGTTTCTGCACAAGTCGCACTTGAGTTACTTCTGAGAGTCGCAAACACAGGTCGTAATCTTCAGTATAGTCAGAAGCAGATAGATGCAAGCCTCCCACTTGTTCATAAACAGAGCGCCGCAATAAGCGGAAGTGGAAGGTCATAAAGTCTACCAGTAGCCTTTGGGGGGAGTAAGGAATGCGACAACGATGACCATAACCCAGCACTTGACCATCGGCATTGATATCTAGGTAATCAGTATAAACTAAGCCGACTTCTGGGTAACGATTGAGGACGGCGACGGTTTCGGCTAAGGCGGTAGGGGCGAGGATATCATCACTATCTACCCAACCGAGATAAGTGCCTGTGGTTTGGGAAATTGCCGCTTTGCGGGCTTTGACTGTGCCTTGATGCGGTGCTGTGACTACCCGCACTCGGCTATCTTGCTGGGCATACCTTTGCGCGATCGCCACTGACCCATCTGTAGAGCCATCATCCCACACCAGTAGCTCAAAATCCTGCCATGTCTGTTGTAAGACGCTGGCGATCGCTTCTGCAAGATAACGCTCTCGATTGTAATTGGTGATGACAATGGAGATCAGTGGTGACATGGAATTACTCTCAGGTTTTTTGCTACTACCAGAATATAATGCTGTATTATCACTTGTACGGGAAATTACTGTAAATAACCTTTTTTAGTTACAAATCTTTTTAAGAACTTTTGTAAAAAATATGCTACTTCAATACTTGGTTAGTAACGCTATGGGTCAAAATCAACATCAGTCGATTTCGCCAATTAACCCGTCCTGCGGGGGTGACAGGAAACCTGCATCAGCAACTCAGCAAAAATCAGGCAGTTTTGCTGCTAATTGCCTTATTACAGGAAAGATGGAAAAATTTTATACCTATAAGTTAATACTATTAATTCTGTCAACCGCTTCTCTATTAGTCGCCAATGGACAGCGTAGCCTGGCTGGTGATATAATCTCGCAACCAGAGCAAACATCAATAATCGTACAGGCTCCAGAAACCAACCCCTCTCAACCAGAATCGAATCAGCCAGCACCAGCCACAGACACATCCACATTTCCCGATAAGTTGTATGTAAGGGAAATTCGGGTGATAGATAGCACAGTTTTTCCAGCAAGTGACTTTGCACCTGTGGTCAAGCCTTTTGAAGGGCGGGAGTTAACGGCGGAAGAGGCGAGAAAAGCGGCTGATGCTGTCACGCAACTTTACTTAAACCAGAATTATCTCAATTCCAGAGCCGTCCCCGTAACTCCACAGCCTGGAAGTACAGACGGCGTTTTGGAAATTCGTGTAATTGAAGGGCGTTTAGCAGACATTGATATTGAAGGAACACAGCGCGTCAACCCTGAATATATTAAGAGTCGCATTCGACTAGGTGCTGGTGTACCTCTCAATGCAGTAAAATTGGAGGAACAACTGCGATTACTGCGACTCGACCCCCTATTTACAAATGTAGAAGCGAGCCTCCGTCCTACAGGTCAGGTGGGACAAAGTTTGTTAATTGTCAGGGTACAAGAGGCGAAAGCATTTACAAGTAACTTCTTGATAGATAACTATTCCCCTCCTAGCATTGGTGGTGAAAGATTTGGGGTGGAACTGGGTTATCGCAACTTAACAGGATTTGGGGATTTACTCACGGGTGCTTATTACCGTACATTTACGGGTGGTTTCGAGGCGTTTGATTTTCGATATCAAATTCCCGTCAACGCCATGAATGGAACGGTGCAATTCAGGGTTTCTCCCAGTAGTAGTAAAGTTACTGAGTCACCGTTTAAGGAATTTGGGATTGAAGGTGAGCAAGATGTGTATGAAATTAACTATCGTCAACCGCTATGGCGATCGCCCAGAGAAGAATTTGCTTTATCATTAGGATTCACCTATCAGGATGGGCAAACTTTCTTATTTAATCAACTCCCTACCCCCTTTGGGATCGGCCCTGATGAGAATGGGGTGAGTCGTACCAGTGTGATTAAGTTTGCTCAAGATTATGTACGCCGCAGTCCTCAAGGTGTTTGGTTTTTGCGATCGCAATTTAACTTTGGTGTCGGCTTATTTAATGCGACAACAAACCCAGACCCCATCCCTGATAGTCGCTTTTTTAGCTGGTTGGGTCAAATACAGCGATCGCAACAATTAAACAATGATAATTTGTTAATCATCCAAGCAGATGTGCAACTCACCCCCAACAGCTTATTACCCTCCCAACAATTCGTCATCGGCGGTGGTCAGTCTGTACGCGGCTATCGGCAAAACATCCGCTTCGGCGATAATGGTGTGAGGTTAGCAATAGAAGACAGAATTGTCATCCAAAGGGATGTAGCGGGAATACCAACAATACAGCTAGCACCATTTTTTGATATGGGTGTTGTCTGGAATCAAGGTGATAATCCCAACAGATTACCACAGCAAACTTTCATCGCCGGTGCAGGCTTAGGAATGCTGTGGAACAATGCTTTAGGTATTGACCGTCTCTCTATGCGTTTAGATTATGCTGTCCCCTTTGTAGATTTGCGAGACAGAGGTAACAATATCCAAGATGAGGGTTTTTACTTTAGTTTGCGTTATCAACCTTAGTGGACTGGCAAAGTTTGGCGAAGGGTATAAGGGTATAGGGGTGTAGGGGTGTAAAAGCTTTAAACCTATACCCTTACACCCTTACACCCTTACACCCTTACACCCAGTCTAAACAGACAATCTTAGTGCGTAAGTCCTATTAATAATTCCTGAATTTGTTGACGATTAATCTTACCTTGCTCATTTCTAGGTATCTCAGGCAATGGTAGCCATAATTTAGGTATTTTAAAATTAGCTATTTTACCAATTAGTGCCTCTCGCAAATGTTCAGGGATAATATTTATATCTGTAGGCGTATAAACAGCGCTAATAATTTGTCCCCAATACTTGTCTTTTGTCCCGATTACAAATACATCTTTCACTAAGCCTGTCGCTCTCAGAGCAGTTTCGATTTCACCAGGAAAGACATTTTCTCCACCAGTAATGATTTTATCACTACTACGTCCAACTATATTTAGATGAGCTTTTTCATCCAAAAAACCTATATCGTCTGTGACAAAAACGCCTAATTCAAACAAGGACTCTGGGTAATAGCCTAATGCCAAAGATGGACTAGCAATAGAAATAACACCTATTTGTTGCAAGTCCAACAATTCACCCTTTTCACCACAAATTGTGAGATTGATATGCGGTAGAACTTGGTAACTACTATTATTACCCTGGAGAAAGTCTGTTGGCTTGATAGTGGCAATTTGCGAAGCTGTTTCTGTCATTCCATATGAAGGTGCAAGTCGGATATTATTAAATCTTGCTTTCTCCAATAGTTCAGAATCAGCAGGCGCACCACCAAGTAAAACTGTAAAACATTTAGATAACCAAGTTGTCAAATGAGGCTCGTTAAGTATAGCTTGTAATTGCGTAGGTACTAAAGAAATAAAAAATTTATGTGGGTCAAAATCAGTTAATTTACCTAATTTCAGTTCTTTAAATGGTAATATCAATAGCTGTCCACCAGAGATAAAAGAACGCATAAACTGCATCAAACCGCTAACGTGATACATTGGTAGTACACATATAGAGTTAACTTCCTCAAGTTGGAAATACTCTTGGAAGCCATGTACTGATGCCTTTAAACTCTGCCAAGTATGCGTAGCAAAGCGGATTTTTCCTGATGAACCACCAGTGGGAATCATAATTAAGCTATCGGCTCTACTGGTGATATGATTTACTGATTGGCTGGGATTACTTGGATGATGCGGATGATGCGGATGATGCGATCGCCAAGTCTCATAACAATGTTGAGCATATTCGCAATTACCCCATACTAGATCAGGCGCAACTAAATCGAACACTTGTTGCCATTCAGACAAACCCCAATTAGGATTAGCTAAGAAAATATCATGACCTTGGGAACAAGCAGCAATAAAATGAGCAAGAAAGAGAACTGGCTCTGGCTCTACCAATAATATTTTTTGCGGGGGATAACTAACTAAACTTTCGTATAAATCTTCAGTTAAAGAGAGAAATTCTAAAAAGTTATAACCTAACAGCAGATTATGTCGCTCACGGTTTCTTAATTCTTCTATCGGTATAAACATATATTTGCATTAAAATCAATCTTAAAATGTTGCATTCTTTTTTCAAATTGGTATAACCTCTGTAGTTAGCTAATACAACATTTTAGTCTAGACAAGCCACTACTGGCGTGTCTAGGCTAAAATGTTGCAAAAAATTTTCTTGTGGTGTAGGCATCTTGCCTGCACTGGACGGGCAAGATGCCCATCCCACAAGAGTTGGCTAATGCACAAATTTAGTCTAGACAGTCCACTACTAGCGTGTCCAGACTAAAATAGTGCAATACCAATCTATCATCTGCGTTTATCTGCGTTCGATTTTTCTCAAATCTAATGCACTACTTTAGCCTTGCCACGCTACTACTCAATATTTACTGCTGCATTTTTTATTATTAAACATTAAACTTGAGTAATATCTATATAGTGAGGTTGATTTTTCACCCTTTCTAACCATAATTGTATGCCAGGAAACTCTGTCAAAGAATAACCCCCTTCATCTGCTACATGAACATAAGCAAATAAGCCAATATCGGCAATAGTATACTGATTACCAACAAAAAATGAATGTGATTGTAAATGTTGTTCCATAACTGCCAAAGCAGCATAACCAGACTTTTGTTTCTCAATAATTATCTCAGAAAATTCATCCGCTTTATTCAGGATAGTCATCCAAAATCGGCAAGAGGCTAGATAAGGCATCAAACTATATTGCTCAAAAAATAACCATTGCATCACCTTTGATTGCTCCAGATGATCATCAGGTAAAAATTGAGTCCCCTTGCTCAGATAAAACATGATTGCGTTTGATTCTAACAGAAAATCTCCCGTTTCCAGTTCCAAAACTGGAACTTTTCCTTGAAGATTCTTATGCAAAAATTCGGGATGACGATGTTCCTGTTTAGTAAAATCAAGCTCTATCCTTTCAAAAGGAATTGCCAATTGTGTCATTAAGAGACGAGCCTTATAACAATTAGCGGATAGCAGAAATTCATATAAACGTAACATGGTTTTTTTGAAATCTCCTTAAAATAAACAGGGCAATTAACACTTCAGACAACTATCAATTATACCTTTTAATTAAATTAATAAAATTCAGTCCATATATTTTCTCCCGCTCATCTTCAGTAATATTTAAGTTGGCAATACTTCTGTCTGTTTCTGACGTGAGGATATCACCAGCTTTTGTATCCATTGGCGTATCACTACCAAACAGGATATGGTCTACACCAAAAAAATTGTATGCCATTTCCAGTAATAAAGGTTCATAACCCAAAGTAGCAGTGTCACAGTAGAAATTTTTAAAATGGTTAATATAAGGTTGACTAATATTGGCATTCAATTTGACATCGCTATTGCATTCAAAATAAGTATAAGACTCTTGCATCCGTTTAGCAAAAAGAGGTATTAATGCCCCGTGATGATGGGTAATAAATTTTATCTGCGGGTAACGCTGGAAAATACCACTGAATACTAACCTTACCATCACACTGCTAGTATCCATTAGCCAACCCAGAGTTTGCCATAACAAATATTCAGATTTATTTTCATCTATGTAATCTGGATAGTTGCCTGGACGGCAAGGATGAAGCCACAAGGGTACACCAAGTTCAGCCGCCCTTTGATATAAAGGTTCGTAAATTTGATCATCACCTCTCACCGCCGTAGGGCCAATAAATATTACAGCCCCGATAAATCCTAATTCATTAATTGCCCGTTCAAACTCAGCCATCAATATTTCAGAATTAGTTGTGGGCAGAATTGCCACTCCCAAAAATCGGTCAGGATGATGAGAAACTATCTGATAAAGCTCATCATTGCACAATTTAGCTGCTTGCGCTGCAACTATAGGATTTGTATAAATAGTAGGAGTAGCTTCAATCCAGGGAAGAGGAACCAAAACGTGCATATCGATACCATTTTTATCCATCAGCCGCAAGCGTAAATCTGGATCGGTTAAAGTAGGAGTTGCGGAAAAAAGCTTACGGAAAACATGAGGTTGCTTTTCTGTTGAAGATTCTAAAAACTCTATAAAAGTTAAAGGACAAAAATGAGTATAAGCATCTATTTTTTTCATTTTAAGTTCAAGTATAAATTGGAAATCAATTAATAATATTTTAGAAGCCAACTTAGCAAATTATCTGCTTTTTAATATGACGGTAGCTGTGTTTCTTATATTAAAGAAACACATTCAAGTTAAAAACCTCAAAATTTACTGCCAAATTGTTACAAGATATGTTTATTCAGATTATGTGCTTCACTGCGCCTATTTATGAAGCTATTCACTCAATATCTTCTTGTTGACATACCGCAATCACTCTACCTGCTGCCCCGCCAGTGTAAGTATTAGTTTGTAAAACCACAGCTTGATTAAGTTCCAGAAGTGTTTTAAAACCACTAATAGTTAAACCATTAATAATGCTCTCAGCCAGATAACGATAGGGAGTGACATCTTCCATAAAAGGTTTGACAATTTGTGGCACAACTCTCCGCATCCAAAAAGTATATACAGCACGCCAAAGAGGGTTTTGAGGATAAAAATGATCAAGTATTAGTAAGCGACCACCGGGACGTAATACTCGTAACATTTCGGCGATCGCCACATTGCGTTCAGGAAAATTGCGGAATGTGAAAGTTGTCAGGACAAAATCATAAGTAGCGTTAGGGCAAGGAATAGCAGACACATCACCTTCAAAGTAATTTACTTTAGGGCTGAGACGACGTGCTTCATTCAACATACCAGAGGAAATATCCATACCCTCCACATTTATACCTGGATAACGGTTAATCAAGTATCTTGTTGATTCTCCAGTTCCACAGCCTACATCTAATACCTTATCTCCTACTTTCAAATCTAAATCCGATAGTGACTGACGATACCATAAGCTAGTATGACCCAGAAAAACTATAGTTCTAATCAGATCGTAACGGTTAGAGATTTTATCAAATAGCGTGCGGACATAAGTGGTTTTGTCACCTCCAGTTAATTTTGCCGCTATTTCTGGAGACACTTCTTTATATGTTGTGATAAGAGAGGAAGTGTTAATAGATAAATTCATATCGTTCGCTTGCTTGTTGTGCATAATTGTTTCCTAGAAGCTCAATTGAGTTTTACTTTAATCAAATGACAATGAGTTTGTATGTCTAAAAATAGACATACAATGTTTCTATAATTTCCGGCTCTACGGCAACCAAGGGTAATTACGAAAATCAGGTTGACGTTTTTCTAAAAAAGCTTGTTTACCTTCAGAACCTTCTTCAGTCATGTAGTAAAGCAAGGTTGCATTACCAGCAAGTTCTTGAATCCCAGCTTGACCGTCACAGTCGGCATTAAAAGCCGCTTTTAAACAACGAATAGCTAACGGGCTTTTCGCTAATATTTCTTGCGCCCATTTAATCCCCTCTGCTTCTAGTTCTTCCACAGGTACAACACAGTTAACAAGCCCCATTTCTAGAGCTTCAGCACTATTATACTGACGACACAGATACCAAATCTCTCTAGCTTTTTTTTGTCCAACAATTCGGGCAAGATAGCTAGCACCAAATCCACCATCAAAACTACCTACTTTCGGGCCAGTCTGTCCAAAAATTGCATTATCTGCGGCCAGAGTTAAATCACATACAATATGCAGAACATGACCCCCACCAATAGCATAACCAGCAACTAAAGCAATGACTACTTTAGGCATTGAACGAATTAAGCGTTGCAGGTCAAGCACATTTAACCTGGGTATGCCATCATCACTAACATAGCCACCATGTCCACGAACGTCAATATCACCACCAGAACAAAAAGCATACTTGCCATCTGTATGAGGCCCAGCACCTGTTAATAGGACAACGCCAATCTTGCTATCTTCACGGGCATCAACAAAAGCATCATAAAGTTCAAATACTGTTTTGGGACGAAAGGCATTTCGTTTATGAGGTCGATTAATAGTAATCTTAGCTATACCATCAGTTTTATGATAAAGAATATCTTCATAGTTTTTAACTGATTTCCACTCAACTTGAGTTTCGTTTTCTGTAAACATTGTCATCTCCATTGAGAAATTAGAAGCAAAGACTGAGGATAATACTTAACGTATTCATATTTACACAATTTCTAAAATTGACATAATTAAATTTTGTAAATCCTCAATAACCTTTTGTTGTAGCTCTTGATGTAATTTATAATTCCCCCTGGTTAGTTTCTATTTCAATTACAACAGCACTTTAATTATTGAGTGCTGTTTGATCAGCAAGTCTAGAGTTAATGGTGTAAAACGGGAACATCATGAAATTAATTATTAGGACTTACGCAAGTGTCATAATCAAACTAACTGTAGGGTGCGTCAGCCCCAATAATTTCGTACAAATTCAAGGATTCTCCACATCTGACGCACCCTACCCCATGTGCCAGTTGCGTAAGTCCTGATTATATCTTGCACCATTACCTTACCCTGGAAAATTTCAGCTTGAAACCATTATTATTTTCTAGGGTAGGGAGTGCATTGCCACCTGCTTCCACTCAATGGTGCAAGATATCAGTTTATTAGTTTTTAGGCAGATAAAACTACATTATTAGGAATTGTTGAATGCCTAATAATTTCCATAAAACTACCAAGTTTATTTTCTATTTCTTGCCATTCATCTTCAGGTTTAGAACCTTGAACAATTCCTGCTCCCGAAAACAGAGAAAGCCGATTATTTTCTACTAAGCCAGAGCGAATAGCTACAGCGAATTCAGCCGAATTATGTCCTATCCATCCGACAGGTGCTGCATACCAACCTCTATCAAATGTCTCTAATTCATTTATTGCTATTAATGCCTGCTTTTTGGGATATCCGCCTACGGCTGGGGTGGGATGTAACTTGGGGAGAATGTCTGCATCAGAGAACTTATCTAATAAAACACCCTGACAAGATGTATATAAATGTTGAACTTTCTTTAGCTTTAAAATTACTGGCTCCTTCTCTGTTTCTAGAGAATGACACAAATGATTAAATACACCTCTTACAGTATCGACAACAAGCCGATGTTCTCGGATATCTTTTTCTGATGTGAGTAGTTCCTGACTTAAATATTTGTCTTTTGTTAACGAATTGCTGCGAGGACGAGTACCAGCCACTGCTTCAGTCAGCAATAATCTTTCTACTCGTTTATATAGACGCTCTGGGGAAGCACCAATAAAAGCATTACCGCAACTAGGTTGAAAACAAAAATGAAAAAGATTAGGATTAGATTTTTTAAGTAATAACAACAAACTAAGAGGTTCTATTTCTTCGCTGAATTCAAAGATAGATTTACGAGCAAGAACAATTTTTGTAGTTTTTCCCTGAGCGAAAGAAGTCAAGGCCGCATGAATATTTCGTTGCCATTCACTTGCATTGGGGAAATCTTTTCTACTAAGCAGCATTGGTAAAGATATAGGATGAAAAGCTTGATTGAAAACCAGGCTTTCCAGTTCAAACAAAAGCTGAGTTAGCTGTAAATGGTGGTCTAATGAGTCTTTAAGTAGAAAATTACAGGCTAAATAGGTTTCATTATTCTCGCTATAAACTTCAAATTTGGGCAGGACAAACCTATAATTACCAAAATTCTGCCAACTTGGTTCTTTTTTTGAGGTTTGATTAAAACTAATACCCCCGTAATATCGCAAATTTTTGTATGAGGAAGAAAGGCGACTATTTAATTTAGCAAATAATTGAGAATATTCAATTGTCTTGTGTCCGAATTCAACATCTGCCTCTCCCACTCCGGCTATTTCAAATTGATTCTCTCTATCTGACCAATAAATTTTACTAATGCTCTTCTGTTGGTGTAGCCATTGGAGAGGTTGGATATGATTATCTATTTTAACTTCAATACGAACAGCTTTATTATTTATAGATGACTGAGAATTTATAGAAAAAAATCTTTTAATCTTTTTTGCTAATTGAATTTGATATTTGCTGGTAGTTCTATTATAAATATACATATTTTCCACTCTCCTACTAAGGTGTTCAACAAAAAATCACATTTTTTGTGTTAACAAAGTTGATTTAATTCTCAATTAGGATTTTGCTATTAAATACATACCTCATTCATCCAATATTTAGATATGCTGCAAGGCCACTGCTTTTTTAATCCAATAAAATCACAATATATTTGGACAAAACATCTACCATAAAGACCTTTATCTTCATAAATTTGCTTCCTAAAAAGCTGAGGTTTACTGAAGAGATATTTTACTACTAAAGGCGATAAGTTATATGTTTCTTAAGACCAGATTGTTTCTCATCATAATTTCATTGCCGAAATTTATATTATCCTGAATGCCAGCTCCAACAAGAAATGCCTGCATCATCGCTTTGCAGGTAAATAAATCAATAATTCATTTGTTTTGGTAATTTGGCAATATCTTCTGCTATAAAAAAGCATCCAGAAATAGTGATATTTCTACCAATACTTTTTACATAAGAAGATGTCTGAAAAGTAAGATAGCTTAGATAAGCGTATTTTGACAGTAGAAAAAATACTTATGTGTGAAAACTTGATGGGAGCTTTGAAGCCATTGTACTTAAGTAATTTGCAAGGATGTTTAAAAAGTATTGTTATTAACATCAAAGTTGCTCCATCCTAAGCACTATAACCCTCTTGCCTACATTCTTGCTAGCGTTGCGTAGCAAGGAGACGAAATAGGGGTTTGAAAGCTTATCTCTTAGTAGCCAAGCAAAAAAATTATAACTGGACTTGACCGGGGGAGAGGGAAAGGAGAAAGGTATTGTGTTTTATCAAGCTCTTCCCTTTTACCTTTTTTCTTTCCCCAGCCTGTAGCTGTTTTCATTAATCAAGCAAATAGTCTATTAAACTTTTACACCTTCAATTACACTGACACCAGACTGAGTAGGAACAATTCTTTTTAACTGAAATCCGGCTTTTTCTATCAGGTGGCGATATTCTGTTTCTGTACGCTCATGCCCACCTTGGCACATAATCAACATATGTAGGTCTAGGAGTTTAGCAAAAGAAGGTTGATTACCGGGTGGCACAACTTGCTCAATTATCAATAGTTTGCCGTTTTCTGGCATTGCTTTGTGGCAGTTTTTGAGAATTGCGATCGCCCGCTCATCATCCCAATCATGTATAATCATTTTCAGAATATAAGCATCACCACCACTGGGTACAGATTCAAAAAAACTTCCCGTCAGCAATTGGCAACGATCTTGTACTCCCGCCGACTCAATTAATGAAAAAGCTCTAGCAATTACCGATGGTTGATCAAATAAAATTCCCTTCATCTTAGGGTTAGCGGCAAGAATATCTGTAAGTAATTTGCCGTTTCCTCCACCAACATCTACCAAAGTTTTAATCCCAGAAAAATCATAATCCTGCACTACCCCTAGATTCTGCACTACAGAATAACTCGTCATGGCTTGGTCAAAAATCCTTGCTGGCTCAAGATTTTGATTGTAATAATCAAAAACATTTGTCCCATATAAATGCTCAAAAGCATTTTTTCCCGTCTGCAAACTATAGATAATTTCTCCCCAAGCTCGATATTGCTCTTCACCATTCATAATTGCCATTGCTCGCAGAGAGTCAGGAATATCGCTGCGTAGATAATTTGCCAATGGTGTCAGAGTAAAGTTACCTGTTTGAGTTTCTGCAAAGACTCCCAAACTCGCCAAAAATCGTAATAGTCTGTACAAAGAACGAGCGTGAGTCCCTGTAGCTTGTGCTAATTCTTCATAATTCTTTTCCCCATCAATTAACAAATCCGCTATACCTAACTTCGCTGCTGCATACAATGACTGACAAAGCCAATTACTTGTAGCCATTTGCATAAAGACAACTTGTACAAACGCATCATTGTTTATTTGAGTCTCAGTTAATTGGGGCATTGATGATAAGTTATTTGAATAGGATTCTCGGTATTATATATAGCCTCTACAATATTTTTAACAGCAAATTTACTGGGGTTTAAGGAATACAGATAACAGGCAACAGGCTGTTGTATTTTTACTCTCAGACAAGTAGATTACGATATTTAAACGGTGGAAGCGAATAGAGCATAATTTGAAACCCGCTTAAATACTTATCATATCGCGCCCCTAAAGATAATCAATATGTTGCAAATATTTTTTGAATCGGTATAAGATAAAAATATTGTAGAGGTCGGTTAATTCCGCCTCTACAACTTATGAGTTAGCGGACTTCCTTCAAACTTTCAACTTGATTTGTAAACATTTCGGTAAACAAACTCATTACAGTCCGTTCTTCTCTAACTTTGATATTGGCACTAATTGACATCCCAGACTGTAAGGCAATTTTTCTACCTTTAATGTCCAAATATTGTTTATCTAGACTAATTCTGGCAGGAAAGCGGTAAAATTTATGTGTTTCGTCTGGTGGTAACGCATCTGAGCCGATGCTAATTAGTTCCCCTTTAATATCGCCGAATTCGCTAAACGGAAAGGAATCTATTCTCACATCTGCTTTCATATCCTTCCGCACAAAGCCTATATCTTTATTGGTAATGAAAACTTCAGCAATGTAATTTTCGTTGGGGACAATTTGTAATAGTTTTTGGGTAGGGTTAGCTACATAACCAGGACTTTTTGCCTGTAAATCAAAAACTGTACCTGAGACGGGGGCGCGGAGTTCTTGATATTTTAAATTCAACTGGGCTTGAGAAATTTTGCTGTTGATGTCTGCTAAATTCTGCTCATTTTCTAGCACAATTTTCATGAATTGGCTATCTATTTCAGCAATCTTTTGTTTATTGCTAGCTATTTTTTCTAAAATAGTTTTATCAGAAGCAGCTACAGTGTTAGTAAACTGTTGTTTACCTTTTTCAATATCATATTCTAAGCGTTTTTGTTCCTCTACTAATTGGGCGACTTCTGCTGTGAGATTTTGTACTTGCTGTTGTTGGTTAAGGTATTGTAACTGAGAAATACCGCCTTCTTCAGATAATATTTTGAGCCTATCTAATATCTGCTGTTGAATAACTAAACTTGCTTGTGTATCTTGGAGCTTGACTGTTGTCTGTGATAGTTGTTTGCGAGTTTTGGCTACTTCTAAACGAGCAGCAGCAGCACGAGATTCTAATTCTGTTTTGGAGATTTGTAGCTGTAGTTGTTCATCTTTATCTAAGCCTACACCTGTAGTAGAGTTTCTCAATTGAGTACGCAACAATTCATTTTCTGCAACTAGTGCTGCTCGACTTTTCAACAGAAATACGGCATCTTTCGGTAGTTGACTGCGTAAAAATTCCAGTTCAGATGTAATACCAGAAGTGGCTCCCATTAAGCGGCGATAAATTTGATTTTCCCGTATTACAGCCGAGCGAATCTTGTTTAATGACTCTAATTGAGCAACGGTAGCCACGGTTTCAAAGGTTAATAATAAATCTCCTTTATTAACTCTTTGTCCATCTTTGACAAAGACTTCTCTGACCACACCATTGACAGGTGCTTGTACATCTTTGACAGTTCCTTCTGGTTTTAATTGACCAGTTGCTGGTACTACCTGTTCGATTTTGGCAAAATATGTCCAACCAATACCTGCACAGGCTAATCCTATAAGGGTAAGCATGATGGTTCGTGACCAAATAGGAGATTGACGCAGAACAACTGACTGTTCAAATTCCTGATTATTAAAGTTAGCTAAAGATTGATTATTTACTTGAGTTTGTGGCACAAGTTGCGAGTCAAGCTTGACAACTTTATCTTGTTTGCCATTGCCATTATTACCATTGAGGCGATTACCATTGATTTGAGTCATAAAATTTTGGTGGTTGACTGTTGACTATTGACTATTGACTATTGACTGTTGACTATTGACTGTTGACTATTGACTATTGACTATTGACTATTGACTATTGACTATTGACTATTGACTATTGACTATTGACTATTGACTATTGACTGTTAACCAATTACAAATTGACTTCCTGTTGTTGATACAGGTAAAAATAATGACCTCTAGCCGCCATCAATTCTTGGTGACTTCCTTGTTCTATGACTTTCCCACTGTCCATGACGATGATGATATCTGCATGACTGACGGTGTTGAGGCGGTGGGTGATAAAGAAGACTGTGTTACCGCGAAAGGCTTGGGCTAAGTTTAAGCAAACTTGTCTTTCTGTGGGATAGTCTAAGGCACTGGTGGCTTCGTCTAATACTAGTAATTTTGGTCTTTGGAGAATAGAACGGGCGATCGCAATTCTTTGTCTTTGTCCCCCAGAAAGCCCAGCACCACGTTCGCCGACACGGGTATTATAACCGTTAGGTAAGCTCATAATAAACTCGTGGGCAGCAGCAATTCTCGCCGCTTCGATGATTTCTTCGGTGCTAGCATCGGGGTTTGTGAGAGCAATATTTTCTTGCACTGTCCCGTCAAATAACAGGGTTTCTTGCGGTACTACACCAATTTGTCGCCGCAATGAGTAGAGTTCGACTTTGGAAATGTCGTACCCATCAATCAAAATTCTCCCGGCTTCTACGTCATACAAGCGCAGCAGTAATTTCATCATCGTACTTTTACCGGAACCGCTTTGTCCGACTATACCGACAAATTTACCGACTGGTATTTCTACATTAACGTTGGATAGTTGCAAGGGGCCGCTTTGGGCAAATCTGAAGGAGATGTTCTCATATTTGACAGACCCTTGAATCTCTGGAAGGGGGATATTGTAGCGATCGATTTCGGCTTCTTGGGGTGTATCAACAATATCACTCAATCGTTCCAAGGATAAAGCTGTTTCTTGGAAACTTTGCCATAGTTGCGCTAAACGTAAAATTGGGCTGGTGACATAACCTGAAATAATTCTAAAGGCGATTAATTCCCCTAAAGTCAAGTCACCTTCCAATACCAGATAAGCACCCACCCACAACACGAGTAAGCTGCTGAGTTTGTTGAGGAATTGACTAGTGGAGTTAGCTAGGGTGGAGGTGACAACGGTTTTAAAACCAGATGCTACATATCGAGCATACCGCTCTTGCCAAGAAAAGCGCGATCGCAGTTCGATGTTCTGCGCTTTTACTGTCTGAATACCCGACATCACCTCAACTAAATATGATTGGGTTTCTGAGTTGCGTTCGGCTTTGGAACGTAACTGTCTACTCACAGTCGGCGATGCAATGAGGGTGATGATGACAAATATGGGTATCGTCCCTAAGCCGACTAAGGTGAGTTGCCAGCTATAAAATAGCATGACGACAATATACACTACCGAGAAGACGGCATCTAACCCTACTGTTAATGCTGTACCTGTGAGAAAGGAGCGAATATTTTCTAATTCGTTGATGCGGGTGGCGAGTTCACCCACGGGGCGCTTTTCAAAGTAGCGTAGGGGTAGCCTGAGTAAGTGGTCAATAATTTGTGACCCCAAACCCATATCAATGCGGTTGGTAGTATCAACAAATAAATAAGTTCTTAAGGTGGTGAGGACTGCTTCAAACACGCCGACAACTAACAGCAAAACCCCCAAAATATTCAGCGTACTGATACTATTTTGGACGATGACTTTATCAATAATTAGCTGAATGACTAAAGGATTGGCTAAGGCTGCTAGTTGGACAAAGAAGGAAGCAATAAAAACTTCTATGAGAACTCGCCGATAGCGCGATAGGTATGGGAGAAACCACCGCAAACCGAAGCGTTCTTGTGGTGTTTCTTTGGTGGAAGACAGCAGCAACACCCTAATTTGTGGGGGATAACTGTCTGGGACAACTTCTAAATGCTCGATAATTTGCGCGGGTTTGCAGCGTACTATGCCTTGGGATGGTACACCTAAAACTACCTTATTGGCATCGGCTGCATATAAAACAGCATAACCATCACCATAGCGGACTAATGCAGGGGTAGGTACACGGGTAATAGCCGCCGCAGGTAAATCTACTAGATTGGTTTTGAGTCCGATTAATTCTGAGAGGTAAGCGCAAGCTGGGAAGGAAATGCTACCTTGACGTTTAATTTGCTCGTTTAAAATGCGGCGCACCACTTCTTTACGGAACGGAATTTGTAGGTGCTTGGTCAGCATTTGGAAACAAGCAAATGTGGAATTTAATTCTCCCTTACCCCGGATAAAGGGGAATTTTTGCTTTTGTGTATTGTAGTTGGTGGAGGAAGTTGATGGGGGAATTTCTTCCTCGCTGGCGTAGGGAATATCAATAATTTCTGCAACCACTGACTGGCTATCACTAACAGCCAGTTCACCAAATTGGTGATCATCCCTATCTAGGAATGATAAATCTAAGGGTGATAAACCAATCAACCGCGCCGGACTGTTCCCTGTGACCTCAATTACTCGATTACCATCTTCACAGTCGAGGCGAGAACCAACTGGGTAATTTGTGACTGTACCGCCACTGACAAACCACACCTTTTCACTATCTAATTGATGGTAAAAATTTCGCCCAGGGGTGAGATAATCGACCTTAGCGTTTTGCAAAGCTTGTATAGCCATTTGGTCAAGATTAGTTACTACTTGAGCTTGCTCGGCTAACTGGGAACTCAAAACATCAAAAACCTCGATAATGTAGCTTCGGTTTTGTCGCCCATAAGCAAAGGCTGGATAAGACTTCAACAGATGTAGATAATCAGTGGCGTTTAAGGTTAAACCTACCACTTCATCGCTAGAAGCGATCGCTGTTTCACAAGCCACACCACGCAACAACCCAATTTCACCAATAATTTCCCCCTTTTTTAGCAACTGGAGGGTATTAGGAACTTGCGTTTGCGGGTCAAATCCCAACAACCGCACCTGTCCTTCATATATGATTGTGATCCGGTCTGGCGTTTTTTCTTTACTAATAATTTTCTGCCCGATCCGGTAGCGTAATGGCTGTATCTTTTCTAAAAGATGATTTAGTTCTGTCGCCGGGAGTTGGTCAAACCCCTCTAGGCTGACAAGAAACTCTTGAAAAGCGCTCTTGATATAAGTCATTTTTGATGCTGTTAAATATTTATCTCTATATTGAATAATTTAGAGGTTAGCAAACTAAAAACTTTCAGTGATTAATCTTTCGATGAAAGATAAAATATTTCATGTTTACTGTGTATTCACCGCCAAGTCAGCGCACCTGTAAACAGGTTTATATACAGCAGATTGCAGGTGAATGAGGGAGAAGTTTTCTGGAAAAACTCATATATAGTCTGACTTTCCACGGCATCTAGAAGACCTCTCTCCAAACCTCTCTCCTACAAGGAGAGAGGCTTTGATTTCTCCCCCTTCCCTACAAGGGAAGGGGGCTGGGGGGTTAGGTCTGACGTTGACTTTTCCACATAACGTGAAAAGTTAGATATATAGTAGGTGACAGGTGATAGGTGATAGGTGACAGCCTCACAAGCAGCTTGCTGGAAGGATTTGATGATTTATCTATGTCCTCACCTATCTGGCTACTGCTATAAAACAGAATTTCCACTCTGTTAAGAGTTACAAGTTACCTTTTTCCTGCTGTATGACGTTACACAAAGATAGTTTTCATAAATTTATTTAATGGTTAAGAAGATACACCCAGACTAAAAGTAGCATAATTCTACTGTTAGTCAATTTTATCGGTGTCTGTAACTTATTGGCGGCGATCGCTTTTTTCTCCCACAGCACTTGGGGTAGGGTGCGTCAGATGTGGAAAATCCTTGAATTTGTACGAAATTATTGAGGCTGACGCACCCTACAGTTAGTTTGATTATCACACTTACGTAAGTCCTACAATATTGTCAGCTACAGTTAATTGCAGAAACAAAGCGAGAAACTTCCTATGTATCCACAACGCATCGAACCTCAACCTGGACAAGAGTCTGTTTGGGACTATCCCCGTCCCCCGCGCTTGGAAAACACAAGCAAACACATCCAAATTATTTTTAACGGAGTCATCATAGCCGATACCCGCAACGCCAAAAGGGTTTTAGAAACTAGCCATCCTCCTTCCTATTATCTTCCCCCCGAAGATATCAAAATGGAATACCTTGTTTTCACACCACAATCGAGTTTTTGCGAGTGGAAAGGACGTGCTGGTTATTACACAATTCGGGTAGAAGATAAAGAAGTGCAAAATGCAGCTTGGTTTTACCCCAGTCCCACAGCAAACTTTGCCTTAATTAAAGATCATGTAGCATTTTATGCACATTTGATGGATGTTTGCTATGTAGATGGGGAAAAAGTGGAACCACAACCAGGAAACTTTTACGGTGGTTGGATAACTAGCGATGTTGTTGGGCCTTTTAAGGGTATTCCTGGTAGTTGGGGCTGGTGAGACAATAGCTATTGGGGATTGGGTAGAGAAATAGCTATCTTTAGTGTACTTGTAAGTCACGCAGAAAGTAAAAGCGATCGCTCTTCCAATCAGTCCCTTTTTCTCTACCTAAATAGCCTGTTAATGGTGAGGAGAGTTCAATCAGCAAGTCGTGAACTAATTCATCAGTGAGTTTAGGGTTACGTATAGCATTGTAATGAACACGAATTTCTGTCACAGTAAAGTTGTGATGTGTATTTGTTGAATTTTCATTATCTTGGTCAGATAGTTCTTTTACTGCTGCGATAATTTGCGATCGCAGGTGAATCTGTTTTTCAGTTTTATCAATATATTCTTCAATTTTATAATCTATTTGTCCTGGTGCTAAATATTTTTGTAATTCAACTAAGTTGATTGCGCCCGGATATTTGGCTTTTAACTCAACTAATTTTTGTAAAGTCATAGCATTAATAATACTCACTTCCCATTCTTTAGCAGATTTAATTGTATCTGATGAAGGATTACCAGGGCCAATTACTAATTTAGCTGAACTTAATACTTGAGTTTTCCCTAAGTGCATTCCACCTAACTTTAGTAATTCTTCAACAGTACGACTAGGAATAAGTTTACCCGCCTTACACTCACAAACTAGAGAATAAGGTTGCGAACAGTATAAATCTAAGCCTCCAGCCCCACCTTTATAAGCACTTTCAACCTTAAATCCTAAAAACTCTAGACTCTGACGGGCGATATTTTCAAAATCTGTACCAGCTTGGTAGTTGCTTTTTTTCTCATCTAGTTCTATACTGCGATCGCCTAATGCTGCAATATCCTTAATCCAAGCTAAATCAGGGTTAGGTGACTCAATCTTTTGGATACTAGTCCAACCTAAAAATACTTTTATATCATCATCTAACTTTTTAGCTGCTGGGTTATTGATGGCAATGGCAGCCAACGCACTCTGCAATTCTTGTAATTCAATATGCTGTGGTAGTTCTAGTTTCTCTAATTGGTTTTTGCGTTGGGCGAAGATGCGATCGCTTAATAGTGGTGATTCTTCAGTTACTCTTATAGATGTTGGTAAAGCAACAAATCTGCCTGTTTTATCCTGAACATTGGCATTAATTGTTAATTGTTGATGCTTATCTAAATTATAGACACGTAAGTAAGCAAGGAAAATATGCTGTTGTTGCTCAATTGTTTCTTTTAAAGCTTCTAAAGAAAATATTGTTAATTTAGATAAAATATCCAGTGATTTAGTTGCATCTAGGATTTGGCAAAGTTCACATTTAGCCCAAGCCTTGATAATAGATGATTTATTATCTAACTTTGCTATAGGTAAAACATTGGCATTGTAATACTTCTCAAATGGTAGTAAACTCTGTAGACTATCTGCTGGACACAAAGCAAATCTCTGCCCAGGACGAATAAACATTCTGGGCATAGCTGCAATTGTTAGCCCCTGTATTAAAGCTTCAATCTCAGGGGCAGGTAAATACAATGCTGTTGGAATTGAAAACAGCTGACTCATTTGTAATTAGCTATAGGGTTAGTTCAATTTTATCGAGGTTAGAATTGCTTTGAGGTATTCTCATAGGCAAATCGTCATCAGTCAAATTATCAGGTTCTTGTCCAGAAGGATCGCTGAGGATTTCCCGAATCAAAGGATTATTAATTGCTAGTTGTTGCTGCTCAATAAACTCAAATATCTGTTGCTCTGTGAGTTCATAAGTTTCACTATTATGCCAAACGAAATAGATAGCTAAAAGAGGTGTAATATCTTTAGCTTGCAAGCCAACCCATTCGCCACCCTTTTCTTGCAACAGTATTCTCAAACGTTCTCTAGCTAATGCTGCACCTGGATTAATACGTTTAGAACGGACTAAGCAACCACGAGTTATATCAAATCTTCTGTAATCAATTAGTCTATCTAATGCAGCCCCTATAAATCTACCATCTTTTTGAACTACACTTACACCAATCTTAACTCTTCTTCTGTTACTAACAATTCTGAAATCAATAAAACCTTGGTCTGCTGCGCTAGCTTCGATTTCTTCAATTTTTGCAATAGTTACTCCCTCTAAAGTTTTACCTATTAAACTGTTAAAAGCCAGCCAAAGAGCATCAGCAATAGTTCCGCTTTCCTCCATTAATGAATCAATGGAAGATTCTACATTGGCTAATTCATTATCGAAATATACTTTAACAGGATGTGGTGGTGGTATCACATCTGGAGGAAGTACAAAATTGTCTGCACACCATTTTATGACTGCTCTTAATGTCGGTCTTCCTTTCCCAAGCTCCTTAAGTTTACTTTCATCAAATGGGTAAAGAGGATGAGGTGGAATTTGCTGATTCTCTTCATAAAAATCTTTTAACCATGTTTGAACAAGAGCAAAAATATCATCAGAATTGAGATAATTCAACGTAATTGGTTGCCTATTAGCTTGTTCGCTTACTAATCTATCCATAACTGCTTCAGCTTGTGGTAATGACCTAATTTGCTCATTCCAAGTTTCAGGATACATTGCTAGTAGTAAAATACCACGTTGGAGGCTGTTGTATAAATCTTTTGCTAAGGTGGCAACAACTTGTGGTGCTGTAAAGCCTGTATCAGAAATATCGGCAAAATCTAATTCATCAAAGCAAATTACTGGAACTCTATAATGGCTAGTTATATCTAATATTTGGCGTACATAACTTAATGCCTCAGTCTCTTTATTTTCATTTTTAGAATTTGGTAAACCCAGTGCATCAGCTTGTGCTTGTGTTATTTCTAAACCTGATAGCCAGTGAGTTGCATAGAGAGCGTGTGTTGTAGAAAGTGTCCATAAAATCGCTCTAACTATATAAGGGTTAGTAATCTCAGGCTTAATTTTTAGGACGGCTTCAGTTAAGCTATCAATTGTTCTGGTTGAGTATTTTTTTAACCAATTTGGGTATAAAGTGGTAGTATATTGCTTTGGTGTATAGCTAAATTTTTTAGCATCATTTATTAAAGCTGCAGCTATTTCTTGCCACTGCATTACATCTTGACTTCCAAAAGCTCTCAGGCTAGAAACAACATTTTCTAGAAATTTGGACTTAATCTGATTTAGATCATCATACTTACCCATATAAATAAATAAAGTATGACCTTCTTTCTGTAAGCGATGACGAACACGGCTAATAACATGACTTTTACCTAACCCTTTTTCAGCAGTTATTGTAATGCCTACAGTCTCGCGTTTTCCTTGGCGAATTTGTTCAACTGCATGAAATACTGCATCAGAAGCATGAGCATTAATTGAGGGAACATCAGGATAACTTTTGCCCCATATTTGTTGCGGTCTGACAACAATATGCCCTGCAAATGGGTTTTTATTTCTAATTAGTTCATCAATGGTAGATGTGGTAGCAATCATGGTCTAGTAATAAAATGTTTATCTAGTGAGGAGTACAAAAGTATTTATGCTTTCAAAAGTCTTGCGTAGCAGCGTAAACCATCTAACACTGTGGTAATGGAATCTTCTATCTTGTCTGGTGCGCTATCTTCTACACTTCCGCCTTGTAGTTGCAAAATATCGTTAGCTTGCATTTCTAGCAGCCAATCATTAAAATTTGTACGACTTGTGCGATCGCCTACTTGTCTTCTAATCCGATAAATTGGTACTAAATCATTAAAATTGTATTCATAATTCAACTTGTCATACACTTCCAGCACTACTGACTCAAATTCCTCGTAGGAAGCGATCGCACTTTTACTAGCTTGAACTGGTGCAGATGTACTAACTATACTGCTAGTGATTCCATTAATCCACTTCAATAGTGCATTTGCAGTCCAAGTACCAACAATAGTTCCATCAAATCTAAACTCAGAACTTCTCAAACCCTCACCCAATACCTCTAAACCCTTGGGTGATGCTATGGAGTAACCAGTTTTGGAAATATTTATGGCTTGCTGTTGCTGCAATTCTTCAAAAACAGGTTGATAATCTGCTACCTTCTTACCCTTGGGGACAATACGCTTTATTACTTGGCTTCTCTTCACCTCCTGCTGCGTTCCTCCCAGATCCCACAAAGCTAAAAGGAAGCGAGTTTTAGTTTGAGATATATTTTTTATTGACATATTCAATATTTTTCTCAGCAAAAAACATCATAGTGACTGTATATTTTTAACTGATTCCCAGGTAAAAAATAACCGAGTAATTGCTGAATATCCCAACAGGATAATACTATCTCATGATGTTAAAGCGGATAATATCTTATGTCATTTATAGGATTTTTGACTTTTCACATCATGTGGAAAAGCACTCCGCCAGACCTAACCCCCCAGCCCCCTTCCCTACTAGGTAAGGGGGAGAAATCAAAGCCTCTCTCCTGGTAGGGGAGAGGTTTGGAGAGGGGTTTTCCAGATCCCGTGAAAAGTTAGATAGGATTTATAGTTGATTTTTGAAGGTATCGTGGTTGTGGCGCTGCACTGCCCAACCTAAAGATACTACAGATACTGAAACAAAATTAAACTTGGATTCCCACATCAGCTTTTGTGCAAAAATCAAGATTAATAACTCATTACTTCCTGCAACAATTGGCGGTGCATGAAAGCGCCATTAACCAAAGACTGTATTTTCTCAGATGATAAAGGTTGACCATGATTGTAATATTCCAGCCAAGTTTGCGTAATTAGATTTACATCATCTGGTATGTCTACTAAATCCCATCCTGGTATAGCCAAATCTTCCATTAAACGATTTATCTTGGGGTCATAACTCAGGGCAAAACAGCGACAACCTTCACTAGCTGCCATAATTAAACAGTGCAACCTCATACCGATCGCCATTTCCACACCAGTAAAAACGCCTTTTAAAATCTGCGGATCTTCTAGACACAAAATCTGACTCACATCCTTTAACTGCGGTTGTATCGCCTCCGCTATGGGTAAATCTTCACTTTTTTGAAATGGCAGTAATAAAATAAAGGCTTGGGTAGATTTTTGCAGAGATACCAAAGCTTGAGTCAAATTAGCCAATCTTGCTGGCGTTAATTGGGGATGGTTTCTTAAAGTTACAGCAATTCTCGGCGTAGGTAAATCAGCAAGTTCTGGTAACGGTTTAGCCTGTAGCGCCCACACAGGATCAGGTGCGAGGATGTGGGGAACTTGCCAATCAGATAATAACGCCGCACTAGCGCGATCGCGTACACTAACTTGAGTACAACCAGTAAAATTTTGCCTTGCTAACCAGCGAGTTTGAGGACGTACCAAAGGGCCGATACCTTGCGCCCAAGCCACAGTTTTTAAACCCATCCTCTGCGCCAACCCCATCAACCCCCCATAATATAAAGGGCTAATGGTGCTAGTAACATCCTGAATTAAACTTCCCCCGCCCCAAATAAAAACATCACAAGAACGCAAAGCTTGCAGCACAGGCAAAAAAGCCATACGATTATGGGATTCTACACCATAGCGATCGCTAGTTTCCCCTGGATTGCCAGACAGCACCACAGGCGTAACATGAGATGGTAACATTTGCAGAAGCGTTGCCAACAAAGCTTCGTCACCACCATTTCCTTTACCGTAATACCCAGATAATAACGCCCGCATTATTCTTATATAAAATTTAGATGCTGGATTTTAGATTATCAAGTTTTTCCCAACAGTTGACCAGATGTCAGTCAGATTGCAAAAAATATCAATTCACCTATGGGAAGATGAGTTGACAGTTGACAGTTTAATGCTGAGTCATGAGTACTGAGTCTAATGACTAATGACCAATGACCAAAAGAATGGGATACAAGCCCCGTCGTTCTACGACGGCTTTTGTTGATTTCTGATGTACTCCTTTAAGATATCTAAAGGCGCACCTCCTACGGACACGGCAAAATA
>NZ_JACJSG010000053.1 GCF_014697625.1 Anabaena azotica FACHB-119 | reverse complement strand
CAACAGTCCATAGTCAACAGTCCATAGTCAACAGTCCATAGTCAACAGTCCATAGTCAACAGTCCATAGTCAACAGTCCATAGTCAACAGTCCATAGTCAACAGTCCATAGTCCAAAGTTATTATCCCTCATCTCCCTCATCTCCCCCCAGTCCCCAGTCCCTAACCCCTCTCATCCCCAGCATCTACTGCTGAGTAAATTGTTTCTATAATAGGACGTACAAGCCAATTAAAACCAACTTTGAGTTGATGATCTAGAGTGGGTAATCTATATAAGTAGGCAAGACGACGGGCAACATAAGCTAGAGAACCATCTAGTTTAATTCCTAAGCCCGTAAGAGTGGCGTTATCTGTGCCTAATGCCATCATTTCCCCTGATGATTGATAATGGAAAGGTAACAGGGGACGCTGAGTAATGGAAGCCCAGATGTTCCAAGCTGCATAGTCTGCTTGTTGGAAGGCGGCTTGTGCAGTTACGGGGACTTGTTGACCTTCAGCATCACGACAGTCGGCTAAGTCTCCCAAAGCAAAGACTTCGGGATGGTCAAGGACTTGGAGAGTTGATGTAGTGGTGATTTGACCACGTTGATTTTGTTTAAAAGGTAGGTTTTTGACTACGTTTGTTACCCTTGTCCCCACAGTCCAAATTACTAAATCTACGGGAATAGTATCTACTTGATTTTTGTACTCTAGGGAGATAGTATCTGGCCCGATTGATTCAACTGTGGTTTCTAAATCAATGAACACACCCCTTGCCTCTAAAGCCTTCTGGGCTGCTTCACGGTTAAAATCTGGTGATGTGCGTAAAATTTGCTCACCAAGTTCTACCAAGCGGAAGCGTCCTCTGTCTCCTAGTCTGTCCGCTAACTTACAGGCTAACTCGACACCGCTATAACCAGCACCAACAATTGCTACACGGATTTTTTCTGCGTCTGCAGCTTCCAATACACGTAACTGTTCTTCTAAACGATAGGCATCAGCAAGACTACGGAAAGGATAGGCGTAGGATGTTGCACCGGGAACTAAATCTAGGGGTGTTTCGCCACCGAGAGTTAAAACTAGGTGGTTGTAGGGAATTTCTGGGCCATCTTGTAAGTGTACCCGTTGCTGGTCGATATCAATACCAGAGACAACTGCTTGATAGAAGCGTACACCTGTGCCTTCGAGAAGTTCAATAAATGGGGGAGCGATTTCCCAAGTTTGTAATTCTCCGGTGAGTAATTCGTATAATAAGGGGGAAAATAGAAAGCGATCGCTCTGATCTACCAGGACAATTTCCGGTTTTTGCTGAGTTCCCCAAGGTAATTGGCTTAAACGCAAAGCAGTGTAGAGACCACCAAAGCCTCCACCAAGGATGACAATTCTCGTAGTTTGTTCACTCATGAGTTCTATGGGACATTCCATCCCAGCAAGGCAACTAACTCTCAGTGTAATGATTTATTGCCCTCAATGGCCATTAACCAGCAATCTGAATACTTTCCTTCATGCAGTTCATGGGCAGGTAACACCTTAACCTTGACAAACCCAGCTTTCTCATAACAGCGAATAGCGCGGCTATTGTCAATATGCGGATCAATGACAATCTTACTAGCTAACAATACTTCAAAAATATAGTTTACAACCATTGTTAATATTTTTGTCCCAATTCCCCGATGCCAATAATCAGGTTCTCCGATAAACAAATCAAGCGCATAGACATGATCAGTCTTTTCTAAGCAATACTGTTGTTTATCTGTCTCTGGCAAGTCGTCAAGTAAATAATATTGTAAATAGCCAATTTTTATATTTTCATAATATATCAGACAAGGCTTGACAGGATCATTGCCTATAACCATAGGCTGATATGTAGCGATCGCTCTCTCTAAATCAAACGGATTATCTCTACCTTCATAAAACTCTAAGACTCGTTCATCAGTCAACCATTTTGCCATTAACTGATAATTTTCTAAGCTGTCTTCCATCAGCCGAATAGTGATTCCATCTTTTTCAACGAGCATAAAAGAATCGTAATTCGTAATATTTAGGTTCATTGCCACTTAATTATAAAGTTAGCGGTATCCCAATATTGGAAATACCAACCTATCAATAACCTAATTACGAATTACGTAGACAATAGCCTAGCCCCAGGCTATTTACAATTATCTTTAGTTACCACCAGTTGTGATAGATTTATTGTGGGTTGCTGTGTCTTTATCTTTCCTTTGCCATTGACCCTCTTTACCTGGTTCATACTCCATGCGTACACTGTTCCAAGCGACATCACGCGCACCTTCTTCACTCAAACCGTCGCTTTGCGCTGCATTAAAAGCCGCCAGGAAAATGTTCTGACCATGTTGTGGTAATTGGTCTCTAATTTCTTGGGGTAATTCACTTACTTGTTGATAAGGCATAAATCCACTCCAGAAAGTCTATCTTTGGTTTATGCTAAAAGATGAGACAATTCATTTACCTCTTTCTGGAAGTAGAGATGTAAAATTACCATCCTTTTGGTTGAGTCTAACAAGTTTATAAGAGTCTGCCAATAATATATAAGATTAACGTAACTCTTGATGATAACCAACCGCTAATCCTAGATTTTCAGGACTTACGCAACTGACACTTGGGGTAGGGTGCGTCAGATGTAGAAAATCCTTGAATGTATACGAAATCATTGGGGCTGACGCACCCTACAGTTAGTTTGATTATGACAATTGAGTAATTCATAATTTTATTGGTTTGACATAATTTTTTCTATAATGATTAATAGGCTAAAATATATTAGGGAATCGGTTTGACAGCCAGAGTAAGAATTATACCTAGAAGTTTTGAAAATATCTAATTTTATCGTAAATGAAAGGGTTTAAGACCCCTAAGTCTATACGTAGTATCAGTTTCATTCGGGGTTTAAATCCCCGAATGAAAATATCTTTAATTTTGAATTTTGAATTTTGAATTGTTAATGTAACTTGCTGTTAGAGATGATGTATTATCGATAAAGTGGATTTTGTGGACATTGACCCACAATTCTACAGTTTCCAAAACCTCAAACAAATCTGCGTCTTCTATGCCTCGCAAAACCTCATCTACATCTGCTTCCACCCATACAAAACCATTAGCTCTTTCTCAGCTACATATTCGCTTAGAAGGTTTAGAGAAAGAACATCAATCTTTATTGAAAAAAATTAAGAGAAAGCGCACTGAACTTAATAATTTTGTGGAAAATATGCGTTCTTTAGCAACAGAGGTTTTTCAAAAAGCAACTCCTAGCTTTACAAAAATGTCAGAGTTAGATAAAGAAATTCATACTCTGTTTGCAGAAATTTTTAGCAGTAGAAAATTTGGTAAACAGACTGAGAAAAAAGTCAAAGCAGTTTATCTTAATCTCCAGTTTACTGGAATTATTAGTCCAAAATTTGCTAGCGAAGATACTGACCAAGAACTAGATGAAATGTTTGAAGACTCCCAGCAGGAAAATGACTCTTCTCAAGAGAACAATTCACATAACAACCAATACCAACAAACACAACGAGAACTAGCATCTCCTTCTGCAACGAGAACCGAAGAATCTAGAAAAATTCGTCAGACATTTTTGAGGTTAGCAGAAATCTTCCATCCTGATAAGGTAAAAGATAGTGAAACACAAATGAACCATACAGAAATCATGAAGGAAATTAATAAAGCCTATCAAGAAGGAGATTTAGCTAGACTGTTAGAAATAGAGCAAAAGCATAAAGTAGGAGAATCTATAGACAATAACAGTGAAGATGATTTAAGTAGAAAATGCCAGACATTAGAACAGCAAAATGAAATTTTAATAACTCAATATGAAAACTTGAAGCGAGAACTACGTTTAGCAAAGAATACACCAGAAGGTACAATGGTTTCCGATTCTCGTAAAGCTGCTAAACTAGGTATTGATGCTATTGAGCAAATGCTAAAATCTATAGATGTTCAAATTAATTTAGTTAGTGAAATACGTGATTTTGTTAAAAGATTTAAAAATAAGGATATAACTATTCAAGAATTCCTAGACGGACCAGAAAGTTTATATTCTTTAAAACAAGAAATGATGGAGGATATGCTTGAGCAGATGCTTTCAGAATTAGATGGGATGGTCAGATTTTGATTGAGGAAATAATTTGAGATATTTATGAGGTTTGAATTTGATATCAGCATTGGAAAACTAGATGTAAAAAAATAGTATATTTATATCTTGTCTGCTGAGTTACAAATTTATCTGCGTTCATCTGCGTCCATCTGCGTTTAATTATTCTTGTCTCACTGAAGCAAGAAAAGCTATATCAAGTGTAACTAATATTCACAGATAGCTTGTCATAAATTGTTGAGAAATTTTAAAATCAAGACTAGTTTAATGAAAAAAATTCGGTTTATTTACTTCAAGCGTGTACCCATAGCACTTTTTTTCAGTATTTGCCTTTTGCTAGTGCTATGGATAAGTTCGCCACTATTACCAATAGTAGCTAAATCAGAAACGCGAATTTTCGAGCAAGTTTGGCAAACAGTAAACGATAATTTTTATGATCCAAAATTAAATGGAGTGAATTGGACAGCGATTAAAAACAAGTATCAACCTCAAATATTACAAGCGAAGTCAGGTAAAGAGGTTGCGGCTGTGTTTAATCAAATGTTATCTGAACTCAAAACTTCCCACACTCATTATTATACTCAAGATGAGCCTGCTTATTATCAGCTTTTAGGAATTTTCTATGCTAGAGGTATAGAATTACCAAAGCAATTAAGAGAATTTTTTCCCAAAGGCAAATTTGAATACACGGGGATTGGTTTATTTACTAAAGATATTAATGGTAAAACTTTTGTCAGTGCTATTTTAGATGATAGTCCTGCTGCTAAGGCTAGTTTAAAAGTGGGCGACGAGATTGTGAATGTTGATGGTAATGAATATCAGCCTATACGCTCTTTTGCAGGGAAAGCAGGGCAAAAAGTGAAAATGTTAATTCAGCGATCGCCTCAATTAAGCAGTCGTCAAGAAATCACCATAGTACCCAAATTATATGATGCTAGCACAATGTTTTTAGAAGCACAAACTGCCAGTATTCAAATAATTCCACAAGCAAATCGGAAAATTGGCTATATCCATATCTGGTCAAATGCAGCAGATCAATATCAGCAACAACTCCAAGAAGAACTAATATATGGTCGGCTGAAAAACGCTGACGGTTTAATTTTGGATCTCAGAGACGGATGGGGAGGCGGAGATATTAGTTATCTCAACATCTTTACTGCTGAGAAAACCCCCAGTCTCACCAGTGTGCCACGCAATGGTCGCCGCTATACCTATAATTATCAATGGAAAAAACCTGTAGTTATGCTAGTAAATGAGGGAAGTCGCAGCAGTAAAGAAATTCTCGCATTCAACTTCCAACAAAATCAAATCGGCCCAGTCATCGGTACTAAAACAACAGGAGCAGTAGTTGCAGGTCGCCCCTATATTATGCAGGATGGCAACTTACTTTACCTCGCCGTTGCAGATGTATTTCTCAACGAAAACCAAAGGTTAGAGGGTAAGGGTGTTACGCCAGATATTAATGTTCCTTTTTCCTTACAATATGCACAAGGAGCAGATCCGCAAAAACAGCAAGCAGTGGAAACTGTATTAAAAGCATTGTAAATATTGTTGAATTCTTCACAAGCCAGTGTAAACTTATACGCAGCAGAATAAACCCATTAAAAAACGAAACATAGCGCCTTATGTCAATTATTGCGCTGAAAGCATGGTATCTTCAGGATTATGAGCCGATTTCTGAACTCGAAAAACGCCCACCAGATATTCGCCTTAGTAAGAAAAGCTTGCTGAGAGCCGCATTGCGTGCGGACTTTTTAGAAGACAGTGATGAAGTGAAACGTTCAAGTTGGTTTGGGCGTTATCTAGAGGGAGAAAACGTAGAATTTTATATTGAAGGTAGTGGTGGCTACTGTGTAGCAAACATTGACTTAATTAGCCATGAAATTTACTTCACCAAGCAGACAATTCTAGCTCAGTTAGAACCGACAATTTTCTTTTCCTATCAAACTGAGTACGCCGAAGCTAGTGATACTCTGAGGGAAGCGCTGCAAAAGAGTTTAGAAACATTGAATTTGCGATCGCGCCTCCCACTGACAATAGTAGAATCATCTCGTCCCAAAGACGCACCCCAACGTTTAAGTCGCACTACCCTGAGAAAACTTCGCAAAAGTTTGTTGTATATTGCAGATACTACACCTATTGCTAGCGTTGATGGTAAAGACACACAACAATTAATTCCTAGCCCTAATGTGTGTATAGAAATTGGTTACGCTATCCAAAGCAAGCGAACAGAACAAATTCTCTTAGCACATCAACAGCGCCCAGAGTATGAGGGAAAATTCACCTTTAACTTACCCACACAACAAATTTTACCCTTTCGAGACAGCAAAGAACTAAATAAAATCCTCACAGGTGCAATCAAAACCCAACTAACAAGATTCAAGTTATTTTAACTTCACTGCATCCTATCTATGGTACGATACTGAATTGCTTCTGCCACATGATTAGGCTTTAGCTCATCGTCCCCCGCTAAATCTGCAATAGTCCGGGCTACCTTCAAAATGCGATCGCTTGCTCTTGCAGATAAACCCAACTTTCTAATCGCCGCTTCTAACAAGTTGCGCCCAGCATCATCAAGTTTACACCATTTCTGCATATGCCGACTTTGCATTTGGGCATTACAACGCAGATTTGGTTCTTCTTGAAAACGATTAACGGCGCGATCGCGTGCTTGTTGTACCCTCTCCCGCACCGCCGTAGACGCTTCTCCTGTAGGCTGTTGGGTGATTTCCTCCGGTTTCAAGCGGTTGACTGCAACTTGCAAATCAATCCGATCCATCAACGGCCCGGAAAGCTTCGCCCAATACTGTTCTCTTTGTCTCGGCGAACAGGTACACTGTTGGATGGTATCACCATAGTAGCCACAAGGACAAGGGTTAGTACTCGCCACCAAGGTAAACTGTGCAGGGAACATGACAGATTGTCTAGTGCGGGAAATTGTCACATAGCCATCCTCTAAAGGCTGGCGCAAGAATTCTAAAACATCACGTTTAAATTCTGTTAACTCATCAAGAAAAAGTACCCCTCTATGTGATAAGGAAATCTCACCAGGACGAGGGAAACTACCACCACCCACAAGAGAGGGTCCGGATGCTGAATGATGGGGACTGCGAAAAGGGCGATCGCGCACTAAGCAACCGCGATTTTTTAATAACCCAGCCACCGAATGAATCCGAGTTACTTCCAACGCTTCACCAAAACTCAGGGGTGGTAAAATACCAGGTAAGCGTCTTGCTAACATCGTTTTGCCGCTACCTGGAGGGCCGACAAAAATTAAGTTATGCCCGCCAGCCGCCGCAATTTCTAAAGCACGACGAGCATGAGCCTGTCCTTTTACGTCCTTTAAATCGGCGATCGCATAAGATACTGATGTGATATCCTTTGATTCATCCAACTCTACAGGTTTATGCCGACCTGGATTATTTAATAAATCTACCACCTCTGACACATCGTTACAACCATACACAGATAAACCCTGCACCACTGAAGCCTCTTGAGCATTATCCACAGGCACAACCAAACCAGCAATACCCATTTTTTTGGCAGTAGCAGCAATAGGTAAAACCCCAGCCACAGGGCGTAAACTGCCATCCAAAGAAACTTCACCCAAAAACAGATAATCTCCCAACAAATCAGCCTTGACCTGCTCAGAAGCCGCTAAAATTCCCACACTAATAGGTAAATCGAAACAGGGGCCTTCCTTGCGTAAATCTGCCGGAGTTAGGTTAATTACGATTTTTCTCATGGGAAAAGCAAAACCTGCATTTTTCAGCGTTGCTTTCACCCTCTCCTTAGACTCCTGAACTGCTGAATCTGGTAGTCCCAAAACCACAATTCCCGGCAAACCCCCTGAAATATCGACTTCTACCCCCACTTTAACGGCATCGATGCCGACAATTGATGCACTCCAGACTCTAGCAAGCATTGGCTAAATCTTTCTTAAATAAACAGTAAACCTTTAGAATCTCTAGCAGATGAGTTGTAATAACCGCATGAGTGAAACCACAGAGACAATTTTCAGCAAAATCATCCGTCGAGAAATCCCAGCTAACATTGTTTATGAAGACGATTTAGCCTTAGCCTTCACAGACGTTAATCCCCAAGCACCAGTACATATCCTGGTCATTCCCAAAAAACCCCTAGCCAAACTATCCGATGCTGAATCTGGGGATCATGCTCTTTTGGGACATCTTCTGTTAACCGCCAAGCGCGTTGCCGAACAAGCCGGACTCGATAACGGCTATCGTCTTGTCATCAACAACGGTAATGATGGAGGTCAAACAGTTTACCACCTGCATCTACATATTCTCGGTGGACGGCCATTAGCCTGGCCCCCCGGTTGATACAACCAAATCAATCAAATTCTTAGTAGGGTGGGCAATGCCCACCACCTGCTTATTGATCAGGTGCAAGATATCATTTGATACAACCTGCATAAAGTCATTAATAAGTAAAAATAATAATTTGTATAAGTATTACTTAATTAAATTGTATTTACAAAACTCTACTCTACTTCTAATGTAGTAATATCGGTAAGAATAACTACTTACCACAATAGTTAAGAAACCAAAGCAATCATAAAAAAATGACCACAACCTTACAACAGCGCAGTAGCGCCAACGTATGGGAACGGTTCTGCAACTGGATCACCAGCACCGAAAACCGCATTTATGTGGGTTGGTTCGGCGTACTGATGATTCCTACCTTGCTAGCCGCCACCACCTGTTTCATCATTGCCTTCATCGCCGCACCTCCCGTAGACATAGATGGTATCCGTGAACCCGTAGCAGGTTCCTTGATCTACGGCAACAACATCATCTCCGGTGCAGTAGTACCATCCTCCAACGCCATCGGTTTACACTTCTACCCAATATGGGAAGCAGCATCCTTAGATGAGTGGTTATACAACGGTGGGCCTTACCAATTGGTAATTTTCCACTTCCTCATCGGCTGTGCTTGCTACTTAGGTCGTCAATGGGAATTGTCCTATCGCTTAGGAATGCGTCCTTGGATCTGCGTAGCATACTCTGCTCCCTTGGCATCAGCAGCAGCAGTATTCTTGATTTACCCAATTGGACAAGGCTCCTTCTCTGATGGAATGCCCTTGGGTATCTCCGGTACATTCAACTTCATGATCGTGTTCCAAGCAGAACACAACATCCTGATGCACCCCTTCCATATGTTAGGAGTGGCTGGTGTATTCGGTGGTTCATTGTTCAGTGCAATGCACGGAAGCTTGGTAACTTCCTCCTTAGTGCGTGAAACCACAGAAACCGAATCACAAAACTACGGTTACAAATTCGGACAAGAAGAAGAAACCTACAACATCGTCGCTGCACACGGTTACTTCGGACGCTTGATATTCCAATACGCCAGTTTCAACAACTCCCGTTCCTTGCACTTCTTCCTAGCTGCATGGCCCGTAGTGGGTATCTGGTTTACCGCATTGGGTATCAGCACAATGGCGTTCAACCTCAACGGCTTCAACTTCAACCAGTCGATTATCGACTCACAAGGTCGTGTCATCAATACCTGGGCTGACATCATCAACCGCGCTAACTTGGGTATGGAAGTCATGCACGAGCGCAACGCTCACAACTTCCCCTTAGACTTAGCTGCTGTGGAAGTTACTCCCGTTGCTCTTAGCGCTCCTGCTATCCACGGTTAATTTCTCAAGTTTTATTAGCTAAATAGAAAACGTCCTCTTTTTTGGAGGGCGTTTTTATTTTCATTTATAGCAATCAAAGTATAGATTAGGACATATAGCAGTCGAAGCATAGGTTAGGACATCATACAATTTTAAAACTTTTTATTTCAAAGGCTTGCAGCCCTGTCACCTGTCACCTATCACCTGTCCCCTGCTATATATTGCCCACCGTATCATGGTTTTGGTGGGCATTGCCCACTACTTACAATATTTACTCAACTAAACCATGTGTAATGGCAAAACGCACCAGTTCAGCTCGATTGCTGGTAGTGGTTTTCCTTAATAAACTACTGACGTACTTTTCTACGGTTCTGGGACTCAGATGTAGTTGATTACCAATTTCAATATTAGACAAACCGTGGGTCAGCATTTCTAATACTTCTTGTTCTCTCGGAGTTAAAGACGAGAGTAGTTGCGATTTTTCTACATGAGTGGATACAGAGTGATGATTCTCTACAGTTTTTGTGGGGAGGGCATTGCCGGAACTGTCTTTGTGAGAAAATCTGTACTCAGATTGAATGATTTGCGATCGCTCTAATAAATTACGGATGGCTGCGGCTAACTCTTCTAACTCAAAGGGTTTAGGTAAATATAAATCACATCCCGACTGATAACCAAGAATCCTTTCCTGGGTTCTGGTACGCGCTGTTAACAAAATTACAGGTAATAGACGGAACGGGGGCTGTTGACGTACTTGACGCACCAACTCATAACCATTCATTCTTGGCATGACAATATCGGTCACAATCAAATCTGGATGGTATGCTTCTACCATCGCTAAAGCTTCTTGACCGTCATTAGCCGTAATTACTGAGTAGCCAGACAGTTCTAAATAGTCACTAATAGACAGACGAGTGCCCAGATCGTCATCCACCACAAGGATCGTCAAGGGCATGGAATGTACACCCCTAGCATTATTTTTGACTGAGATTATCTCTACAAGCTCCATCTATGAACACCCACACGATAGTGTTCTCATGTTTCATACTATGACAGGATTAACAGCTTATGAATACTATAAGAGTAATTTATAAAGAAAATGTTAAATCAGTCTTCAGGGTAACTAATTTAAATACTGCTCTCATCTCCAACTTAACAAAAGTACATAAAACAATTTTATTCTTAAGATAATACTATGGATCAAGCAATTTTATAACCATAGTATAAATTAAGACTTAGTTTATCAGCATCCATATTTAAGGGAAATCTTCGTTGGCAAGAGACAAAAGCTAAATTATGTAGATATTACCCAGACTTAGTTCAACATTTATTATAGTGGTTTAATATGCCTTGGTGAATCGATTATCAAAATCCTATTTGATTTTTGAATATTTCTAGTGGCTACTGATGGTCAACTGCCACGAGAAATATTTACAACTAATTTAGGTTTAGTTTGGCTGATTCACCAAAATTATTTTTGCAGTCAGTGTAATTTTAACGGTCTGATTTTCAATGAGTGATAAGAGTGAAAGTTACAAAGTTGTTAGTGATAACCGACAAGCCCGTTACTTGTACGAAATTCTCGAAACTTATGAAGCGGGGATTCAGTTAACTGGAACGGAAGTCAAGTCAATTCGTGCAGGGAAAGTAAATCTTCAAGATGGCTATGGTTTGATTCGGGATGGGGAATTATGGCTAATTAACGTGCATATCTCCCCTTATAACGCCAGTGGTCAGTATTTTAATCACGAACCACGCCGTACACGCAAGCTGCTGTTACACCGCCAAGAAATTAGAAAGCTGATAGGGAAGGTAGAACAGCAAGGTTTAACATTAGTACCGTTGAAAATGTACCTCAAACGCGGCTGGGTAAAAATCAGCCTCGCGCTTGGTAAAGGTAAAAAGCTTCACGATAAGCGAGATGACCTCAAACGCCGTCAGGATCAACGCGACATCCAAAGAGCGATGAAGAATTATTAGTTGTTCTTGTACCTTGATTACTACAGGAGAGTGAGAAAGCGATCGCCACCAGTAAAATATTGTATATCCCCAGATGAATTAGGAAAACATCCACTTTATAGCTGCAGATTGATTCTGCTCAGTTCCAGACCCGATACATTGGTGAGTAACTTTGGAAGCAAGAAGGAACTCTCACCATGAAAAATGCCTTAACTAAAACCGTTGGCGCTGCTGTTCTGAGTTTAGGTATGGCTTTACCTTTAACTTTACCAGCCAACGCGCAAACCAATACTACCCCTGGCACAGATGGCGGTACAACCACAACCACAACTTATGACCGCACCGCAAATAATGATGATGGCTTTGACTGGGGTTGGTTAGGCTTACTTGGTCTACTCGGTTTAGCTGGTTTAGCTGGGAAAAAACGTGATGAGGAACCTACCCGTTACCGCGACCCAAGTGCGCCTGGTGCTGGTAGCTATCGTGAGTAGATAGTAGGTAACAGGGGACAGGGAAAGCACGAGTGCGTATTGTCGGGATAAGTGGTGAAAGTATAGGTGACAGGGGACAGGGTACAGGGAAAGAAGATAAAAATTTTAGGGTTTTCAAGAATAACTATTTCCGTCACTTGCACCTTTTCTACAAGATGCTGGTGGGCATTGCCCACCCTACGAAATTATCTGTCCTCTGTTCCCTCTTGATTGTTGACTGAAGGTGTCCAATAGCTGGCAATTAAAGCCACCATCAGCCACCATAGGGTATTCACTTCAGGACGGAACCAAATAGTATCCACTGTACCATGAGCGAGCATTCCCAGCAAAGTGGCTAATGCGCCGATTAACCAAAATCCCTCCACATTGGCAGATTGGCGTAATCGGCGTAACTGCACAAGTGCTGTGTTAATGCTGACGATAATTAACCAGAGAAAACAGGCTAGACCAATAAAACCCATTTCTACAGTTACTTCTAAGAAAATAGAATAGGCACTCAAAGCAGTGTAACGAGGGCGTTGGTAAAGAGGGTAGATTTTATTAAAAGAATTGTGACCAGGGCCGATGCCGATAATTGGGCGATCGCGGATCATCTCAAATACAGCATCCCACACATTGCGCCGGAAATTATTGCTACTATCGTCGCTGCGATCGGCAAAAATACTGAAAAACCTTAAGCGTATTGGCTCAACAAATATCACTGCTAACACCAATACCCCAACCAAACCTCCCAAGAGTATGGGTATTGACCAAGTTCGCCAAAAAGGTGGCATTTGCAGACCCCACCAATAAATCAACAATGCTGTCGCCGCTAAAAGTGCTACCACCAATGCAATCCAGCCACCACGACTATATGTAAAGATTAAGCAGGCGGTATTGACACCAAACATTGTTAATGCTAAAGCTTTTTTCATCCAGCCTTGCCAGACGAAAATTGCCATCAGGCTAAAAATTACCGCAGGTAAAAGATAGCCAGCTAATAAGTTGGGGTTGCCTAAATAACTGTAAACTCTGGTTGTTTTCGAGAATGCAGACTCCTGATCGACCCAAGTAGCCAGGGGTGGCGCACCAAAACGCCATTGTCGCATTCCGTAGAAACTAACGACAAGCGAGGTGGATAGGTATACAGTAATAATCCAAGTTCTGATTCGAGGCGACCTCAGCACCCTAGCACAAAGGGCAAATAGCAGCAAATATAGCGTTAAAGTTAACAAGTCATTTAACGCGGCTCTTTTTACTGGTGATAATGCCGTGGCTGTAGCAGCAATTCCCCAATAAAGTAACACTAACAGGTGTATGGGAGTTACTAGGGTATTATTGCCAGTGGCAGGCTCATCAGATAAAGTTAGCAGTAACCAAAATGCTATGCAGGCTACTAGTAACACCCCGATGAGGGTACTAGATACATAAGGAGCCAGAAGATATACCAAGCTGAGTAATGCAGCTGCTATGGTGTCTCCCCACCCAAGTAGGAAACTGGTTTGTCGCCAAGGAGATAACAGTCCCACCAGCAAACGGTGTAAGTAACTTGTACCCAGAAATTGCTTAACGGGTAAAGTGGATAATGTAAATCGTTGCCAGACTAAATTCATAAAACCTCACGGGAGTGTGGAAACCCAGCAGCTTTAGCTCTGGGAGGAAACACGACACGAGCAGCTTTAGCTGCTGTCAAATCTCTTTGTGGATGAGTTACAATATATGTATGACTCAATCCATGTCTGCAAAATGTAAGCTTATAGTCCCCCCTAGCTTGTGCGACGAAGTTGACCACACCTTGAACGGGTTTGCTGATGCTTGCAACCAGATTTTGGAGGTAGCCAAGCGTGAGAATTGCTGGAATACCAGCAAACTGCACCACAAGGTTTATAAACCTGTGCGTGAGGCAACGGGGTTGAAAGCTAACCATGTTTGTCAAGCTATTAGACGAGTTATTGGTAACGCAAAAGCAGTTAAACAGATCCACAAATTTAGACCCACCTCTATTAGCTTGGATGTTCGCACCTTTGTTTATAAGGAAGAAACCCAATCTGTAGGGGTGACTTTGATGTGTGGGCGAGTTGAATTTAAGTTGTCCATTGGTGGCTATCAAATTGCACTGCTTAGGGGTCAAACTCCGACCAGTGCGACATTGAAGAAAACCAAACAGGGGCAATACTTGATCAACTTTGTTGTTGATATCCCAACTCAACCCACAGGGAAGACTCCCAAGGTAATCGGGGTTGATTTGGGTAGGCGTGATATCGCTACCACTTCCACGGGTAAATCGTGGAATGGTAAACAGATTCAATCCGTCCGTGACCGTGTAAGCTCGGTCAGAGCAAACGTTCAAAGCAAACGCACTCGGTCGTCTAGGCGACTTCTGAGAAGGCTTTCTGGTAGAGAACGCCGCTTTCAAGAATGGTTGAATCACAACATTTCTCAGCAACTTGTTCAAAATGCAAAGCGCAGTAATGCGGCATTGGCTTTTGAGGATTTGACCAATATTAGAGAATCCCTCAATCAAAAACCGAGAAGCAAAACTGAACGCCGCAGAACTAATAATTGGGCGTTTTATCAATTGCGCTTGTTTGTTGGGTACAAAGCCAATATCGCTGGCGTTCCAGTAGTATTCGTTCCACCTGCCTACACCAGCCAAACCTGTTCTCGATGCGGAGGTATTCACCCAATCAAGGGTAAATCCTACCGCAGTGGGAAAAGCTTTAAGTGTGGGCGTTGTGGTTTTGAACATGATGCTGATATAAATGCGGCTCTTAATATTGCTGCTTTGGGGGCTTCTGTAAGCAGTCCCGAAAGTCCGGGGATGAGTTGTCAATTGCAGGGGCAAATGTCTCTGTTCCCGATATCTCAAATCTGAGGCTAAAGCCCCGTCTCTTTAGAGCGGGGTATGCTTACAAAACAAGCTGCGATTGATGCCAGCCATCACTGAACATGGACTTAATCTTAATGCGGCTTATGATAAAAAGCTAATAGCACAGTTGGCAAATTGTCGTAGAAGTCAGGAGGGACAAGAATAATTGAACGCAGATGGACGCAGATAAACGCAGATAAATTTTTAACTTAGCAGGGTAGGAAAGGCTGGATCAATTTTCGCGGATGAATAAACCGCCTGCAAATGCGCCTAAGATTGTACCTACCCAAATTCCCGTTGTACTACCTTGCCATGTCGCCCCAGGAGTTACCCAAAAATTACATAATTCTTTCATTGCCCAAGGTTGATTTTGACACCTTTGACTATGCAGCATGAAGGTGATTTGGCTACCCATGTAAGCGCCGAAAAATCCTGATGATAAAGCGAAGAAAGTACAGATTAAAACTTTGTTTTTAGTCATTGGTCATTAGTCATTAGTCATTAGTCCATAGTAATGGCTGTTGACTATGGACTATGGACTATGGACTATGGACAAGGTATCAACCTGTATTTCTCATCCCCGCAGCGATACCGTTAATGGTTAACAGTGCGCCGCGTAGTAACTCGCCTTTGCTGTATCGGGAGTGAATGACACCTGTGGTTGCAGTATTATTCTTGGACTGGCGCAGGCGTTTGAGGAGGGACACTTGAATAAATCCTAGTGGGACAATTGTACCGTTGCGTAGCTGTACGGAACGCTGGAGTACAGGGTCGCCATCTAATAGGCGGCTGTGGTCGGTGATTTTGAGAACTAAATCTTTGGTGAGATAATATTCGTTGGCGATTTGCTCAAATACTTTCTCAAACCGGGGCTTATCTTCAGGGTCGGATAATTCTTGTACGTAATGACCAGCCATTTGCATATCTACTTTCGCCAAGGTCATTTCTACTTTGGAAATCACCATTTTGAAGAAAGGCCATTTGATGTAAAAGTAGCGCATCAATTTGAGATGTTCTTCTGGTTCTTCCAAGAGGAACTGTTGCAAAGCTGTACCGACACCGTACCAAGAAGGTAAGAGGAAGCGGGTTTGTGTCCAGCTAAATACCCAAGGGATGGCGCGGAGGCTACTTAAGTCTTTTTTACCAGAAGGACGACGGGCGGGGCGGGAACTTATTTGTAGTTGGCTGATTTCTTCGATGGGGGTAACTTGGTGGAAGAAGTCGATGAAATCTGGCTGTTCGTAAATTAAGTTACGATAATGTTGACGCGATCGCACCGCAAATTCTTCCATGATTTCGTTCCAAGGTTCGATATCATCAAACCCTGTCCGCAACAAGCTGGCTTGAATTACCGCCGTGGTGATGGTTTCCAAGTTGTACAGGGCTAAATCTAGTAAGGAGTATTTGGAAGCTAATACTTCCCCTTGTTCGGTAATTTTAATCCGCCCGTTGATGCTGTGTCCAGGTTGCGCCAAAATCGCTTCGTGGGCTGGGCCGCCGCCTCTACCCACGGAACCGCCGCGTCCGTGGAATATCCGCAAATTTACACTATATTCTTCAGCAATTTCTTGTAAGGATTTTTGGGCTTTGTGAATTTCCCAGTTGCTACTGAGGAAGCCTGAGTCTTTGTTACTGTCAGAATACCCTAACATTACTTCCTGTAAGTCGGGGGTGAGGGTAGTTGAGGAGAGGGGGAGGGGGAGATGGGGCGATGGGGGAATTTCTTGGCTACCGTTCAGGGCTGCATAACCGCCTGCTAATAAGGCGCGGTATAAGGGTAACTCGAATAGTTCGCGCATGACACTACGCGATCGCTGCAAGTCTTCGACCGTCTCAAATAATGGTACTACCTGAATTGTGCCGACGGCGATCGCTGGGTCAAAAAGTCTCGCTTCCTTGGCGAGTAGCAGCACTTCTAAAACATCGCTGACTTGACGACACATACTAATGATGTAGGTTTGGCAAATATTAATGCCAAATTCTTGTTGTAGCGATCGCACTACGCGGAAGGTTTTAATGACATCATTAGTTTTGTCGGAAAATGGTAACTCTGAGGAAATTAAGGGGCGACGGGTTTGTAGTTCTTTGGTTAACCAAGCAACTCTTTCTTCTTCGCTGAGGTCATTGTATGACTGGGGTAATATTTGCAGGTATTCCAGAATCTCGTTTAAAGCGTCTGAATGTCTGGATGATTCCTGACGGATATCTAATTTTGTCAGGTTAAAGTCAAAAATCTCAACTTGGCAGATAAGATTATCCAATTCTCGACAACTTAAACCAGTTTCCGTTAAGTTACGCTGAACTAACCGCAACTCTGCCAAAAATTCTTCCCCATTCCTGTACATGGGGCTGTCTTCGTTGGTGGGGGTTTCGCCTTTGTATAATGCTAAATTGCGATCGCGGGTATTTTCCAACCGCTTCAATACATAAGCCAGTTTGAGGCGATAGGGTTCTTGGCGATATCTCAGCGCCAGCGCGTCGTATACTTCGCTTAACTGGGACTGGTCTAACTCCAAAGATTCCAGCAAGTCTGGTAACACATCACTCCAGTGCATGGAGATACTTAACAATTCAATCAACTGTGTGACAGACTTGATATATCTCTCCAACACCATTTTGCGCTGATAACAAGCTGTCTGCCAAGTAATTTCCGGTGTCACCGATGGGTTTCCATCCCTGTCAGAACCTACCCAAGAACCGAAGGAACAGAAATTTTTGCTGGGTGGTTCTAGCCAAGAGAAGGTTTGATTTAAGGCGTATTTGAAGCGCTTATACAGTTGGGGAATACCATCAAATAAAACTTCTTGGAAGTAGTGTAAAGCATAATCGACTTCATCCAGCACAGTCGGCTTAAACTGGTGGAGTTCGTCTGTACGCCACCACAAGCGAATTTCTTCCAATAACTTCTCGCGTATTTCTACAGCTTCCCAAGGATAGCCACCGCCGTTGGTAGCGCGGCTTTCCACTCCATCCAACTGTTGTAACAACTCTACCACTTGGCGTTGCTTATCGCGGATGGTGTGGCGGACAATTTCCGTCGGGTGGGCTGTAAATACCAAGCGGACATCTAATTGGGAAATCAGGCGTTGAATTTGTTGGGGTGGGACATTCAATCTATGTAATAAGGGAAATAAAGCGGCGAATGTCCCTTTTTGCTTGTTCTGTCCGCGATGAGTCCAATTTTTGGCTAGGAAGTCTGTACCTAAACCGCGATTGAAAATTACATCGTCTTCGTTATGGTTTGATGACGATGTAATGTTTTCTGAATCGAGATTGGTGGTTTCGGCTTCTATCTCCGAGTAGCGGGTTAATTGCTGTCTTTGTTCAAATTCCTGCTCTATGATGTTGATCAGCTGAAAATACAAAGCAAACGCCCTAGCCGCCCGGATAGCTTCATTGATATTCAACTGTTCAATTAACTTGACAGCAGAAACGGCTTGGTCTTTTGTCGCTTGTCCTTCTGGGGAACATAAATCACGCAACTGCCGCAACAAATCTACCATATTTTGACCACATTCTTGCCGCAGTACCGTTTCCCACAACTCTTCGACGATTTGCAGACGATGGCGCAAAAATATTTCCGATGCAGGGTAGAAATTAGCAGACTCAGATAGAGAGTATAAAACCGAACTCATATTTGCTTCTCTTGTAAAGCCAATTACTGTTTAACAGCCTTTATTTTTCTGGACTGACGCAGCAAGATTGTCTGTGGGGACTAGATGTAAGGGTGTAAGGGTGTAAGGGTATAGTTTAGAGCTTTTAAACTCCTACACCCCTATATCCCTATAATCTTGTCCGAATCTTTGATTTCTCTTTTTCATGCGTAAGTCCTATGTTTGTAATTTATGCTCTTGGCTATTTCCCTGAGCATATTTTTAACAGTAAACAGTGAACAGTCAACAGTAAAATCCTTGAGCGAAACACCACACCAATTAGCGAAAAGGTTCCGTGGACATCTATCTCACACCATACACCTGATAACTGATAACTGATAACTGATAACTGATATCAAGTATATTTTTTAACTTTATGTATTTAATTCATTGTCATCAGGGAAAGGTAAAATGGGCAAGCGATCGCCACGAAATAGTTCTTCACTAGCTCCTCCCAAGGATTCCCAGGCTTTTAGGGTGAGTTTTCCGGTGGTAAGCAGCATTAGTATAGACGCTGTACCTATTTGTAAGAGGAGAAAATTGGGAATGCTAAACAACAGAAAATTGAATCCGGGAGTTGGTGGGGATTTTTGGGTAATAGGGGGCATTGTTTGTCCTTAAATGATGATCCAGCGAGTAGAATAAGACGCAAAATGCAAAATCTGTATGACTTGTAACTGTACAGGACTATTCTGTCCCATTTAGCTAGCCAAAAAGGTAACGAAATTGTTAACAAAAAACAGCAAAATGTGATAAACCTATGGTTCTAGTTTACAAGTGCAGGCACTACCCCCGAACATTCACTTCCTGTAAAGTTAACTGCCGATGAAAACAGTACTACAAGATAGCCAGCAATCCTTGTTGCAATGGGTCAGTCAAGCAACGGGGATCAACTCTTTGGGGGTGAAAGTCAGGTTACGGGGAAATGACCTTCATATTTTGTGTGAAGGGTTAGAGTGTCCTCAACGCTGGCGCACTCTCTCTGATTTGCTTCATGCCTTACAGAAAACGAATTTAGATGACCTCACCAGCAAAGAACAACCCTCAATATATCAAGTATTTGTCTACGGGCGTAAAAGAGGGGAGTATCGCCCCCAATGGTGTCACAAAGTCCATTTAAATCAGTTGGAACGCCATTTGGAACAGGTAGAACAAGCCCTGTTAGGCAATGGGGAAAAAGTTCCAGGTGGGGCGCTAATTTTATCCAATGAAAGTTTGGCACGCCGGGGAGATGCTAACGCTATTGCTCGTTATCTGAGCGAAACCCTGAGTGCAATGGGTGTGGCGGTGCAGGTAACGGTCAAGCAGCTTCAGCCGGATGATAATTCAGACATATTCAATCGCCTATGGATATTCTGCCAGTCTGCTTACAGTCCTGACCCTTCATTAGTAGCAGAACCAGTAGCCCAGAAATTGCGCCAGTTGAAGCTGGCTGGGTATCGTGATGCGGTAATTGCTTCTCACGTTACAGGTGAAATTAACCCTGAGTGGTTGTTGAGGATTGACTTGACACCGCCAGAGGTGATGCTGAAAGAATGGGCGCGGTGGGGAGATGTACAAGCGATCGCTCGTTTATTAACAGCCACATTATCAGAGTTACAGGTGAAGGTGCAAGTTTCCCAGCAAGAATCCACCTTACACATCTTTTGTGAACCGAGTGGTGAAGATGCTGCCGCACCAGATAAGACAACTTGCGTCGAGAAAATTTTATCACAACTAGAAGCGATCGCTCCCCAAGGTATCCTCGCCGCTACAGTTTACGGACAGAAACCCCAAGACAAGCAGCCAGAATGGATTGATTGGTTAAAGTTACCCGCCAGCGAACATCCAGCCTTGGCTACGCCTACTTTTGATTTAGCTACCTCTGGTGATGAACCTGCAATAGTTTTCTTACTAGAACGTCTACTCAACACCGACATAGACAGGCGGTTAAAAACAGGCGGCTTGCGGATACTCTTTCTACGGAAAGGCGATTTACTCCATATCATGTGTGACGCACCCGTATGTCCCAGTCGTAAACAAGTTGCGCCCAAAGTCATCCAGTTTTTACGCCAATTAAATCTGGCGGGGACGGCGGGAGTGCGGGTTTATGGTCGTCGCGCCGGCAATAAGGAACCCTTTTGGCATTATGGTATGGATTTAGTCCACCGCCAGCGCTTAGTTCCCGAAGCTACCCCAGAATTTGCGGCTACTTCCGAATACATCAACGACCTCATCATCAAAGAGGACGACGAACCCATTTTACGTACTGAAGTCACTACAGAGGAAGTACAAAACTTTGTCGCGGAAGTTACGAAAGATTGGGTGGAAACCGCAACTACCACCGTCAAGAAGTGGCTGCTTAACAGCCAACTATTTACGGAAACAGGACAATCATGCACCCAACCTACCGATGCCCAAGGAGTTAAAGTTGCTTTAGTTTGGGGTACTCTAGGTTTATTGCTGACCCTGCAAACCGATTGGGTTTTGGGCGTGATTGTCAGTCGCACCATGCCCAGTAAGACGCAGGTTGCTAGTATCTCACAATCGTCGTCCTCGAAGCAAGAGCCATCTGTGCAATCCCAGGATGACCAAAACCAGAGAACAGCATTTTTTACTGGAAGTTCTCAGTCCAAAGGCGGCGCGTTTAACGCTTCTGGCTTTACACAAGAGGAGCAACCCCAAAACTTAACAGCCGCACCAGTGCGGGAGAAAGCCACAGCCGCCGCTATCTTATTAGCAGCGCGATCGCAAATGCCGAGTTTTAACGTCAGACAATTAGATGAACAACTGGTGTTATATAGACAACGCATCGCCAAAAATGGCAAACCTGCGGATGTGTTAATTATCGGTTCTTCCCGCGCCTTAAGGGGAGTTGACCCAATGGCTTTATCTAAAGCTTTGGCGTTGCAAGGTTATCCCAATGTTGATGTATTTAACTTCGGAATTAATGGTGCAACCGCCCAAGTTGTGGACTTTGTAATTCGCCAAGTTTTGCAACCATCAGAACTACCAAAAATCATTATTTGGGCTGATGGTTCCCGTGCGTTTAATAGTGGACGGGATGACTTAACATTTAGAGCGATCGCTAATTCTCCAGGTTATCAAAAAATCCTCCAGCAAGCCCAGGCAAACCCCAATGCTGAACAACCAGCAAAAACACCAGAAAAGCCTGCTAAAGAAATAAAAGAAACACCCCAGCCAGAAATCAACAGCTATCAAGCTATAAATTCCTGGTTTAATCAAGGTTTATCAGCCGTTTCCGCAACTTATCAAAACCGTGAACAACTGCAAGCTTTATTGCAAAATAAAATAGCATCATTACCCATATTAAAGGAACAGCCAAAAGCCGGATCACTCATTGCATCGACAACCGATAGTAACGACGAAAATAGTTTACAAGCTGTTGACTTTGATGGTTTCCTCGCCTTATCTGTCCGCTTCAATCCTGCTAGATACTATCAAAAATACTCTAAAGTTACAGGCAATTATGATAACGATTATAAAGACTTCCAAGTAGGAGGCATACAAGATGCCGCCTTCCGCGATGTTTTGCAGTTTACCCAAGCGCAGAATATTTCCTTAGTCTTCGTTAATATGCCTCTAACCGCAGAATATTTAGACCCAGTACGCAAAAAATACGAACAAGAATTTCAGGAATATATGTTAGGCTTAGCCACGAATCCTAAATTCATTTATCGGGATTTAAGCGAACTTTGGCCAGCAGCCAATGATTATTTCTCCGACCCCAGCCACCTCAATCGTTTCGGTGCTTACGAAGTCTCGAAAAAACTAGCCAGTGATCCAATGATTTCCTGGTCAAGTAAGTAGAGATGAGGGAGATGACGGAGATGACGGAGATGAGGGAGATGACGGAGATGACGGAGATGAGGAAAAATAACAACTGTCACCTGTCACCTGTCACCTGTCACCTGTCACCTGTCACCTGTCACCTGTCACCTGTCACCTGTCACCTGTCAACTGTCAACTGTCAACTGACTAGACTATGAATTTTATATCTATCCTATATGGTGTTTTCTTATTGAGTGTATTGGGGATTTATTGGTCTGTGGGTCGTCAGCAATTACGGCTATGGACTTTATTAATTGCTAGCCTTGTATTCTACGCCTCTTTAAGCGTTCAATATATACCCTTATTATTAACACTCACATTTATCAACTTTCGCTTAGGGAGAGAAATTGGCAAAAATACTTCCCCAGGACGGCATAATTTTAACTGGCAAATGTCTAATGAAGAGTGGCAATTTGCTCAAGTAGATTGGAACCGCAAACGGCTAAATATATTATGGGTAGGTATAATTTTAAATGTTTTACTTCTACTCGGATTCAAATATATTAATAGTTTCTTACAGTTAACGTCCAATTCTCCCGTAAACTCTTCAGAATCATCTTGGAAAATTATAGCACCTCTAGGCATTTCATTTTTTACATTTGAATGTATCGCCTATTTAATAGATGTGTATCGTGGTGCGCCTGCAACTAATAATTTTCTCCAATTTGCTACTTATAAACTATTTTTTGCTAAATTAATTTCCGGCCCAATTACCCGATATCACAACCTAGCAAATCAATTCACATCATCACAATTCCCTACTGCTGATAGAGTCTCCGAAGCATTGTGGCTAATTGCTAGAGGTGCAGTAAAAAAAGGTATTTTGGCAGACCGTTTAGGAATTTTTGTAGATTTATGTTTTGGGAATTTACAACGTGCTGGTAGTAGTGACTTGTGGTTAGCAACATTCGCTTATGGCTTACAGTTGTATTTAGATTTTAATGGTTACGTAGATATCGCCCGTGGTACTGCTTTGCTATTTGGTTTATTGTTACCAGAAAACTTTGATTTTCCCTATTTCACTACTAGCATTGCCGAATTTTGGCGACGCTGGCACATGACTTTGGGAGATTGGTTACGCAACTATGTCTACTTTCCTTTAGGTGGTTCTCGTCAAGGCTTAACTCGCACTTGCTGGAACTTATTCCTTGTGATGTTAATTGCCGGAATTTGGCATGGTTCCGCCTGGGGCTTTGTGGTTTGGGGCGTTTATCACGGGTTAGCGCTGGTAGTTCATCGACTGACGGATGTGATGAGCGATCGCTATGAAAAACTAGCACTATTCTGGCAAAATCCTTTAGGGATAGTTGTAGCCTGGCTACTCACCCAAGTCATGGTTTTTACATCGTGGATTTGGTTCCGTCTACCAAACCTGCAAGAATCTTCCTTAGTGGTTCAGCGCCTCTGGGGACACAATGCGGATGCTCAATTTGCTCAAAAGGTCTACATAGAAGCCCTAAATACCAGCCAATCTCAAGTTTCTGTCATCCTGTTTGCATTAGTCGCCCTCATGGTTATAACTTATATCTTCAAAGGCAGGCTAAAACTAGAGTTCAACTGGCCGATCAAGCTTGTCTTCGTACCTCTATGCCTTTATGCTGTTTGGTTGTTTGCTCCTGAAGGCAGTCTTCCTTACATCTACTTCGATTTTTAAAAGCTGCCCGTCTCTGTGCCTATGTAGTTTTAAAATACCGAAGGTACAGAGACATAACACAAGATAAATAATTTTAATTATTAATCATATATTAATAACTTATTTGAATTGTGAAAGTGCGTAAAATCATGTAAAGCTTATATAACAAGCGTACACTTAAAGCGCTTGATTAATAACACCAAAGCAATCATAAAAAAATGACCACAACCTTACAACAGCGCAGTAGCGCCAACGTATGGGAACGGTTCTGCAACTGGATCACCAGCACCGAAAACCGCATTTATGTAGGTTGGTTCGGCGTACTGATGATTCCTACCTTGCTAGCCGCCACCACCTGTTTCATCATTGCCTTCATCGCCGCACCTCCCGTAGACATAGATGGTATCCGTGAACCCGTAGCAGGTTCCTTGATCTACGGCAACAACATCATCTCCGGTGCAGTAGTACCATCCTCCAACGCGATCGGTTTACACTTCTACCCAATATGGGAAGCAGCATCCTTAGATGAGTGGTTATACAACGGTGGGCCTTACCAATTGGTAATTTTCCACTTCCTCATCGGCTGTGCTTGCTACTTAGGTCGTCAATGGGAATTGTCCTATCGCTTAGGAATGCGTCCTTGGATCTGCGTAGCATACTCTGCTCCCTTGGCATCAGCAGCAGCAGTATTCTTGATTTACCCAATTGGACAAGGTTCCTTCTCTGATGGAATGCCCTTGGGTATATCTGGAACCTTCAACTTCATGATCGTGTTCCAAGCAGAACACAACATCCTGATGCACCCCTTCCATATGTTAGGAGTGGCTGGTGTATTCGGTGGTTCATTGTTCAGTGCAATGCACGGAAGCTTGGTAACTTCCTCCTTAGTGCGTGAAACCACAGAAACCGAATCACAAAACTACGGTTACAAATTCGGACAAGAAGAAGAAACCTACAACATCGTCGCTGCACACGGTTACTTCGGTCGCTTGATATTCCAATACGCCAGTTTCAACAACTCCCGTTCCTTGCACTTCTTCCTAGCTGCATGGCCCGTAGTGGGTATCTGGTTTACCGCATTGGGTATCAGCACAATGGCGTTCAACCTCAACGGCTTCAACTTCAACCAGTCGATTATCGACTCACAAGGTCGTGTCATCAATACCTGGGCTGACATCATCAACCGCGCTAACTTGGGTATGGAAGTCATGCACGAGCGTAACGCTCACAACTTCCCCTTAGACTTAGCTGCTGTTGAAGTTACTCCCGTTGCTCTTAGCGCTCCTGCTATCCACGGTTAATCTTTAAGCTTTAACTTGCATATCTTAGCGCTCTCCCAAATTGGGAGAGCGCTTTTTGTTTGTAGTAAGGACTTTAGTCCTTAGAGGCGTTTTATGAATTGTGGTAGAGGGTAAAACGATGTCGAAATATTTCTGTATATACGTTTGATGGTTTTTTCAACTAGTTTTTGTCTAAGTTCCGTTAACTAAGTTTCGTACAGATAAGCTACACTTCAGTGTAATTAATGTTTTTTATACTTTAGACAATTGTTAATATAACTAGTTAGCTGAAAACTTTTAGAAAAAAATATGGGAAAAACTATAGAAAGTATTATATTTGATTTATACAAGCTTACCGAAGATTCTAAGGTCGTCAGTAATAATCTATCAGTCAGACTTCAAGACATACAGCGTTGGATACATAAAAAGAAACCAGGACTCATCAAAAGTAAAAAACATCTAATGCAGTTTCTTGATGAACTAATAACTTTTACTGATACTTGGTTGAAAATCCAAGCTTTAGAGGAAGAAGACAAAAACTCTATATTTAACTTACTACCGGAGTCCGAAAGGTACTGGTATGAATACTTGTTCCCTCAATGGATTAATGAAAAAGATCCTAAAATCCAAATATGGAAACAAAAACTATTAGATGGGAGCTTTACTGGATCAGACGCACCAAGAATTAAAAAAATTCGGGAAAATCTAGAATATTACGGAGGTAATAGTTTTAGCCCATATATTGCTGATCTATCAATGGCTACAGATATAATTGCTGCAACGAACAAAGGAATGCCATTTTGTGTACAAATAACTACTCTCAATATAGTGAAAACATTGGATAAGCAAAATGAATGGCTGAAAACGCTATCACATTGGAGGATTAACCGAGGTTTGTTTATAAGCTTTAATCCTACATTACCTGATGTAAATGAAAAAATAGCACGATGTGTTGTTATCCATAGTGACTTAAACCAAAATATTTGTTATTGTGTAGTAAACATAGATAGATAAGGCATTAAAGCAATGTCTTCAAATTTGGACGTTAGAAAACAAAAAATTGATGAAGTTATGCAATCCCTCCAAAGGGGGCGGGATCTAGTTCGCTCTAGAGAAGAATTTGGAGTAGAAGGCATTCATCAGTTTGTTGAAGATGTAGACGGTGATTGGCTTGAAAATTGGACGTACGAACCTTGTATGACAGCACGCCGAAGAAGAAAAGAGCGTGGAGAAAATTTATTAAAGGTTCGTTCATATATGTTATTGGTTAAAAATCACCAATTAGATAATCCTTTAATGGCGATGAATTTGGTGGTATAAATCAATACATTGTGTTACATAAATTGTGATTCATCAAAAAAAGTTTTTCTACCAAACTAAGCCAATCCATAGCAGGATTGGCTTTATAGACCAGACCGCCGCCTAGTAGGTGGCTTTTATTTTGCCCAGCAAGGCGCGAGCAAGTTTCGGTAAATTCATCATTGAATAGAAAATAACGTGGTGTAGGTCAATTTAGAGGGAACAATAGAAAGCTGTCTTTACCCGTACTACCCGTACTATTTTTATAACTGGACGGACTAAAGTCCTTACTACGAACCATCGGAGGTTCCTAAAAAATGACCAATTAAATATAAGGAACCGCATAAAACTACTAAGTTATCTGTTGAGTTAAATGCAGTTTCTAGGGCTAATGGTAAATCTGGGTAAGTTTGACAAAGAGTTAATTCAGGACAAATATCATTAGCTAACTTGGCTAAATACTCTGTATCTGCGGAATTATTATCTGGTACTGGTACTAGATATAATTGGTCATTTGGTTTTAATAATGCTTGCAAAATATCAGCATGGTCTTTAGTAGATAACATTCCCATCACCCAAGTTACAGATTGACTATTTAAGATATCTACATAATCTCTGAGGACTTGAGCAGATGCGGGATTATGAGCGCCATCAATTAAGAGTTTGTGGTTGTGCCAACTAATCCATTGCATTCGCCCAGGCCATTTAGTTTTTGCTATGCCGTTAATAATTGCCTCTTCAGAAATCTGCCAACCTTTTTGTTGCAAAACTTCTAAAGCGGCTAATGCCAAAGCGGAATTAGTTAGTTGAATTTGTCCCTGTAAAGGTAGAGGATATTTAATAGTTTTTGCCTGGAAAATACTCTGATATTCTGCTAATTTGTCAGAGATTTGATGAGTAGGTTGAGGCAGAATTAAAGGACATTGTAATTCTTGAGCGCGCGATCGCACCACTTTCTCTGCATCCTCTGGTAGCGTCCCAACCACCGCCGGACACCCACTTTTAAGAATCCCCGCTTTTTCCCCAGCAATATCAGCCACAGTCGGCCCCAATTGTTGCCAATGTTCACGGCTAATAGAAGTTATCACCGTCACCAAAGGGTCAGAAATCACATTGGTAGCATCTAACCGCCCACCCAATCCTACTTCTATCACCGCTACATCGACTTGTTGCTGGGCAAAATATAACCAAGCAGCTGCCGTAATCACCTCAAATTGAGTAGGATACTCATCATCTAGGCTAATAGCTGCTTGAACTGTTAACAATAATTTACAAAACTCCTCATGAGAAATTTGCTCTTCATTGACACAAATACGTTCCGTCCAATCAACTAGATGAGGGGAAGTATACCGCCCTGTACGATAACCAGCCTCTGTCAGTACTGAGGAGAGATAGGCACATACAGAACCTTTGCCATTTGTACCAGCAACATGAATTGTGGGAACTCGCTCATGAGGATTGCCAAGATTGGCTAATAATTTGACAATGCGCGAAAGTCCGAGATGAACGCCAAAATGGTGGAATGGGAAGAGTAGGGAATCGATGTTCACAGAGGGGGGAGATGAGGGAGATGAGGGAGATGAGGGAGATGAGGGAGATGAGGGAGATGAGGGAGATGAGGGAGTAGGGGGAGAAATTACTAACTTTCCCTTTCCCCTTTCCCCTTTCCCCAATACCCAGTCCCCATCCCCTAGATTAAAACCGACTGCCTCGGTAAAGAGAACAGTCGGTTAAAGGTTAAAATTTCTAACTGAGATTTAAGCTTCTCTGTTTAAGAAGTTCTGGACTTGTCTTAAAGCAGCAGCACCGATGTTAAAAGCAGCCCAGCCAGCAGCAACTGCGATTGGCGCTAAAACGATCGCTACACGATAATCAATATTATCCATATCTAGAACCCCTCTATTACGTAGAAATTAAATTTTTGTCAAATGTTCTCATTTTTTATTTTTAGCTGAAGTGGACAATTTTTCTACATATATTTGTAAAGAAAAATTAAATTGGTCAATAGTCAATAGTCAATAGTCAACAGTCAACAGTTACTTTCCCTCATCTCCCTTATCTCCCTCATCTCCCTATTCCCCTCCTCTTAGGGGTTAGGGGTGGGTTACTCCCTCATCTCCCTCATCTCCCCCTTCTCCCCTACCTCCCCACTTTCCTATAGGAGGATTTATGAGCAGCCTACCATACTCATTTTTGCTTTCAGTCCCATCTTTTCCCCAAGAGCATTGCTATATATGGAATCCGGGGCTGGTGTGGCTGCATCTTTTATCAGATACTTTAATTGCCATAGCTTATTATTCAATTGCTTTAACATTGCTCTATTTCGTCAACAAGCGACAAGAATTTCCCTTTAAAATCATCTTTCTGCTCTTGAGTGCGTTGATTGTTGCAACTGGCACAACCCACATGATGGAGATATGGACGCTTTGGCAGCCTAATTATTGGTTGTCTGGTTTGCTCAAAGCGATTACGGCAATCATTTCTCTTTGCACAGCATTTGTATCTGTAAAATTAGTTACAAAAGCGTTGCAATTGCCCAGTACAGTACAGCCAGAAGTTGCAAGCCAAAAACTGCAACAGGCAATTGTCAATAGTGCCAACTACACAATCATTTCCGCCACACAGGACGGCATAATTCAGACATTTAATGCAACCGCCCAACGATGGCTAGGGTACACCGCCGACGAAGTGATTGGTAAAACAACGCCGGAGATTATCCACGACAAGGATGAAATCGTCAAAGTGGCACAAGAACTATCCCAAGAATTGGGTGTGAAGATTGAACCCGGATTTGAGGTATTTGTCGCTAAAGCGCGGCTAGGGCAGATAGAGGAACGAGAATGGACATATATTCGTAAGGATGGTTCTCGTTTCCCAATTATGCTATCCGTTAGCCCGTTGTACGATGCGGAAAATAATGTTACGGGGTATCTGGGGATTGGTAGTGATATTACTGCAAGCAAAGCGGCGGAAGCGGCTTTACGGGAAAGCGAACATCGTTATGCTACCTTGGCACAAACTGCACCAGTGGGAATTTTTCGGAATGATGCCTCTGGACGTTGCATTTTTGTCAATGAACGGGCTTGTAAGTTAATCGGCTCCCCGCCGGAAGATGTGCTTGGTGAAGGCTGGGTACAGTCTTTACATCCAGACGATCGCCTGCGTATTGTTACTGAATGGAATCAAGCTATACAGCAAAATTTACCCTTTAAAGCTGAGTATCGTTTTTGCCATCCCCATAACGTCATCAATTGGGTAATAGCCCAAGCAATTCCCGAAAGAGGAACTCACGGTGAGGTGATAGGCTACATCGGTACAATGACCGATATTAACGATGTCTTCGACGAGCTTCGCTTACGCAAACGCACAGAAGAAGAACTCCTCCACCTCAGCCAAGCTTTAGAAAGCGCAGTAGAGGGTATTTCTCAGTTAGATACACAGGGGCGTTACATCAAGGTAAATCCAGCCTACGCCAACATCACCGGGTACGAACCAGAAGAAATGGTGGGGATGGAATGGCAAGTAACAGTCCACCCAGACGACCAAGAAAAGATGATCGTAGCCTACCAACAAATGCTGAAAAACGGCAAGGTAGAAATTGAAGCTAGAGCCATGCGTAAAGATGGTTCAGCCTTCGATAAACAAGTAGTAATGGTCAAAGCCTATAACCAACAGCAGGAATTTATTGGGCATTACTGCTTTATGAAGGATATCAGCGATCGCCGCGAAGTTGAACGTCTCAAAGATGAATTCGTCTCCGTAGTCAGCCACGAACTACGCACCCCCTTAACTTCTATTTCCGGTGCTTTAGACTTATTGGCTAGTGGAGTCCTAGCCGCAGGTTCAGAAGATGCTCAACGGATGTTAAATATTGCTGCTAATAACACCGATAGGTTGGTGCGTCTCATCAACGATATCCTAGATATCGAAAGAATTGAATCGGGAAAAATTCAAATTACCCCCGAAGCCTGCAATGCAGCCGATTTAATGACTCAATCGGTAGAGGTGATGGAGGAAATGGCAGAACAAGCAGGCGTGAAAATCTCCATGTCCCCCTTATCCGCCCGCCTCTGGGCAGATCCTGATCGCATCATCCAGGTATTGACAAATCTCCTCAGCAATGCTATGAAATTTTCTGCTCCTGGTTCTACAGTTTGGGTAAGTGCTGAATTGGGGCAAATAAATTCAAAATTCAAAATTCAAAATTCAAAATTAGAGAAATTTGGTGAGCAAGATTTAGAAACATCTGTTTTTGACAATCTCAGTACAGCGTCTCATATCTTGTTTCAGGTCAAAGACCAAGGTCGGGGTATCCCGGCTGATAAACTGGAATCTATCTTTGAGCGTTTTGGACAAGTTGACGCTTCAGATTCCCGGCAAAAAGGTGGTACAGGTTTAGGTTTGGCTATTTGTCGCAGCATCTTGCAGCATCATGGAGGGCAAATTTGGGCGGAGAGTATTTTGGGCGAAGGTAGCACTTTCTTTTTTACCTTGCCAATTTTCTTAGAAGAGGAGCAGAAAAGCGATGATTTTTTGACTCTCCCTCACACCTTACCTCAGCATTGCCCTAGCTTGACTCCTCCTTTAATCATGCTTTGTGATGATGATCCTTCGGTGCGGGCTGTTGTACAAGTGATGCTAGAAAGGCAGGGTTATCAAGTGATGACTGTGGCTTCAGGAGAGGAGGCGGTGGAACAGGCGACATTAAACCAGCCTGATGCAATTATTCTCAACCTGATGATGCCAGGGATGGACGGTTGGGAAACTTTAGGACTTCTCAAACAGCAGCCAGATATCAAAAATGTACCAGTGATTATTCTCAGTGGTATAGCCCCTGACAATAGTAAAGAACTTCCCCCTGATGTGAGTGATTGGATTATCAAACCTCCAGATGTAAAGTTGTTGTGCCAAGCTTTAGAAAAAGCTACAGCCAAGCAACTACCAGCTATTAAGGTACTAGTTGTAGAAGATGATCCAGATTTAGCACAGTTGTTGATTGCCATGTTCAATCGTCATGGAACATCGACATTCCATGCTCAAACAGGAAAGGAAGCTATACAACTGAGTCAAAATCTCATTCCTGACTTATTGGTACTAGATTTAGGATTACCCGAATGTGATGGTTTTGCTGTGGTGGATTGGTTGCGACAATATCAGCGCCTATCTCATGTACCTTTAGTAGTGTACACAGCCCGCGATTTAGATGAAAGCGATCGCCAAAGATTAAAGTTAGGACAAACCCTATTTCTCACCAAAGGACGCATTAATACCCAAGAATTCGAGCAGCGAGTCATTAACCTACTCAATCGAGTGATTTGTCGGGAAGTAGGTGTGTCAGTTGTCAGTGAACAGTGAACAGTTATCAGTGAACATCAGCTGACAACTGACAACTGACAACTGATAACTGATAACTGATAACTGATAACTGTTATGACTACCAAGCGCATTCTCATTATTGATGATGAATATGATATTCGAGCAGTGGCTGAACTCGCCTTGAAAGCCGTGGGTGCATGGGAAGTTTCTACTGCTGCTTGTGGTATTGAGGGAGTGGCTAAAGCTGTGGCTGAACAGCCGGATGTGATTCTGTTGGATGTGATGATGCCAGATATGGACGGAATCGCCACTTTTCAAGCTTTACAAGCCAATCCTGTTACTGCGTCAATTCCGGTGATTTTGTTGACGGCGAAGGTGCAAGCCGCCGAACAGAGGCGATTTGCTGAGTTGGGAGTTAGAGCCATCATTACCAAGCCCTTCAAAGCGATGAAATTACCGGCTCAAGTCGCGGCTGCTTTAGATTGGTCAACTTAAAAAAAATATCTATCTTTAGACGTATCTCCACAAGTTCTGCATTTTTCAGGTTTAAAGTTAGAAGCAACTAGGAAATTAACAGTTTGACAGTAGTTTTACTGATAGGTAATGAATAAATACCTATTGCCCAAGCCTGATTTTTGAGATTAAAGAAGTAGAATCATTTCCTAGCCACTGCATAAGTCGATTAATTTTTTTTATTACATCTATAACTGAGAAAAATGAAAGATTTAGAACTATTTCACTTCCATCTCGAACGAGCAGTTTATATTTTAAAGTTTCAAGATAAAAGACTTATAGAAACTTGGGTAAATCAGTTACATCTTAATTTAAATCCTGAATATATAGAATCCTGTTTAACAGCAGCAATTTTAGAATTATCAACAACTCATCCAGAAACATTTCACTGGATTTTTGATAAGTTAGCTGATTGGCAGTCTTGCACTCAGTTACTAGAATCAGTTACGAGATTTGCATTAAAAAAACTCATTCAAAAAGGCTTTATGCCTGGACAAGAATTTAGTTTTACGGCAGATAAGAAAATATTATTAAACGAAAATGCCAAAGCCGTAATTATTAAAGATACTGCCAAAACAGACAGTCTCTTACTCGAAAAAGTCCTGCTAACTCCTCAACAAATGTACGCACTCACACCATGATGTCTACTATCACAGTTACATTTATCTCTGTTATAAATCTACTACTGCAACCGATCCGGCAGTGGCTGGAATCTTTAAAAATCGAAAACCCCAAACAAGCAAGGCAAATATGTACAATTATTCCTGCTAGCTGTCCATTTGAAAGAGAAATTAAATTAGGCGATCGCACTCTCGTTCACATCCCGCCCCTATGTAAACTCAATCCTTTCTACGAACAGTTAGTAGAAATCCGCTTTAAAGCCTTGATGTATCTAGCCGATGAGTGTGGAGAAGATGTCACGCAGTTTTGCTAGAAGAATATCAAAGAATAATCTGATTGATAACTTGTAGGGACTTACAATGTAAGTCCCTACAGTTGTTAAATGGGAAAATCAGGTGACAGGTGACAGGTGACAGGTGACAGGTAAGGGAAACTGCCTATTAACAATTCAAAATTCAAAATTCGTCTTGGAAAGTTTCCTACGGCGGGAAACCCGCCTACAGAACTTTCCGCAAAATTCGCGCATTAAAGACATTTTGCCTACGGCACGCTACGCGAACAGTTGGGGATTTAAACCCCAACTGAAAATTTGCTACGTACAGACGTAGGGGTCTTTAACCCTCGGAATTACGATAAAGGGTTTTATGATTTACCTATATCCTCAACTATGTGGCTACTGCTATAAAACTGTCCCCTGTTCCCTGTTCCCTGTCTCGCTCTTGCTCGATTTGGTTGTTAGGGTTTTTTTGAACTGCTATAAAACTGTCCCCTATCCCCTACGATGAAAACTCCGCCCTCAACTGACTCACTACCTGATCTAATCCCACAGAATGGGCAGCTTTGAATAATAAACGATCGCCTGTTTGCACAAATGTTTTCAATCGCGCGACTAAATCGGCGTGAGTGGCAAAGCATTCTGAAGGAATACCTTCGGCACTTCTAGCTAATGCTTCGGCATCTTCACCATCCACCAAAACTAACAACCCGTCTAGCTTTAAGTTGCGTACAGTCTCGCCTACCCTTTGGTGTAACTGTGGCGATCGCTCTCCTAATTCTTTCATCGCCCCCAACACCGCAATTTTCCGTTTTCCCGGTGTATCAGCTAATAATTGTAAGGCTGCTAACATAGCTTCTGGTGCAGCATTATAAGTCTCATCTAAGATTATCACATCATTGGGCAAAATAAAACGCTGCGATCGCCCTGTCGGCATATTCACATTTACACCAGCTTGCAAGCTCGACCATTCAATTCCCAAAACCTTAGCCACTGCAAGGGCCGCTAAATAATTAGTAGCGTTGTGACGACCGGGTAAAGGTAAGGGTAAGCGCAATCGGTCAACTTCCACAGTGGCATTATCGACTAAAGAACCGTGAATATCCCCACCAGACAAGCCATAGGTTAATACTTCTCCTGACCAAACTTTTGCCGCCGTAGCCATGAGTAAGGGGTTATCGTGGTTGAGAATGGCGATGCTATCCTTGGGCATTTCGGTTAATAACTCACATTTTGCCTCGGCAATAGCTGCTTCTGAACCCAGTAATTCAATATGTGCCGTCCCGACGTTGGTAATCACGCCGATGGTGGGATGGGCAATTTGTGTGAGTTCGGCAATTTGTCCCCTACCCCGCATCGCCATTTCGATGACTGCATAATCGAGTGCGTCATGCAGTTCTAGCAGGGTTTTCGGAACACCAATCTCGTTATTGTAATTGCCATAAGTTTTGTGAACTTTGCCTTTTGTGCCTAAGACGGCGGCGATAAGTTCTTTGGTAGTAGTTTTACCTACCGAACCTGTTACCCCAATTACTGGTATATCGAAGCGATCGCGCCACCATCTACCCAGTTTTTGGTAAGCTTCTAAGGTGTTCCTGACTTGGATGACAGGTAAACCCGGATTTTCGTAGTTATGATCAACAATAGCGGCGATCGCACCATTAGCGATCGCCCTCGGCACAAACTCATGTCCATCAAACTTTTCTCCTCGCAAAGCCAGAAAAACTTCCCCAGGTTTTAAAATCCTTGTATCAGTTTGGATACCACTGCTGAGGAGTGATAAAGCAGCTTCAGATAAATTTACCGGACTGGCTGCAAGAGCCTCAATTATTTGGTTTAAAGTAGCAGACCAAGGCATAAAAATTCAAAATTTAAAATAATTTAACGTGAGTTCGATGAACCTCTCCCTCCCAACCTCCCTCTCTCTTGAAAAGTTCTGATGCCTGCGGCGGGCTGCGCCAACGGAGGAAACCTCCGCTCAGACTTTTCGCTCCTAAAAGGCGTTCGCGTAGCGTCTCCGTCAGGAGAGGGAGGAGAAACGAAAAAATCACTCTCTTACTCCCCTCTCCTCGTAGGAGAGGGGTTGGGGGTGAGGTCAAAACAACGCTTGTCAAACTCACGTTAATTTAGTTAGTTTACTCTTACTCAGGACTCATAGCCCAGAAATAAATGTGCCAAAGAAGCTAATGTTCCTTGGCACACTTAAGTATATTAAGTTATTTGGTAATTGCCAAAAATAATTTTTTCACAGTGAACAGTTGTAGGGGCGGGTTCATTGAGTAATTCACGATAAAAACAAATATGTTCCTTAAACCCGCCCGCACTTAAATACGTTGGTGAAAGGCGTATTTTGGCGCTTCTTTATCTTCCAACATACGCCCTGACTGACTGATAACTGGTAACTGATAACTGATAACTGATTTAATCACCTTTGATTTGGTTTTTGAGTGACATGGCTTGTAAAATTCTTGTGCCTATGTCGGGCGAAATACTCAAGGCTTGATATAAATCATTTAAAAAATTTAATTCTTCTTCGTTAATATGGCTTTCACTCAAAACCAAATCACTAGCTATAGCAAAGGCTGCTTCTCGCAAATCTGGAGATAGAGATTCTTTAGCCAAATTAAATAAGGCATTAAAGCCGTCTCGCTGGAGAATTATAAAGTTTTTGTTACATAGCTGGGCGATCGCATCTGTAGAATAACTTCTTAAAGGTCTTGAACGAGACAATTCGCCCAAAATAGAACGCTCTTGTGGATCGGATAAATTGCCATCTGACGCTGTTGCTAGTAAAACAATAGCAACAAAAGCTTCTGCGGAACTAAGTGATTCTGGGGCTTGGTTTTCTCTGCCCAGGAATGTATCCAGTAAATTCATAATAGTCGCTCCTGGTAGGGGTCTCAATAGCGGTACAGTTATCTGTTTGTTTGTGACTTACAGATGAGTCTGCATCGCCCTGAGACTTATATATGTTAGTGTTCCCAGGATTTTTAGATAGTGAACACTACTACTCAATTCGTTGCGACTAAAACTCAGAATTTGAGGATACTTTAACGTTGTTCACTCTTCTCTATTGTTTCGATAACTGCCAAACCTATACCAGAACCTGCGATTAACAGTACTGCTGATAACAGAAAGGCATTGGTCAAAATGCGGAGGGCTTCATCAAAAAAAATGTAGGTGGTCATTGCTTCACCTTTTGAACTCTGTGATGCTAGTAGTATTTATTTCTCCACCTGTTGAGTCAGGGATTCCGTTGAGAAACTGCTAGCACTTGCATCTTAACAAAACTTTAGCTCTTTCAGTTTATGAAAAAAAATATTTCTTTTTGAAGATTCGATGAAATTAGCCCCTATTTGGTTAATTAGAATACTGAAAATATTTTTATGAGAAAAATCCCCCATTTCTTAGACTGTTAACCTAGTAAATCATAGGTAAAATAAAACACTAAAATCTTTATTTTTAGGAAAACCTCGTAAACAGCAGAAAAATCACTTAATTTAATATAAAATCACTAAAATGCTCAAATATTTATCACAAATTTACAGAGAAATTACGGAAGGAATAACGGTCAGATATATTTGCTTTTACATTCAACAAATTATGAGAAAGACTTAAGAATTTATTTACATAAATTATCATTTATCAGCCTCAAGACAGAGGATTTTGTCTAAGGTAAACATTATCGATAACCTCTGTTGTGAACTATGGCGCAAATTCCCCAAAATTAGAGCAGTGTGATTGGTGAATAATCAGGGATAAATAGTAAAGAAATGTAAAAACACTTTTGTCTATGGTGGTGATTAGTGATTAGTGGCTTTGATATGTGAAAAGCCAAGGGGATGGTAATTAGACCGAAGAACAACTGACAACTGACAACTAACAATTGACATGACCAAAATTGATATTTCAGAAGATTCACCCATTATTTCCGCATCACCCATCCTAATTACAGGGGGTGCAGGGTTTATTGGCTCGAACTTCGTGCATCACTGGTATGAGAAATACCCAAGCGATCGCATAATTGTTCTAGACGCACTCACCTATGCGGGAAATCGTCAAAATCTGGCAGATATAGAAGGCAAAGCCAATTTAAGATTTGTCAAGGGGGACATTTGCGATCGCGCCCTCATTGATCAGTTATTGGTAGAAGAGAGTATTAGTGCGATCGCCCATTTTGCAGCTGAATCTCATGTTGATCGCTCAATTGTCGCCCCTGATGCCTTCATTCAGACAAATGTAGTTGGTACATTCACCTTATTAGAAGCTTTTCGCCAGCACTGGGAGAAACAAGGCAAACCAGAAAACTACCGTTTCTTGCACGTCTCCACAGATGAAGTTTACGGTAGCCTCAACCCAGATGACCCAGCTTTTACAGAAACCACCCCATACGCACCCAACAGCCCCTATTCCGCATCGAAAGCGGGGAGTGACCATCTTGCAAGGGCTTATCATCACACCTATGGTTTACCAACCTTAATTACAAATTGCTCTAATAATTACGGCCCCTATCACTTCCCCGAAAAATTAATCCCCTTAATTTGTCTTAACATCCTCTTAGGTAAGCCCTTGCCTGTATACGGAGATGGGCTAAATGTCCGTGACTGGCTGCACGTCTGGGATCATTGCCGCGCCTTGGATATTGTCATTCACCAGGGTAAGCCAGGAGAAACATATAACATCGGCGGTAACAACGAAATCAAAAATATTGACCTCGTGCGGATGATATGTGAATTAATGGACGAATTAGCCCCCAATTTACCCGTCTCCCCTGCCAGTAAATTAATTACCTTCGTCCAAGACCGCCCCGGACACGATCGCCGCTATGCGATTAATGCTACAAAAATCAAAACAGAACTAGGTTGGGAACCTCAACAAACAATCTCCACCGGCTTACGCCAGACCGTAGATTGGTATTTAACTCATCGTCAATGGTGGGAATCAATTTTGCAGTTGACAGTTGACAGTTGACAGTTATCAGTTATCAGTTATCAGTTATCAGTTATCAGTTGTTATTCTTCCCCACTCCCTCATCTCCCCCATCTCCCCCCACTCCCTCATCTCCCTCATCTCCCCCACAAATCTTATGTTCACCAACTACCCCGAATACCTCATGTATCGCCAATGGATGAGCCGGGCTTTGGAGTTGGCGAAAATCGCTGGTGAAGCGGGCGAAATTCCTGTGGGGGCGGTAATTACTGATGCTAGTGGTAATTTCATCGCCCAAGGTGAAAATCGCAAAGAGCGTGACCAAGACCCAACAGCGCACGCGGAAATTGTGGCTTTGAGAAATGCGGCTCAAACTTTACAAACTTGGCGACTGCATGAGTGTATTTTGTACGTTACCTTGGAACCTTGCCCAATGTGTGCAGGTGCGATCGTTCACGCACGGTTAAAAAAGCTTGTTTATGGAGTGGACGATACCAAAACTGGCGCAATTCGCAGTGTTTTGAATATACCTGATAGTGCAGCTTCTAATCACCGCTTGCGAGTTGTTGGAGGCATTCTAGAATCAGCCTGTCGCCAACATTTGCAAGACTGGTTTGCAACTCGGCGGATGCAAAACAAGTAACAGACAGACTTGAAACTGTCCAGGTACTATGACACAACTGACAAAAGAAAATCTACGGTGGTACTACGTCTATAACAAACCCCAACTTTACCTGACAATTTGCAGCTACCAACATGATGGAATTTTTCTCTGAGCCGTCTAACTCTTGCCAAGTCAAACCAGAAAACACGCTCTTTCAGCCTCATGTAGCTGTGACTACTTCGGGGATTTCTCCCTGGTTGAGTCCTGTGTTGTATTTTGTTGGGAATTATTTTCTACTGCCATCCTTCTTTGGTCGTATTTCTATCACTGGAAAGGAACATATTCCCAAAACAGGCCCAGTGATTCTGGCTCCAACTCATCGTGCTAGGTGGGATTCATTACTCATCCCCTACGCTGCTGGACGTTACGTCACAGGACGAGACTTAAACTTTATGGTGTCCAATAACGAATGTCGGGGTTTGCAAGGTTGGTTTGTCCGCCGTATGGGTGGTTTCCCTGTAGATACTTTGCACCCAGCCGTTTCTACCCTCCGCTATGCAGTGGAATTACTTCACCAAGAACAAATGTTAGTTATTTATCCCGAAGGCAATATTTTTCGGGACGGTAAATTGCATCCCCTTAAACCCGGAATCGCCCGTTTAGCCTTGAGTGCAGAATTGAGCCACCCTGGTTTGGGGGTGAAAATACTGCCAATTAGCATCAATTACAGCCATCCTTACCCTTGCTGGGGTACAGATGTCAGTATTAATATCGGCTCGGCAATTAATGTCAAAGATTACACCAATGGTAAAGTCAAGCAAAACTCCAAACGCCTCACAGAAGATTTAACCAAAGATTTACAACGCTTAATCAACCCATTGGTAGTAAGTCATCGTGCTTTCGCAGAATCTACTAATTGACTGTTGACTATTGACTATTGACTATTGACTGTTGACTATTGACTATTGACTAAATTCCCAAAGTTAATTCCCAACTATTGAGTTTGCCTACATCTTGGGGTGAATAGTCGATTATCCATAACTGCCAATTGCCTTTGGCTGATTGTGAGAGTAATTGTTTCAGGATAGGATGCGATCGCACCCCATAAGTTGTCTGTAAGTCGGTGCGATTTCCCAAGGTACGATTTTGCAATAGCACTTGTTGGCTATTGGGGGCGATTAAATAAATTTCGATATCGCCTAAAAATTCATGAGTAATGTTAACTGCGACTTGAATATCTTTAACTGTGCTGGTATCAGCAACTGCGATTCCACTTTTAATCCCTTGTAAATTATTATCGGGAATCCCTATCTGGTTAGAATTAGCCTGTTTAACTTGTCTATTAACATCCAATGGCGTGGTTCGTTGTTGGGCTGCGGCTTGTACCGCCCTCGCCGCATTCACCTTACCATAACCAAACCACTGAGAATATCCATTCCCATCATATTTACCTTCACTCAAACCTAGTTGCGGGTCGGGGTTGGGGTCTACAATTTTATCTGCCGTGGTTTCTAAAATCCGTTTGACTTGCTGCGCTGTCAAATCAGGGTTAGCTGATAACACTAGGGCTGCTACTCCAGCTACCACAGGCGTAGCGCTAGAAGTCCCACCAAAATTACTAGTAAAGTTACCAGGATCGTAACCTGCGGCTCCTACTATATCAGTTGTTAGCATTCCTAACCCCTGCAAGTTAGTTGTGATGCTGGGGCGAGTGTATACAAAACCCTTGTCTGGAAATGACATCCCCGGCGAAGCATTGTTACTGGGCGCACATACAGAAATACTCGTTCCCCAATTACTGTAGGCGGCTTTTCTACTCATACTAGTGGATGCGGCAACCACCATGACATCAGGATGTACCGCAAAACCATTTAACCAATCTGTCAAACCTTGTAACAAATTATCCGGCCAATCCTGCTCATAGACAGCGCCACTAACGGGACGGTTGGCGTTTCCCGCCGCAAACAACACCACACAACCTTTACCATTACGCCCACGGGTAGCAGCCCTAGTAATAGCTGCTTTTTGCCGCAAAGATAAGGGAAAATACACAGCCGAAGCTCCCCAACTGCAAGAAATGACACTAGCTCCTTTTTCTACAGCCCAGTTAAATATCTGCTCGATTGACTCGTCATCTAAAAACCCAGTGGTACGGATGGGCATAAATGCACAGCCAGGGGCAACCCCGACAATTCCTGTACCATTTTCTTCCGCCACCGCTATGCCAGCACAGGCTGTACCATGACTGTTTTCTTTTACACCGGGCAAAGGTAAAAAATCATTTTCCCTTAAGTCTCTAGGGGCGACAACCTTACCACTACCTTGAAAATCTGGGTGATTTAAATCAAAAGAGTCATCCGCCACAGCCACCACCACAGAACGGACACCACGGGTAATATCCCAAGCTTGTTCTACGGCGATGTGAGAACCAGCAACCAACTCATTACCGCCGTTATGGTTGAGATACCATTGCTGAGAATAAAGGTTATCACTGGGTTTATAATGGGTTTCTGTTTGGATAATCACATTAGGTTCAGCCGCCAACACTTGGGGAATGGCTTGTAACTGATTAGCAATTTTGATCGGGTTTTCTGTGGCTTGTTTACTCACCAGAAATACATACGCATTCGGTAAACCCAGAATAGCCTTGTCTTGGACTAGGTTAAATTGAGAAACTATCAGCGTAATTTTGGCAGCATCTAACTTAGGCGCAAACTGAATTGTAATTTGGTCGCTCAGATAAACGAAAGCCCCTGGATTATTCTGGACGGTGTAGGCGTGGCTAGCAAAAACCACATTTTGGTCAGCGCGGGCTTGAGCGATCGCATTCTCTAGGCGATCGCTTGTTACCTGATATAGTTCTAAATGAGCTTGCGTAATGCTAGCCTGCCAAATACCCCAATTAACCTGAGATAATTGTTGCACAGGAAAGTCGGTGACAAAACGGACACTGAAGCGGTCTATTGCCTTTTCAAGTATCAATTCTTCACCGCCCCGTTGCAGAACTAATCCCAAGTTGCTTGCTGATACACCTGTGGTGGAAAAATCAGAGGAGTTGTTATGGTCGTTCATAGGAGCGATTATTGTTAATGCACGGGCTATGGGAACTCTATTAAACCGATTTTCTGTCTAAATTCAGAGAAACACAGTAATTAACTTGGCTTTGTTAAAAACACAAACAGAGTTAAGATACCCGAAGTTTCACTATATTGTCCTGTTTCTTAAATAGTTGTTGCACAAATTGACCCCATGAACTTTGCGGCCCCTGCTTCTGTAATTCGTTTGACTTCCCTATCTGTGATAGCAGCCTTGACACTGCTTGCACCTGTGAATGCTCAACAAGCACAGCCTATTGACCCCAATAGCCCCAATAACCTACGTCCTACAGCTCAAAATAACAGCCTATTGAGTCTTGAGGGTGGAGAACGTTTAATGAAAGAGGCAGAACAAGCCGTTGCTGCTCAAAATTACACCTTAGCCGCCAAGAAACTCCAAGAAGCACGTCAGGTTTATAATCAGTTATCTAATTTTTATCAAGATTTAAACTCTAGTTTTTCCGGCATTGATAATAGAGTTTCCGATTCTCAACGTCAAAGAGCCTTATTAACAGCTCAAAAACGCGATGAAGCCACCTATCAATTAGCTTTGGTACATCGCGCCCAAAATCAACCAGAATTAGCTGTACCTTTGTTAGTACAAATTATTAAAAGTCAAAACCCCACCAGAGATTTAGGAAAGAAAGCTTATCAACAGTTGTTTGAATTAGGTTTTGTCGATTCACCTTTTCCCAGACAAGGTGGTTCATCTTCTTCCCAAAAATAACAAAAGAAATTATTTCAGCCTTTATACCTCCTGCTGATTAAAAGTAGGAGGGTATTTTTTATTAGACCTCTTACACAAATAATTGAACCATGAGAATATAAAAATTCGATTTACAGCACATTTCATGTGAGTCCCTGTAGGGTGGGGAGTGCATCGCCAAAATTAATATTATCAACAATATCAAACTATTGATCCAAGAAGTGTATTAGGCGATCGCTTATCATCCCATCTCTTGTAGGCTCGTCCTCAATCCTGGGACAGCCCACAAAATGCCACAATATCATGGCTTTGGTGGGCAGTGCATCGGCCTACTGGACTGTCTAGACTAAACTTGTGCATTAGATTTAAATAAAAAACCGCCGATAAACGCCGATAAAGCTGATTATCTAATGCAACAATCTATTATCTTGTTCATGTGCCTTTATCTGCGTTCATCTGCGTTCATCTGCGTTCAATTTTCCCCAAATCTATTGCACTATTTTAGCCCGGTCACGCCAGTATTGGACTGGCAAGGCTAAACTTGTGCATTAGCGAAAAATCTCATATAGTTTGAGTTCGACCAGTGGGGTTTTGACCTCACCCCCAACCCCTCTCCTACGAGGAGAGGGGAGTATAGAGTATTAGCTTGTCTAGACTAAAATGTGGCAATAGGTTTGGGGAAAATTGAACGCAGATGAACGCAGATGAACGCAGATGAACAAGATGATAGATTGTTGGCTAATGCACAAAATTAGTCCGGTCGCGCTAGTAGTGGCGTGACCGGACTAATTTTGAGTTGGTATTACCGATTATTCCATTCTTGCGCTGCATCTTCTACAGCCTTATCTACTGTTTTTTCTCCTAACATTGCGGCTTGTAAATTTTCATAAATTGCCTTTTGCAGCTTCTTAATATCTTTTAAAGACGGCGTTAAAACTTCTGCTTGTTGTAATTGTTGGGCGCTCACAATTCGCGCTTTTTCTACGGTTGAAGCATTAGCGGGAACATCTTTAAAGTAACTATCAGCTAATGCTTTGGTTGTGGATGGTAAAACATTGGCCGCTTTGGCAAAAGCTAATTGATTTTCATCATTAGTGACGAATAAAGCGAATTTTACTGCGGCATCAGGTTGTTTTGTCTCACGGGGAACGACAATATTCATCACAGCCACGTTTTTCTTACCCGTGTCGCCGGTAAGTTGGGGTGCGATCGCCGAAGCTTGAGCAATTTTTGGGGCGTTAGTGGCGATGCTTTTGAGAAATTCAGGCCCTGAAGCTAGGAAGGTTGTTTCACCAGATTGGTATAAATCAATGGCGTGACGATGACCTTGAGTTAGCACTTCCTTTGGTAACAAACCCTTTTTGTAAAGGTCTACCCAATACTGAAACGCAGCTTTTCCTGGGGGTGAATTAAAAGCTGCTTTGCCTTCAGCATCCACTAACGTAACTCCCATCTGCACAAAAGACTCTAACACTTCCCCGGAATCTTGCGGAACAAAGGTGACAAAAAAAGCGTATTTCCCTGTCTTATCTTTAATTTGTTGTGCTACTTGTGCTAATTGTGCGTAAGTAGCAGGTGGTTTACTGATACCTGACTGTTTTAGCAAATCAGTGTTATAAATGGTTAGCCTCGTTGTGAGGTACCAAGGAATGCCAAAACTTTTCCCATTCAAAGTGCTGGCTTTCCAAATATTTGGCAGATAGGAGGAACGCGCCGCTTCTGGAACTTTTGTATCTAAATCTAACCAAGCATTTCGCCCTGCTAGTTGAGAAGCAAAATCTGGATTGAGATTAACCACATCAGGTGGCGTTTTTGCGGAGACAGCTGTTAAAATCTTGTTCTGCATTGCAGCCCAGGGAACATCAACCCAGTTCACCTTTATACCCGGATTTTGAGCTTCAAAATTCGTAATCAAACTTTGGAAATAGTCAGTAAATTGAGGTTGGAGCTGCATAGTCCAAAACTCAATCCTTGCTGTTCCCGAAGCGTTTTGCTGCGTGTTTGTATTCACATTCCCTGTGCTGCAACTAACCATCCAACTCGTAACTAAACCGAGCATTGCACAAGCAACAAATTTTTTAAATTTTTGCAATTGAATCATTTTACCAGTATTTCTACGCTTGATTACGGACAAAACCTTATGCAGAATTGTCGAGATTATAGGCTAAATCAAACAACTTTGCAGAGTCATTAAATTCATAGTCCAGAGTCCAGAGTCCAGAGTCCAGAGTCCAGAGTTCAAGATTTGTAGTGCTGCATAGCTCTAATGGGTGAACTGTTGACCAATGACAAATGACTAATGACAAATGACTAATGACCAATGACCACTTAAGTAAATTTTAAATTTTAAATTTAGCAACTTGGTGGGGATCAGTGTGGTGAAAAGTTTCAGTAGTCTGTTTGGAAAATCTCATAGAGGGGTGGGTGTAGAAATTGCACCCGAACGAGTGAATGTAGTTCAAATACGCAAGCAGCGCCAAGGTTTGAAACTCGAATCTTTAACATCTGTACCAGTTCCTGAAGGAATTGTGAGTGATGGTCAAATCACCGATCCCCCAGCAATGGCACAATTAATTCAGCAGGCGCTGGCTGAAGCCAAAATTAAGGCATCTAATGTAGCAACTGGTGTCCCTGGAAGGGATGCGATCGTCCGCATTATACCTGTACCGGCAGAGTTGGATGACAAAGAATTACGGGATATGGTGTTAAACCACGAAGCAGGCTTGTATTTACCTTATCCCCGTGAGGAAGCTGATGTAGATTATCAAAAACTTGGGTACTTTGTAGATGAGGATGGAATTGAGAAGGTACAGGTACTTTTAGTTGCTACTCGCAAGGAGGTGACAGATACATATCTGAGAACTTTTGAGCAAGCAGGGTTACAAATTAGCGTTTTAGAAATCAATAGTTTTGCCTTAATTCGGACAATTCGCGATCAATTACGACAATTTGGGCCGCAAGAAGCAACGGTACTAGTTGACATAGAGTTCGACAGTACAGAAATTGCCATCATTATTAACGGAGTCCCACAATTTTCTCGTACTGTTCCCATTGGCACTTATCAGATGCAAATGGCTTATGCCAGGGCCATGAGTTTACCAGTATCACGAGATATGGAAATGCTACAGGAAATAGTGATTCCTGTAAATTCTGGTGATGGCGGTGATCGAACTGGGATTACAGAAACCGACCCGGCTATGGCTGGTGTGTTACGCATCCTGGGAGAACTGACAGATGAGTTACGCCGTTCTATGGATTTTTACTTAAATCAAAGTGAAAACTTAGAAATCGTACAAATTCTCTTGGGCGGCCCTGGAGGTGGGTTACAGCAACTTAATGAGTTTTTTACTCAACGCTTAAGTATTACTACTAACCAAATAGACCCAATAGGGTCTTTGTCCTTGCAAGTTGATGAAGCAAAGTATCCCTCTATACAAAGTTCTGGTTTAGGAATAGTTCTTGGTTTAGGGATGCGGGAGGTATGATACCAATTCAAAATTCGTCTTGGAAAGTTTCCTACGGCGGGAAACCCCTCCGGGTTCACCAGTTGCAAGGGCGCGGGAAACCCGCCTACAGCACTGGATTCACCGCCTACAGAACTTTCCGCAAAATTCAAAATTCGTCTTAGAAGGTTCTGGTCAGAGGAAACCTCCACTCAGACTTTCCGCAAAATGCCTCATTCAAAGTTTTGGAGAATTGGTAAAAGAGAATGTATGGATTAGATATTAACTTTCTCAAAGACCGCCCAGCTTACCAACCTAAAGGTGAACAAAAAAAAGCTGGGATAAAACTGCCGACGGGGAACTTAACACCAATATATTTGGGAGTTGGGATAGGTCTTTGTCTGCCGATACTTGTAGGTGGTGGTTTGTGGTTTCTGCAAGTAAAAACTAGCGAATTAGAACAGGCGATCGCGCTACTGGATGAAGAAAGTAAGAAGTTAGATGTGGAAATTGCGGGGATTAAAAAAATCCAGGGAGAAACTGAGGCGGTAAAAACCGAAACTAAAAGTTTAGTTACGGTATTTGACCAGATTCGTCCTTGGTCAGCAATGTTGGAAGATTTGCGCGATCGCATTCCCACAACAGTGCAAATAGAAAACATTAAACAAATACCACCAGTTCCTGCAGCAGAAGGACAGCCTCCTAGTAACCCTGCTGGGGGGATAGAAATTACAGGCTTGGCTCGTTCATTCAACGATGTCAACGACTTCTTATTAGTCCTACAAAGATCCCGATTTCTGAAATCAACAGAAAGTAAAATCACCACAGCTTCCTTAGTAGATGCACCATTACCACCTAGTAGCGGTGCTAACGGGGTACAAATTCAACCACCCCAAGTAGTTAAATATACTATCCAATCTAGCCTGAGTGATGTTCCCGCATCTGAGTTAATGCGGGAGCTAGAGCAGAAAGGCACTGTAGGATTGGTAGCCCGGATTCGTGCATTGCAACAAACAGGAGTCATTACAAGATGACGCTGAGTGACGATTTGAATTTCGCCGAACAAGCTGCTGAATTAGATGGTGGTGCATCCACCTATCCAGTTGTCTTTGGTATTAGTTTGACCCCCCAAATCATCGGCATTGGAGTAGGTGTAATAGGTCTATTAGGCTCTTTCTATATGCTGCTCAACATGGTAATGCCAGCTTGGGACACCTATCAGCAGAAGCAAGCCCAAAATAGCGAATTAGAAGGTCAAGTTTTACAAAAAAAAGCCACTGTCAAACAAAAAGGCAAGGTGACAGCAGAACTAGCCCAAGCAAAACAGCAAAAACAACAGGTTTTAGCTTTATTTGCTGACGAGAAAACTTTAGATACCCTGCCTTTAGATTTGAATCGTTTAGTAGAAGCCGGTAATTCTCAAGTTCCTCTCAGTGCGGTGAGGGCTAAACTACAAAAATTTGTGCCAGCTATACAAAAACCAGAACCTATCACTGATGGTTCATTAGGGCTAGCAGTTGACGGCAAACTGAAACGCACTAGTGTGAATGTAGAAATCGTTGGCACTTATGAACAAACACAATCAATCCTGCGGAATATAGAGCGTTTACAGCCTTTATTAATAGTTAGAGACTATCAATCGACATTATCCACGGTTCAAGCCACTGATGCCAAAGGCAAACCCATACGCAGGTTAGGCCCTGCACCCATCACCACATCTTTTCAACTCCAAGCATTAATGCCTATGAGTTCTGAGGAATTAGCAGCTGCGGCGGCTAAGGCAGCACCGAAGAAGTAGGGCTGGGGACTGGGGACTGAGGGAGCAGGGGAGCAGGGGAGCAGAGGAGCAGAGGAGCAGAGAAGCAGAGGGGAGCAGAGGAGGAGAATAAAAACTGTCACCTGTCACCTGTCACCTGTCAACTGTCAACTGTCAACTGCCTCCTGCCATACTTCAATATTTTTGTTTAAAAGACTTTATCAGGTGAGGAATGAACTGTGAAACAGGTTCACGGGAATGGTTTAATTTTGGGTGCTGTTGCTTCCGTATTCTTGGCAGCACAACCAGTTTGGGCGCAAACAACTCAAGTTACAGATGTCAAGATAAGTCCTAGTGATGGTGGACTTAGCCTTGTTCTCAAAACTTCTGCCGGTTCACGTCCACAAGTTTTTACAACAAAAAGAGGCAAAGCTTTAGTCGCGGATATTACTAATACCCAACTACGGCTGCGACAAGGTAATAACTTCCGCCAAGATCAGCCTGCGGCGGGAATTGCTTCTGTTGAGGTTGTGCAGTTAGATGCTAATAGTATCCGTGTGATTGTCACTGGTGATAATGATGCGCCAATGAGCCAACCCGTCACACGCCAAGAAGATGGCATTACCCTTAGCGTTACGCCATCATCAGGGACTACAGCATCAGCGCCAGTCATCCCCAGACCGCCAGTATCGGCAACACCACCCGCCACTACACCAGCTCAAACTGGTGCAGTACCCAACGTACTTGTACCTAACCCAGAAGTAACAATTGACGGCAAACCAGCCCAGCCTGCTGGCCCTGGACAGCCATTAACCCAAGCACCACCATTCTTACCTAGAGCTGTTGCGCCTCCAGTGGGAGATATTGCCATTTCTGCCACCGATGCTTCTCCTAGTACCATTGATTTAGGTACTCAAGAACGTGTACCTCGTCTGGTGTTGCGCGATGCACCAGTGAGGGAAGTTTTATCATTGCTAGCTCGTGCTGCTAATCTCAACTTAGCTTATATCAGTGGTGATGCTGGGGGCAAAGACGGTGATGCTGGTGGTAAAGATGGGCAGGCAGTTCAACAAACGATTTCGTTAGATATAGAAAATGAGCCGGTGCAAGATGTGTTTAACTACGTCTTGCGTTTGAGTGGGTTAGAAGCTAACCGCAGTAATAGAACGATTTTTGTGGGGGCAAAACTGCCTAATTCTACCCGCGATATAGTCATGCGAAACCTGCGGCTTAACCAAGTAAATGTGGGAGTTGCTTTAAACTTTCTGGTTGGCTTAGGCGCTGAAACTGCTGTGAGTAGGGAACGCCAAGTGTCGAACGTAAATGCTATACCTGTGGGAACTGGAGTTGCACCTGTTACCCAAACGCAGACAACTGTAGAAACTAGAATTGAGCCTCAAAGGATTGAGTTTAAAGACTCTAAACCTTTACTCAGAGGGTTACAAGCATTAGCAGATGAGCGCACTAATTCCATGACCTTAATTGGCTCGCCAAAGCTAGTTGATATGGCAATTACTCAGTTAACTCAGCTTGATATTCGTCGTCGTCAAGTGGTAGTGAACGTTAAAATTGTTGATATTAACCTCAGTAAAGAGGATAACTTCAACACTAGCTTTTCTTTTGGTGTGGGAAACACATTTGTTTCTAATGAAGGTGGTTCAGGAAGTATAAATTTTAACGGTTCTAGTTCCTTCCCTAGACGTTTTATTGCTAATTTAACAGCTCAGGTAACAAATGGTAATGCCAAGATTTTGACTGATCCAACTTTAATAGTGCAAGAGGGACAAACAGCAAATGTCAAATTGACCCAAGAAGTAGTAGGAAACATTAAAAATGAAATAACTCGTGGTAGTGATGTTTCTACCCAAACAGTTACTGCTGAGAAAGAAGAAGTAGGATTAACTTTAGCTGTTAAAATTGAGCGGATTGATGACAATGGTTTTGTTTCCTTATCAGTAGCTCCGGTTGTTAAAGCACCGCAAGCCTCAGAGAATATAGATTTAGGTGATCAAGGTAGTCAAAGGATATTTTTGATATCTGAACGCTCATTAAATTCTGGCTTAATTCGTCTGCGAGATGGCCAGACACTAATCCTGAGCGGCATTATTCAAGATGAGGATCGGACAACTGTATCTAAAATTCCCATTCTGGGTGATATTCCTTTAATCGGAGCATTGTTTAGAAAGACAGATAGAGAGAACCTACGCAAAGAAGTAGTTGTATTACTCACGCCTCAAGTTATGGATGATTCTCAAAACTCATCCTATGGCTATAATTACACGCCTAGCCCAGAGGTGCGGCAATTGCTTGAGCGCCGTGGGTTGAATACACCTAAGCGGTAAGGTAGTATACCAATTCACGCCTGATGTGAATTAGCTTGAACCGACAGAAGCCTCTCGCCTACCCGGAACGGGAGGCGACGAAATGAATGACGGGGCGGCGACGAGTTGACCTCCGACCGTTATCAGAAAAATGGGTTTAAAACCCCGTCGTTCTACGACGGCTTTATGCTCTTTGTGATAGCATAAGCATGTGGTTAATTGGTCGATATCCATGATTGTCTACGAGTTCAAAGTCAAAGGAAAACAGCAGCAATATCAGGCAATAGATGAGGCGATACGTACTA
>NZ_JACJSG010000052.1 GCF_014697625.1 Anabaena azotica FACHB-119 | reverse complement strand
CAATTACCAATTACCAATTACCAATTACCAATTACCAATTACCAATTACCAATTACCAATTACCAATTACCAATTACCAATTACCAATTACCAATTACCAATTACCAATTACCAATTACCAATTACCAATTACCAATTACCAACCCTCACGATATGATAAGTGTTTAAACGGACATGATATCAGCCGTTTTCTTTAAGAAGAAACGATCGCTTTTACCTGTTCTACAGAATCTTGTTGTAATGCAGTTATAGCGATCGCCTCAGATGCAGTTACACTTAACTGGCAAATTGACTGTTTGATGGTAGGTATAGCTGGAGGGCTAACACTCAACTCATCCAACCCCAAACCTAATAAAATGGGAGTCGCTAAAGGATCTGCGGCTAGTTCACCACATAAGCCTACCCAGATACCAGCCTGATGGGCAACTTTTACAGTTCGTTGTATCATGCGTAACACAGCCGGCTGCATGGCATCAGCTAAATTTGCTACTTGGGGATTAGTGCGATCGCCTGCCATGACATACTGACTCAGATCATTAGTGCCAATACTAAAAAAGTCTACTTCCGCCGCTAACTGATCGGCGATCGCCACTGCTGCGGGGACTTCTATCATAATACCCAAGGAAATCGCCTCCGCAAATGGAATATTCGCTTGGCGTAGTTCTTCCTGTACTTGACTCAAAATAGCTTTAGCCGCCTTCACTTCCCCCAGAGTAGCAATCATGGGCAACATAATCTTAATATTCTGCCCAATACTTGCACGCAAAATCGCCCGCAATTGAGTCTTAAATAAATCCAGATGATTGAGACAGAAACGGATACCCCGACAACCCAAGAAAGGGTTAGCTTCGGCAACTTGGGGACGGAGGTAAGGAAGTGGCTTGTCACCGCCAACATCCAGAGTGCGAATAATCAACGGACGCTGTGCCAACACTTGGGCGATCGCTTGATACACTGCTAATTGTTCCTCTTCTGTGGGCGGGCTTGTCCTGCCTAAATAAAGAAACTCGGTACGCAACAACCCCACACCCTCAGCACCGTTAGATAAGGCTGCTTGTACATCTGCTATACTGCCAATATTAGCAAATACACTTACACGCCGACCATCCAGGGTGATTGCTGGCTGCTGTGCTTGGGCTTTTGCTGACTGTTGCCACCTTTGCCATGCTTGCCGCTTGGTTTCCAGCAACTCCAAAATATCTGCTTCTGGTTCTACCCAAGCCCTGCCACTTTCACCATCCAAAGCGATGATTGTCCCATCTTCTACTTGTAACACCTGGGCATCCATCCCTAAAACTGCGGGTATGCCTAGAGTCCGGGCAATAATGGCACTGTGGGATGTGGAACTGCCAGAGGTAGTACAAATGCCGAGAATCTTGTTTGGGTCTAGCCCCACGGTATCGGAAGGAGTTAAATCGGTTGCGACTAAAATCGCTGGTTCTGGTAAATCCAACACAGTGGCAACAGTACCACTTAGCAGTCGTAGCACCCTTTGCCCCACATCTATGACATCATCAACTCGTTCTTGCAGATATGTATCTTCCAGGGTGCGGTAGCTAGATGCCACCTCATCGACTACAGCTTGCCAAGCCGCTTCCGCATTAATTTTTTGTTCTCGGATGCGGTGCTGAACAGCTTCCAGCAATACTGGATCTGCTAAAAACAGTAAATGGGCATCAAAAATAGCCGCTTCCGCATCACCAATTTGTACTGATGCTTGCGAAAGCAAAGTCTGAACTTCCTGTTTAGCAGCTTGAATCGCCGTCTGTAACCGTTGCCACTCCGCTTCTGCATTGTCTACGTGGTATTGCTGAGGCGTGTAAATTGTGGGTTGATAATGGACAATGGGAGCGATCGCTACTCCAGGGGAAGCGGCAATTCCTGATAATTCACCTGGAGATGGGGGAGTGGCTGTATTTTCTACTAATGGTGGTGGGGGAATTGTATCGGCTTCACCAAAATTATTGGCAATTAACGCTTGCAGTGCCGCCAGTGCCGCATCTGCATCAACACCAGTAGCCGAAATAGCTAATTGATGTCCTTGGCGTACCCCTAATGTTGCTACTTGGTTAATACTGTCGCCCCGTACAGGTGGCGAAAGAGTGGTTAAGTTCTGTACCCAAATTTGGGCTTGAAATCGGGCAATAGTACCCACAAACTGAGCAGCAGGACGGGCGTGTAAACCCAAGCGGTTATTGATAGTTAGGCGAATTTCTCTATTAGCCAGGGGTGTGGGGGTGTGGGGGTGTAGGGGTTTAGGGGTAAGAGTTTTTTCTGATGTGACTGTAGGATTTATTACCTGAGAGTTAGAAGCTGGTTGATCATGGCTGATATCTGTGGTGATGCCTAATTGACTGGCTTTGGCTATTAATGCACCTTGGGCTTCAGCGATAACTTGGTGAATATTCATCCCAGCCGCCGCCGCCACTACAGCAGCGATCGCACCTTCTACCAGAGGCGCAGCACATAGATGTATCTTATCTCTTTGTGCTTCTGGGAGAAACTCCAGTGCCATTTCCGCACTCATCAAAGCACTACCCAAATCCATTAATACCAAAACACCATCATCACTGAATACAGAAGCGATCGCGGACTGTACTTGCATCGGATCTGTACCCAGTGGGTTGTCAGCATCAGCAATACCTGCGGCGATCGCCAGGGGAACCTGACCCTGAACCATTTGCGCCGCCAATTCTTGTACACCAAGGGCTAGTTGTTTACTATGAGAAACAATCACAATTCCAACCACGACAACACCGCCAACTTTGTTGAAAGGCTTTATTACCAATTACCCATTACCAATTACCAATTACCAATTACCAATTACCCATTACCAATTACCAATTACCCATTACCCATTACCCATTACCCATTACCCATTACCAATTACCAATTACCAATTACCAATTACCCATTACCCATTACCCATTACCCATTACCCATTACCAATTACCAACCCTTACGATATGATAACTGTTTAAGCTGACATCGTATAACCTCCAGCCTCCACCACAGCCAACAAACTCTGCAACATCAAATAAGCAGAAGTCGCCCCTGGGTCTTGATGTCCCACACTTCTTTCGCCCAAATAACTCGCCCGTCCTTTCCTCGCCAACATCGGCGTAGTCTCCTTCATCCCCTGTTCAGCCGCCGCTACAGCCTCTTGTAAAGCTTCTTGCAGATTTTTCCCACCACCCACAGCTTCCCCAAATTTCTCTACTGCGGGGGACAAAGCATCTACCATTGTTTTGTCTCCCAGTTGTGCCTTACCCCTTTGCAACACACCTTCTAAGCCAGCTTGGAGTAACCCTAGAATATCTTGTGCTGTTAATTCTTGCTTGCCAGCTACAGCCGTACTTGCTCTTAAAAACCAAGTACCATAAAGAGGGCCGCTTGCACCGCCAATACTAGAAATCAGCGTCATGCTCACAGTTTTGAAAATGCTACTGATGTCTTTGTCGGCAAGAGTTGGTAACTGACTGCTGACCTTTTTCCAACCCCGATCCATATTAATACCGTGGTCAGCATCACCGATCGCTGCATCTAATTCGGTCAAGTAATCTTTATTTTCTGCTATTTTGGTCGCGAAAAGCTGCAACCATTGCAAAATTTCTGCTTGAGTCATCTTAAATCCCCCAGCGCCAGCTAGGTGTTTTCACTGGTGCATCCCATAGCCGAATCATTTCATCATCTAGCTTTAACAGGGTAATTGAGCAACCTTGCATCTCTAAAGATGTGATATACGGCCCAATCAAATTTCTCACAATTTGTAGTCCATGTCGTTCACAGATGGCGGCTAGTTGACGGTAGACAAGATACAGTTCGGAAAGTGGAGTACCACCCATACTATTAACAAATGCTAGCAAGCGATCGCCTGATTGTAATGGTGAATTGACCAGTTCCACATCCATCCAATCGCCTTTATCTTCATCCCATTCTCGCACTGTCCGCCTATAGCCAGCATCATCAATTATCGACTGTACCAAAATTTCTGTAATTTCGTCTGCTGATTTGATATCGATGCGTTCTCTACCTGGTTCACCATGAATACCGATGCCAATTTCAATTTCGCGATCGCCTAATGCAAACGTTGGGCTACCTTTAGCTGGTACTGTACAAGAGGTCAGAGCAATTCCCATACTCCGCCCATTGGTATTTACTCGTCTACATAAATCTGCTATTTGTGATAAATCATACCCTTGTTCGGCTGCTGCGCCACAAATTTTTTCCGCCAGTACCGTCGTCCCTACACCCCGCCTGCCTTGGGTATAAAGACTATCTTTCACCGCCACATCATCATCAATCAAAATATTTAGCACCCGGATACCCTGACTACGAGCTAATTCCGTTGCCATTTCAAAGTTCATGATATCGCCACTGTAATTTTTGACGATATAAATCACACCAGCACCGCCGTCTACCTTTTGGGTAGCAGCTAGCATTTGGTCAGGAGTAGGGGAAGTAAAAACCTCCCCCGGACAAGCCGCATCTAGCATTCCCATACCCACAAAACCCGCGTGCATAGGCTCATGTCCACTCCCACCACCAGAAATAATTGCTACCTTTCCCTGTACAGGTGCATCAGCACGATAGACAAAGGCGGGATCATATTCCACCTTAATTAAATCGGCATGAGCTGCTGCCATACCCGCCAAACTTTCACGTACAAAGTCTTCTGGCTTGTTGATCAGTTTTTTCATGATCATGTTTGAGTTAAGAGGATTCTACAATCAGCATAAGTTATCTGGTGTTGCTGATTGAAAATATGAATTTAACTCACGCATTCGCGCAGCGTCTCGTAGAGAAGACGCAAAGTTACAAAGAATAAAAAAGATAATTTTGGCATTTCATACTCTGATTCAGCAACGCCAGTCATCTAGCTACTCTCCTTGGTCTTAAATTGAGGATTTCCATAGTACGTTGTGTTAAACCACAGAGACACTGAGAACACAGAGAGAAACACTCTCAACAGCAAAGCTTTGTGTGTAAGTTAAGATGACGATGGTTTGAATAACTCACAAAATATGGTAGCAAATATGGAGTCAGAGGGACAACTTAATGCAATAGGCACACCAGTAGCTGAAGTCGCCATAGATACAAACCTCGTCTACAGTTTGTTGTCAGCACAACATCCAGATTTAATGCACCTACCGCTTCATCTTGTGGACACAGGTTGGGATAATGTCATGTTTCGATTAGGCGATCGCTTATCTGTAAGGCTACCACGTCGGCAAATAGCAGCAACACTCATCGAAAATGAGCAAACATGGCTGCCAGTATTGGCAAAGCAACTGACTCTACCTGTTCCCGCTCCTTATAGAATAGGTTTGCCAACACAAGATTATCCTTGGCGCTGGAGCGTGTTACCTTGGTTAACTGGAGTAACGGCTGATCAACAAGAACCCCATGCAAATCAGGTAAAACTTTTTGCTGCATTCTTACGCTCATTGCATACACCTGCACCGACGAATGCGCCAAAAAATGCGGGACGTGGCGTACCACTTCAACAACGTGCGGCTTCTATAGAAGAACGAATGCAACGACTCCAGTCCAAAACTCATATCATTACTCACAAGCTGAGGGATATTTGGAATATGGCTTTGAACGCACCTATCGACGTTGAAGCCAAATGGCTACATGGTGATCTTCACCCGCGCAATATCCTTGTGGAAAATGGTGCGATCGCAGGTATCGTTGATTGGGGTGACATTACTTCAGGTGACATTGCCACAGACCTTGCTTCTATCTGGATGCTATTTAGTCAGCCAAATGCACGCTTCCAAGCACTCACAGAATACGCCAATGTTTCGCCAGCAACTCTACAACGTGCTTTAGGATGGGCAATAGTTTTTGGTGTCATGCTGTTAGATACAGGACTAATTGATCACCCAATACACGCAGTCATGGGAGAGAGAACATTACACCGTGTTTGTGAAGACGTGATTAATTTCTCAATTAACATACCTAAAAATTAATGTATCTCTAGATAGAAGTAATAAATATATGTGAAAGCTTACGATGCCTGTGAGTATTTATCATGACATTGAAGTGATACAGGAAAATAAAAGGAGGATGATATGCAGGGAATTTTATTATCTTTAAAACAGTTATTAAAGACAAGTATTTTAATGATTATTTCTATAACTTTTATCATAACTTCGGCTACGTTTATTGGTCAGCAACCTAGTTATGCAACTACATTAGAAGAATTAAAGCTGATACCCCCAGATTATAAACCTAATGCCGAGGAAAAGATTAACCGTGCTTATGAATTTGACCCAGGGGTCGGCATTCAACAAGAAGATAGGCAGCAAGCTTACGAGCAAGCCCTAAAGGATTCAGAAAATCTCAATACTTTAGAAAAGGCTTACGAAAGGAATTTAAAAGATAGACAGGCAGAAAATCCTCAAGGCGGAATTGTTGAAAAAGCATCAGACCTCATTGAAAACGTGACAGGCAAATAGGATTACAGATATCATGTACGCTTAAACACTTATCATATTTTGAGGGTTGGTAATGGTAAAAAGCAATTACCAATTACCAATTACCCATTACCAATTACCAATTACCAATTACCCATTACCAATTACCAATTACCCATTACCAATTACCCATTACCAATTACCCATTACCGTTGTGTTACTACTGTTTACAAGCAACGATGTGGAAGATATGCCAGTGCTTTTGTTCGCCTATAGCAGTAGTACCAGGGTGATCTTCCTCTTGAAAAAATTCAACTGTAAATGGTTGCAGTAATTTTTCTACCTCTGTGCGGGTGTGATGGCTCATGTTAGGATAGACTGCCCAAGAATCGCGATCGCCAAATAGTTGACCACAAAAACGCCCCCCAGTTTTCAGCGCTGTGACAATCTTGTGCCATAAACTAGAAAAATGCTCTGGCGGACAGAAAGGCAAACAAAAGCTAGCATTAATGAGATCCACCGATTCTGGTAGCGCTAGGTTTTCAAAGCGCATCACCAGAGTATCTAGAAGATTGTGATCGATATCAGGACGGTTTTGCAAGCGAGCGATCGCTTCTTCTTCACCATCAATTCCCAACACCCGCCAACCCCGCTTGAGAATTTCTACCGTATCTCGTCCATCCCCACAGCCCAAATCTACCGCCAATCGGCGATCATTCGCAAGCAAACTGTCAAATCTTGCCAGCGCTGTCATCAAAGTTTCTCGTGGCGGACGACCCTCCACAGCTTGATAGTAAGCCGACCAATTCCTTTCAAATGCTTGGTTTTCTTGTTGGTCATTCATGGTATTTAAACGAACTTATAACAATTCACTATGAAGTTGCACCAAATAGATTCATGTAGAGACGTTGCATGCAACGTCTCTACAGTTCACAATAAAGTGCATCTATGGCTACGCCAGACAAGCCACATCAAGAAACGGTATTAATATAACCCAAATCTTCGTTAACAAATCCAGCTGTACTGCGTGCAGCCTCTAAAATTGTCAGTAATCCACTTCCAGGGTGAACTGCACCACCAACCCAGTACAACCCGCTAATATTTTCTGAACGAATTGGCGGACGAAAAGGGCCAAGTTGGCTCCAATTGTGGCTGAGATTGAATACAGCACCCAAATGCACCCGATAATCATCATGCCAAGTTTGTGCTGTGTAACATCTCTGGGTAACAATATGTTCTTCAATATTGTCATATCCTAGTAAATGTAGGCGTTTAATAATGAAATCCTGGTAACTTTTTTGTTGATTATCCCAATCCACAGCATAAGAAGTATTGGGAATTGGTACTAACACATATAAAGTGCTGTGTCCATTTGGCGCGTTACTGGGGTCGATAATTGTCGGATTGCAGACATAGAACGGCGGATCAGTTTCATCTAATGCCGAATCATCTATCCAAGGGCGCTCAAGTCTGCGAATATTTTCTGATAAATAAATTTGATGATGTGGTAAGTCTTCATAGCGACGATTGATACCTAAATAAAGCATGAAGGTAGAGCAGGAAAATTGCATTTGCTGAAGTTTGCGCTCAGTGTAGCGACCCCGCGCTGAAGTTGGTAATAAGTGACCCATAGCGTGGGCAAAGTCAGCATTAATGACTACTGCATCAAAATTGAGATGCTTACCATCAGCAAATTCAAGACCACGTACCTGTCCCTGCTCAATCGAGACTTGATGCACTGGCGAGTTGAGGTGAATTTGCACACCCAAGTCTTGAGCAGCCTTACCCATTCCCTGCGCCAAAGCCCGAAATCCTCCCACTGGATGCCATACACCTTGGGCAAATTCCAAAAATGGAATCAGACTAAATACACTTGCTGCTAAAGTAGGGTGCATTCCTAAATATTTTGAGGGATAACTGAGAGCATAGACTAATCGTTCATCCCCAAAAAATCGCCAAAAGTGTTGATATAAACTTTCCCAAGGACGAAAAGATAGAAATGGGATAAGTTCTTCCCAACGCAAATAACCTAATAGAGAGCGTACAGGGCTTCCTAAATAAGGCTTGTAGCCCAAATCATATTTACGAATATGCTCTGTGTACCAGCGATCAAATGCTAATGGTAAATCGGCCCGTAAGCTTGCCAATTGTGTTTTAAATGACTCTAAATCCGAGGTCAAATCGAGTTGTGTACCATCCCAAAATCGCAGGCGAGTATAAGGTTCCAATCGTTTGAGTTGAACATAATCTGCAAAATTTAAACCAGCGTCGCGGAAGAGGTCATCATATAGGTGTGGCAGTTGCAGAATCGTCGGCCCTGTATCAAAGGCGTAAGAATCAACTTCTAACCCCCGCATCCGTCCACCTATGCGTTCAGCCGCCTCAAAGATTTGCACTTGATACCCCAGTCCAGCCAACCGGATCGCTGTAGCTAAACCCCCAGGCCCGGCTCCTACAATCGCAACTTGTTTAGACATAGATCAACTCCTCATTTTTTTGAGCCAGTATCAAATTTATCAAAATCTTTAACTCAAAAATCTTGACAGTTATCAGTTATCAGTTATTATTCTCCCCTGCTCCCCTGCTCCCCTGCTCCGTTCCCCTCCTGGGAGGGGTTAGGGGTGGGTTACTCCCTCATCTCCCCCATCTCCCCCCACTCCCTCATCTCCCCCAACTCCCCACTCTAATCTAGCGCTTGCTTGATTCTCTTAATTAAAAATATTAAATACTTGGTCTACTATGCGATCGCTAACTTTTGCTAGGATCAGCGTAAATCTGATACAGCAAATAATTGGATAATAAATGGCTAGTGAAACGCTCACGGCTTTATTAGTAGAGGATAATCCGGCTGATGTAGCATTGCTAACAGAACTCTTAGAAGATGGCGATGCTAAGTCTTGGCAGATAACTAATTTTAAGCGACTGAGCCAAGCGTTAGCAGAACTACAAAGTAAGGAATTTGATGTCATTCTTTTAGATTTGTCACTACCTGATTCTCAAGGTGTGGATACTGTTATGCAAGTGTATACCGCAGTACCTCACATCCCCATTGTTGTGTTAACGGGGTTGCCAGATAAAAACCTGGCTTTACAAGCTGTGGCTAAAGGCGCACAAGATTATTTGGTTAAAGGACAAATTTCACCAGAATTGTTGGTAAAAACAATTGAGTATGCGATTGAGCGATCGCAAATTGTCAGCAAACTGCAACAGCGTGAACGAGAATTTAGAACATTAGTAGAAAATACACCAGATATCATTGCTCGTCATGACCGTCAACATCGTTATGTTTACATCAACCCTGCTATCACCAGAGAATTTGGCATAGCTACTGCAACTTTTCTGGGTAAAACACCATCCGAACTCAACTATCCCCAAGAAAACAGTCAGTTTTTGGAAAATTGTCTAGAAAATGCCTTGACAACAGGAAAGATCCAGATAGAAGAATTTCAAGTAACAAATCAGGATGAAGCGAAAACATACCAAATTTATGTAGTTCCAGAATTTGCAGTTGATGGTTCAGTTGATTCGGTTGTCACTATTGCTCGTAATATTACCAAGTTAAGACAAACGGAAGCCGCATTTGCTGAATCGGAAACATTAAACCGTATGAAAGATGAATTTCTAGCCATGCTTTCCCATGAATTGAGAACCCCCCTAAACCCGATTCTGGGCTGGACAAGGCTACTGCAAACCCGTTCATTTTCCTCGGAGCAAACCAAATCAGCATTAGCCACAATTGAGCGTAATGCTCAACGCCAAGCCCAACTGGTGGAAGATTTACTAGACCTATCGCAAATGCTGCGAGGTCAACTCAAGCTGAAGTTAGCACCAGTGCAATTAATAGAACCAATCAATGCTGCAATCAAAACTGTCCGCCTAGCAGCACAGTCCAAGTCAATTGAAATTGAGACAGTACTGAACTCACATTTGGGGTATGTCAGAGGTGATGCAATTAGGCTGCAACAAGTAATGGAACATTTGCTTTCAAATGCTGTTAAGTTTACGCCTAACGGGGGTAAAATCACCATCCGCTTGGAACAGATTGCCAATGAAGCTCAAATCACGGTGAGCGATAATGGTAAAGGAATCAAGCCGAGTTTCCTACCCTTTGTGTTTGAGCGGTTTCGCCAGGAAGATAGTTCTAATACAAGACAATTTGGTGGTTTAGGGTTGGGGCTGGCGCTGGTGAGACAGATTTTAGAAGCACATGGAGGAACGGTAAGTGCAGCGAGTCCCGGCGAAGGCCAGGGTGCTATTTTTACCGTGAGATTGCCCTTATTATCCTCATCTTTGGCTATTACCCCCCAACAGTCCGATGAAAGTCAGGTTTTAAACTTGGCTGGAGTAAAAATACTCTTGGTGGAAGACGAGCCAGATTCCTGTGACTTGATAGTTTGGGTACTGGAACAAGCGGGTGCAAGCGTGACTGCTGCTACCTCTGCCACTGTAGCTTTAAATGTTCTGGCGCACTCAAAGTTTGATGTCATGGTGAGTGATATTGGTTTACCGGATCTTGATGGGTATAGTTTGCTCAAGCAAGTCCGCGCTCTCCCCTCCGCCCAAGAATTAACTGCGATCGCCCTCACCGCTTTTGCTGGTGAAGTCAACCAACAAACTGCTTTAGCAGCAGGCTATCAACAGCACCTATCGAAACCAATTGAGCCAGATATATTAGTTTTAAAAATCGCTGAGGTAATTGGGGCTAACAGTTGACAGTTATCAGTTATCAGTTATCAGTTATCAGTTATCAGTTATCAGTTGACAGTTATCAGTTATCAGTTAACAGTTATCAGTTATCAGTTATCAGTTATCAGTTATCAGTTATCAGTTATCAGTTATCAGTTATCAGTTATCAGTTATCAGTTATCAGTTATCAGTTATCAGTTATCAGTTATCAGTTATCAGTTGACAGTTGTTCCTTTCCCCCTTCCCCTTTCCCCCTTCCCCTTTCCCCTTTCCCCTTTCCCAAAACAAAGTTTTACAAGTGGCACTTTTAAGGATACTGATATGGAAAGCAAAGAGAACTCTATTTCCTCAGAACAGATAGAACTGATAGATAAAGTTCTGGCAGCTTCTAGTGATCATATCTATATTAGCGATCGCCACCTCCGCTATCTTTATGCCAGTCCAGCAGGGTTAGCAGCTTTGGGTTTACAACCAGCCCAATTATTGGGGAAAACTTGGCAAGAGTTGGGATTTCCGCCTGAAATTATGGAATTGTATGATCAAGAGCGCCAATCTGTATTTCAAACAGGCATTTCGATTACAGGTGAAACCAGTTTCCCAACTGTTCATGGTATCAGATATTACGAATATGTAATTGCGCCCATCTGGGGAGAAGATGGGGAAATTGTCGCAGTCATCAATACCAGCAGAGATATCAGCGATCGCCAACAGGTAGAAGAAGCATTACGTTCGCTCAATGAGGAACTAGAAGCCAGAGTCATCGCCCGAACCCAGGAGTTAGCCACCCTCAATCAATCCCTGCGCCTAGAAATTGCCCAACACCAACAAGCACAACAAGCATTACAAGAAAGCGAAATGCGATTCCAGTCTTTGATAGATGCCATGTTTGAAGGCATTGTCTTGCAGGAGGGTGGGAAAATTATTGAAGCCAATCCAGGGTTTGCCAGAATGTTTGGTTACACCTTAGAGGAAGTGATTGGGAAATCAGCCGTTGATTTCCTGACACCCGAATCTTGGGAAACTGTGGTGCATCACATTGAAAACCAATATGAACAGCCTTATGAAATCACTGGAATTAAGAAAGATGGTACACTCATATCATTGGAGGTTGTAGGTAAGCAAAGTTGGTATCAAGGGCGCAGTGTCAGAGTTTCGGCGCTGCGAGATATTACAGAACACAAACAAGCTCAAGCAGCTTTGAGGGAAAGCCAAATCCAACTCCAGCGCGAATTAGCGGAAATTGAAACTATCTATCAGTCAGCCCCGATAGGGTTGAATGTTTTAGATACAGATTTGCGCTTTGTCCGCATTAACGATCGCCTCGCCCAAATCAACGGTTTTCCTGTCGAGGCACATATCGGTCGTACAGTGCGCGAGTTATTACCAGATTTGGCTGACGCAGCCGAACAACTTCTACTTCCCATTTTAGCAACAGGCGAACCTGTTGTAAATATAGAAATCACTGGGGAAACCCCGGCGCAACCGGGTGTACAAAGAACTTGGTTAGAAAGCTTTCTGCCGTTAAAAGATGGCAACAGTATTATTGGCATCAGTACCGTGTGTGAGGAAATTACCGATGTCTTCGACGAGCTTCGCTTACGCAAACAAGCAGAACAAAGCTTACACCAAAGTGAAGCAACTTTACGCTTATTTGCTAAATATGCACCTGCTGGTATTGCCATGTTTGATCAGGATATGCGTTATGTCATAGCCAGCCAAAGATGGGTGGATGACTATCATCTTGGTGCGGTTGAATCATTAATTGGGCGATCGCACTACGAAATCTTTCCCGAAATCCCCCAGCGATGGCGACAAATCCATCAACGCTGTTTGGCTGGGGCGATAGAAAAATGTGATGAAGATTTGTTTGTGCATTCAGATGGAACCCAGCAATGGCTACGCTGGGAAGTTCACCCCTGGCATAATGCTATGGGTGAGATTGGCGGTATTATTATTTTTGCTGAGGACATTACAGCAAGTAAACAAGCACAAATCGCCTTGAGGGAAAACCAACAGCAATTAAAATTAGCACTGCAAGCCGCCAAAGCTGGAGCTTGGACATGGGATATTCAAACTAACGAGTTCTATTGGTCGGAAGAATTTTACAGGCTGTTTGGACTGGAACCGCATAGTCTTGAACCTTCCTATGAAAATAGCTTTAGTCGATTGCATCCAGAAGACAGGGAATTGGCGGAAGCAGAGGTAGCAAAAGCTATTGAGCAAGGGAAAAATATCAATTTTGAATATAGAATTTTATTACCCGATGGCACTGTGCGATGGGTAATTGGTGTAGGTCAAATGTGCTATGACGAATCTGGCCGTACTGAACGAATGGCGGGCATTGTTTTTGACATCACCGAACGCAAACAAGCCGAAGAGAAACTGCGTAAAAGTGAATATTTGTATCGGACTCTAGCCCACAACTTCCCCAATGGTGCAGTTCACATTTTTGACCATGATTTACGTTATCTGTTGTCTGATGGTCAAGAAATATCAAAGGTGGGTTTAAGTAAGGAACAACTAGAAGGTAAGACTCTCTGGGAAACCTTACCCCCCCAAACCAGCGCTGTTTTAGAACCTTGCTATCGGGCTGCATTGGCGGGTGAAGCCACAATTACCGAACTTACCTTTGGCGATCGCATCTATCAAATACATACACTTCCCCTATCCAACGAGCAAGGAGAAATCTTTGCGGGTTTATCCATGTCACAGAATATAACTCTGCAAAAGCAAGCAGAGCAAATCCTAAGAACGGCAAAAGATGAATTAGAATTGCAAGTACAACAACGTACAAAAGAACTACGTGAAACTAACGCTATTCTCCAACAGCGCGAACGAGAATTTAGAACATTAGTAGAAAATACACCCGATGTCATTACCCGACATAATCGCCAATATCGTTATCTTTATCTCAACCCCGCCGCCACAAAAGAATCTGGAATTCCCATCGCCACCTATTTAGGCAAAGCACCATCCGAGTTAGGTTATCCCCAAGAAATTGCAGATTTTTGGGAAACATCCCTAGAAGATGTTTTTAGCACAGGCAAGATGCGGATAGACGAATATCGAGTCATCAACCAGAGTGAACCCAAAATATACCAAACCTACTTAGTTCCAGAGTTAGCTGCGGATGGTGCGGTGGAATCTGTCTTAACTATCACCCGTGATGTAACCGCCTTAAGAGAAGCCGAAGAATCATCCAAACAACTCACAGAAGAACTCAAACGCTCTAACCATGAACTAGAGCAATTCGCCTATGTCGCTTCCCATGATTTACAAGAGCCACTGCGGGCAATTACTAGCTTTACCCAGATGCTAGCAAAGCGTTATCAAGGACAACTAGATACCAAAGCAGATACCTATATCGAGTTTATTGTAGACGGAGCCATGCGGATGCAACAACTCGTGAAAGATTTATTAACTTACTCTAGGGTTGGTCGCCATGAATTAAAGTTACAACCAGTTGACTGTAACGCCTTACTTGAACGTGTCAAAAAAGATTTGCAAATTAAAATTGCTGAAACTGAAGCCTTAATTGTCGCCGACCCCTTACCAACTGTCATGGCTGACCCCAATCAATTGTCAAATCTTTTACTCAACTTAATTAGCAATTCCCTAAAGTATCGTAGTGATATCATCCCCAAGATATATATCTCTGTTACAAGAAACACAATATCATCAACAGAGAAACACCATAATCAAACCTTCAGTCCACTTAATGCCAATTCTCAGCAAGAATGGATTTTTTCTGTTGAAGATAATGGCATTGGCATGGAAATGCAGTATGCCGAAAGAATATTTGCCATTTTTCAAAGGCTGCATACCAGTGATGAATACTCTGGTACAGGTTTAGGGTTAGCCATCTGTAAAAAGATTGTGGAACGGCATGGTGGTCGAATTTGGGTTGAGTCCCAACTAGGACAAGGAGCTACTTTTTACTTTACAATTCCCGTAGCTCATTAAAACTTACTATGTCACCTCATAATCAATTAAAAGTACTCCAAATCCTACTAGTTGAAGATTCCAAAAGTGATGCAGTCTTGATATCAGAAACTCTTAATGAGAGTAAATTTATCAATCAATTAAATATCGTTCGGGATGGAGTAGAGGCAACTGATTATTTATATAAACGCGGAAAATATACCCATGTATCTCGCCCTGATTTAATCTTGCTGGATTTAAACCTACCAAAAAAGAATGGTAGAGAATTGCTGGCAGAAATCAAAGCGGATGATAATCTCAAAACGATCCCAGTTGTTGTCTTAACCACTTCTTCTGATGAAGCTGACATTCTCAAGAGTTATAAGCTCCACGTTAATTGTTATCTTGTCAAACCAATTGATCTGGAGCGATTTGTAGAGATTGTCAGGTCAATTGAGAATTTTTGGTTAGCACTTGTTGAGTTACCTCCTCATGAGGATAATTAATACTATGTAAGTCAGTGGAAATAAAACAAATTATGTTAAAAAACGTAAATAGGCTGGAAACCCTTACCAATGACCAATGACTAATGACAGCCCTCACCGACTATCTTTAATTGCACCGTACTTAGTACAAAAATTATGACTCAGATGCAATGGTACAATAAACCTTCTACTTGGAATGAACAAGCTGGAGTTATTTCTGTTCACGCAGGTGCAAAAACCGATTTTTGGCAAAAGACTCACTATCATTTCATCCGTGATAATGGTAACTTTTATTATCAAGAAGTAAAAGGAGATTTCACAGTTAAAGTCAAAGTTATAGGAAATTATCAGGCTTTATATGACCAAGCCGGATTAATGGTTCGAGAAAACGAAAATACATGGCTCAAATGCGGAATTGAGTATGTTGAAGGGTTGCAAAACATCAGTGCTGTAGTCACAAGAGATTACTCAGATTGGTCGGTAGTTCCTTTATTGCAACCATCAACTGCCCTATGGCTGCACTTACAACGTCGCGCAGAAACAATAGAAGTACAATATTCTCTGGATGGTGAGAATTATCAAATGCTGCGACTGACATATCTTAGCCATGCAGAAATATTGCAAGTGGGACTAATGTGTGCTTCTCCACAGGGAGAAGGTTTTTTAGTTGTTTTTGAAGATTTCCAACTTACTCAACCATAGCAGTTTGATTAAATACAGCAGTTTCAATATTCGTGAAATACTGTAGAGACGTTACATGTAACGTCTCTACATTGTTTTGGGTTCTATGCTAGTACCTCATCTACCCAAAATATGCTGTAAGTATAAATAACTAGTTTTAAAAAAACTGGGAAATTGCAGTAAGTTAGAGATGATTTATAAAGTAAACATTAAATTGTAGTAGCGTGGCAAGGCTAAAATAGTGCAATAAGTTTCCTCTCTAACCTCTGTGTCTCTGTGCCTCTGTGGTTAATTAATGCAACATTTTAAGCTTGCCACGCCAGTAGTAGCGTGGCAAGGCTAAAATAGTGCAATAAGTTTCCTCTCTAACCTCTGTGTCTCTGTGCCTCTGTGGTTAATTAATGCAACATTTTAAGCTTGCCACGCTAGTAGTGGCGTGGCAAGGCTAAAATAGTGCAATAAAAAATCCGTTTTATCGGCGTTCATCGGCGTTCATCGGCGGTTTTTTATTTAAACCTATTGCCACATTTTAGTCCGGTCACGCCAGTAGTGGCGTGACCAAACTAAAATAGTGCATTATTTAAAAATCTCTCATCTTGTTCATCTGCGTTCATCTGCGTTCAATTTTCCCCAAACCTATTGCCACATTTTAGTCCAGTCGCGCTACTACTGGCGTGACCAAACTAAAATAGTGCATTATTTAAAAATCTATCATCTTGTTCATCTGCGTTCATCTGCGTTCATCTGCGTTCAAATTTATCCAAACCTATTGCCACATTTTAGTCCAGTCGCGCCACTACTTAATATTTACTTTATAAATAACCTATTATGAGTAATCAATTAGGAATTAAATAAATGTCCTGGCTTTTTCTATTTTTAGCAATTGCTTGCGAAATTTTTAGCACAACTTCACTAAAATTTGCCAATGGCTTTTCAAAACCAATTTACTTAATAGGTGCATTCGTTGGCTATCCTCTGGCCTTTAGCTTCTTTAGTTTATCTCTGAGAAACATAGAAATTAGTATTGGATATACTGTCTGGTCTGGTGTAGGAATTATGGGAACATCATTATTAGGTTCATTGATATTTAAAGAAAGCTTTAGTCCGATGAAAGTTTTTTTTATGACCTTGATTTTGGCAGGGGTTCTTGGCTTGATTCTAATTCAGGCTGAATAAAGCATTATCAATCAGAATAATTACAGCTTGGCAAAGTTAAAAAAACAAGTGTTTTTACTGTGATAGAAACATGAGTAATAAGGTAATTTAAGTTAGTCCTACGTGATATTTCTATCTGCTCATTTGAGCAGAAGTTGAATTACTGCAATATCAATGAAAACTTGGGATGTCTGTCGCACTATCTCATAATTTTAGGAAACGCTTATGACTTCTACTAATGAACTAGAAACAAAACTTTATGAAGCTTATGATACAGCCTATCAAGTTTTTCTGCAAAAATGGCTGGTAAATCGCCAAGTTGCTCTCGATTTGATCCAAAAACATTTACATCCCCAACCTCCACAAGTAGCGGTGTTAAGTGTAGGGGCTGGGCCTGGTGATTTTGATGTACAGGTAATACGTTTTCTTAAGCAACAGCTACCAAAGGATTTCACACTGCGCTATTTAGCTGTTGAACCAAACCCTTTCCATCGTCAACGATACGAAAAAGAAATTAACGTTCCAGAGTTCTCTGACGTTGAATTAAAGGTTTATCCAATAAAAGTCCAAGAGTTTCAGACAGATGAAAAGTTCGATATCATTCACTATACCCACTGCTTGTATTATATGCCCAATGATGAGCAGCAGATTATACGTCAAGGGTTGGAAATGCTTAAGGAAGATGGCTTCTTAGTGATTACTCTTGAGACCAGAGAAGCAGTGATATTTGAGACTATGTTTAAGTATGCTGCCTTCACAGGAGAAGGTTTTGCTGATATGCTAGAGATGGATAAAATGCAGACAATCGTTGAAGAACTGGGATTGTCGTATGAATTGATAAACTATCCAGAGTATCTGGATGTCCATCTGTGCTTTGAGGAGGCTTCTTCAGGAAGTAAAGCTTTATTGGATTTCTTTTGTCAGGCTGATTCTGATAAACTTTCTGCCCAACAGCGCGAAGAAATCTTAAGTCTGTTAGCGTCCAAGGTAAATCAACAAGATGGACGTGAACTTGTGTCTCTACCTTCGGCAACAATGATTATTCGTAAACAAATCGTTACATAGCCCTTGCTGAGTATTTGGAGGACAAAACTTGAATTCCTACACTATCATTAATCAGACCGAACTTCAGCGCGTTAGTGATGGCATGACCCGACCCCTACTAGAAAATTGCGGAACTGCTTCACATATCCTGATTTTAGTCTGGCCACAACTTGGGGATTTTGATAGTCTGGAATATGCTTGGTGGTTACAGCGCGAAACTAAAAAGTTGCCAGAGGAAAAACTGGCTATTCGTGCAGTGGGAATTGGCGATCGCAACTCTGGAACCAGATTTTGTGAGTATACAGGATTTCCCCCCGAAAAGTTATTTGTTGAACCTCATGCAGAACTACATCACAAACTGCAACTGTATTCAGGTTTAAATTTTTCTCTCCCTGGACTTTCTCCATCTGTGAAAGCTTGGCTCAATCTCATGTTAATGTGTGCTGGGATTGGCAGTCCGGGAACGCTAAGAGAGGTTTTTCGGGGATATAAAGGCGATCGCCAAGCGCCTCAACTTATACAAGATGATGAAATAATTCAAGGTACTCCTTTACCTGCTTTTCCAGGTTCGTTTTTTCGATTCGCTGGCGGAGGTGGATTTCAACGTCCCTTTGAATTAGCTACTCTACGGCTACGCAACATGGTGGAAGTCCTGAGTAATTGGCATATTTATGTTCCTAATTCTACCTACTTAACTCAGCGTGGGGGAACATTTTTATTTGATCACAAAGGGCAGTTAATTTACGAATATCGAGACCCAGGAATTCTTGGCTTTGCTGCTAACATGAGTCAGCCTCTATCATTTTTATCGGTGATTGACAATTAAATAGATTTTATTGTAGTTTCATTTTTTTAAGACAAACTATTAATTAGGTGAACGGTAAAACATTAAAGAAATTTATCATCACTTAATCAAAAGTGATTGCTAAAAATATGTTAGCTAGAAGTAAGATTATTTGGTTGAGGCTTTTGGGGCAAATGCTAAAACCTAAGCGTTTGGCTTTTGTTGAAGCCTGCGTGATTGGTTTGGTTTCTGGGCTGGCTGCAGTGCTTTTAGGACAGGCGGTAGACTGGGCTGGAGCATGGCGAGTACATCTTTCTTACCTGTATCCTGCCTTATTGGTGTTACCTGTGATGGGATTGTTAGGAGGAGTTTTAGCGGGTTGGCTGGTGGAACGCTTCGCACCGGCAGCCGCAGGTAGTGGGATGTCGGAAGTGAAGGCGGTATTGGCTCGTGTACCTATGCCGTTAAATCTGCGGATTGCTTTGGTAAAGCTGGTTAGTGCTACTTTAGTGTTGGGTGCGGGAATGCCTTTAGGGCGGGAAGGCCCAACTGTGCAGATTGGGGCAGCTTTGGCAAATCAGTTGAGTAATTGGGTTCCCACTTCTCCAGAACATCGTCGTCAACTCATCGCGGCGGGAGCGGGTGCGGGTTTAGCTGCGGCTTTTAATGCACCGATCGCCGGTGTACTGTTTGTCGTAGAAGAATTATTACAAGATGTATCGGGTATTACTCTGGGTACTGCTATTTTGTCCTCTTTTATTGCGGCGGTGATTTCTCGCCTCTACGGCAGTCACAGCTTAGATTTGAATGTAAATTTAGCAGTTTCTCATACCACCTTCTTCGCTCCAGAAATCCCTTTCTACTTGATTTTGGGAACGTTAGGTGGAATACTAAGTATTGTATTTAATCAAGGTATAATTGCTAGTCTGAAAATTAACCGTCGGGTGCTAAATCTGAGTTTACCTTGGCGGTTGGGAATTGTTGGGTTAGTTACTGGTGTGGCGATCGCATTATTACCCATGACCTTTCGCAATAATGCGGGGCTGAGAGAAATTTTACTTCTCGGTAATGCTAATTGGCTATTTGCAGCGATCGCACTTTTAGTCCAATTTACCCTCATCATCTTTACCTACGGTGCGGGAGCGCCAGCCGGGTTACTAGTTCCCACCTTAGTATTAGGAGCAGCCCTTGGCTACCTAGTCGGGGCTACAGAACAGAGTCTACTGGGGATGAGCGCTGCAACTACCTATGCTCAGGTAGGCATGGCTGCGTTGTTTAGTGGCGTGTCCAAAGTACCAATCACAGCCGTGATCATCGTCTTTGAGATGACCACGGATTTTAATTTGGTGTTACCGCTCATGATTGTATCGGTGATTGCCTATTTAGTCGCCGAAAAGTTTGACAAAAGGTCACTTTATGACCTGTTGCTGGAGTGGAAAGGCATTCACATCAGCAAACAACCGAGTGCAGAAGGGTTTTTATCACAAATCACAGCCGCAGATGTCATGCAACGGCGTGTGGAAACCCTATCTAGCCAAATGACGATTGAGGAAGCAGTGCAGGCATTTTCCCAATCTCACCATCGCAACTTTCCCGTTGTCAACAATGGTAAAGTTGTGGGAATCGTGGCACAGAAAGATTTAGTTGATATTGGTTCGCAACATTTAGGCGCAGATACGCCTATCAGTGAGATTATGACACCAGAGCCAGTGACAGCAACTCCCACAGCTACACTAGCTCACGTACTCCACCTACTTAATCGTTATCACCTCAGTTGCTTACCTGTGACAGAAGGTCGAAAATTAGTAGGAATTATTAGCCGTAGTGATATTATTCGTGTCGAAGCAGAGCGCTTAAATGGCAATAGCCCAGAAATAAAACCTCAATCAGCACCTTCTTATATTATTCATCAAACTCGCGCTCCGGCTACAGGCAAAGGCAGGTTGCTAGTACCGCTTGCACATCCACAGACAGCGCAGACTTTACTAGAAATGGCAGGTGCGATCGCCAAAGCTCACAATTACGAAATAGAATGCTTACAAGTAATTATAGTTCCACCTAACCGCATTCCCTCCCAAACACCTGTAGAAACAGCCAAAAGCCTCAGCCTGTTGCAGCAAGCAATATTATTAGGTGAAGATTGGCGCATTCCTATTCACACCCAAATTCGCGTCGCCCATAATGTAGCAGAGCCAATTTTAGAGGCGGTGAAAGAAAGACACATCGATTTGGTGCTGATGGGATGGAAAGGATGTACAGCCACTCCAGGGAGAGTTTTTAGCCGAGTAGTGGATACTGTAATTCGCCAAGCTCCTTGTCATGTGGTCTTAGCTAAATTGAATGATCAAAGAGTTTTTGACCGTTGGTTACTACCAATGGCTGGGGGGCCTAACTCTCAGCAAGCAATTAAATTATTACCTGCTCTGGCTTCTTTGAGTACATCACCCGAAATCAAGCTATGCCAAGTTTTTCCGCCTAGTGAATCAACTCCTGACACCAGATTACTAGAAAAGTCTGCTCACTTTCTCCAAAACCAAGTTAGAGGTACAGTCGTAGCTACTCCAGTCCAAGCCAATTCTATTTCTGAGGCTGTACTTGATTGTGCTGATCAAGACAACAGTGATGTGATTGTTTTGGGAGCTAGCCGAGAGAGTTTATTAAAACAGGTAATGCAAGGAAATATTGCCGAGAATATTGCTCGCAAGAGTCATTGCACAGTGATTATGGTCAAAACATAATCAGGGGTGGATTATGCAACTGATATTAGTAAATATTAAGTAGGGTGTGTTACGGCTATGTAAGGATTTGAGCGTTTGCGAAATTAGGAATTAGTTAGCCGTAACGCACCAGCAAATGGGGTGCGTTAAGCGCTGCTTTAACGCACCCTACTGGACTGTCTAGACTAAAATGTTGCATTATTCCTTTGTTGTAGGATGGGCATCTTGCCCGTCCGGTGCGGGCAAGATGCCCACACTACAAGATTTATTTTTATTGCACTAATTTAGTCCGGTCACGCTACTGGCGCGACCGGACTAAACTTGTGCATTAGTGAAAAATCTATCATCTTGTCATCTGCTTTCATCTGCGTTCATCTGCGTTCGATTTTTTCTAAATGTAATGCAACATTTAAGGCTAGACACGCCACTACATTTTAAGGTTTACTCTATAAATCATCTCTAAGTACATGAAGACATAGTTAGAAATTATATATTAGTAATTATTACTCAGTATTAGAAACTGTCACAAGACAGATTGGTGTGAATATCTATCGCTAGGAGAAGGTAGAACGCACCAGACGAAAGGCAGTATTAAATAAGAATTTTAACATAGTTAACTTTTCTACACATATATCGTTTGTTTCCAGTTTTTTTACTGAGAAAGTAAACGAATGTAACAAAAAAGGCGATGTCCAAGGACAAGCCGCTCTGCGTCTACGCAGCGACTTGATTAAGTATTGCCATTGGTACTTTTGTCAGCTGCACAAATGTTTTTCCATATGGCGACCAATAGCACAACAGCTATTAACCGTAACATCAACTTTTTTACATAGCAGTTGCTAGGTAAATCAGGACTCAGAGCAATCATAAAACTCTCATAACAAACAGCTTTTAAGCATATTCCCAATCCCCAATCCCCAGTCCCCAATCCCTTAATAATGACGAGATATAAAATATGACACTTACAACAGAACGACGTAAAACTAACACCTTGTATGTCATTTTGATTGCGGGGGCGGCGGCTCTCGGTGGCTTTTTGTTCGGGTTTGATACAGCAGTCATCAACGGTGCGGTTGCAGCTTTGTCCACCGCTTTCAATGCTAATAGTGTACTGACTGGACTGGCTGTGTCGCTGGCATTGTTAGGGTCTGCATTAGGAGCCTTCTATGCAGGGAAGATTGCTGACAGATATGGTCGAGTTAAAGCAATGGTAGTTGCTGCGGTATTTTTTACCATCAGTGCCATTGGCTCTGGAATTGCCTTTACTATTTGGGATTTTATCTTTTGGCGGGCATTGGGTGGGTTAGCAGTTGGTGTTGCTAGTGTGATTGCTCCAACATACATTGCAGAATGTTCTCCTGCCCATTTACGCGGAAGGTTGGGTTCTCTGCAACAATTAGCGATCGTTGTGGGGATTTTCATTGCTTTGCTATCTGACTACTTTATTGCTGTGTCCGCAGGTTCGGCCGAGTCACCATTTTTGTTTGGTATCGCCGCTTGGCGGTGGATGTTTTGGACGGAAATTCCTCCGGCGGTGCTGTATGGGATGGCTGCTTTGATGATTCCCGAATCTCCTCGCTACTTAGTTGCTCAAGGACGAGAACCAGAAGCGGCTAACGTGCTGAATAAGATTATTGGCGGTAACGTTATGGCAAAAATTGAGGAAATTCGCCAAACGGTGATGCGGGAACGCCAGCCCAAGTTTTCTGACCTGTTTACCAGAAGTGGCGGACTCTTGCCAATTGTTTGGATCGGCATTGGCTTATCTCTACTTCAGCAATTCGTCGGGATTAATGTCATTTTCTACTACAGCAGTATTTTATGGCGAGCCGTTGGGTTTTCCGAAAAAAATTCTCTGACGATTACGGTGATTACAGGTGCTGTCAATATTATTACTACATTGATTGCGATCGCCTTTGTAGATAAATTTGGTCGTAAACCTTTGCTCATTCTGGGTTCAATCGGTATGACTGTGACCTTGGGAACGATGGCTTATACATTTGCCAGGGCTTCAGTTGATGCGGCTGGTAATCCTACTTTAACAGGCAATGCAGGTATTGTGGCTCTGATCGCTGCCAACCTCTATGTATTTTGCTTCGGTTTCTCCTGGGGGCCTGTTACCTGGGTACTGTTAGGGGAAATGTTTAATAACAAGATTCGCGCTGCTGCACTTTCAGTTGCTGCGGCTATGCAATGGGTGGCGAATTTCCTTGTTTCCACAACATTTCCTCCCATACTACAATATTTCGGCTTGGGTTCTGCCTATGGTTTATATACAATTGCGGCGGCTATCTCACTCTTTTTCGTTCTCTTTTTTATTAGAGAAACTAAAGGAATTGAGTTAGAAGATATGTAATAGTCTTGCCCCAGGCTATTGCGAATTTTATCTTTAACCACTCTCACAATAACTGGCAAAAGAAGCGTTAAATTAACAGTAGTCGGCTTACCGGGGTGAAGTATATGATTTCAGATATGACAGTTCCTTTATGGGGTCTAGTAATTTTCATTGTCTGGACGATCGCTGTAGTTGTACTTCTACTAGCCGTGAGAATTCGCCATCTATCTACTGGCGGTTCACCAAAAGATTTTGGCATACAAAACGACGAAAGTTTGCTTTGGCGATTATATCGAGTCCAGGCTAATTTAGTAGAAAACTTACCTTTATATATAGGAGTTTTGTTTCTCCTGACAGTTCGTGGTGTATCTGGAACTGTGGTTGATTCGCTAGTTGTTGTGTACATCATATTTAGGCTTGTACATTCTCTAATTCACATAGCCGGAATTAATCCTCTATTCCGTCTTGTATGTTTAGTGATTCAGCTAGGTTGCTTGCTTGTTTTAACTACCCTTGCAGTTATTTAGCTAAAACAAAAATTCATCTCACATCCGTCAGGGCGGTGTGGGATGAATTGATGATGACACTTGCGTAAGTCCTAATATTGTGGAACAGGGTTTAGTTTCACGAGTCGAGTTAGATATCAAGCTTGAGAAACTTCCTAACTATGACTCTGAACCATATTTTGCACAATTACCTAACAGCTACCATTTTGGCTGTAGTCACCATCGCTGTTTCGGGTTGCAATACCTTGACTTCGGACAGTCAGGATTTAATTACGCGATCGCCAAAAAATAGCCAACTGCTTAATACTCTTTCCACCCAATCTGATGCTTGCTATTCAGTGGCTTATTCTCCAAACATCTCTCATACTCTTGCTAGTGCTGATAGTAAAACTGTCAAAGTGTGGAATCCTAACAAGGGTCGAATCTTGCACAGCCTATCAGGACAGGCTTGGGCTGTCAGCTTTAGTCCAGATGGGCAGATTCTTGCTAGTGGCTCTCAAGATGGTAGTCTGAATTTGTGGGATATCAAGAGTGGGAAACTCATCCGCACTCTTAAACATTCAGAACCAGTGATTGATGTAGTCTTTAGTCCAGATGGAAAGTACATCGCTAGTGGTCTTGATTTGGGGTCTAACATCAGATTGTGGAATTGGCGTACCGGAGAAATCATCCGCCTTAAGGATGATCCTGACGCTTATAAAATGGGATTTTCTCACATCAAGTATCAACCAACTTCTTTTAGTTCTGATAGTCAGACTTTGTTTGCCACAAATGCTTCCCAATCTGGGATTCAATCGTGGAATCTTCAGACTGGGAAGCGAACAGGCAATTTTGAGGCTAAATCATCGATAAATGCTGTCGCTATCAGCCCGGATGGAAACAATCTAGCTGTTGGTATTCGTGACAATGCTATTAAGCTGTGGAATGTTAGTAATGGTCAGCTAATTTATAATCTGATTGGTCATACGGGTGAAGTGAAAACTGTTGCTTTTAGTCCAGATGGAAAGCAGATTGCTAGTGGCTCTCAAGATGGCAGTGTTAAACTGTGGAATATTAGTACTGGCAAAGTCATCAGCACTTTTAGAGCGCATAAACAGCTAGTTTGGGCTGTTGCTTTTAATCCTGATGGCAAAACAATCGCTAGTTGTGGTCAAGATGGGACTATTAAGATTTGGCGCACCCCTATCTAAAAAGAGATGACTTGGCGATCGCGCAAAAACTTCCCGCTTATGTGGCTTGGAGCCTCAGTTGCTAACCAAATTGCTGTGTCTGCTCCTTGTTCTGGCGATCGCGGTGCTGATGCGCCTCCCATATCTGTCTTCACCCATCCCGGACACATGGCGTTAATCACGATCCCTTTGGCTTGCAAAGCTTGTGCTAACATCATTGTTGCCCCATTTAATGCTAGTTTTGATAGACAATAACTTGGGACATCAGCCGATAAACTTTCCAATGCTCCATACCCACTGGAAACATTAATCACTCTAGCATCCTGGGATTTTTCTAACAAAGGTAGAAATGCTTGCACCATGCGAATGGGGCCAAATGTGTTGGCGTTCATCGTCACATCAAGCAACTCACGGGAAATGGTGAGAATATTTACACCTTCATCTGGATACACCCCAGCATTATTAATCAAAACATCTAAGCGATCAATTTGTGGGTGCAAAGTTGCTACTGCTTGGTTAATCGAGTCGTCATCGCTAACATCTAACTCAATGGGAATCACCTTTGATTGCAGTTTTTGAGCAGCTTGTTGGGCGTGATCAAGTGAGCGGGATGTAATTATTACTTCATAACCTTTTGCTAGTAGACCTTGGGCGATCGCAAATCCAATTCCTCGGTTAGCACCTGTGATTAATGCGCGTTTGTCTTGTGTGGAATTCATTTTGAGTTCTACCTTTTTGAAGCAATAAATATTTCAATACAGCCCTGTCACCTGTCATCTGTCATCTGTCATTTGCTATAAATAGTTGCGTCTTGATATAAATATTTATTAATTTTTACAAAATGTTTATTAACAGTCCTAGATAAATTTGATTCATATAAGACTTCTATACTTTCAGACTCTAGTTTACTCTTTTGATTAGGGGCATATTTGATTAAATAACCTTGAGAGTCTAAAATTCTGTGGATTGGATAATTATCAGCAGATGTCTTTTTAAGATATGTGGGAATAGCCCTAAGATAACTTTTATCTACTCCAATTGCTGCCAGTATGTGTTTGTATGTTACTACTTTGCCTGCTGGTACTTTCAATATAAAATCGAGAAAGCGTTCATAAGGGTTTTCAGACAATGCTGGGAACTGAGCGGGTTTAATTTGAACATTATTTCCCACACGAATGATACCCGACTTGATAATTACACCTAACATACCTCTTTTATATTGCAGAGTTTTTAAAGAATCTACTAAATGAGCTATGCGTTTACATGGTTCACAAGGGAAAGTTAAACGAATAGCAGCCCCACTATCAAAAGTTATCAGAGAACCAGAAGTAAAATTATCAGATGTGATTCCTGCTATGACAATATTTTCCCGTAATTCTCCTGCGGGAATTGCCAAGTCTATAATATCTTCATGTCTGACAACTAAAACTTGTCTGGGACTGATGGGATTAGCATTCATATCTTCTGCAATACCATAACCTTCTTTTAAACTGAGTTCGTCAACTTGTCTCATTTCTGAACCCTGTTTATGTTTGAGAAAAAGGTGTAAAATAGAACCGTTCTTACTCAACATACATTAATAACTCACTTAAAAATGGATCATAAAATTATTTATTTAAAAAATATTAAAATCCAAGAAAATAATATTTTACAGGAAATTTTGCATTTAGCCTCAAATTTTCAGGAGAACTCATGGCGAATAAAACAACTACATCAAAGTTTAATTACAAAAGCAACAATAATTGAGAAAATATGTGCCGAACAACAAGCAACACCAGCAAATCTGGCTGACCAATCTCGTAAAATATACGCATGGCTCAAATTTTTAACAGATGAGGATTATCTCCACCTCCACGTAAAAAATACTTGCTATATGTGGAAAATGGCTAAAGATATTCTGAGTATGCGAGGTCAAAAACCACTGCAATTAATGATTGCCATAAATAATATAGCTGGGCTATATAAAGGTAAAATATCTACTAGCGCAGCTAGTATCATGGTTAGTGAAGGCTTTATCAATGCACCAAATGCAGTATTACAAGCGTTAGTAGAATCTGCACTTCTGGGTAAGAAACAAAAGAATACACAAATCATTCGAGAGTTTGCCAGTACAGAAGAGTACAGTAATGTTTTATTAGAGCTTGATTTGATTGCTGAGGTAATGGCAGAAAACCCACAAGGGAAGTTTTATAATCTTGATGAATTATTTGATAAAGTCAATCATGAATATTTCTTTTCCAGCCTTCCTAAACCGCGTCTAGCATGGAGTCGAATTAACACTTACCGTAAATTAGGACATTATGAGTCAGCTAGAGATAGGGTAGTGATCAGCTTAACTCTTGATGATGCTAAAGTACCTGAGTTTGTAGTTGAATTTGTATTGTATCACGAATTATTACATAAATACCACGGCACAAAGTGGGTGCAAGGAAAAAGAATGGTTCATACTAAAGAGTTCCGTGCTAGTGAAAGTCAATTTAAATTTTATAACGAAGCATCGGAATGGTTAAAGATATCAACATCTGGATAAAGTTATTTAAGAAATATCATATTTATATTGATTTCTCAGAATTAAAATATTGTTTTTTATTTTTTTGCAGACTTTCTTATTACAAAAATAATCTTGTAAAAACTCATGATTTTTTAGGCTGATCATTGCAGAGCCAATTGAGAATTAAAAATTTGGCAGATATTAGTTTTACCTTATGAGCTAAAAATGATGGATGAAAATAAACCTGAGCGGATACAAATTAATTTAGACTTGTCACCAGAATTGTATGAAACAATCAACAAGTTAAAACAACAGATTAATGGAGATACTGCTGAAATATTGCTAAAAGGAATCATCCTTTTAGAAGTAGCTCTAGAAGCAAAGCTACAAGGTAAACAAGTTTGGATTACAGACGATAAGCAAAACCTTGAATCTGAAATTGTAGGTATTTAATAGATGACAAGTGTAATAGATATCTCACAGAGAATTACTACTAAAGGTGAAAATCCTTTAATTGTATTCACAAAAAGCAAACAGTCTCAAGAAAATTCAAAACTTGAGCGTAGACTGCAAGAACTCAAGTTTAAACAGGAACTGAGAAAAGATTGGATTTTATTTATAGTTAGAGATGTAGTGATATATTCTACAATTATACTTTTCATTCTGGCGGCTAGTGGTTATTCCTTATTTATGCACATTTACAGGTGAGAAGTTAGAGCGATGGCGTTCCGCCCAGCGTAGCTGATCGCACTCCAGAGAGATGGGCATCAAGTAATTTTTGAGCATGATCAACTAAGTAAATCTCAGTAACTGAATCCTTTCAGGCAGGAGCATTTCTACCAATGACAGATTATCGACACACCCAAGCGCCTCTGTGGATTGGAGTGGCGATCGCTTTTTACGCCTTTATCGCCATTGGCATTGCGGAAGCCGGGTTAGGGGTGCTTTTGCCCTCCATTGTATCAACCTATGAGCTGAGTTCAGCAACCGTCAGCTTGCTATTTGTGAGTCAAATTAGCGGCTATATTCTCGCAGCATTTACCAGCAGTCTAGTGAGTAACCGTCTCGGATTAGGAAAAATGCTACTGATAGCTGCGGTGGCGCTGACAATGGCACTCATCATCTACGCTACCTCCCCCTACTGGTTACTCATGGTTGCAGCCGGAAGCGTGCTGGGTTTGGGCATTGGCTTAATTGATGCAGGCATTAACACTTACATTGTCCAAGATTCGCGCAGTGCCAATCTGATTGGTTTGCTTCATGGTTTCTACGGTATTGGCGCATTCTGCGGCCCCACCATCGCTACTACTTTACTAGCATTAAGCATGAACTGGCGGCAGGTTTATTATGTATTAGCGGGCATCGTCAGCTTATTAATCGTCAGCGTCTTGGGTGTAATAATTTACCGCTACACCCCAATGACACAACGCATATCGGCATCGAATGCAACTGCCGTAAAAAATTTAGGGCGATCGCTCCAAAATCCTGTGGTACTATTAACTGGGTTACTGCTGCTGGTTTATGTTGGTGTCGAAGCCTGCATCGGTAGCTGGGCATACACTGTACAATCAGTCGGTCGTCAAACTCCCCAACTCATCGCTGGTTATAGCGTCAGTGCCTACTGGTTAGGGTTAACCTTGGGACGTTTTATCTTAGGTTACTTCTTACAACGGCTTGGGGGAGTCCGCACCATCAGTATGTCCCTAACTTTGGTAATCATGGGATTGCTGACTTGGTGGCAACTACCAGATCAATTAATTAGCTTACCCTTGATTGGCTTTGGCTTGGCAGCAATCTTTCCCGCCACCATCTGGCTCATACCCCAACGATTACCAGAAGCCCTTGTTCCTGCGGCTGTTAGCTTCGCCACCAGCGTCGCCAGTTTTGGCGCAGCACTTATACCAACTGGCGCAGGTTGGGCAGCAAGTTGGGCAAGTTTAGAAATTATCCCCCTGTTGATGCTACCATTGGCGTTGTTAATCGTAGGCTTACATTGCTGGCTAGTGCAACATTCGGTGAAACAAAAAACGCTGTAATTATTATTAGTTCAAGGTCGCTTTTTTAAGCTATATTTGATGATAGCTAGCACCCCTTGTCTACCTCCATCTTTCGGTTTTAATTTCCAATCTCGTGCTGATGTTTGCGCTGCTTCATCCAGTTCGCGATCGCCTGTAGAATCAATTAGCCGTACACTAGTTATATTGCCATTTTCATCCGCATTAAGTGCCATTTTTGCATTACCTTGTATACCTAATCGTCTGGCTCTATCTGGATATTTATAGTCACATTTAATGCAATCTGCACGGTCTAAGAAAGAGCCTTGATCCGTCGGTGGTTTTGGTGCTGTAGCGACTTCTTCTTTCTTTGGTTGATTACCAACACCATCACCGGAACCGTTACCAACGCCATTACCGGAACCGTCACCAACGCCATTACCCACGCCATCACCCACGCCATTACCAACACCATTACCCACGCCATTACCGGAACCGTTACCAAAGCCATTACCCACGCCATTACCCACGCCATTACCGGAACCATTGCTAGAACCATTGCTGGTAGAATTACCGGAACCGTTAGTGGTACGGCTACCAGGAGTTTGGCTAGAAGGTTGCGATCGCTGCGTACCATTTGATGGAGGATTAATAGACGTAGGTGCAGGTGAAGATGCAGGAACTGGTGGTATTGAGTTTGCTACTGGCTTTGATGGTGTAGTAGGTGTGGTTGGTTGCGGTGGCGGACTCTTCAAGCGTTCAACCAACTTTGCGGTAGAACTATTTGGTTCTAATGGAGGTTCATTTGTAATTGGTGGCTGAGTTACAACTGGCTTTGAAGTTTCGGGTGGTGTTGTTGGCTGTGGTGGCGAAGTCTTTGATGTATCAGTTAACTTTTGTATTGGAGAAGTAATAACTGGTATTTTCTGCGGTAACAATTGCTGGGATGGTTGTACAGTTGGCTGTTTTACCACAGACCTTGAAGAGGTATCTGCACTTGTGGAGGTTTGCTGTTGAGCAAACTTACCACCTCCGCCACCACCTCCGCCACCACCAGCATCTACTTTTGATGGCGATTTCTCAATTTCTGGGAGTTTTTTTACTTCCTGATTTGGCACTTCTATAAGCGTCAGTTCAATTGGCTCATCTTTAACTTGAGGATTTTTTATCAAAAAATAGCCAAGAAATAAAGTCAGTAGCCCAATATGTAGTACAAATGAGCCAATTGAACTGTAGATAAGAAACGACCTGAGTGCCTTAGCTTCTTTTTCTCGCTGCTGGAGAGCGGTACTCGATAAGCTCATATTATTTTATAATTCATTGTCACTAATTCCTTTATTAGAATACAGTACAATTTACCAAACTTATAATTTTTAGTATTAAATTCTTCATTTCGCACTGATTATCTGACTAAAATGTATTTTTTTGTAAAAAATCTTAGTATTTGTAGGGTGGATAGTGCAGGGAGCCAAAAGCATGATACGCTAGGCTATGTATATTTTAAAAATCAGCCTAAATCCTATAGTTTAAAACTTATGGTTATCATTTGATTTGGCAATTAAAACATCTAGCTTATATTTTGTAAATTATGCTGACAATTCTTCAATTACTAAGCTACAAACTGAATTACACCCCATTGCCCGTTTGTTAACCAAGAAGGGTCAGATTTTGCGACTTCCTCGACAACTTCAGATTTTAAACCTACTGCTACTTCTGATTTGAGAGTACGTAAGGCTACCATTGGTGCAGGCAAATAGCAAACGATATCAGCTATATTAGTAGTAATCTGCCAATGGCGATCGCCTAACAGTCGGCGATAATTTGCGTCTCCTTTAACTACCAGCAAACCCGTATTTGTTAACTCATCTTTCAGATATTTCGGCATTTCCCAAAATGCTAAAGGTGATGTCCAAAAATAATCTTCAGACAAGACTAAACACCCTGACATAATATAACTTTCTAACCTTTGAGCCAAAGATATAGCCTGCTGATTGCTACTAGCGACTAAAAAGCTAGTTGTATCATATACATCCTTAATCATAGCATCAGAAACGAAAGTTGGATGTGGTTTCAAATGCAGATAAATCTGATTAACCAACTTACTACTTAATAAGAAATCCACCAAACATAAGTCACATACCAATTCAAAACCAGCATTATCTACGATAAAATCAATCCGTTTTACCTCACCACTAGTTAACAAGTCTCTGACTTGAGCAGCATCATTAACTAGTATGTTCCCTAACTGACTTTCAACATCAAATCTGCTGCGATCAGCTACGCTGGGCGGAACGCCATCGCTCTCAAATGCAGACCACAAACTGAGGTCAACTCGATTTCCCCACAAAGCAAAATATAATAGTGTAATTAAAGCTGTTTGATTTATTTCTCCCTCAGTTTGCCAATCATCTACCCATTTATTTACTTGGCTGCATAAAAGAATAATTGAATCGAGAGATGCTTCTAAACCTTGAGATTTTTGTAATTGAAATGGATCAATACCTTGCCATCTACCAGGGCGAAAATAATGAGTAATTTCTAAAATTAGTCGATAAAAGTAAGTTTCAGCAAAGAACCAAGGCACGTCTAGCCAACGCTGACCATTGTAGGTTTGTAGATAGTTATTCCAAGCGGAAAAATCCGTACTATTATCATTTTCTAGAGGTACTAAATAACCTAGTTGTAACTCTGTAGCTAGATTTTCTAACCTAGAATTAATTTCTGGGGAAAAATCATTTTCTCCTACAACTCTACGAGCGATCGCAGGCATTCGTTGAGTAACTGTATACTGGGTAAAAGTACCTAATTCTGAACCTACAAGTGCTGGTGGTAGTGGTAATTTTGGCATTGGATAAGAATTGCACACAATTTTTATTACCCATGTTGAGAGAGAAAAGGTATCCTTTCTATATTTTCCCCGAAAGCGATCGCCTCTGTGTCTTTAAGTTGATTGGCTTGTGATGGCAGAAAACTGGGAAACATTATATTATTGATAAACTTTATGAATAAGTATTTGGGTTAAGAATAATTAACCGCCGATATATGCCGTACCCGTTGGCAACCTTTAGCGCCACCTCTCGTAGAGCATGATGAAGTGGGTTTTCTTCCTCAATCTAACCCACTTTACTAGAACTTACGCCAGTGTCATAAACTAACTGTAGGGTGCGGCAGACCCAATAATTTCGGACAAATTCAGGAATTTTCTACATCTGACGCTACTATTGTGCCAGTTGTGTAAGTCCTGTTCACTCTAGCCTAAGTGTCTTGAATATTTGTTACCCATCTGTACTTTTTATTAATGTCAGGCTTTCTAGAATTGACACATCTAAATAAATCAGGTACAAACAATACTTTTTGTAGTAATAAGACTTGTCACAATTAAGAAAAATAATTTTAAATTTTGTATGCGTGAATTTTAAATTTATTCGTAGATAGTAGAGCTATAGTGTATTTAGCAATGCTGCTATTGGCACGGCCAAGGTTAACCCCCCAATGCCAAGCATTTTATGAATTAGTTTGGAAATACCTACTCGATGACAGGCAAAAACGCAAGACATAATGCTTTTCTGCGGCTAGTGTCTGGTAATGGAGCAGCATTTGGGTCAGAATCTCGCTACTCGCTTACCAGTAAAGAAGTAGTAATTGGACGTGACCCCAGTTGCCAAGTTGTTTTAGATGCCATGATGTATCGAATGGTGTCCCGCCGTCATGCTGTGGTTCGTCCCGTCGCTTCATCTGTAGATGGCACATTTAGCTGGGTACTTTGTGATTTGAATAGTGCTAACGGTACTTATCTAAATGATCAACGCTTGTATGGGTGTCAGGAATTGCACGCAGGCGATCGCATTTCTTTAGGTGCTGATGGGCCGCAATTCCTGTTCGAGTACGCAGTTGCACCCCAACCGACAATTATCACTAACCAAGTTGCACCCCTCCCTTCAGCCAAAAATTCCCAACAAAAGCCAGACTCGGTCAGCTTCACTCAGCTTTTCCCCATCATTTCCACCGGGAAAGATTTGACCCGTAAAGCTTACCTTGTCCCCGGAATACTAACGGTGGTATTTGTGGTGCTGATGTTTGCCACAGTCGGAAGACCACAAGCCAATCAAGTAATAGTAGCTACTTACATCGCCCTAGCTGCTTACTATTTTATTTACCAACTTTGCGGTAAACCTAAACCTTGGTGGGTGCTAGTCGGTGCAGCGTTGACAACAACGTTAATTTTGCTCAGTCCAATATTAAATTTATTTATCTACATTTTTCGTGTGATTCTTCCTGGTGATGTACCAGCAGTAGACCAACCCATCAACAGCCTCACAGAGTTATTTGTGGGGTACTTTTTTGGCGCTGGGTTGATGGAAGAATTACTCAAAGCTTTACCTATATTGGCAGCATATCTCATCGCCTTGGGACTACCCTCACCTTGGCGCGAACGTATCGGCATTTGGGAACCTTTGGATGGTATCCTTTTGGGAACGGCTTCGGCTGTCGGCTTTACTTTGTTGGAAACTCTCGGTCAATATGTCCCAGCCGCTTCCTTACAAGCGGGTTCAGATGTAGGCTTACAAGTCTTGATTGCCAGAATTTTGGGTTTACCAGCTGGACACATGGCTTATAGTGGTTATCTAGGATATTTCATCGGCCTCGCTGCACTCAAACCCCGTCATGCTAAACAGATTCTCGCCGTTGGCTACTTCAGCGCCGCCGCACTTCATGCTTTATGGAATACAGCCGGACACAGTAATACTTTACTCTTAGTTGTTGTTGGGGTCTTGTCTTATGCTTTCTTAATGGCAGCAATTCTTAAGGCTAGAGCATTATCACCGACGCGATCGCAAAATTTTGCTACTCGTTTCCTAGATCCTAAGTGAAGTGCTGAGTTGGGAGTTTGAGGAATTGTTTTTGTCATTATCTCTCGGTTTACTTTGAGTTTATCGCAGTCACCAGAGCAATCAAGACATCAATCATAAAACCTTTACACTCATCGCCTCTTTAGCCTGTCCCCTGTCCCCTGTAACCTGTCCCCTAATAAATCTATCTTAGGGTAGATTGCTCTAATTTTTTCATCAGCGTATTGTAACAATACTATCATTTGTTATAAGTAAAAGCTAACACTGTAAATCAAAAATTTGCCACAACAATGTGACCTGTGAGTAAAATAACTGTTCACTGGGATTAAATAAAAACTTACAACAGAAGTTATACGAAATTAGCGAAGATAGTTTTGTTTACCGTTGCTGGACTACATTAATCAAGATTTTTCATCTAAAATCCCAAGCTGGTATTAGGATTCAGGCTGAGAATCATTGAGTTGTTGGATGGCATAGTAAGCGATCGCCACACTCATCTTCGCCTGTTCAACTTCTGATAAACTAGACCAATCTTGACTATTCACGTTATCAACTATAGAGGTTAAATTTTGTCCTTCCCGGCTCCGCATAGCATAAGCGTAGGGACGGGTTAAGATTGACAAATCATCTGTTGCCCATGTGGGTAATACACTCTGTACACACTCTACTAATTGCTCACCTAAAGATTGCCCAGATGAAACAATCTCTGTGGCTTTAGTGGCGATCGCACTTAGCCAACCTTGAGGGACACCAGCCGCAAAAGCTGTATATAAATTTTCTTGAAGGTGATCTACAACTGTCGATTCTGTATTATTATTGTAGTATGAAGAAAAGCTCAATTCAGACCATAGATTATCAAGTTTGTCGTAAAAAACCTGCGCTCTAGTTGTAAGTTCTTCATCTAAAACCTCTTGGGCTGCGAATTGCCGTTCGAGTTCGTCAAAATAAGCTGCTGACCCGTCATCACTGGGATTCCAAGGATAGGCTGCATCCTCTGGTTCTAATAAAGCTGCTAACAAATCCAGTTCGATTTGAGATCCTACAGAATGGCAAGTGTCTGAACTGTTAATTTTATGAATCATTGTTTGCCCCTTGTTCAATTAGGTTGTTGACATTGAAAGCTACAGCAGTCAGATTGAGATTTCCGCAAAAAAAAATAGTTTATTTTAATCTTTCAATTGTCCATTTACTGCACTGCTTGTGTCAGTTGTGCGTTGTGGTTAGTCTGGTATAACGCCAAATTACGTTTTAGGCAGGGTTAAAATAAATTTTTACATATACTAACAAAATCTTGATCCCTTGTAAGTAATCTTTTTCCCAGAAAATACGCAAATAAAATATATAAAAAGGAATATGAAAAAATTATGATAATTAATTATCGATATTATGTTTAAGCGCTGAATAGTTTTTCAACAAAAACCCGACATTTAGAAACTTACAAATAAGAACCAAATTTTTCCCCCTTCCCTGACAGGTGTAGGTTTTTTATTGGTGTTCCAAAAACCTGGGTTTTAGGGTGTAGGGGTGTAAGGGTATAGGGGTGTAGGGGTGAATAAAACAACGATTTTCTCGTTAGTTTTAGAGTCCTTACTCACTGCTAGATTAAAAACCTACACTTGTGAGTTCCCCTTTCCCCCTTCCCCTTTTCCCCTTTCCCTCTTCTTCCCCAGTCCCCTTTCCCCCTTCCCCTCTTCTTCCCCAGTCCCCAATTAAACATCCTCAATCACAAATTCCCAAATTTCACCTCTGGGACTACCAAACTTTAACTGCATACCTGATTTTAAGGGAACTTGCTCCCGCCGCAGGAGTTGTTGCCAACCGTTAGTTCCTAAAAACCACGTACCAAAGGTAGAAAAATCTTGGAGATAATAAGTGGGGACTTGAGTAGTTTCGGTAGAAATATTCCGACATAAAATTTCCGCGTGTTCCTTAGAAACATAGCGTTCAGGAATGACGATATCATTATTTTCCGTGCGACCGATGCGCGTGACACCTGTTCTTAAAGGACAAGTGCGACCGCCGGGGGAAAGCGATCGCAATAAAGCGACCGACCTGGGAATATTAGGATTAGAAATAGTAATATCTGGCATTTCCGTTACACTGTCATCAAAACCTTTGATGAGTTCACCATCAAAGTCTGGATGGAGATAGAGAACGGGTAAAGTCCAAGCCGGTTGATTATACTTATATATTGTTAGCAGTTCTTGCCTAGCCTCTGCCACTGCTTCATCGATTGATTTACGCGATCGCAATGCTTCGGCAAAAGCTTGAATAAAACTGTGGCTTTCCCGGTCAGCAATTTCATCGCGCATTGCCAAAACCGCCGGCACACCGTGACGAATTAACACTTCTGCCAAACTACTAGTAGGGATAGCCTGATGATTAATAGCTGCTGGCTGTGCGCCCCAACAGGCGTTAAACACAGCTAATTTCACAGCACTGCGAGTTAATGCTTGGGCTAATTCTATACCATTGAGGCTCATTTGTGGGCGTAAAAACAGCAATCCACCGTCGGGGTTTGGTAAACCGTGACCAGCATAGAAAAACACATTATATGCTTTAGTTTCCAACTCTTGAATCAGCTCTTGGGGTGTTGGCTGGATGAGAGTTTTGACACTACAGGGTGCATAATTATGGTAATGATTGCCATTTAACAGCGTTTGTTCTAGGATAGCGGCTTCCTTTTGCAGTTGCAGGTTTTGGTCATGTCCCAGAACCAACAACACTTTTAGGGCTTGGTCAGTGCGTAAATATGGTAAAGCTTCAACTTCAGTAGTAGTCCGGCTAAATAACACATCCGGGGAGAGGGACATTGCCGGCTGACCGGGTTCCCGTTGCATAATTTCCCAGGGTAGAGCAATTAAATCTGGGTCACGAATTTCTAAACGAAAGCGCAGAAGTGTATGCTGACCCATAGCGATACCGCGACTACGTTCAAAACTGCCGAGAATTGGCCCATCAAATATCCAACGCCACAAGTTCATTCCCAAGTACTGCATGAGGCGACTACCATAACCTGTGGTTTGGTTGGAGGGGGGTGAGACTAAATTCCAAGGAATTGGGTTTGTTAAGGGGGGTCTGGTATCTGAAGAAATATGAATTCCACTATGGCCAGCAAACATTTGCTGCCATTCTTGCCAAACTTGAGTGAGTTCAACAGGCCAAGCACAGTCACGCAGAACATAGCCACTGGGATAGGGAGCCTTAACCACCCAAATGGCGAAACTATCTTTGCCAGTATTGATGAGACGGGCGATCGCCAGATTCAGGGATGGCATGGATTAGGACACTACAAAGTACAAACAATGCAAAAGTATGCGTACTGAAAGTTTCCTTCTTCACCAAAAGCTAAATTGTATAGCTTTTTATAGGCAAATAAACAACTCAGCACTCTTGATGATACTTGCCAAGTATAATTTCCTTTTGGGAAAACTCTTAACTTGTGCATAGCATCTTGTTTTTATCTCTATTATTTCAGCTTCTTATTAGTTTATCCTATATTCAAGGCACTAAGACCCCTACGTCTGCATCTAAGGAATTTACCAGAAATTAACTCCTATTGTGGGGTGGGCATCTTGCCCGCCCGTTATCATAGTTTTGGTGCTGTACTGCCTACTACTTGATTTTTCATTTTTATGCGTAAGTCCTATTGTGATGAATTCTTCGAGTCGGTTGCACTGGGATTATTTGTCGGATTTGGTGTAGAGGGTAGGCTGTCTTTGGGAACCGAGACACTATCGCAAGGACTGGCTTGATTGGGTGGTAAAACAGTCACAGCAAATCGTCTCAGTTCGGCTAATGGCATCTTGATTGGCTGATATGAAGGTGCAGGAGGATTCGTAGCCAGATTATTAGCACTAGCTGAGTTGGGACTGCTGCATAGACGCAGATACACGTCATAACCCCCAGAAGCGGGTTGAGAATTAGGTTTTTTATCGATAACTTCCAAAAAACTTTCAGGATTTAACTTTAGTTTATCAACAGTGATTTCACTATTTGTTTTAATTATCCATCCAGAGGCGAGATTATTTAGCGATCGCTCTACTTTGGGACTCTGGGTAGCTGATACAGTCTCCGTTGGGGTGGTTGTGCGCGTGGCGTATTGCGATCGAAATAACATCACCCAATAACCAAATACCCCAGCCGTCGCCACTAGGATTAAAGGTACGAGCCAATTTAGCGGTAGTTTGCCGATTCTGTTGGGTAGGTTGTTAGCAACTACTTTGGTTTTTTGTTCTGAGTTAGTCTCTGGTGATGTTAGCTGTTGCGGGCTGGCTGTCAAATTAACAGTCTTGATATTAATACCTTCAGGAATAACTGCTTTTAGGCTTATTTGTGGTTCGCTATATTTAACTCGACAATTAACCAAAGCGATGGTGACGTTATCATGGCCATTTTTATTGTTAGCAATGCTTACCAATCGCTCGACCACATTCACAATATTATTTTCTTCACCAGTGAGAATAGGTAAAACTTCCGTTTCCCAATAATCTTCCACACGGTCAAAATCACTCAACCCGTCAGAAGTCAATAGAAATATCCCATCTTCATCGATGATAAATCTTTGGGCTGTGGGATGTAAAGAACTGCTGGGACTCATTCCCAAAGCCTGCACCAGAGAACCAGAGCCACCTTGTTGCACAGCTTCACGATAGACAGCATAGCCTAATCTCACTTCCCGCGATGCCACATCATCGTCGAGGGTGACTTGATAACAACCGTGGCGAGTAATCCAATAGGCGCGACTGTCGCCGACATGGGTAATATACATTTCATGGGCAATAGGTAATGCCATGACCAAGGTTGTACCCATGCGTTTTCGCCCTTGGCGATTTTCGCTGTCATTGCGTTGACTAATTTTATCATTGGCAATAGCTACTGCTCTTTCTAAATCAGCTATGAGAACAGAGGGTTCAATATGCTCTACTGGTACATTTGTTAGTTGTTGTACCTGCTGCTGGATAGTTTCAATGGCTAAATTAGAAGCAACATTTCCGCCTTCATGTCCACCAATGCCATCACAAACAATTGCCAAAGCATTAGATTGGGGTGGTTTACTCAATAATGTGCCACTGGGAGGATAACAAGCATCTTCATTACGTTGCCGACTGGGGCCTGTGTCTGTTTGTGTGGCAATTTGGATAGTAGCGGTTTGTGATTTGCCTAATTCTGTCAATGCTTGGTCTAAAACCGCTACTAGCACTTCACAAGACTTAATTTCACCTTGAATCAGTTGATAGCTAATTTGGTCAATAAATTCTGCTATTGCTGGTTTGGCTTCCTCACGTAATTGCTGCCAAAATTCTCCCAATTGGGGCAATTCTGGCGCTCCCTTCGAGTCTGAATGTAGTTCCAATAACCGCAATAATGGCCCTTCTACCCGCAACAGGTAGGGGTTAAGTAAGCTAGAAGCTACACCTTCACTCTGAAAAGGTTGCCAAAGATTAGCAATTTGCCACAGCCAATGTAGTTGGCGCATTGACGGGGCGTAGCGCCAAGCATTGGTAAACTCTTCACACAAACGCACTTTTTGCGGTAAATTGCCTACCAAGATAGGCGATTTTTCTAATAAGAAAACTTCACTGTGCAGCTTACTCTCTGTTGATGGTATGACTCCGTAAACTTGGGGAATATGTAAACGGTAAGGGATGAGGCGAAGATAGGGTCGGATGGGGTGGATATTTTCTAATTCGGGTGTTTGGGGTGATAAACCAGGTTTAGTATCTAAAACAACGGATTCATTGATAATTAAATAGCGATCGCCTAATATTTCTCCCGCACTGTCAACACTCAGACTATCTCCCAGCACCCACAAATAACGCTTGGGTAAGGGTGTGGAGCATCGCTGGCAAAACTTATGCGTCAGGGGATTAGCAGCCTGACACAGTTCATTTGGACAGTAGAGCGTTGCCGCATCATTTTCCATAGTGTTCGCACCGATCAGCGATTGGCAATTGTTTCAACAGTACGGTAGCGGCTAGAATTAAGACCGCTCAGATTTTTTATTAGTTGACAATTGACAATTGACAATTGACAGCTGTTCATTCCAGGTTTAAAACTTCTCCTTTTCAGGAGAAAAAGCCAAAAATTTCCGTTTCTCAATCCTCTCACGAGTGAGGCAGGAGTAATTGTCAACTGTCAACTGTTCACTGTCCATTGTTAAATTCATTTATTCAACAGGGGATTATGATTATTAGCCTGCCATGCCAGCAGATGTCAATACTTATTTGAAGTTATGCAAACAACTCACTCCTTTGTCCATCCTACAGCCTCATCATAGCTTTATTTAGCTTGTGCTTTTCCTGAAGTTTGTTGACTCGTAGACGGTTGAGAGTTAACTGTTAACCCTCAACCGTCTACGCGAAAATATGTATAACTTACGATAGGCGATCGCTTATTGCAATAGTTTATAAGTTGCGAAACAGTCATAAAGTTTAATTAAGAATTAAGATATTTAAGAATCAGACAACAAGAAGATTCATAATTAGTTACGCCACCCCGCCAGCTGCCTAATAGCCTACAGCTACTTTGTTGCAGAACTCGGAGAGGAGGCTAACACCTACATAATTCTTAATCAATCCCAACAAAAGCAGGACTTACGCAACTGGCGCTTGGGGTAAGCTGCGTCAGATGTGAAAAATCCACAGAATGTGTACGACATTATTGGGGCTGACGCACCCTACAGTTAGTTTGATCATGACACTTGCGTAAGTCCTATAAGAGTTATAAAGGTTGCTAATGGGTAAGATAGGACTAGGGGTTATGACTCGGTAGTGGTTAAACACCCTCTCCCATTGGATAATAAATGTTTAATCGATTTGCTACTGTGCAAATTGAGACATTTAGGAAAATAATTTAAAACTTTTATTTGTTAGTTGACAGTTGTAGGGTCAGGGTCAATCTGCTCCTACCAATCAGTTGTGAGTTAGCTTTTCCCTTAATGGTCAGGACTTACGCACCAAGGTTATCTGTTGAGACAGGGTGTAGGGGGGTAAGGGTGTAAGGGTGTAAGGGTTTTAAAGATTTACACCCCTATACCCCTACACCCTTGCCCAAACCCTTGATTTTTCGTTTTTATGCGTAAATCCTAATGGTGTTAACGGGACTTAGACCAAAATCAAGCCCAAACGTAACCCAAACTAGCTTGGCGGTATGGCTGCGTTGGTTATTTCCTTCATGAGTTTATGAGTTTATCGTAAATAAAAGGGTTTAAGACCCCTACGTCTATACGTAGTATCAGTTTCCGTCGGGGTTTAAATCCCCGACTGTTCGCGTAGCGTGCCGTAGGCAAAATGTCTTTAATGCGCGAATGCGCGAATTGTTAATACGATGTGAAAGCTATGCTAATTCAGCATTAGACTCTGTTTTTATCTACATTTCTGTTTAATTCCCGTTAATAGGTGGGCATTGCCCACCCTACGAAATCATCAAGGTTTTGAAGCTCAGATTTCCCAGTGGAAGCAGATGGGGCAAGATAAAAGCTAACCTGAGTGTTGAGTAAGGTTAGCGATAGGGGGATGTTAAACGCTGAGTAAATATTCTAGCCTCTAATCTCTAGCCTCCAGCCCCTAGCCGCTAGTTCCTCACCTTTAACCTACTTACTTATCACCAACGGCAACTTGAGGAAGTCCTAAGCTGTAGTTAGTCACACGAGCAGAGAGATTATAGCTGATTTCGCCTTTTTGCAGGAGCGATCGCAGATAATGCTCTAAGTCTGAGCCAATGCGGCGTAAGTTATAGTCTGTAAGATCCGCACCACTGGAAGCTTCGACTAGTTCATCGAACTTACGATAAATCTTTTGCAAAGCATCTTCATTCCAATTTAATTCGTTGTCTGGGTCAACATCCAAGGTTAAGACTTGATTGCTGGGAACTAGTTCGCCATCCCGGTCAATTTCAGCTGCAAAAATGCGGATGTGTCTGGTTGTAGACTTGAGCAGCAATGCGTTGTCCATAGCAGGGTGTCAGATTCAAGTTAATTACACTGCAATCATTGTAGACGCTATATACAGCCATAAAAGCAATCAAATTAATTGAGAATTGGCAAGTGCGCTAGTGCATAAGCGTGACTTTGAGCCAGTACTGAGTTAAAAGTAGAAAGTTATTACTTCTGCCCCCTGTCAACTGTCAACTGTCAACTGTCAACTGCCTCCTCTTTTCCCCTGAGATGGGATTTTTCTGAGGTGAACTTAGAGCTTATGCTATGGTGGAAAATCCAAATCTTAATTTTCATTAAATTTACGAGCTAAACTTGCCAAATTTTCTGATGAAAAAAACGTACATTGGGTAAATTTACGGTAGTAGCATCTAACTACGTCCAGCTTTAATAAAAGCAAAAAGAATAGAGGATTTACTTACGTGTAAACACTAAACTTTCAGTAAAAACTCAAACTGTTCTTGATTGTCAAATAAAGTTGATGTAAAAAGCTTTAAAAAGCTAGAACAACTTCTTACAGAAACTTTATTGTATATAATCTCAAAAACTGAATAATAGTTATGGCTTACCTGCACAACAACTTGTACAGGAAAAATCAAACTTACACTTGAAAGTCTATCTAAAAAACACAGGAGAGTCCAATGACAGTTAAATACTGTAAATTGAAAAAACATTGTTAATTTAGGCACAACGGATTCAAAAAACTATAAAGAAATTTCGTAGGAAATACATCTCCTTAACCTCATAACCACCAAATACAGGAATCCCTAAGACTATGAACTCCAAAGCATTACCACGGCAGCTTAATAATATAGAAGTCGGTGTCTATGAGTGCGAAATACATCTCAAATTTCGGTTAGTTGAAGAAAAAAGTTTGTTGGGCGATCGCGAACAACTAATGCAGGTGCTACTAGATGCGCTCACAGAAGGGTCTGATGACTTTTTAGAGATGCTACAAGCGTCTGTAAAAGCACAAGAAGTCTCTGAGTTTAAAGCGTCACCCCAAATGCGTCGTCAACTGATGCGTTTACGGAATGCTGTTGATACTAATCAGTAGTTACAAATAAAGCTGTAATTTGAGTAGTGGCAAATCAAATACTGGGCAGAAAATCTTAATTATTTGGGAGTTAGCCTACCTAAATATTTGCTCTAAATAATGAGTTGGCTTGTATAACTTAATGCTTTTGTTAATAAGCTCAAATTTACCCTACTCCTCGAAAAGCTAAACAAAGCAACTGTAAAGGTAGTTCTCACTAATTATTTTACGTATAGAGTTGAGTAATTACTAACACTATCATGCTCTGCTTCTTCAGTTGGTAAAAGCGCTAGAAGATTAGTTGAACAGAGCAATTATTATAACCAGGGTTTTACTTCGACTTGCGGAGATTAATTAGTAAAAATAACCACAAATAATGTGATGGTTTCACCATCTTGAAAATTGTTGGTAGTTGATTTTTCAAGAGGTGTAAATGATTAATGTGATAGTCTTGCTGCTACATGAGGTATTTTTGATCAACCTCTGTGTCTCAGTACCTCTGTGTTGATATTTTTTACCACAGAGGCACAGATATAGCAGGGGACAGGTGATAGGTAACAGGGTACAGGCAAGAGAAAGCCCTTGCCGTAAAGATTTGATGATTCATCAATGTCCGCGCCCTATGTAGGGACTGCTATATAGGGTGTCAAGAGCAGTCTATTTTGCTAGTCCATGTTCTAAGGCAAAGCGAACTAACTCTGTACGGCTGTTAGTACCTGTTTTACTGAACAAACGGCTGACATATTTTTCGACGTTACGCACGCTAGTTTCTAGACGGCGGGCGATTTCTTTATTCATTAACCCTTCGGCTACTAGATTTAAAACACTCTGTTCTCTGGGGGTGAGGTCGATTTTAAAAGGAGCGGGTGACTGAGAAATGGCGTTTCTTTGAGTTAATAAAGCTTTAATTTGGGCGATTTGATTAGCTAACTCGGCAATATCTGGGGTTTCGCCGTCTTCGGTGATGGTTTGGGGCTTGCTAGTGCGGCGGGTAAGTAAATTTTCTACTATGGCTACCAACTCATCTGGATCGAAGGGTTTAGGAAGGTAAGCATCAACGCCAGCTTGATAACCTTGGATGCGATCGCTTGTCATCCCTTTTGCTGTTAAAAATACCACGGGGAGAGATTGGAAGCGCGGGTCATCGCGCAATTGCTTGAGAAATTGATACCCATCAACTTGAGGCATCATCACATCAGAAATCACTAGGTCTGGTGTGTTTTGCTGCATCCAATCCCAACCCTCACGGGCATTACTGGCGACTTGAACGTTAAAACCACTTTCTTGTAAGTAGTCTTTGACGGCTTCTCTTAATCCCGGTTCATCATCTACCAGTAACAATTGTGCTGACATCTAAAAATTTCCTTTGGTCTAAGTTATAAGTGGAAGTGGGGAGTAGGGAATGCTCTTCAGGGAAGGTTTTTCATCAAGTAATGAGGGAGAACTGTAAAATCCCGGAAATGATCAGAGTTTTATCTACCTCTACACCCTAAAACCAGTATTTTTCGGTCGAAGTGTAAAAAACCTGCCCTTGCAAGAGTAGGGAGTGGGGACTGGGCAAAGAAACTACCTTGTTTCAATGTAGCGAATGTTGAATCTAAAATTCAAACTCAATTGAGCCATTCAATTGTCTTAGCCTCTTCTGGTAGCTTGGCGTTCCGTTGTCCGCCTGCACGCGCTCTGGCTGTGAATAGGCTGATGGGAGTATTGAGCAAATCTACTAAGTCGGCTCGTCCGGCGATCGCTTTGGCACTAGAGCGTGGTAACTCTTTAATTAACCAACGTGCTAAACGGTAGCCAACTTCCTTAAGGCTGATATCTCGCATTAACTCTACACCATGCAGTTCGTGCAGGTAGCGATTGGAGCGCCCATAACGTCGCCATTGACTGGCTAACTCTTTAAGTGTGACCCGGTGGCGGTGCTGAACAATAGCTTCTGGCGCAAATTCTAAACTGCCAAGATTTGACCGCAAAATCCGCCAACAAATATCCGCATCACCACCACTATTGAGATGAGGACGAAATAATCCTGATTGATCAAAGACAGTACGGCGAATTGCTAGGTTAGCTGTTTGCCCATAGGGACAAAAGCGATGGGCTAAAGTGTGCTTTTGGGAGAGGGTTTCTTGACGGTCGGCGTATTTTTCTAATAAGTTTGTTCCTGGTAAGGCAACAATTTCACCAACAACAATCACTATTTCAGTATTGACAAAAGGTTTAATTAGTGCATTAAGCCATTGAGGTTGAGGACGGCAATCAGCATCCGTAAATACCACAATTTCGCCCACAGCCGCCTTAATTCCAGTATTACGAGCCGCGTAGGAGCTTTGAATTTGCTTTTCGCTGAGGGGGTGAATTGTGATGGAAGAATTAGCGGAAAATTTTTCTATAAAAGTGAAGGTGCGATCGCTGCTGTTATTATCTACCAACAGATACTCTACCCGTTCTCTAGGATAGGTTTGAGATGTAAAACAGTTAATTAAATCTGGTAAATCTGCCTCACCGTTATAAATAGGAACAACCACCGACACCATTGGCAAATAGCTGTTGGCGGTGGTTGTATCAATTTGCTGATGATTCATAAAACCTGAGAGAGTGGTTTGGGCAATACTAACTTAGTACAGCTTGGCAGAAAGTGGGGAGGGGGAAAGGGAAAGGGGAAAAGAGGTGTAATTATTTTCTCCCCTGCTCCCCCACTCCTGTGCTCCTGTGCTCCTGTGCTCCTGTGCTCCTCTGCTCCCCTGCTCCCCTGCTCCTGTGCTCCTCTGCTCGATAACTGATAACTGATAACTGATAACTGTTAAAACTTCAACTCATTGGCTCCCAGGCGCATTGGTTGATTGGTTGGGTTTATGGGCGGAGTAGCGAAGGTATTGTTAGATAATACAGCGATCGCACGAGCATATTGAGGATCGTTCTGAGTCCCAATCAGTTGAGGATTGGATGCAAGTTGACGTTCCTGTGCTTCGGTTAATTCTAGTTTGATATCTGGAGTAATACCTTTATGGTTGATATCTGTACCTTTGGGGGTGTAGTAGTGTGCAATGGTGACTGCTAAACCAGAACCGTCTGGTAGTTCATGGACTGACTGCACTAAAGCTTTACCAAAGGTTTGAGTCCCAACAACTACGGCTCGTTTATTGTCCTTGAGCGCACCTGTAAGAATTTCACTGGCGCTAGCTGAGTTACCATCTACCAATACTGCCAAAGGCAATTTTGTTAAGGCAGTGCGGTTAGCCTTCATGTCCTCGTTAAATCCTTGACGGTTAACTGTACGGACGATGCCACCATCATCTAACCACATCCGGGCAATTTCTACGCTTGCCTGCAATAAACCACCAGGATTTCCCCGCAAATCTAACACGTAAGAATCTACTTTTTGTCCGTTCAACTTGCGGATAGCTCGTGCCATTTGCTCGGAGGCGTGAGCGCTAAATTCCCGTAACCGGATGTAACCTACGCGACGGTTGCCTTCTTGCTTGAGGTTGTAGGTGACGGTGGGAACTTCGATTTTGGCTCTTGTCAGCTTTAAATCAATGTTGTTGCCGCTACGTCCTAGACGTAAGGTAATGACAGTGCCTTCTTTACCACGAATTAATTTAGAGGCATCATCTACTTTCATTTGCTGGGTAGATTTGCCATCAATGGCTAAGATTTCGTCCCCTGCTTTAATTCCCGCCTTCAAAGCAGGTGAATTTTCTATAGCTTCTAGTACAGTCAGCCGCTTGGTTGTTTCATTCAGTTCCATGCGGATACCGATACCGGAGACTTCACCAGAAGTTTGATTGGTGAGAGCTTCAAACTGTTGGGGATCCATGAACCTTGTATATGGATCGTTCAGCTTTTGTAGAGCTTCCCGAATTGCCACATACGCTTCTTCTTTAGATGAATATTCTTTACTTAATAAGTTTTTTCTAACTGCTAGCCAATCTTGTTGATTAAACTTGCCATCAACATATTCACTATTTACTAATTGCCATACTTGGTCTACCACAGCTTTGGGGCTGTCTTGTAAGGCGGCGCGAACGCTGCGAGTCCAAGCGGGGCCAAATAATGATACAGTTGCTGTTGTAGCGATCGCCCCTCCAATCATGGCAACTTGGAGCAGCGAGTGATTTTTCGCAGATGAGTTCATGTATATCAGCAGGAATCTATTGTGATTTTGACAGTTTAGCAATCAGACTTTCGGGAAATTCTTAAGTTTTTATACTTAATTTTTAGCTACACTCCCACCATTAATTCTCCTCTTTAAACTAAGTGCAAGTTTTGCGTTACTTTATTAACAATCATTAACGGTTGGCGATTTTCTCAATCAGTCTAATCTGGGACTATGACAATTGTGTGACAGTTCTGTTACTGTCATGTTTACACCCCATATTAATTTTCTAAGATAGCACTTCTCTCAAAGAATGGCCGGTCTTTTTTAGCTTAACTAACAAAGCCTTTTTATCTTGTGTTATGAGGCGCAAATTTCCCAGAAATTTATCAGTCCCCAGAGGACAGAAACTGAGAAAAAAGTGGCAATTACTACAAAAACTTGTGTGGGTTTTATGTCTAGTGTTTAGTTGTTGGCTTGTCATCACCACTATAACCCTAGTTTCTGCATCCTCCCAACCTGTGGATGCCTTTTTTATCCTTGGTGGTAGTATTAGAAGAGAAATTTATATTGCCCAAACAGCCAAACAATATCCACAAACTCCCATTTTAATTTCACATGGTTCTCAAGACCCATGTATTAAGCTAATTTTTCAGCGTCAGTTTGCAGACTTGGACAATGTTTGGTTAGAAAAGTGTGCTAATTCGACTTTTGATAATTTTTACTATGGAGTGCCAATTTTACAACGTTGGGGAGTACATAAGGTAAAACTGATAACTTCACCCACTCACCTACCGCGAGCTAAATTGATGGCACAAATTCTTTTAGGCGCTCATGGTATTTGGGTTGAGGTTGAGGTTGTTAAAGAAAAGGGTGTTCCAGGTAATAGGGAGTCGTGGGTAAAAACAGGATTAGATGTCACCCGTAGTTTGTTGTGGGCGGGTTTGGGTCAAATTATTCAACCACAATGCACAGATGTGATTCAACTAAGCAAAGTTGATATGTCAGCTTGGCAGCGTCGAGGTTTTAAATGTGAACATCAAGGGAATTTAGGGAGATGAGGGACTGGGGACTGGGGAGAGAATGAGATATATACAGTAGGATGGGCGGTGCAGCGCCGTATCATGATTTTGGTGCTGCACTGCCTACCCTACAGATTAATACTCATTGGATGGCGAATTAGTCTCATAGCTAGCGATCGCTATAATAGTAGACAAAGGTACTTCCGCAAAATAGTTCTGCTGAAACTGTTCTTCGCTGATGGCTGCGACAAACTCAGCAATGGCTGCATCAGCATTGCTTTGTTGGACATGATCAGCATCCCAGGTAAATTGTAAACAACGGTCTTGTCTTTTGACTGTGAATCCCCAATACTTCAAAGCTTTGATGCCTAAAAGTAGGCATCTGTCGCTAATCTTCAGTTTGTCTAAAATTTGCTTGCGGGTGCGTAATTCATTGGTGCGACTGAGGTATTTAGCAATTCCCACTAGGGTAAGCCAAATGTCTGGCGGTGGTTGGTGCTGGGGTTTCGACCAAGCCAGAACTAGCTGTTGATTATTGTAAAGCGACTTTCGCCACCAAGCGCGTAAATCGTCCCAGTTGGTGGGGCATTCTTTGAGGATGAGGGACTGGTGAGACAGTGCTGCAGGAGGGTTTCCCTCCGTAGGCGACTGCGTTCGCCCTTGGCGTGCCGTTGGCGCAGCCTCTCGTAGAGAAGGCATACCCGGAGGGGGACTAGGGACTGGGGACTGGGGAAGGTTACGCCAGTCTAGAATGTGGGTTGAGTGGTGGGTTTTAAGTTCTGAGTTGGGGTTGGGGCGGACGGCTATTAATCTGATTTCGTAGCGTTTTTTATAGGTGTTGTAATCTAATTCGGCGATACAATCACATCTACCTATGGGTAATTCATCTTTATAATGTCCCCACCAGATACCGGGGAAGGGGTTTCTTGTGGAGTCGTCGCGAATATCAAATTCGGTTTTAATATACTGTACTTTTTTTCCTTGCCAATCTTGTTGATTGCGATGCCAAGCATTTTCAACCCAGCAATTTTGAATCAAAAGTTTGGGAACAGGGTTTCCCATACCGCAGGGTTCTAGCAGTTTGAGTTCTAAAAATAAATCTTTACCTAAGTCTGCAACTGTAACTGCAATATCTGCTTGCACTGTCGGGGCGAGATTGACAGAACCCAAAGTTTGCCGTAGTTGCTGGTTTATTGCTTGGGTAAATAGGGGAATATTTTCTGCTAACAAACTCAAGCCAGCAGCAAAGGGATGTCCGCCGAAGCGATGTAATAAATGTGCTTGGTTCTTCACCAATTGATATAAATCAACTGAGTTTACCGAACGGGCGGAACCACGGGCGAGGGGGGATGAGGGGGATGAGGGAGATGAGGGGGATGAGGGGGATGAGGGGGATGAGGGAGATGAGGGAGATGAGGGGGATGAGGGGGATGAGGGGGATGAGGGAGATGAGGGAGATGAGGGGGATGAGGAGGACACTTTTAATATGTCTCCCTCTACTCCCCCTACTCCTTCCACTCCCCCCAGTCCCTCCGTACTCAACAAAATCGTCGGGCGGCCTGTTTCTTGGGCGACTTGTCCGGCGACTAAACCTAAGACACCGACAGGCCATTGGGGGTCTTCTAAAACGATGACGCTGGTGGTTGATAGGTCTAATTGGGTGAGTTTTTGTGTTACTTGTGCTTGTACGTCTTTCTGTAAGGACTTACGACGGGTGTTTGCTAATTCTGTGATTTCGGCTAAATGATGACAACGATTAATGTCTCGACTGGTGAGGAGTTCGACGCAGAAACTCGCATCGCCTTGGATGCGGCTGACGGCGTTAATGCGGGGGCCTAGACCGAAGGAAATATCTGTGGGGCGATCGCCACTTCTCTGGCACAATTCTAATAATCGCCCTACCCCTGGTCTGCGTCTAGCGGTTGGTGGTTGTTGAAAATCGGCTTGTAATTTTTGGATGCCTAACTGTGCTAAATAACGACAATCACCACTAAGTTGCACTAAATCGGCAATTAAACCAACTGCAACTAAATCTAATAAATCCTCTAAAGGATTTTTTGGTACATCAGGTAAAGTTTGATAAAGAGCTTCTATCAACTTATAAGCTACACCCACACCAGATAGATGAAACAAGGGATGTTCATTAGGTAAATAGCGGGGATTAATAATTGCTGTGACTGCGGGACGTTCGGCGGGTAAGGTGTGATGGTCTGTAACTATGACATCTATACCTAATTTTTGAGCATAAATAATTTCATTAATATTTGTACTGCCTGTATCGCAAGTAACAATTAATGTAACACCTTGATTAGCTAAATTATCAATGCCTGATTCATTCAGTCCGTGAGACTCTTTTAAACGATTGGGAATGTAATAATCCAACTGTTGATATTGCCCAAAAAATTGCCCCAAACCATCCCATAGAACAGCAGTTGAAGTAATCCCATCAGCGTCAAAGTCTCCCCAAATCGCCACTTTCTCCCCGGCTTGACGCGCCTGTTTTAATCTTGCCACTGCTAGCTGCATTTCTTGCCCAAACTCAAAGGGGCTAGCTGGTTGATAAGTTTTATAGTTAATGAAAGCTGCTAATTGTGATTCGTCTTTTATCCCCCGTTGCCATAATAATTGTGCTGCATACAAACCTTTAGATGTAGCTGCATACTTTTGCACCGCTTGGATAAACCAGTCTGGTGCTTGTTCATTTGCTGTTAAAATCCACTGCATTTTTTAACTCAAATTAAATAATTTATTCAAAAATAATTTCATGTTTGTAAAAATATATTTATTATGCTAATTTTTTCCAATTACCAAATCCTACAAATACAAAATTAATCCACCCACAAATCTAAGCCAGACTATAATTTTAAACAACTCAGGACTTACGCAACTGGCACTTGGGGTAGGGTGCGTCAGATGTGGAAAATCCTTGAATCTGTACGAAATTATTGGGGCTGACGCACCCTACAGTTACTTTGATTATGACACTTGTGTAAGTCCTACAACTTTAGAGGATGTTTGAAAAGTCATCATTGATTGCCCGAACCCGATTACTCCGGGTAAAGTTGTTTAAGGATATTTGTCCATAAAGCTACTAACTGTAAAACCCGTAGCCTTTTAACAGTGAACAGTTGTAGGGGCGGGTTCATTGAGTAATTCATGGTAAAAACAGATATGTTCGTTAAACCCGCCCGTACTTAAATACGAAAGTCAAACACCACAGCAATTGGTGGAAGACGTATTTTGGCGCTTCTTTATCCCCTACCATCCGCAGTCAGGACTGATAACTGATAACTGATAACTGATAACTGATAACTGATAACTGATAACTGATAACTGATAACTGATAACTGATAACTGATAACTGATAACTGATAACTGATAACTGATAA
>NZ_JACJSG010000051.1 GCF_014697625.1 Anabaena azotica FACHB-119 | reverse complement strand
CGGGAACTTACGCTACAGGAGATTTGCCCTCTTGGGCGGTTGGCGCGAGCCTGCTGTCTAAAGGCGGGTCTGTGAATGTAGAATCCCCGCACTTATAGGGCGGGGAGTGTCAACTAGCATTTGATGTAGTCATATTCAAGTTATCGTTGAGGTGGCGAATTAGGCGAGATAGTTCGCGAATAATATTTACGGCGATTTCGGGTGTCTCTTCAATCGCATCATATAATTGCTCTTGGGTTAATTCCAAAAATTCACAAGGTTCTATGGTCGTCACAGAGGCGGAACGGGGTTGTGTATCAAATACTGCCATCTCTCCAAAGTATTTGCCCTGGTCTACTTCAGCCAGTTGTTTATCGCCGATATGCACTCTGACTCTACCAGAAACAATTATATATAGCGATCGCCCCTCTTCTCCCTGTCTAAAAATTGTATGATTGGCGGGAAAGTGCAATTCGTGCATCACCGAGGTTAGCCGCACAATAAAATCATCCCGCAATTCTTTAAAAATCGGGACTCGTCGCACAAATAATAAACGGTCAACGCTACTTAGCATAGTTAGTCATTAGTCCATAGTCCATAGTCCATAGTCCATAGTCCATAGTCCATAGTCCATAGTCCATAGTCCATAGTCCATAGTCCATAGTCCATAGTCCATAGTCCATAGTCCATAGTTCATAGTCCATAGTCCATAGTCCATAGTCCATAGTCCATAGTCCATAGTCCATAGTCCATAGTCCATAGTCCCTCATCTCCTCCACTCTCTGATGTTTTCTGCCTAGCAAGTAAGTATAAGCTAAAGATTGACTCAAGGCGGCAGAAAATACCACGGAGATTCATAATAAGTATGAGGGTGAAAGAACAATTCCCCTTTCCCCTTTCCCCTTCTTGATAAAACCTCGACAATAACAGACTTGCAAACCAGTCCCCAGTCCCCAGTCCCCAGTTACAGAATGTTTTGGAAATGGTGCTTTCGACTCTTAATAGTCTTTGTAGGTCTTTGGCTATTCTTGGATCTGGGTTCGCGCTTGGGTGCGGAAATTCTTTGGTTTCAAGAAGTCGGCTATCTGCAAGTGTTTCTCCTGCGGTTGGTGAGTCGTGGGGCTTTGTGGGTACTGGCTGTGGGTGTGAGTGCTGTTTATCTTTTGGGAAATTTGGCTTTGGCGCAACGGCTGAAGTATCCCCAGTCTTTGAAAATTGCGGAAGTTAGGGAAGAAGAAGCTGTTTTGACTGTGGGACTAAAAAACTATCTCAGTCCTCCATATTCTCAGTTGAATACAGCTAAGGTATCTGATGGGCGAATGCGACCTTTCAGGTTTCGGTGGCTGCTACCTCTGGCTTTAAGCTTAAGTTTATTAGCAGGTTTAATTCTGGTTCACTATGGAAAAATAGCTGTTTCCTACTGGTATCCAGCATTTAACAACAATATACCTATAATTACCCCATTTCGCTTAGAAACTATCTGGGAATTGGGTAGACAGTTAACTGCTCAAGTTTTATCTGTAGGCTTAATTGTAGGTGTAGCGATCGCTATTCTTATTTACTCACAGTTTGCCCTGGGTGCGATCGCCCTGAGCCTGAGTGTGGTATTCGGGACAATTCTGTTTTACAACTGGACTAAGGTTTTACAGTATTTTTTCCCCACTTCCTTCAACAACACTGACCCTTTATTTCATCAAGATATCAGTTTTTACATATTTTCCCTGCCATTGTGGGAACTGTTAGAACTGTGGTTGATGGGGATGTGCTTATATGGCTTTATCGCCGTGACTCTGACTTATCTCCTCTCCGCCGATAGTCTCAGTCAAGGAATTTTCCCCGGTTTTTCATCCCCACAGCAACGCCATCTCTCCGGTATGGGTGGCTTGTTAATGTTGATGGTGGCTTTTAGTTATTGGTTGAGTCGTTATGAGTTGGTTTATTCTGCCCGTGGGGTGAGTTATGGCGCTAGTTATACTGATGTGAATGTACAGTTACCAGCTTATAACGCTTTGTGTGTTGTGGGATTAGCGATCGCACTCTACCTGTTGTGGCGGACGATTTTTTGGCGGTCTAAGTCTCAGTCTCGTCGATTTATATTTTACGGCTTGGGTATTTATTTATTTCTTATAGCCGCAGCAGGTTATATCTTACCTACTATAGTCCAATATTTGATTGTTCAGCCCAATGAATTACAACGAGAACAACCATACATTCAGCGTACAATTGCCTCAACTAGACAAGCGTTTGGTATAGAAACAATTGATTCCATCACATTTAATCCCCAAGGCAATTTGACTACGGCTGATCTCAAAACCAATGATTTAACAATTCGCAATATTCGACTGTGGGATCAACGACCACTGTTAGAAACTAACCGTCAACTGCAACAATTTCGCCCTTACTATCGCTTCCCTGATGCAGATATTGACCGCTACACCTTAGAAACAGAAATATCAGCAAATAGACCAGCACAACCCCCACAAACAACCAACACAGCCAATAGTGAATCTACAGAACGGCGACAGGTATTAATTGCTGCTAGAGAACTAGATTACAGTGCAGTGCCACAACAGGCGCAAACCTGGATAAACCGTCATTTAATTTATACCCACGGCTACGGCTTTACCATGAGTCCGGTAAATGTGGTTGGGACAGGTGGACTCCCAGAATACTTTGTGAAAGATATTGGGGGAAATAATCAAGGTGCGTTGACTACTGCTAATGAACCAATTCGTGACAGCGTTCCCATCGGACAACCGCGCATTTACTACGGTGAAATTACCAATACTTACGTAATGACTGGTACAAATGTAAGAGAGTTGGACTATCCTAGTGGTAGTGATAACGCTTACAACACCTATGATGGTTTGGGTGGTGTAACTATTGGTAATGGTTGGCGCAGGGGACTATTTGCCATGTATCTGAAAGATTGGCAAATGTTATTTACAAGGGACTTTTTACCAGAAACAAAGGTATTATTTCGCCGCAATGTCAAAAATAGGATTCGGGCGATCGCACCTTTTATCAAATTTGATAGTGACCCCTATTTAGTGGCGGCTGAAGGTAGTCCTGCTTTTCCCGGTAGAAATAATTACTTGTATTGGATTATTGATGGTTATACTACTAGCGATCGCTATCCCTACTCAGACCCCAATAGTCAGGGTATCAATTACATTCGTAACTCCGTCAAAGTAGTTATTGATGCTTATAACGGTAGCGTAAAATTTTACATAGCTGATGCCACAGACCCTATCATTGCTACTTGGTCAAAAATATTTCCTGGGATGTTGCAAAAACTGAGTGATATGCCAACCACTCTCCGCAGTCATATCCGCTATCCCCTAGATTACTTCTCAATTCAATCTGAGCGGTTGATGACTTACCACATGACCGACACCCAAGTATTTTACAACAGAGAAGACCAATGGCAAATTCCCAATGAAATTTACGGTGATAAACCCCGTCCAGTAGAACCTTATTATTTGATTACCAGCTTACCTCAAGTTCCCTTTGAAGAATTTCTGTTATTGTTACCCTACACACCCAAACAACGGACTAATTTAATTGCTTGGTTAGCGGCGCGATCGGATGGTGAGAACTACGGTAAGTTGTTACTGTATAACTTCCCTAAAGAACGCCTTGTATATGGGACAGAGCAAATCGAAGCACGCATTAATCAAGACCCCGTAATATCTCAGCAAATTTCCTTATGGAATCGTCAGGGTTCGAGAGCAATTCAAGGGAATTTGTTAGTAATTCCGATCGAACAATCTCTATTATACGTTGAGCCAATTTATTTAGAAGCAACACAAAACAGCTTACCAACATTAGTGCGGGTAGTTGTCGCTTACGAAAACCGCATTATCATGGCGCAGACTTTAGAACAAGCTTTACAGGGTATCTTTCAACCAGAACTCACACCAGAACCACCAATTATTCGTCCTTTTGAGGAAGGTATACCACCGGGATAAACAGGAGAATGCGAGATTCCCTCAATTCTAAAGAAAATCTTAAGCATATCTACTCATATATCTTTTGATGGAAGTTAAAGAAACTTAACATCGGGCAAAATAATAGTGATAAGTAGATTTGATAGCTAAATATTACAAAATAAATTCTTTAGAATCCTACTGCTCATGAAAGGTAACTTTTTCATATCACAGCAAGAAAAGGAGAGATTATTTCACACTCAGTTGGTCAAGTACGGTGTGAAGTTTGAAAAAGCTGCAAAAGTGGCGAAGATTTTAGCCTCTGGACAGTCAGAGGAAGAGTTGACAGAAGAAGAGCAACGACTTGTGAAGGAAGCTTGTCAACAATGGTTAAAAGGACACAAGCGTCACAAGCAGTTGGTTTCGTTATTTGAGTATGTCAAAAGATAGGTAACAGGTAACAGGTAACAGGCGGGAAAATTGCTTGGTATCTTGACTTTTTGTGTAGTTTGTGTATCTATCCGGCGATCGCCTTCCTTCCAGGGTAGCTGATCGCTAAAGAAATTTAACCCCATACCCAGTCCCTATTACGGTGCTGGAACTGCTACTCGATTACTAGGAACAATTTGCTGCTGATATGAAAATATCTCTCGGCTTCGGGGATGAATAGTTACTTTGAGCCACTGCACATCATTAGTCCCGTTTGCCTGATTGTTACCAAATGTCTCAACACGAGTAAAGTTTTCCAGCCTTCTACCTTGAGAGTCTAGGAATGGCTTGTCAATGCGGAAGTAGTGCGAGTCACCGTGTACGTAAGCAACTGGCTGACGGAAAGCGATCGCTTCATCGCGCAACGCTAATAAAAAGTCTTTAAAGCCATCAGGTTGTCCATCAGTTTGTTCCAGCGTCCTGGGATTTCGTAAAGGCGCTCTGGTTGGGTCGCTCTGATCCCACCCCGGATTGGCTTGAGAAATCAACATGACAGCCTCTGAGTTGCGTTCTTTCGCCGCTCTAAAAGTTTCTCGCAACCATACAATATCGGCGGCGTTTCGCGCTGTGTATTCTGCTGGGTTGGGTGCGGTGTCGCATAAGTTATTGCACGAACCCTGAATATTGATTGTCGCATAAGTCACCCTACCGACTGTCCAACGACGGTTTTCCACACAAGGAACTGCACCGTTGACACCAAGGCAAAGTGGGGTTGTCTGCACTTCCTGGGCTAGCCGACGCTGCCCCAGGGTAAATTTTGTATTGAAGAATACCCGACGCTCGTAGTCAAGGCGCTCAAGTGAATTGTAGCTGCCATTGGAAGGGCGATCGCAATCAGTCCAATCATTGTCACCCGGTGTAAAAACTGCTGGTGCTGCCAACCCATTGAAGTAGCCAAGTACCTTGGCGTACAGCGCATCGTCGCAAAGGCTATTAGAACCCGCTTTGATATCACCATCATGAGCAGTGAAAGCAAGTCTATGGGAGTTCATGTCCTGAATTAAATTTATTACCCCAATTTCCTGTGCTGCCGAGTAGGGTACATCACCCCAAAGTCCAATCTCATAGGCTATATTCGCGTTCCCATAATCTCTAGCAACTACTTTTTCCACACTAGTAAATACCAACGCTAAACTCAGGACTAGTACACAGATTTTGTAGAACAAACCTGCATTAGTGAAGCGTCGAAAAAGTGAGTAGCCAAGCTTGGTCATCATCATCTCCTCATTTGTAGCGCTTTTCAACGAGCGTGAGTTACAGGAAAAATAATTAAACGCAGATGTTGGCGAAGCCTTCCCGAAGGGTACGCAGATGAACGCAGATGAATCTGTATTCTAATCGCTTGCAATCTGCTATATTTTTCGGTTCGTGGGTGCATTGGGAAAAGTAGTTTTTACCCACGCCATTCCAGTCAGGAATTTAGATTACCGATTTTTGATGAGGGATTGGTTATGAATTGGTTAATTAATAGGCTTACTTGAACGGTTGGGGCTGCCAATTAAGTTCCTATAATAGGAGTAATTTTATTTACTACTTTTTGGTAGGAATATGAAAGCGGAAAAACTATCTATTTCTTTACCACCATCCTTAGTGGAGTTTATTGAAAACTACAAATCCAATAAAGGATGTAAATCTCGTTCTCAAGTCATTGAGGAAGCATTAGAGTTACTGCGAAATCGAGAACTAGAAGCAGCTTATCGAGAAGCATCTGCGGAAGTTGACAGTGATTGGAATGTGGCAGTAGCAGATGGTCTAGCAAATGAAACGTGGTGAGGCAGCCGCGTGGGCGGGTTTCCCGACTTGAGCGGACTGCCGAACCCGTAAGGGTGATATTTATTATGCTGACCTTAGTCCTACGCTTGGTTCGGAAATGGGTAAACGCCGTCCAGTGCTGGTAGTCAGTAATGATATTAGTAATCTTGTTGCTACTACAGTAACAATTTTACCGCTTACTTCTAATGTTAACCGTGTTTATCCTTTTGAAGTGCTGCTAAATCCAGAGGTTAGCGGTTTCACAAAACCTTCTAAAGTCCAGGCGCAAAAAGTACGGACAATTTCTAAGGAACGAATTATGGGCGAAGTAGTGGGTAGTTTAGATGAAGAGATGATGGTATTAATTGATGCTGCCTTGAAGTTACATTTGGGATTGAGTTGATTAGGCATAATGCCTATGACGAGGTGTAGCCTTTTACCAAAAAATAGTATTATATGATACAATTTTGGTGAGATTAAAGTCTAAAAGGCTAAAATTTGAATGGTAGCTGACTTTGGAGAATATGTGTAACACTAAGAAGCTACCTGAAGCTATTTTCCTACGGGAGGTTAGGCAATGGCGATCGCCACCATCAATCCCGCCACTGGGGAGACGCTCAAAACCTTTGAGCCGCTCAACGATGCAGAAATTGCCGCTAAATTAGATTTGGCTGCTCAGGCCTTTGCAAAGTACCGTCATACGAGTTTTGCAGAGCGTGCAAGTGCTTTGCAAGCAGCAGCAGATATTCTAGAGCAAGAAAAGGCCGACTTTGCTAAATTAATGACTTTGGAAATGGGCAAGCCTTATAAAGCAGCTATTGCCGAAGTCGAAAAATGCGCTATTGTCTGCCGATACTATGCAGAAAATGCCGCCAATTTTCTAGCTGATGTCAGCGTAAACACGGATGCCAGCCATAGCTTTGTCCGCTATCAGCCCTTGGGTATTATTCTCGCGGTGATGCCGTGGAATTTTCCCTTCTGGCAAGTGTTCCGCTTTGCCGCACCTGCACTCATGGCGGGGAATGTAGGCTTACTCAAGCACGCATCAAATGTACCACAGTGCGCTTTAGCTATCGAAGATATTATCCGGCGGGCTGGTTTTGGTCAAGGTGTATTTCAAACTCTGTTAATTGGGGCGGCGAAAGTTGCCGAGATAATTGCTGATGAGCGAGTAAAAGCGGCTACCTTAACCGGAAGCGAACCAGCCGGGGCTTCCCTAGCGGCGGCGGCTGGGAAACAAATTAAAAAAACGGTTTTGGAGTTGGGGGGAAGTGACCCGTTTATCGTGTTAGAAAGTGCTGATGTAGCCGCCGCCGCCGCCACAGCTACCACAGCCAGGATGTTAAATAATGGGCAATCTTGTATTGCCGCCAAACGCTTTATAGTAGCAGAGGCGATCGCAGATCAATTTGAAAAACTGCTGTTGGAGAAATTCACAGCCTTGAAAATTGGCGACCCCTTACATCCCGACACTGATTTAGGTCCATTAGCTACCCCCGATATCCTCCAAGACTTAGACCAACAAGTGCAAAGGGCCATGCAAAGTGGTGGTAAAGTCTTGACTGGCGGCTATCCTTTAAGCGATCGCCCTGGCAACTTTTACCCAGCAACAATTATCATAGATATCCCAATTGACGCACCCATCGCCCAAGAAGAATTTTTCGGCCCAGTAGCCTTGTTATTTCGCGTGCCAAATTTGGATGCGGCGATTAAACTAGCTAATGCTACACCTTTTGGGTTAGGTGCGAGTGCTTGGACAAACAACGACCAAGAACGCGATCGCTTAATTAGCGAAATCGAAGCAGGCGCAGTATTTATTAATGGTTTAGTAAAATCCGACCCCCGACTACCATTTGGGGGCATAAAACGTTCTGGGTACGGCCGAGAGTTAAGCATTCAAGGCATACAAGAGTTTGTGAATGTAAAAACTGTTTGGGTGAAGTGATTGGTAATTGGTAATTGGTAATTGGTAATTGGTGATTGGTAGTTGATATCACCCATTACCCATTACCTATTACCTATTACCCAAAATATTTATCGCAAGTGAGGATTTGAAAATGAATACAGCAGAACTATTAGTAAAGTGTTTAGAAAATGAAGGTGTGGAATATGTTTTTGGTCTTCCAGGGGAAGAAAATTTACACGTTTTAGAAGCGCTGAAACATTCATCTATAAAATTTATTACAACCAGACATGAACAGGGTGCAGCTTTCATGGCAGATGTTTACGGACGTTTGACCGGAAAAGCTGGCGTGTGTCTGTCTACATTGGGGCCTGGAGCAACTAATTTAATGACTGGGGTGGCAGATGCTAACCTAGATGGTGCGCCTTTGGTGGCAATTACTGGGCAAGTGGGAACAGATAGAATGCACATCGAATCCCATCAATATTTAGATTTGGTGGCGATGTTTGCCCCGGTAACTAAGTGGACTAAACAGATAGTGCGTCCGAGTATTACACCGGAAGTTGTGCGGAAAGCCTTCAAGCGATCGCAAACTGAAAAACCCGGTGCAGTTCATATAGATTTACCAGAAAATATTGCCGCAATGCCCGTAGAGGGCAAACCACTGCAAAAAGATAATAGCGAAAAAACCTTCGCATCCTTCGCCAGTATTCGCGCCGCCGCCGCCGCCATTTCTCAAGCCATTAATCCCTTAATCTTAGTTGGGAATGGTGCAATTAGGGCTAACGCTAGTGATGCTGTTACCCAATTTGCCACCCAAATGAATATCCCTGTTGCTAACACTTTCATGGGTAAAGGTGTGATTCCCTATACTCATCCCTTGGCTTTATGGTCAGTAGGATTGCAACAAAGAGACTTCATCACTTGCGGCTTTGACAATACAGATTTAGTAATTGCGATCGGCTATGACTTGATTGAATTTTCTCCTAAAAAGTGGAATCCCGAAGGTAAAATTCCCATCGTGCATATTGGGGCAATTTCTGCGGAAATTGATAGTAGTTATATCCCCAATGTAGAAGTAGTAGGAGATATTTCTGATTCCTTAGCAGAAATCTTAAAAGTAGCAGATAGACAAGGTAAACCTAATCCTTATGCTATCAATTTAAGAAGCAATATTCGAGCAGATTACGAGCAATATGCCAACGATGATGGCTATCCAATTAAACCACAGAAATTAATTTATGACTTGCGCCAGGTAATGGGGCCAGATGATATCGTCATTTCTGATGTTGGCGCTCATAAAATGTGGATAGCCCGTCATTATCATTGCCATAGTCCTAATACCTGTATTATTTCTAATGGTTTTGCGGCGATGGGTATAGCTATTCCTGGTGCTTTGGCTGCCAAACTCGTTTATCCTAACCGTAAAGTAGTAGCCGCTACTGGTGATGGTGGGTTCATGATGAATTGTCAAGAATTAGAAACCGCCTTACGAGTTGGGACACCATTTGTCACCTTAATTTTCAATGATGGCGGCTATGGTTTAATTGAATGGAAACAAGAAAATCATTTTGGTAAAGGACAATCATCCTTTGTACATTTTGGCAATCCAGACTTTGTGAAATTAGCCGAAAGTATGGGTTTAAAAGGTTATAGAGTTGAATCAGCTTTAGACTTAATTCCTGTACTGAAAGAAGCCTTAGCACAAGATGTTCCTGCTGTAATTGATTGCCCTGTTGATTACCGAGAAAACCGCCGCTTTACACAAAAAGCTGGTGAGTTAAATTGTTCTGTTTAATCAACTATAGTGAGGCTGTTTCCTCAATAAATTGACCTCACAGGATTACTTAAGTTCGTAGTAAGGACTTTAGTCCTAATTTTTTCTCAGCACTAAAGTGCTTACTACAAACATTACTTTATCCATAATTATTAATATTTAAACAAATTATTCCAGCTTAACAACAAGGCGAGTATTGTCACCATATAAGAAATTTATTATACCCGCAATACTTAATAGAAAATAATTTTCATCGGTCTATGTCTGTATTACTTTATAGCCATTAATAATTAAATAACGCACTATTCATTTACTAGAAAATAACACATTTTTTACAAAAAGCTGGTGGGTATTGCCTACAAAATTATCTGCTATATATCGTAGATTTGTGCAATACGAAAGTAGTAAAAGAGCGATTTTAATAAACTTATAACCTAACTTTTGTAGTAATGCGTAACCTAACTACAGATGGTTTAGCATGATAACTTTATATCAATAGTATGAATAAGAATAAAATAGAAAACTCGTGCTTTTCATCGTAAATATACTCCTATAGAATTAGATGTTGACTTCAGATTGGCAAATTCCCCTTCCGTTGGATCAATACCTAAATCATCGGGTTGTCCTATATTTTTTCAGCGATGGGTACTGGGTTCCGATTAAATATTGCTCTTTAAAAAAAGCAATTGAACTGCATCATAAAATCAAAAGTGAGGCGAATAAAGAAGTTTTTCTTTTTCCCGTTGATTTAAATCCGAATACTTTTCACGATTAACAAGGGAACTAGAGGCTAGAGTTCTGTATCTTAACGTTGCGCTTAAGACTGTTAGTAGGGTGCGCTACTTACAAATACAGCATATTTTTGGTAAATGAGGTACAAGCGTAAAACCCAAAACCATATAGAGACGTTACATATAACGTCTCTACAGTATTTCACAAATAGCAAAACTGCTGTATTGTCTTGGTATAGCTGGGGTCTCTCGTAAGTAGCGCACCTGACATTTTGGATATTTTTATCTGGAAGTCTCTTAAGTTAGCGGCTTAACGCCTTTATCTTGACTGGCGTAGATTTTTCAGGACAGAGAGACTGTAGTTATAGCGTTTTTGGCTGTACCTCATATACAGGACTTACGCACCAATGTTATCTGTTAAGACTGGGTGTATACTTCCCTTCGGGACGCTACGCGAACGACTGCGCTCAGTAACCGGGTGTAAGGGTGTAAGGGTGTAGGTTTTGAAGGCTTACCCCCCCTACACCCCTATACCCCTATACCCTTGTCAAAACCCTTGATTTTTCGTTTTCATGCGTAAGTCCTCATGTAGTTAGAAACTGCTATATCCTGAAAAACTCACAATAGCCTCAATTTTAGGGGGATCTCATGACTAGTTCAATTATCAATCCGGTTGAACGCCCCGAAGTGACTCAAAATTTATCTGAGAACTTCATTCTTACCACAGTGGATGACCTTTATAACTGGGCGAAAATGTCCAGTTTGTATCCACTGATGTTTGGTACAGCTTGCTGTTTTATGGAGTTTATGGCGGCTTATGCTTCCCGCTTTGATATGGAACGTTATGGAATGATTCCTCGCGCTACTCCACGTCAAGCAGACTTAATGATTACCGCCGGCACAATTACTATGAAATATGCACCAAATCTGGTGCGTCTCTACGAACAAATGCCAGAACCTAAGTATGTGATTGCAATGGGAGCTTGTACAATTACTGGGGGAATGTTCAGTGTTGACTCTCCCTCAGCTGTGCGTGGGGTGGATAAGTTAATTCCAGTTGATGTATATATTCCGGGATGTCCACCTAGACCAGAAGCAGTGATCGATGCCATCATTAAACTGCGGAAGAAAATTGCTAATGAAAGTATCCAAGAACTACAACAAACACAGCAAACTCACCGTTATCACAGTATTACCCATCAAATGAAGGTAGTTGAGCCGATTTTGGATGGACAATATCTTAGAAGTTCAAAACGTGAAGTTCTACCGCCAGAACTAACAGCAGCAACAGGTTTACCATTGGTTAATGGTCAAGATTCATTAGTGATTAGTCATATCATTTCTGCTTAAATACTTATCATATCTTGGGGGTTGGTAATGGGTAATGGGTAATGGTAGAAAGCAATTACCCTGTGGGACTCCAAAACAGAAGCAAGCTAAGGCAGTCTACCAGGCACTTCATACCCCACCTGTGGCTACACTCACCGCCAAAAGGACTTTTTTTATCACTTAATTACTACCCCTGTGAAGAACTAAAAAGTTAGGAGTATATCCGATGATTACCTTACAAGAAAGTTTTGCGAATGAAGCTGTTATCAAATTACCGGGTGGAAGCAGTAACTTTAAATGGCTACAGATGCTCAAGGTAATTTTACGACCAATCGAAAGTTTAGAAGAAACAGAACGGCGCTACGGTGATATATTCACTTCTGACTTGGGTGTGTTTCCTACACAAATAGTTATTAGTAATCCCCAAGCTATTCAAGAACTTTTTACGGCTGATTCTCAGTTGTTTGAATCAGGTTCAGGAAATTATGTAGTTCAACCCTTGGTAGGTGCTAACTCGCTAATTTTGCTAGATGGCGATCGCCACCTACAACAGCGTAAACTATTAATGCCTTCGTTTCATGGCGAAAGGATGCGAACTTATGGTCAGGTAATCCGTGAAATTGCTGATCAAGTAACTAGTAAATGGGTGATTGGTAAACAGTTTACCGCCCGTTCCTATATGCAGGAAATTTCTCTGCAAGTGATTTTACGTACAGTTTTTGGGTTACAGGAAGGGAAGCGTTACCAACAAATTAAGGAAGTCCTGGTGGAAATGTTGGATACCTTCAATACACCCATAAGTGCTATTTTCCTATTCTTCAAAGCATTGCAGCGAGATTTAGGCCCTTGGACTCCTTGGGGTAGGTTTATCCGTCGCCGACAACAACTCGATGAACTGCTTTATCAAGAGATTCGGGAACGTCGCCAGCAACCGGAAGCTAATGGTGAAGATATCCTCAGTTTACTATTGTCTGCGCGTGATGAAAATGGTCAACCCATGACTGATGTAGAGTTGCGGGATGAGTTGATGACCATGCTGTTTGCTGGACATGAAACGACTGCGATCGCTCTATCATGGGCATTATATTGGGTGCATTACGTTCCCGAAGTCCGCCAGAAGTTACTGCAAGAACTCAATTCTCTTGATATAGCCAATGCAGACCCAACAGCAATTACTCAATTACCTTACCTGAATGCTGTCTGTTCAGAAACCTTGCGAATTACACCAGTAACTTTCTTTAGCTTCCCGCGAGTTCTCAAACAACCGATGAATTTCATGGGTTACAACTTACCAAAAGGGATGATGATTTCACCTTGTATATATTTAACTCATCAGCGCCCAGATATTTATCCAGAACCTGAACTTTTTAAACCAGAACGGTTTCTTGAACGTCAATTTTCCCCTTATGAATTTATCCCCTTTGGTGGTGGTAATCGTCGCTGTTTAGGAAGCGCATTTGCTTTATTTGAAATGAAGTTAGTATTAGCTACTATTCTCTCTCAATATTCACTGGAATTGTTGGATAAAGTGCCGCTTAAACCTGTGCGTCGGGGTATAGTATTTGCCCCACCCGGCGGTGTGCGTTTGATGGTGAAGGGGTGAAGGGTGTAAGTGTGGTTTCATACAGAAAAAGAAAAATTTATAAGTTCTGATTTCTGGTGTTGTAGCAGAGATTTTGCCCTCTCTCCAAACCTCTCACGCCAGTTGCTACAACGGGGGGAACCCCCCTCCGGGTTCGGCAGTCCACCCGGCGGCAGAGCCGCACGTGTGGCTGCACTCACCGCAACGCACTGGCTCCCCCACGGGGGGAGAGGCTTTGAAACAAACGAGTTTTTTTCTCTGATTGTATGAAACCCCCCTGCTATGCCCCTATTTTTAGCCCAGGTCGAACAGTAACAATTCTGTACCGATTTCAGTGCTAATTTGTAGTTGTTCTTCACCGTTGATTTGTACACCATCGCCTGCTCTTAATTGTTCACCATTTAAGGTGGCGACACCTTGGGCGATTTGTAACCAAGCATAGCGATCGCCTTTCAAGCGATAATTAACCACATCACCCGGTTGCAAAACAGAGGCGTAGATATCAACATCTTGGTGAATAGTCACCGCACCATCACGCCCGTCCTTAGCCGCAACTAGCCGCAGTTGACCAAGTTTTTCTGCTGGGGTGAAAGCTTTCTGTTCATACCTTGGCGCTAATCCTTTTTCATCGGGTAAAATCCAGATTTGCAATAAATGCAGTGGTTCTGTGCTGGAGTGGTTAAATTCACTATGCTGAATTCCTGTACCAGCACTCATAATTTGCACATCACCGGGACGAATTACAGAACCTGTACCCAAGCTGTCTTTATGTTCTACTGCACCAGAGAGGACATAAGTGAGAATTTCCATGTCACGATGTCCATGAGTGGGAAATCCCGCACCTGGTGCAATGCGATCGTCGTTAATTACTCGGAGACTGCGAAATCCCATCCGGTTAGGATCGTAAAAACTGCTAAAAGAAAATGTGTGGTAACTATCAAGCCAACCAGTTTGGCTACGACCGCGTGCATTTCTATCATGAATTAGATAGTTAATTGTATTTTGAGACATTAGTCAACTCCTTGTTAATTGGTAATTCTTAATTCGTAATTAAGAAAGGATAGGAATCAAATTTAATTTTGGCTAAAATTAACTACTATTAGGCTGGGCAATGCAGCGTCAAAGCAATGATATGGTTGTTACTGTTATCCCTACATTCAATTTGCCCGACTGATATTAATCAAGCGTAAAAAATCATTACCATTGCTCAAAAATGCTTGATTAATTTTTTAATTACGAATTAATTTCTCATATATAAATAGTAAAGTATAGCCAGATAAAATGAAAAGTACGCACTAAAAAGTGGCGTACTTACTAAAAAGATACTATTAAGTTGCAAAAATAGAGATTCCCAAAAAAAGTTTATCTAACAGTTGCTGGCTGTTGAGTTTTATTACCAAATGAACCATTTCCGTTTGTGACTGCGGCTGCTTGTAGATGCGCGTCTAGGAACCAGAGTCGCTTGTCGATAGTGCGAGAGATTTCAGTATAAAGGTCTGCGGTATCAGCATCACCTAAATCATCTGTTTTGGCGATCGCTTCCCGCAAGTGCTTGGCGTAAGGTGCAAAGCGATCTGCTAGCGCTGCTACATACTCCCTACCATCCAAAATATCAAAGGGAAACTCAGGCAGAATAGAATTTTGAGCGGCGGCGCGTGCTGTTCCCACAGCGTAACCACCCAAAGCAGTTACCCTTTCTGCAACCAGGTCAATAAACTCTTCTAACTCCCCAGCTAGTTCGTCAAACAATTCGTGCAATTGATAAAAATCAGTACCCTTAACATTCCAGTGGGCTTGTTTTGCTTGAGTTTTCAAGTCCAAACTAGCTGCTAAAGTTTGGTTGAGGATACGAACAATTTGCACCCTTGTTTCAGCAGGAATATCGATGCGGGTGGGATAGAGACGTGATGACAGAGTATTATCACTCATGATTCTACCTAATGGCTTGTACGAATTAACTCTCTAGATAGTAGGATTAAGTGCCACTTGTGCGTAACTCTCCAACGGTAGATTGCTTAAATTTCCCACATAAATGCCAACGATGGATGGCAAAAATATCTTAACGCGCTATATTAGAGCTGTTTTTCGTTGAAATTAGGGATTAGTCAGTTATCAGTTGACAGTAGTCAGTGATGATGAATATTTTCTCCCCTGCTCCCCTGCTCCCCTGCTCCCACATCTCCCCCACCTCCCCCACACCCCACACCCCAATTAAATCTTCACCTGTTCCCTGTAGACTCTGGGCGTAATCCCTGTAAGTTTACGAAATACATTTGTGAAATGACTCTGACTTTGAAAGCCAACTAGGGAGCCAATTTGCTCTATGGTTTGGTTTGTTTGACTTAGTAGCTTTTTCGCCCGGTCAATTCGGCAATTCATCACATACTGATGGGGTGCTAAACCAGTTGACTGTTTAAATTGGCGCGAAAAATAATACATACTCATTCCCACAGTCGCAGAAATATCTACTAAGCTCAAATCTTTGTCGAGATTTTCATGAATGTAGGAAATTGCTTGTTTGAGCTTCCAGTGCGATAGTCCTTTATGCTCATGATTGTCAAATTTAGCGTTGCTTGTTACACAATAGTACTTAAGTAAATGGATACACAGCGTGGTCGTTAGAGATTCAACATAAATCTTACTAGCCTGATCATTAGATTCTAGTTCTGTTTGCAAGGCTAATCCAATCTGTTGAATCAAGGGATCTGGTGCTGCATAACGCGGTTTGATTTGAATTTTCTCTAAATTTCCGGCTTCTATCGCCATACGTGTAAAAAAAGCTGGTTCCATACTGAGGACGAGAAATTTTGCCTCTGATTGCCAGCGTGATATATGATAAGTATAAGCAGGAATAATGGCTACATCTCCGTTAGCTATATTCTCTTGCTGCAAACGTCCATCAATTATTCGCTCTGATTGCACTATTTGCGGTTCTAGGCTAACGGTAACAACGTGTTGCTGCGGGCTATGTTCTGGAGTTTCATGGGCAGGTTGTTGATGAACATCTAATCGCACACCTTCCCATCGCTCATGATAACTAGATACCAGAGGCGATCGCGGGAGAATTTCTAAACAGGCATCTTCTTGAGTAAAATCAACAGTGACGATTTTCTCTTGCAACATCATTCTCATCCCAAAATTTTGGGTTTTGCTGTAACAATATATTCAGTATTTCAGACAGCCTAGTTGATTTTTTGACAAACTAAATCTGATACAACTTGAGTTAGTAAGTCTAATTTGTAATTTCACTGAAATTTTCTGAACACATACTATATTAAAATAGTTTGTATACTTAATATCTGCATAAATTATAGAAATGTAGCATTTGCCAGATAGATTAAAATAGAGGTAAATTCCCCAATCGTTACCTGAAAAGGCTCTTGAGTTCGTTACCTTTCCCCTGCCAAATACCAGCTTATGAGTTCGATAAATTACTACGTTATCTATGATGGTAATTGTAATCTCTGCGTTTCTCTAGTACAATTACTGGAAACCTTAGACCAAGGCAAGATTTTTCGTTACTTCCCCATGCAAGATGAGCAAGCGATCGCTCAATGGGAAATCACACCCCAAGGTTGTGAGCTAGGGATGATTTTAATCGATGCCAATGATCCGCAACGACGTTGGCAAGGCAGTGATGCAGCCGAAGAAATCGGTCGTTTATTGCCATTGGGGACTATTTTCGTAGACGCTTATCGAGCTTTACCGGGTGTAAAATGGGTAGGCGATCGCATTTACGCCCAAATCCGCGATCATCGTTACACCCTGTTTGGTAAGCGCTCTTGCACTTATCAATCACCCTATGGTAGTGCCAGCTAAGGCAAGTTAACTATTGATTTCTAAAAAATCTCAGTAGTTGTAGGGTGGGCATTGCCCACCATCATACCGTAGTGTTAACTATCAACTGTCAACACCAAAAAATTCGCTTATTACTAATTACTGCTTAACAGCAGTCAAATTTCCCACCAGCCGATTACGGATAGCCATGAGTTGCTCTTGGTTATTAATTGGACATCTTGGCCCTGGTAACTCGGTATTAGGCCAACCCGGTAAATTAACACAAGGACATGATACCGGAGGCATACCCATATTTCGTAGGGGTACTGGCATAGAACAACGACTGCAATCTACCATGTCCCATGCTGGTGTTAACAGTTCGGCAATAGTTTCTTCCGTGCCGTCTAGATAAGAATCACCAGATGATGATAGAATCCTTTGCCAACAGTCTTCAAATGCTTGACTATAGCGATCGCCTTGGAATACAGGTTGAGGCAACAAGCGTGTTTCCTCACTACCGATCACTACTTTCTTACCTAACTGAAACCAGTAGGCTAGATATCTTTTAACTTCTTCTTTGGTTGCCATACCATGATCTTACAATCGGTACTCAGGAAATCTGTATACCTAACAGATTAATTTTCTATTAAAAATTGGTCTGACTTTGCACCTCAGCATAATAATCAAGCTCTCTTAATATTTCTCAATTAGTGCTTAACTATTCGTAATTTGCTGAGTCTGGTAATTTTGTGCCAATTGTGCTGAGATTGAGGGCATAACCACCAGTAACTAAATAGACAGTTTCACAAATCGCCCCTAATTGCCGGACTAGAGAACCCAGGCGATCGCGAAATGTGCGTCCTAAAGGATATGCTGGAACTACACCCCAACCTGTTTCTTCCGCAACAAACAGCATATCAGCAGCAACTAGCTGGACTGTAACTAAAAATTCTGCCACAGTATTCGCCCAACTCACCTCATCCTCTTCTAAAAGATTAGCCACCCAAGTTCCCAAAGAATCTACTAAAACACAACTGCTTGGCTTGGTATCTGCCAGAGTTGCGGATAATGTAGTTGGTACTTCTAAAGTTACCCAATCTTGAGGACGGCGATTTTGATGTTGTTGAATGCGTTCTTGCCATTCGGCATCATCAGGGATAGTAGTTGCTGTAGCGACGTAAATAACAGTTTTCCCTGATTGTATTGCTAAAGTTTCCGCCCATTCACTTTTCCCTGATCTGGCAGGCCCCGTAATTAAAATCGTTTTTCCCAAAGCCGGTTCCTCAATTGATTGCGCTTTGTTTGACAGTTGACAGTTATCAGTTGTCAGTTATCAGTTATCAGTTATCAGTTATCAGTTGTCAGTGATGATGAATATTTTCTCCCCTGCTCCCCTGCTCCCCTGCTGGGTTCCCCTCCTGGGAGGGGCTAGGGGTGGGTTGCTCCTCTGCTCCTCTGCTCCCCTGCTCCTTTCCCCTCCTGGGAGGGGTTAGGGGCTCTTAAGGGCAGGTTTTTCATAAAGTAATCAGTGAGGACTATAAGATTCAGGAAATTATCAGACTTTCATCTACCCCTACACCCCTACACCCTTATACCCTTACACCCTAAAATCAGTGTTTTTGGGTCGAAGTGTAAAAAACCTGCCCTTGAAAGGGGGTTAGGGGTGGGTTGCTCCCCTGCTCCCCAACCATGAAAATTTAATGACAATAAATAACTTTTAAGAGATAAAATTATCACCAGCATTATTTATGCCAAAATTGGCACAAGCTAAAAAATCTTAACACCCCCATTCCGAATTATTAAACAGTTTTGGGGAACGTAGATTTCAGGGTAAATATATGAAAGCAGGCATAAAACGCATTGAGGCAACATTACATGATTTGGGTACAAGGGACATTGCTGCAACAGAAGTAAGTAATCCCAAAAAACGCCCCTTATCTTTTAGAATCAGTGTTACAGCCAAAGAGGCGGCAGAAAGTGAGAGCAAAAGCCCAGAACAGACACAAGCCTTGGGTATAGACAATCACAATCAGCCTGCTGCGGAACAAGATTTTTTTCCTCACCACAGTTCTGTACAAACTTTTCCCGCACAAGAGGGATTAGGCAAAACACCAAGCCTGCCAAAATTTAAAACACCTACATTCAGTAATCATCGTCACGGCGCAAATCCAGCGCTGGCGATGAATGTATTGCAAGAAATTCAAGAACAAGTAGCAGGCTGGCAGCAAGAACTGCACAATATATTACAACAAATCCAAGATATTTACTTAGAAGGGCCAATTGTCAATGGTTGGTTAGAATCTAATCCTAGCGAACCAGAAACCAGTGGTAAGGCAACATTACGCCATGCGGAAGTAGATCGCCTGATGAATTTTGTAGAAGAAATTTGTGCTAACGATGGGAGAGTAACTGATCAAGCCTACCGTGCTGGTTATCATCTGTGTGGATTGGATAATTCCGGGAAAGTTTGGTCACGTCCTTGTCCACCGGATCAGTTAGTTAGTGTGAGTATGGCGATCGCTCGTTACCAAAAACTCCGTCAATTGTTGGGACGCAAGCAATATCTAGAAACTCGCCTCAGTCAACTAGCCGAAAGCCTTGTAGTTTTACACAGTCACATTCAACAATCTTAAAATTTTAGCACTATTTCCGCAAAAACGCGGATGGTAAGGGAGTGAATGTCAGTATAGATTAAATCTCAGCAGTTATAGCAGGAGGCAAGAAGTAAGAACATGAATATTGCTGGCATTCACGGTTTAAAATTGTGCTTATCTTGGATACGACTGCTATAAATAAAAAATTACAGATTAATTACGAATTACAGGCTATTGACACTCCTCGCTCTAAAGATACGTTCGCGTTAGCGTCCCGGAGGGAGGATTCTTGCTTCATCCGTCCTCTCTAGAAATCTGAATACTAGTATTCAAATTTCTCCGTTTGGATACGTCCACAAGCTCACACGGACTGCCCGACCGCGTTTGAAAAGGTTTTTAATTTCTGTGTTTACTCCCACATTTGTCAGCCACTGCGTTGGACGGGTTTCCCGGCATAAAGCAAGTGGCGGTACAAGATGCGCGGATTTATACTATCAGGGTTCCGGATCAGGAGCAGTCCGCTTGACCTACTTCGTCTTTTATTTGTGCGCTTTACCGCCATTAGTTATACTACCACAAAAGCCGCCCTTCTAGGGCGGCGGCTCTAAACCCAGTTTTTCGGTAAAATCAACATCAATACTTATGCCAGATACTCAAATCTCTGCCATTATCTGTACTCACAATCGGGATACCTATCTAGGTGCGGCGATTGATAGCCTGTTAGTACAAGATTTCGCTGGTGAGTTTGAAGTTGTGGTAGTAGATAACGGCTCAAGCGATCGCACCCGTGAAGTTGTTGAGCAAAGGGCTAGTGATTCACGTTTAAAATATGTATTTGAACCCACCATTGGTTTATCTGTAGCCCGAAATACTGGTGCAAAAATCGCTAGTGCCGAAATTCTGGCTTATTTAGATGATGATGCAGTCGCTAGTAAGCAGTGGTTACAGGTATTGTATGGAGCTTATCAACAAAACCCGCGTTTGGCGATCGCAGGTGGTAAAGTCACCCTCCTCTGGCCTCCAGACATCGAACCACCAACTTGGCTATCATCTGGGTTAGCCGGAAACTTAGGAGCCTATGACTTAGGTAACGAGATGATTTACATCAAGCAACCAGGCTTAACACCAAGAGGCTTGAATTACTCCATCCGCCGCACTTTTCTCCAAGAAATTGGTGGCTTTGATCCTCATCTTGGTCGCATAGGCAAAAACCTTCTATCTAATGAGGAACTACAAATGACAGAACTAGCGCTCAAAGGAGGTTGGCAAGTTGCTTACATACCAGAAGCCTTAGTTGCTCATAACGTCGCGCCAGAACGCCTCAATCGTTCCTGGTTTTTAAATCGGGGATGGTGGCAAGGCATCAGCGAGTGCTATCGTGAACAACTAGCAGGCAAAGCGGGAATTGGTCAATTATCAAGGGGGAGCGAACGGTTAGCGCGTGGCTTGTATAAATCATTGCGATATTTTTCCCATCCAGCAGAGCGTTTTGATAACCTTGTATATGCCTATGGTCAAATAGGTTACTTAAACGCCGTACTTCAAGGTTTGCTGTTTACAGCTAATCATAAAAGTAAGTAGTCAATAGTCCCTTAAAATAAATTATATATGTCATCCAAAATACCAGTTTCTGTACTCATCCCCGCCAAAAATGAAGAGGCAAATTTACCAGCCTGTCTCGATAGCCTCCAGAGAGCAGACGAGATATTTATTGTAGATTCTCAAAGCACCGATAAAAGTATTGAGATTGCCAAAAATTACGGTGTCAACCTAGTACAGTTCCACTTTAATGGACGCTGGCCCAAAAAGAAAAATTGGTCTTTAGATAACCTACCATTTCGCAACGAGTGGGTACTGATTGTAGATTGCGATGAGCGTATTCCCAATGAGTTGTGGGATGAAATTGCACAAGTAATCAAACAACAAGAATATATAGGTTACTATCTCAATCGGCGCGTATTTTTCTTGGGTAAATGGATTCGCTACGGTGGTAAATATCCCGATTGGAACCTGCGATTATTTAAGCATAAATTAGGACGTTACGAAAACTTGAATACCGAAGACGTGCCGAACACTGGCGATAACGAAGTTCATGAACACGTCGTCATGCAGGGCAAAGTCGGGTATCTCAAAAATGATATGCTCCATGAAGATTTCCGTGATATTTACCACTGGCTAGAAAGACACAATCGTTATTCCAATTGGGAAGCCCGCGTTTATTACAACCTAATTACAGGTCAAGATGAAAGTGCTACCATTGGAGCCAATTTATTTGGTGAAGCCGTACAAAGGAAACGCTTTCTCAAAAAAGTCTGGGTACGCCTACCATTTAAGCCCCTTTTAAGGTTTATTCTGTTTTATATCATTCGCTTAGGCTTTCTCGATGGTAGAGCCGGATATATTTATGGAAGGTTATTAAGTCAATACGAATATCAAATTGGCGTTAAACTCTACGAATTACGCAATTGCGGCGGTCAACTCAATACTGCAAATACCGCTAATTCCCTCCCAGCTTCTCTAACTCAAGAAGTGGAAAATTCTACTACCTAGAACTGGGGACTGGGGACTGGGGACTGGGGACTGGGGGAGATGAGGGAGATGAGGGAGATGGGGGAGATGGGGGAGAAGCTTTTCCCCCTTTCCCCCTTCCCCTTCCCCCCTTCCCCTTTCCCCTTTCCCCCTTCCCCTTTCCCCTTTCTATGGACAACTGACCAATGACTAACGACAAAGCTTTTGTAGATTTACGCCAGTATGACCAATCTTGGTTTAATCGGGGGCGTTCGGCTTGGTATATTTTGTTATGGTGGTTGGTGCAGGCGATCGCTTTTCCACTCACTCCCCATCCTTTTAGTAACATCCGGTGTTGGATACTACGTCTGTTTGGGGCGCGAATTGGTAAGGGCGTGGTTGTCCGTCCCACCGCCCGTTTCACATTCCCTTGGAAGGTTACTATTGGAGATTACAGTTGGATTGGCGATGATGTAGTTCTCTATAGCTTAGATGAAATTCACATCGGTCAGCACTGCGTAGTTTCACAGAAAAGTTATTTGTGTACTGGTAGCCATGATATCCAAGACCCAGCATTTGGCTTAAAGATAGCAGGTATTACCATTGGCAACGGTGCTTGGGTAGCCACAGATTGTTTTATCGCCCCAGGGGTGCAAATCGGAGCTAATGCCGTAATTGGCGCTCGTAGCAGCGTTTTTACCAATATGCCCGCCGGACAAGTCTGCTGGGGTAGCCCCTGTCGTCCGCAACATCCCAGGTTGACAGTTGACAGTTGACAGTTATCAGTTATCAGTTATCAGTTGTCAGTTGTGAGGTTATTTCCACTGTCCACTGTCCACTGTCCACTGTCTACTGACAACTGACACACCCAGTCTCCAACTAAGGTTTAGCTGAAATCACAGGTTTAGCTATAATGTCATCCAAACTGATGCTTGTGAGTAAGTTACGCCATTTGTTTTCAATTGCTGCATTTTGCGGATTTTTCTGGCGGAGTTGAAACAGAATTTCAGCAGCATCGAACCAAATGCCATTTGCGGCGTAGATTTCCAATTTCTCTAATGGTGAGCCTGTTTCTAGTTGCTGGATAGTTGCGGGTTCTAGTTGGACTCGTTTAATCACGCCTTCAACATAGATGGGGGGTGATGGGTTTTTTTGGTCACACTCTACGGTAAAAAACCATCGGTATTGCTGATCTACTGCTAAAGCAGCAGCATCAGGCGGAAGTGAAACGCTGATGATTCCTGGCTTTTCCGGGAGAGCGATCGCTTTTTGGTAAATATTATTGCCCTCCTTGTCTTGCAACAGAAATTCCGTTGGATAGCCAGCATTTTTAGAGTACGGCACATAAAACAAAAATGTGGGATGTGCCTGTGTTGTAAATCCCCAAACATCAGTTTCGGTAGGAGCAGTTTGAGTAAATGGTACTAAAGCCGTCAATTGAGTTTCCACCAATTGACATGGGCCGCGTTTAGCACCACCGCGAACACGACCGCCTGGACGACCTTCTGAACTTGGTAGAGGTGGTTGAGCAAAGCTGTTTTGTTTATTACGAGCGGTTACATTATTATTACTGAAGTTACGCGGGTTAGCAGAATTAACATTAGGTGTATTTGCTAATACCCAAGACTGCCCGGCTAAGAGGCTGGTGTAGCCAAAAGTTAAGGCAAGTAATATTTTGATAGGTTTTAAAGTAGACATAGTAAGAATTAGTCAGTTGTCAATTGTCAGTTGTTAGTTGTCATTAGTCAAAAGTTATTTTCCTGTGTTTCCCTACACCCTTACACCTGTGTGTTATAAAGTTCTGATGCCTGCGGCAACGCCCCAAGCTAGCGCTCAGACTTTGCACTATACCCGTACACCCTCTTCCCTATCACCTGTCTCCTGTCCCCTATTCTGAATTGATACTACAGTAACAGTTGACACCAAAGATAAGGCTGATGGTACAAAGGGAACCCAAAAGCCCCAAACTAATAGGCTCAGACAGGATAAATACAAAACACTAGAACTAACACCAACTACTAATGCTACTGCCGATTTGGAGAATAAACGCCATCGCCAAGCTAACAAGCCTCCCAACCCAGCCCAAACCCCAATCCAGATAATTTCTAACCCAGGTGTCCAAACCCTTAACAACGGGCGTTTATCTAGAACCGCACTAATGATTTGGCTAACCATGTGGGCTTGTACCATCACTCCAGGCATTTGATCCTGTAAACGACTACCATAGGGTGTACTCCAAAAGTCACCGGGGTCAGTGTCTCTAACTGTTACACCAATCAGCACAATTTTGTCTGTAATAGCGTTGGCATCGATGGAGTTGGATAAAATTTGCCTGAGTGTCACCTCTTCCGCGATTTTTGCAGAGGCACGATAATTTAGTAAGATTTGACCGCCATTTGCATCGATACCTTGATAGCCTCCCGCACGAGATGAAAGGCGATGAAGAATAGTATTACCTAATTGCAAGTCCTTCGTTGACTGTTCGTTAGTGAATTTTGATTCAATCCCTAAAGACGACAGATAGCGAAATGCTAATTGAGTACTAAAGGCATAGGGAGCAGAACATAAGGACGCAGTTTCCTGGTTCATGAACAGAAGATGTCGCCGCACTACATTATCGTTATCATGAACAAAGTCACTAAATCCCTGGCGTTCTTTAGGGATTTCTGGAGGTGGTTTAATGCCTTTAATATTGGTAGTTGTATCGCTGCCTTTACATACCCCAATTAAATTCTCAGTCTGTTGTAATTTCACGACTAAATCTGATTGTTCTGCCGGGAAATCACGGTAGATATCCAAACCTATAGCTTTAGGTTGGTACTGATTTAATTTTGCTAGCAATTGATTGAGAGATTTATCGGAAATGGAAACTCCTTTCAATGGTTTGCCATTATCTGTTTGATCTGCTAAGTCTTCATTATTAATTGTGACGATAAGTATTCGGGGATCGGGGCTTTCTTCGGGGCGCGATCGCATCATCTGATCATACGCTTGTAGTTCTGCCGCTTGTAACAATCCCAAAAACCTTAACCCACATACCACAGCCGTCACCAGCAAACTCGACAATGCTACTTTCTTTAACCCGCATTTCTGCTCAACTGCTGGAACATGATTAATTACAGGTTGTGTTAGAGGTTCTGTCAGTTCATCCCAAGTGAGGGGTATCTGCGCGGGATTTTGACAAATTACTGGGAGCCAAGTTGCACAGGGAAATCTATCTTCTAAACCTTGCAAGCGTTCCCTTGCTTGTCGCACTGCTTGGTATAAAGATTCACCACTTGCAAAGCTTTGAATAAAATATTTTAAAAATTCTTGGGCGACCTGATCGGGAACAGGTTCGCGCATGACAATGATTTGGGGAATGTTTAAATCAGCTAGTTCTTTTGCTAGTCCCAAGCCATCGCAGGAGTTGAAAATCGCTAACTGTAAACCTCTTTCTATAGCTTGTTTGAGGGCATACTTTAATTCACTGATGCTGAGGCTATCAGTTTTATTGAGGTAGATTCTACCTATACCATCATGCCCCTGACTGGAACTGTGTCCAGCGAAAAATAAAATATCCCAGTTTTTGCCCCAAAGAGAATCTGTTAATTCTTTCCGTTGTGGTTCTACTAAAAAACTGACATCAGCATTGGTAAAATTTTGCAGCATTGCTTGGTCAGCTTGGGTATTAATTCCCTGACTATTACCAACGATCGCCAAAATGTTAACAGTGGGGTTAGGGGCGCGTCGCTTATGAATTAGCTCGTAACTTGGTGATGAGAGTGCAACTTCTGCCTTGGGATAGCGTTCTAGTAAATCCCAGGCTTGCCAAGGTAATTTTTGTAAGTAGCTATTTTCTGATTGTAAAATTACGCGAATTTCATCTGATGGCTGTAATTTTTCTAACCATTTTTCTCTTAATGTCCGAAACTCCTGTGCTTGTAACCAATTATTAAAACGCAGCCGCAAAATATGGGCTAGTTCGTGACAATCTTGAGTAATGGATACATTTGTGACTTGGATTTTATCAGCATCTAGGCGATAACCATTACCAAGCTGTAAATAGGTGGACTGCCAACGGGTGTAGTAAAGCAGTATTTCGGGACATGGTGGGAGCTTACCTGTGAGTTCTACTGAAGGGCGATCGCTTTCTTCACCAATCTGAAGAGTCACATTAAACCCCTGCTCAAAACTACCATCCCCAAATTTTAGCACCACCAACTTCGCCATGACCGTCGCTCCGCTACGCTTCCCAATCACTGGAGTTCTGAGTCACCCAGACTTCTCTAAAAATACAAGATTCCAGCAACTTTGGCTTAAATTTTATACATCTCGTAATTTAATTGCCCACTGCCATGCACTCATTACCAATTACATAGTCAAAATCTAGATACCTTAAATTACAAAGTTCTCCGTAATACTCATATCATCCAATGATACCTGAACGCTAAATTGTTCTTCAAGTTCTCCACGGAATTGTAACTGAAGATAGTTGTCAGCGCTTCTAGCTTGAGCTTCTAGGAATATAGCTCCAGATGTGTCTAGTACCTTAAGTTCTACCCCTGCTGGTAGATAAAGTTGCTCTCCTGTAGAGTGTAGTTGCAGGCGGACACTGGTTTGCCCATTAGCTTCAGGAGCAATTTCCACAATCAACATTACTGGTTGATTGACTATTTGTATACCTAAATCAATTAATTTTGCCCTTCTAGTCACTGCTTCTTTGAGATTAAAAACTGCATCTGGAGTACTTACCGGACTACGGAAAGCATAAGCAGGTCTGGCTTCCAGTGAGTTCAACAAATCTTCTAGAGTTTGCCAACCTGCTTGACATTGACCGATAAACCATTGACTTAAATTCACCAAAGCATCAACGGGAGAAGTTCTCAGTTGCTCTAGGCGATCAATCAATGCTTCTATAGGTTGTAGTTGATTTAAAGGTATTGTTTCGGTTGTAACGTTTTTAATAAAACCAAGTAATTTAGCTTCTGTATTAGTTTCATCAACTTGCACAATTACATAACCTACTCTTTCCTCCCAAGTTTCTGGGGGAACAGCACATACTTGTTCATGTAATTGTACTGGACGGCACTCCAAACGACCAACTGATGGGACTACTAAATCAGCCACATCCGTACAAAGCTGCATAATTGGATTCCAACTGTCACTAGCTATTAAATCAGTCGGTACTTCCATCATCTGTAAATAGTCATTCACGACCGATACAGCCAAAGTATTGAGCCTGACTTGCTCTGCTTTTTTAAGGTTAGGCTGATTTTTGGCAAACTGCTGGGCATTAGTACGAGCTGCTTGAGAAATCGGTAAGGTAATGGTAAAGTCTTCAAGCTTGTTGGTAATGTTAGTCATAATTTAATCCCAAGTTAATCAATGCTGCTATTAACATATCGCCAGCATTCACTAAATTTATGCCACAGAATTATAAATTTTCCGCTAAAATTTCGGGACTGGGGATCGCTGGGGTTGTATCTATACGCCCGGATTTAGCTGTATTAATAGCCAAGTTAAATAAGTACCAAAAGGCCCCCACAGGGCGTAGGGAAGAAATAACCAAGAAGCTTTGGACGAAATCGGCTTGACTAAAAACGCCAAAATATAAACTAGTATTGTTGCCAAACCACCGATAATCATTCCCCCGGTCAAACTCCGCAGTTCTACAACAATGGGACTATATGCAGAGGTGGAGATAGCAATTGCTGCATAAATAACCATCAAATACCAAGGACGCAGACCTTGTTTGCTCCTTTTTTCCCAAACAATAATGGCTGACATGGTTGTGCAAGCCCAAATGAATGTCCAAATAAAGGGAATGAGAAATTCAAATGTCAGCCATTGAGGACGTTGCAAGTTCTGAAACCAAGGGTCGCGCAGTGATGTAAACAGGCTACCACCAAAAAACAGTGCAGCTGAAACTGCTGTGATGATCCATCTAGCTTTCACAAGGCTTTCTCGTAGTATTGTGCCATTTTGAGTTTAGACAATTATTAGCGATCGCTGCACCTAGCATAGGGAGATGAGGGAGATGAGGGAGATGAGGGAGTAACCCACCCCTAACCCCTCCCAGGAGGGGAATAGGGAGATGAGGGAGTAGGGGGAGCCAGACAGAATGACTAATGACTAATGACTATTGACTAATGACTATTGATTATTGACTAATGACTATTGACTATTGACTAATGACTTCCAATCTTGATACAAAATGCTTGCGTATATCGACGCAGTTATGTCAGGATAAGTCTGCATGAGCCAATCAAAGTACATTTTATGATACAAAAATGGACAGTTAGCGTAATGCTAATGGCAACTTTGGGTAATTTAGGCTGGTTGTTGAGTGCTAAAGCTAGTTTTAATAGCAAGCTGACTGTGGAAATTGAGGGATTAAAAAACAAACAAGGACAGGTCTGTGCCAGTATTTTTAGTAGTAGCCAAGGATTCCCAAGTGACCGTAAACGGGTATTACAAAGGCAGTGTACTCAGATTAGCGAAACGCCCTTAATACTTACTTTTGACAATTTAAAAGCTGGTAGTTACGCTGTAGCGGCAATTCAAGACCTGAATGGTGATGGTACTCTCAATCGCAATAGTTTAGGAATGCCTGTTGAACCTTTTGGATTTTCTCGTAACCCGACAGTTAGTAACAGCGCTCCCAAGTTTGGGGATGCAGCTTTTATATTGGCAGGCCCTAACACCGTTATTCAAATCCAGATGAAAAAAATGTAATTTGCTCCTCTGCTCCCCTACTCCCCTTTTATATAGTGAACAGTCAACAGTGAACAGTTGTAGGGGCGGGTTCATTAAGTAATTCATGGGGAAAACAGATATGTTCGTTAAACCCGCCCGTACTTAAATACGTCGGTGAGACACCACCGCAATTGGTGGAAAGGTAGGGAGGCGCTTCTTTATCCCCCATCATACGCCCTGGCTGACTGATAACTGATAACTGATAACTGATAACTGATTTAACGAGCATCTTGTACAGCATTTTCTGCTAGGCTGGGCTTATCCATGATCCGCATTTTATTCATCTGAGTCAGAGCATATTTTGCGGTTGCCTGTACTTCTTTGTCTGGATCATCTAGGGCGTGGACTAACATCTGGCTCATTTGGGACATCATGTCATATACGCGAGTTAAATCACGAATGGCATTTTGTCGAACTTGTGGGCTTTCATCCTGTATGGAGACGGCGAAGGCTTTGTTAATTGGTTTGAGCGATCGCACGTTAATCTCTGATAAAGCTGCCAATATTAAATTGCGTTGTTGTGAGTCTGCATCAACTAACAAGTTTACTAATGGCTGAATTGCCCGTGAATCCCCTTGCTGTCCTAAATCCCAAATGGCTTTATGTCGTTTTTTGGGGTCGGTACTACGTAAATCTTGAATCAACTCATCCACTATGTTGACTTTAGCAAGACGGGATGTCGGTTCTATAGGCATCATTGTGGCGGGAACTGATGCTTTGGCTGTTTGAGTTCCGTTGGCGTGAGCAGCATTTTCTTGATAGCTGGGTGCGTGGGCGAACTCTTGTAATGATGTGATTTGCTGTTGTTGGGTGGGACTTAAGGCTTTTTGTATCGTCGGTTTGCGTTGCTTTCTTTGTTTTTGTGGCTCAAACCGTTGCAACAAATATAGGGTTGCGCCTATGGTTCCTAGAGTCCCCAGACCTAATATTGACCACCACAGAAAATCTCTCAGGGCTGAATCGGAATTGTTTTTACTAGGGGCAGTTGTGGTAGTAGCTTCAAAAGCTGAGACTAGCGATTTTGGGTTACTTTTATTAGCTCCCAAGCTCGCTAACAAAGCCCTTTTAGTAGTTACATCCGCGATTCCATCTACTCTTTTCAAACCCTTGGCTTGCTGAAATTTGGCTACAGCAGCTTTCGTACTTTGCCCATATTTTCCATCTACAATATCACTGTAGTAGCCTAGCCGACTCAGTTGAGTTTGTAATCTTTGTACATTTGGCCCTTTACTACCCGGCTCAAGTACAACTTGTTTAGTAGTTGAGATGGAACTGACTTGTGCCAGTTCTAATTTTTCCGGTGTGAAATTAGTGCTAGCTGTGTTGGCTGGAGTTGAATATAAACCCACACAAGAAAAACAGGTAAGTAGGAAGATTGAGGAGTAGTGTAGCCTCATATTAAAAGTTAGAGCCTAAATGTGTGATTAACTACCTAATTTTACGTAAGTATTCTCTGTTATTGTGACGTAAAAATCTAACCTTAGTTCCTAGTAATATAGCGTATTTTGTTTACTTATTTCATGTTTTTCTTGTAAATCTCCGGGAGATTTTCTGATTTAGACTCTATAAGTTTTACAGTTAAGGGAGTAACTAGCGGCTTCAGTGTTGCTGAAGTTTCTTCCAGAATGGGTTGTTTGTTTTGCCCTGCTAGATTATCACGCTGATTGATGAGATAGATACTAACTAAGGTGAGAAATACTCCCATCCACTGTAAGGAACTGAGAACTTCTGAGAGCAAGAGATGACCAAATAGGAGGGCAAAAACAGGGGTAAGGAAGGTGAGAGAACTGAGACTTGTGAGGCTACCACTAGAAGCAAAGTAGAAAAATAATCCATAGGCGATCGCACTGCCAAACAAGGTAGCATAACCCAAAGCCAGCCATTCAGCACCTACCAGATTTTCCCATTGTTGAGATTCCACCACCCAGGAAACTCCCCACAATGGCAACCCACCCAAAATCATGTGCCATCCTGTAGCTGTCACGGGGTCAACATACTTAGTCACAAACCTAATTAATACCGTTCCCACCGCCATCGATAAAGCAGCTAACAGCATTAACCATTCCCCACTAGCAAACAGGTCTTGCCAGTTACCCAGCCTCACCTCTGCGCCTGTACCTAGTACACCGTAAATCAATTCATCCGGTAAGCCAATTAAACTGATTCCTGTGACTCCTAAACCTAAACCCAACCATCCCCACAAACCAATGCGTTCTTGAAATAGCCATAACGACAGCAACGCCACCGCCAAAGGTTGGGAGTCAATCATCACTGAACCCAAACCCGCACTAGTTCGGACTAATCCCTCAGCTAAGAAGCCTTGAAATAAAGTTCCATCCACTAGCCCAAATAAGGCTATCCATAACCAAGCTTGCCAACTACTGGGTTGGGGTCTACCTGAAAGCGTCGCAGCGATTAAAATCAATACTCCCGCAGGTACTAATCTTACCCCCGCCATGAAAAACGGGGTGGTGTGGGGTATAACTCCTTTCATCGCTACCATTGCTGTCCCCCAAAGGAAAAACGGGGCAATTAACAGGATGGTAGATATAGGGAACTTAGATGCACTAAGTTTCAGTTGCATGGATTTACAGGTGCAGAGATTACTTCTACCAATTCTACCCAATTGTGTCTTTTTGTGAAGGAATGCTTTATGTTTGTCATGAGCGGCTCTACACCTCTTATCAGGACTAAAGTCCTTACTACAAGCCTGTTATCTTGAAATAATTAACGTAAATTATGTACCAAAGTGAATAAAAGCTGCGCGGAACGAGATAAACCATAATGCAAGCGTAGCAAATAGATAGAGGTAGAACCGAAGCATGACGAAATTGAATGTGCAATGGACAATACTATGCAGGACACGAAATATAACGAACACCCACGCAGCGTTCACATATACTGCATCTACCTGCTTCGTGATAAACAAATATAGTACAAGTGCATAAAAAAGTACCGGAATCTCGAACAGGTTCTTCAGGTTATCCGATGGATTAGATATACTTGGGGGTGAAATTTGTGCCAGTGCATTAGGTACAGCTAGGTCTTGGGGTTTGAGCTTTGTACTTGTGATGAAACTAATACGACAAATGTACATATATACCCAGACCACAAATGTTAAAAAAATTGATGCAAAGAAGGGACTGAAGATTGTGTCTTGTCTCATTGGCTCCTCTTAAATTTTCTTATTCTGCTGATGGGTAAGCAATAAATTGCGCTATACAAAGCGTATATAATTTTTTGATTGATTCTTATCTCAAAGTAGAATTGAGATTAGAGTTAATAACTGACAAAAAAAAGGGATGTGTAGCTCTTTCGGTTTGGCTGATGTTCCAATTAATAGGTGCGTTAATGAAATAACGCACCCTACTGTTTAGGAGAATTGAGGTAGGAGATTTCTTTCTAAATGGGTGACTAATTTCACGCCAAACTCGTTTTCAAAAACTTCTTTTTTGAAGTCTAAACTCCAGAGTTCTAAGGCGCAGTCGTCATCTGGTCGGGATGGATAGATTAACAAATTGAACTGCTGGAATTGGGGATAGTAATCACATTTAATTCCAGATATCGCCCCAATTTGTCTTCTATCTAATGCTACTGCCAATCTTAACAGTGCGCTTAGTTGACAGACTGCTTGCCGATGTTCTTTACTTAACAAGTTGCGGAAATTCTCATGCTTTTTCTTGGGTGGTGATTTGCGATGATAACGGGCTAGATTGGCAATAATTTCTATCTCGGTTTCGTTATAACCTAGCAATTCACTATTCCGAATGAGATAGTATGAATGTTTGTGGTGCGATGAATGGCTGATATGATGACCGCAGTTGTGTAACATTGCCGCCGCCCACAGTAGTCCTCTTTCGTTACTTCCCCAATGGTGTAGTAAGCCTTGGGTTTGGTCAAATAAACTTAGGGCAAAGGTGGCAACGCGATCGCTATAATCTAAGTTAACTTGATATTTGCTGGCTTGTTTGAGAACGCTTCGTTGGCGGATCGAACTTTGAAACCGCAGTCTATCTTCAATCAAGCCGTTGCTTAACATCCAGTCAACGATTACGCCTTCCCGTAATGCGCGACTACAAGCTGTTAATGACTCTACACCCAACAGTGTCATTGCTTCTTGCAAGATGATAGCGCCGGCGAGGATGACTTCAGACCGTTTTTCCGGCATACCAGGGATAGCGGATCTTTCGACGTTGGTCATTCTCCGCAAGCGATTTACCCACTCTTTTAGGTCTTTGAGGGTGAATTGATAACCGTTGAGAGTAGAGGGGACTGTCCCCAATTTTTCCCGCGCATGAATCATGGCTATGGTTTCAATTGTGCCAGAAGTGCCGATTAAGCGGGGAGATTCGCCAAATTTGAGGTTTGCTAGTACCTCTTCCACGGAACGTTCTAACATTCCCCGCGCGTAGGCTTGCAGGTATTGAAACTCAACATGGCTGATGGGGTCTGTGGTGATTAACTCGCTAGTGAGTCGCACAGCCCCTACTTTGGTGCTGGTAAGGGTACGGGGTTCTTGAGAATCACCTAAAATTAATTCTGTCGAACCACCGCCAATGTCTATGATGAGATGCGGCTGGTTATGAAATTCCATCCCCGACAGCACACCCAGGTAGATGCGTCGCGCTTCTTCTTGACCGGAAATCAAGTCAACGCTTAAACCCAACTCGGTTTCTATCTGATGGAGAAAATCTTTACCGTTGGGCGCTTCTCTCACTGCACTAGTCGCCACGGCGATGAGGGTTTCCGCATTGGCAGTTTTCGCAGCTTGTTGAAAGCGCCTCAAAGTAGCGATCGCTTTTGCCATCACTTCTGGTTTTAACTCACCAGTGGTAATATTGCGATCGCCCAGCCGCACAGTTTCCTTTTCTCTGGAAATAATGCTAAAAGCTGGTAGTGTCGGGTCAATCTTTACTACTACCATGTGCAGAGAATTGGTTCCCATGTCAATGGCAGCAATAATCCGGTGTTGCTGGACTGGTTGAGTGCTGACACTCTCCCAGCTAGATGAAATTAAATTCACCATCTAGTCTTCTCGCTGTATTCAGGATGGATGGTAATGAATGGTGTGTCGGGGTAGTTGGCAGTAATACACGTTGCAACACACTTATTTTCAGGCTGACCGTAGTCAAGATTACCTGAGTTAAGTATATTCACCCTGTCTTTTACAATTTTAGTGACTATTTAATTGATTTGTCTTAAAGTCGCCACTGTATATCTTGTGTTTTTACAAATATCAAAAAAAGTTATTCTATATATGTGAAGATGTGTGAAGTGAGGGAGAGGGGGGAGGTGAGGGAGAGGGGGGAGATGAGGGAGATGAGGGAGATGAGGGAGAAATTATTAACTCCTGCCTTTTGACTAATGACTAATGACTAATGACTAATGACTATGTTAGAAACTAACCAAGAACCTGTTTGGCTAACAATTTTCCGTCTTTTGCGCTGGCACAAACCGGAAGGACGGTTAATTTTAATGATTCCTGCCCTGTGGGCTGTATGTTTAGCCGCCGCAGGTAAACCGCCTTTACCTTTGGTGGGTGTAATTATCTTAGGTACACTGGCTACCAGTGCGGCTGGATGTGTGGTGAATGATTTGTGGGATAGGGATATTGATCCAGAAGTGGAAAGAACCCGCGATCGCCCATTGGCAGCTCGTACCCTTTCTATAAAAGTTGGTATTGGTGTTGGTATTATCGCTTTATTCTGCGCGGCAGTTATTGCCTTTTACCTCAACCCCCTGAGTTTCTGGTTATCTGTAGCAGCCGTACCCGTGATTTTACTGTATCCAGGTGCGAAGCGGGTGTTTCCTATACCGCAGTTAGTACTTTCCATCGCTTGGGGTTTTGCGGTGTTGATTAGCTGGAGTGCAGTGACGCAGAATATTTCTCAACCAACTTGGCTATTGTGGGGTGCTACGTTACTTTGGACATTGGGATTTGATACAGTTTATGCCATGAGCGATCGCGAAGATGATCGACGCATAGGCGTTAATTCCAGCGCCCTATTTTTTGGTGATTATGCTCCTTTAGCTATTGGTATTTTCTTTTTAGGTACAATTATTTGCCTAGCTTGGTTGGGTGTTTCCATACATTTGCATCTGGCATTCTGGATTACTTTAGCAATTGCTAGCGTCGGTTGGATTTGGCAGTTTCTACGCTTAAGACAACCAGACTTACCACTACCTGCTTATGGTGAAATGTTCCGGCAAAATGTTTGGCTTGGTTTTATCTTATTGGCTGGGATGATATTGGGGTCTTTTTAATCAGTTGACAGGTTACAGGTTACAGGTTACAGGTTACAGGGGACAGGTTACAGGGGACAGGTGACTGTTGACTATTGACTGTTGACTATTGACTGTTGACTATTGACTATTGACTATTGACTGAATTTAATCGCTAAATCTTTAAGTATGATTACATAACCAGCTTTACAAAAAATTTACTAAAAATTAGTATTTCCCCTGTTTTCACAAAGTTTTTATCAAAATATTGGCGATCGCCTCCGAAATATTACGAATATAGTTTAGTAGTTGGGTATATGGCTATAAAACTTAGACCCGCCCAACTCCATGAAGCAATCACTTACATTGGGGCAAAACCAGCCTTTCTTAGTCAAAGTCATCATGATAGTTTTCATCTCTTTTGGCAGCGTTGGTGTTGTCGGGGGGAGTTTCTTTCTCAGACAAGCTTTTATTGGTAGTAACCAACCGGAAATTGTCACAGATACATCACGCTACAAACAAATTCGTGATCAACTTTGGTCTAGTCAGGAAGAAATTAAACACTTCCCTACAGAAGTTCCGCCGGGAGTTGAGAATGTGCGTCTAGCTTATTCGCCTGGAAGTTCACAAACTGGGAGTTATTTCCAAGTCAGGTTGAAAAAATCATCGGCGCAGATTCAACAATTGTTAGCCCAATACCGCAAACTGGCTAAACGTCGATATATGGGTGGTGATACTAATGTTCACGCCAATTTACCCAACGGCGTACCAACCACTTTTTTCTATACCAGTGAAACTGGCGAATCTTTCTCACCTTCCTATGAAATACTGGTTTTGAATGCAAAAGATAAAGGTAGACCAGGTTTTAAGTGGAATCACGGTGATAGCTATGGTGTAGCAATTGATAGTTCAGCGTCAGAAATCATTTATTGGGCGGAAAAGTGGTAAGGGACTTGCAACTAAAAAAATATACAATCACTTTGGTGAGCAGGGGGAGTAGGGGAGGAAGAATATAATTAGTTTCTCAGCTTTCACGCATTGAATAATTTAATTTTTGGAAGTTCCTAAGAACACTAAGGAAAAGCGATCGCTTGCTTTAGGGAAAAGAAATACTTAATTAACGTGAGTTCGATGAACCTCTCCCTCCCAACCTCCCTCTCCTCGTAGGAGAGGGAGGAGAAACGAAAAAATCACCCTCTTACTCCCCAATACAGTTCAGTTAAGACTAGATAGAATGGCAAATTTGATTGAACATCCTGATTTCTTCCTTCTCTTCGAGAGGCTGCGCCAACGGTTCCCAACGGGTACGGCGTTTATCGGCGTTTATCGGCGGTTAATTATTCTTATCTGAACCGTATTGTCTTACTCCCCTCTCCTCGTAGGAAAGGGGTTGGGGGTGAGGTCAAAACAACGCTGGTCGAACTCACGTTTAATTAACCCATTAGGCAGATTAGCAGAATGCAGAGTCGTTTCGTTAGTCAGAGGATATTTGATTTGAAAATTTCTACAATCAGCTCAGTCTAACTAAAGCTGATTTGGAGGGAATATGCAGCACGATGAGTTTATCGCACAAGTGAGACATCGCGCCAATTTGAGAACAAGCGGTGATGCGGAACTTGCGACCCGTGCTACCTTAGAAACATTAGCGGAACGTCTAGCCGGAAACGAAGCTAACAATGCTGCGGCACAATTGCCTAAAGGCATTGCCCAATATCTGCAACATCAATATGCAGGTACAGGGGTGCGTTTATCCTTAGATGAATTTTTTCAGAGAATTAGTCTCAGAGAAGGCGTAGAGTTACCAAAAGCGGTTAATCATGCGCGTGCGGTAATTAAGGTATTAGCTGAGGCTATTAGCCCTGGAGAAATTCAAGATATTCGTACTCAACTACCACCAGAATTTGAACAATTGTTTGAGGTAGGAAGCCAAGGAAAGATGCAGGTTAATACTTAGACAGGATTTGAGCAGAATACCAGGAGTGTAACACCATGCTATTTAAAGACCGGACAGCAGCAGGTCAAGTTTTGGCTCAAAAGTTAGCAGATTACGCTAACCGCCCCAATGTGCTGGTGTTAGCGTTACCTAGAGGTGGTGTTCCCGTCGGTTTTGAAGTGGCTCAAGCCTTAAATGCTCCCTTAGATGTACTAATAGTACGCAAACTAGGTGTGCCTGAAAATGAAGAATTGGCGATGGGAGCGATAGCTTCTGGTGGTGTGCGTATCCTCAATCAAAGTATTGTTGAGCAAATCCAGATTCCTGATGAAGTAATAGCCTCAGTTGCAGCCCAACAACAAAGGGAACTAGAAAGACGGGAAACTATGTATCGGGGCGATCGCCCTTTTCCCGATTTAAAAGGTAAAATTGTGATTCTGGTTGATGACGGTTTAGCAACTGGTGCAACCATGTGGGCTGCGATAATTGCTGTCAGACAAAAGCAACCTCAAGAAATTGTCGTTGCTGTACCAGTTGCTGCACCGGAAACTTGTGAGGAGATATGCAGCAAGGTGCAAAAAGTTATCTGTGCAAATACGCCTAGCCCATTTTATAGCGTTGGTATGTGGTATGAGAAATTTCCCCAAACTACGGATGATGAAGTCCGCGAGTTATTAAATAAAGCTACTAATAACCATCAGCCATTATTGTTCTGAAAATAGACATACTTTCTGTTAAAAAACAGTATGAATAATGAATTAAAGCAAACTGCATCCCAATTATTAGCAGCAATGCTATCTAACCCTCATATTTATTCCCAGATTAGTGAAGAGGGTGGGTATGGGCAAATGGAACAGCAGTTGATTTTAATAGCAGTAGAAATGGCTGAAAGTTTAATTCAGCACATCGATAATGCTCATCCTCAAGCGGAACCCAAACTATAGCAAAAAACTGATATAAACTATATTAGCCAACAGCAAAATCTGTAAATTGTCTTTTATAAGAAGAGTCAAATCCTAGTACAATATCTTGTTTAGGAACACCTAAATTTTCTCCCCTTGTTTTTCAGCCGTAATAATTTTTTCTGCGTCTATATCAATATATAATTCAACCAAACCTCACTCTATAGGAATTTATATTTTGTTGACATAAAATATTTTACTCAAGATTTCTATCCTTTACCTACGCCGATCGCTTTCTAAATCATCGATGACTTTCTGCATATACCATTCCTCAGACATTCCCAGATAATTGTCTTTTTTCTGCTGAATCAATCTTTGGGCAATTTCCCAATGTCCACCCACCAACCGCAGGAGTTTTTGACGTAGCAAATTAGACTTTTGTTTTTTATATTCAGGAACAGATGTCTGAATTTGTTTGAGGCTATCTTGGGTTTGTTGGTAATTTTCCCAGTCTTGTTGTTCACAAAAGATACTGGCTGCTTTTCGATAGTCTTCAATAGCGTTTTGCATTTCTTCTAGGAAGGTATAAGCAAGAGCGCGATTGTAGTAAGCTTGGGCATCATTGGGGTTAATTTGCAGTGCTTTGTTATAATCTTGAATTGCACCGAGATAATTACCCATTGCGCGATAGGTATTACCTCTGGCAACATAAGCTAAGATGTCTTCTGGCTGCATCTGGATGGCTTGATGAAAATCGGCGATCGCACCTTGATGATCACCTAAGAAAGAACGTGCTTTTCCTCGGTTACGATAAACGGCCGCATCTGGAAAATTTAATTGTAGTGCTTGGTTAAAATCGGCGATCGCTTCTCGATAATTCCCCATTTTGCAACGCACCACACCCCGACAGCAATAAGCTTGTGCATCCTGCGGATCGGCTTGTAATATCCAGTTTAAATCGGCTATGGCTTCTGTTGTATCTCCCTTCTCGGCTTTGTCTAGTAGCTGGGTGAAATATTCGTTGACAGATTTGATCGATGCAATGGGTGCGGTTTTTTGCTGTATGGTTGGTTTTTCTGCTGGCTGTAACTGTTTAATTTTCTCCAGACACAGACGACAGTTTTCTTTATCTTTTTGTTGTAAGTATAATTCTGCGGCTTTTTTAAAGCTGGCGATCGCATCTTGAATATAACCCTGTTTGCGTCGCACCGTACCTCGTAAGCTATGAGCCGCAGCATAATTAATATTAAGCCGAATAGCCTGTTCTACATCCTCCTGCGCCCCTGGTAAATTTTTCAGCGCCAGTCGCGCTAATGCACGACAGTAATAAGCTTCTACAATTTCAGGGTTCAGCTTGATAACTTCGGTGTAATCTGACACAGCAGCAAGTATTGCTCCTGAGTCATAATAAGCCAAACCCCTTTGTAAATAAGCCTCAGCAAAGTAAGGATCAGCTTTTAAAGCAAGGCTAAATTCCTCAATGGCTCCAGCGTAGTCTTTTTGTTGAGCTTTTAAAAGCCCTTGGTTGTAAAACTCGTTATTCATAGCAATTTTATATATTTCCAGCTTGTGGAAGGCACAACTATGAAAATTAGAACTATCACTACTGGTATATCACTTGATTCGCCCAAAGAGACAGCAAAAATCAAAATGGCTGCTAATTTTAATCAAAAAGCACAGATGATTTTTGCAGAACAAGGCTATGAAGTGCAAACAACGAGAATTTCTACAAATACTTGGGAAGAATATCTAGCTGGTTTATCTTTGAGTGCAATTATGAAAGAGGTGCAGGTTTTAGAAGAACTCTGCCAAAGTATGGATGTCAGCTTTTTTAGTATCGGCTACGCTAGTAGCCCAGAAACTATAAAAATTATTCCTGAACTTAAGAAAAATACATCTGTAATTTACTGTTCTAGTAAAATTAGGAGTCACTTAAAAAACGTCAGAGAATCAGCACAAGCTATTAAACGTATCTCTCAGGAAAGCGATAATGGCTTTGGTAATTTTCGCTTTTGTGCTTGGGCTAATTGTCCTGCAAATATTCCATTTTTTCCTACATCCTATCATGTAGGTGCAACATCTTTCACCATTGGCTTAGAGCTTGGTGAGTTGGTGATGCAGGTTTTTTCTCAAGCTAGGGATTTAGAAGATGCTGAAATTAAGCTGCAAAATACTTTAAAATTAGAGGTTGGTAAAGTAGTGGCGATCGCTGAAAAAATCTCGACTCAATTTGAGATAAAATTTCATGGCGTAGACAGTTCTCTAACTCCATCTCTAGATAAAGAAAATAGTATTGCTTTCGCCTATGAAAAATTGCTAGATGGTAAATTTGGCAATCCTGGTACTCTAGCAATTTCGGGAATGCTAACGCGGGTTTTAAAAAGCGTATCAAATAAAAACTGTGGCTATTCTGGATTGATGTTACCAGTATGTGAAGATATTGGTTTAGCCACCAGAGCTAATGAACAAACTTATGATATTACTAACTTATTGTTGTATTCAGCAGTTTGTGGTTGTGGACTAGATACTGTGCCTATTCCCGGCGACATCACAACCGAAAAGATTGCGGATATTTTAAGTGATATGGCAACTTTAGCCTTTAAACTGAATAAACCCCTATCGGCAAGATTATTTCCCATTCCTGATAAAAAAACTGGGGAAATAACATCATTTAATTCTTCCTATTTGGTTGATTGTCAAATATTTTCAGTTAATTAATTTGTCTATCTTCTCAGAAAACCTGTAAGGCGTTCAACTGGAATGAATACATCAGGAAAACTTCTGGGTGAGATAGTACCTGTAGTTAGTATTATTTCAGTTGTATATTGCCCATTTTCAAGATTACGAAATACTTGTAACTGAGAATTTTTGAGGTTGACAACCCAATATTCAACAATACCAGCTTCGGCGTATATTTCTCTTTTCTCACCTAAATTTTTGCTGAGGGTAGCTTGAGAAAATTCGATAAGCCAAAATATATCTTCAGGATAAGGATGGTGTTTTAAATAAACTTCACCTAGCGGTTTAACAATGGCAATATCGGGTGCTGGTTCAGAGTTGTTGGGTAATGTAATAGGTTTGCGATCGCGAATTTTTACTTGTTCACCAAGTAATGCACGGAGATAATCTGCGGCTTCTGTGTTGTAGTAGGCGTGAGGTTCACGTTCTGGAGGCATAACAATCAGATCACCACGCAACAGTTCTATGGGTTGGTCATCAAATATACCAGCTTCTATTGCTTGATGATAACGTTCAATTGTCCACTTATAGGTAGTTATGGTCATAACAATTTTTTAAGCCTTTGTGCTACCTTATAAACAAAAAGTTTACCCCAATTTTTTATAAAGTCGCGCTAAATATATAGGACTCATACTTTATTTTTGAAATATTACGTAGGGTGGGCATTGCATCGGCATATCATGGATTTGGTGGGCGGTGCATCGGCCTACAAATACTACACTGAGATTTTTTTTACGTGAGTTCGATGAACCTCTCCCTCCCAACCTCCCTCTCCTCGTAGGAGAGGGAGGAGAAACGAAAAAATACCTCACCCCCAACCCCTCTCCTCGTAGGAGCGAAAAGTCTGTAGCTTGCTTCTCTAACGAGACGCTACGCGAACCCGTAGGGTGCGCGGGCTTGCGGCGTACAGAACTTTTCAAGAGAGAGGGGTTGGGGGAGAGGTCAAAACAACGCTGGTCGAACTCACGTTTTTTTAGAAATCAAATCGGATTCCTATATAATGTAGAGACGTTGTATACAACGTCTCTACAGGAAAAAATTAAGCTTTAATCAGTCAATAAACTAGGAGAAGTCAAGACAAAAACATCCCTAATTCCTTGAGCTTCAGTCTGTGGTTTTATTGGAGTAGTAAAGTGATAAAATTCGTGGTCGTTAACTAATAATAATTCCCCAGGATGAAGTATCTTACTAAATACGGGTTTCTCTTTTTTGGCAGTATATAAATGTGTTTCTCCACCTTGAATATTTTCTCTATCAACGGAGAAGATACCGATAAAATCAGTACCATCTTGATGGATACCTTCAGGTGCAGGATTGCCAAAATTTTCTGGAGAACAAGTAGTCCTGATTTGATGTACGCCGATTTCCGCTTCTGGATGAAGCTTACAAGAATCGCTAAATGCTAATACTAAATTTTGAAAGCTATTAAGCCCTATAAGTCTATCATCTAATTCTGCAAACTCTCTTTTAATATCCCCCAGTAATGGATTGTAATCTTTACCTTGGAATAGATAACCATGTGGTAGCTTGATCAACTGATTCTCTGCAACTATAAACCGAGATAATCTACGCGAACGATAGTTGCCTTTAATATAAGGATCAAGTGGTAAATTGTTAAAAAACGGTTGAAAATCTGCTGTTTGAATTGAATTTACCTTTCTGAGAGTGAACAAAAAGGCATATTCTAATTCCGTCATTCCCCCGACTATTTGCATAGGATTTTTCTCCTTGCAGGTTGCAACCCTCCCTATTTCTCTCTATGGGAGGCTTATACCACCGAGTATATGCTTCTTTTTATTAAAATGTCGTCAATTTAACTACAAAAATTGACAAATTGTGATAAAGACATGACAAAACCTTATTGACGGGATTTATATGGGTCGTGCTTGGGTGTATATTGTCAGTTGTCAGTTGTTAGTTGGTTTTTCTCCTCTGCTCCCCTGCTCCCTCATCTCCCTCACAAAATGATTGATTGGCTATACCGTTACCCAACCCTGTATCCTGGTATTTTGCTGAAGCGCTACAAGCGCTTTTTTGCTGATGTACAATTGGATTCTGGCGAAGTTGTGACAGCACACTGTCCTAACACCGGGCCGATGACTGGTGTATCGACTCCAGGTAGTGCGGTACAAATTTCTCAAAGTGCTAATCCTAACCGCAAGTTGGCTTATACTTTAGAACTGATTCAAGTTCACGATAATGAACCGACTTGGGTAGGCGTGAATACTGCTTTACCTAATCAGATAGTTAAGTTGGCTTTGGCAAAATACTTGTTTCCCGAATTGGGTAATTATAACCACATCAAAGGCGAGGTAGTTTACGGTTTAGATAAGAAAAGCCGCGTAGATTTCTTCTTGACAGGGAGTGATACAGAACGCCCAATTTATTTAGAGGTAAAAAATACAACTTGGGCAAATGGCACTTTAGCGTTATTCCCTGATACGGAAACCACAAGGGGACAGAAGCATCTACGAGAATTAACGGCGCTATTGCCACAAATGCGGGCGGTCATGCTGTATTTTATCAATCGAGGCGATTGTACAGAGTTTGCCCCTGGTGATAGTACAGATCATATATATGGTAAGTTGTTACGAGAGGCGATCGCACTAGGTTTAGAAGTCTTACCTTGCCGTTTTGATGTTACCCCTGAAGGTATCCGTTATTTAGGTCTAGCAAAGCTGGTAATTTAATTAGGGGACTGGGAAGAATAGGCAATGCCCACAATATAATTTAACGTAAACAGGACTTACGCAATTGGCACATGGGGTATGGTGCATCAGATGTGGAAAATCCACAGAATGTGTACGAAATTATTGGGGCTGACGCACCCTACAGTTAGTTTGATTATGACACTTGCGTAAGTCCTAGTAAAAAAATCCCTCAGAATTTCTGAGAGATATTAGAGAAGGAGCGTTTTTTCGATGAGAAAACTATGCAGGGTTGGGTTGGGTTGGGCTTTGCAATAGATTGATAATGGAGGCTTTCTCTAAAATTCCTACTAGTACACCATTGTCACGAATTACGGGGAGGACGGACAATTTTTGTTGTTCTAGTAGTTGCACTACTTCTAACAATGGTTGATTTGAGTTGATGGTGGTAGACTGAATTGGGCGCATGACTTGTTGAATTGGAGTTTCTGTCCAAGATGTGGTGGGGATGGTTCGCAAGTCATCAAGATTAATCGCACCTACTAATTGTCCTTCGTTGTTGGTGACTAAAAACCGTCGCCAGTTCTGCCCTTGTATGATTTGTTCGTCGGCGAATTGTCTCAAGCTAAGATTGGCGGAAACGATGGGACTATCGGTGGTGACTACATCTGCGGCTGTTAAGCCTGTGAGTTTTTCTTGCACTCTGGCAAATTGGGCTGCATTACCTGCATTTTGGAGTAGGAAGAAGCCGATTAATAAATTCCAGATGTTGGCGAAGCTACCAAAATATAATATGGGAATTATACCAGAGGCGATCGCAATCCAACCAAAGATTTGTCCAACTCGACTGGCGAAAGCCACACCTTTATAGGGATTACCTGTGACTTTCCAGACAATGGCTTTAAGAATATTTCCCCCATCCAAGGGTAAACCGGGAATCAGGTTAAATAACGCCAATGCTAAGTTTACAGAAGCTAAAACTCCTAGAATCGCCGCTAATGGCCCTGTGACTGGGGTAGTTAAACCAATCAGTGTGACGATACCACATAATAATAGACTGACTAAAGGCCCGGCGATCGCTACCCAAAAAGCTTCAGATGGTGTTTTTGACTCTTGTTTTAAACTAGCCAAACCACCAAAGATAAATAGTGTAATCGAATCAACGTTAATTCCTTGACGCATAGCCACAAAGCTATGTCCTAATTCATGGGCGACGACAGAAGCAAACAATAACAGCGCCGTCGTCAATCCCAGTATCAAAGCCAACCCCCCAGATAGTTGGGGAAATTGTGCTAAGAGTCCACCGCTATAACTCCAGGTAATTAAACCCAGAACTAAAAACCACGACGGATGGATATAAAAAGGAATCCCGAAGAGATTACCAACGCGAATTGTTCCATTCATGTCGTTCACCTTGAATTACATTGTGTGAGTGTTGTGTTTTTCACTCACTCTTCATAGTGTAACGAAGTGTTAAGCCAATTTAATATTTCCTACAGTAGAGGTGTCCGTCCCTTTTGGTGTGGTTTTTGCACTGGGGAGAGTCAGTGAACAGTTATCAGTGAACAGTGGACAATGGACAGCTAACAGTGAACATCACCTGATAACTGATAACTGATAACTGATAACTGATAACTGATAACTGATAACTGATAACTGAATTGCTATATTTAAAGTTGTGATTTTAGGAGTGTTAGCTTTGCCATTTGTCCGCGTTCGTCAGCACGTTAACCCACTAGCTAAAAAATATAGTCAACCAGCTAATCCTCTGGAATGGGAGAAAATTTATAGCAATTCCCAGCAACCGTTACACCTGGATATTGGTTGTGCTAGAGGTAGATTTGTCTTGCAAATGGCGCAGGTAGAACCCAATTGGAATTTTCTGGGTTTGGAAATTAGGGAACCTTTGGTAGTAGAGGCTAATCAGTTACGTTCTCAGTTGGGTTTAACCAATCTCCACTATTTGTATTGCAACGCCAATAATTCATTACAACCGCTATTATCTTCTTTACCTACAGGCATTTTACAGCGTGTGACTATTCAATTCCCCGATCCTTGGTTTAAAACTCGTCATGCAAAACGGCGTGTGGTACAACCAGAATTAGTTGCAGATATCGCTAATTATTTGGCTGTTGGTGGTGTTGTCTTTCTGCAATCAGATATGGAATTTGTGGCTGTGGAAATGTGCGATCGCTTTGCTGCAAATCCCGCTTTTAATAGAGTGGGGACAGGCGAATGGTTAGCCGAAAATCCCCTCCCAGTCCCCACAGAAAGAGAAGTCACTACGCAAAGTAGAGGTGAACCAGTTTATCGCGCTGTATTTGCAAGAGTCCGGTAATTTTTAAGAGAAATTTGGCTGTCTTGCAAAGGTGTATACCATACACCCTGTATGCTATTGACATTTTATTAGTACTAATGTACTATATAAATATGAATATTGCAATTGAAAGCATTTAGTAACAACTAATTGCAATCAAATTTATTTGCTTATACACCAATACGGTTTAGATAAGAATAATTAACCGCCGATAAACGCCGATAAACGCCGTACCCGTTGGGAACCGTTGGCGCAGCCTCTCGAAGAGAAGGAAGAAATCAGGATGTTCAATCAAATTTGCCATTCTATCTAGTCTTAACTGAACTGTATTAGCTTATACACCGAACATGGACAATAGCAGCATGACAAATCATAATAAAATCTCTCTGCTAGAACTCATCGGAATTTTGACAGAATACCGCAACAACTTCATTATTAATATCAAGCATCTGCGAGACAATTATCAAAGAACAAGTATCAAACGAATCCCAGGTGTGAGAGATATAAATGGAGAAATTAGCCAGCCTTGGTTGCGGACAGAATATTTAGATAACGTTGAATATGTGCTTGTAAGTAAATTTGACTTAAATCGCAACACAGCCACTTTGAATATGTTAGTTCAACGTCAAGTTAAGCTGGTGAAAGCTGAAAATAAAACACCAGTACTTGAGGTTGCAGGGTTATTAGTTAATGACTTGAATAGCTTTAATAATTACACAATTGTCTGTGATGGTAGGTTGAATATCAAGTCATTACAAGTGAAAATCAGTAGTAAGAAATTGTTTGACATACTCAAACAAAAAAATGTTGTAAATGCTGATGATTTTGATTTTCGCCTGGAATATACTATCCAACTAGATACCTTACCCCTAATATCCAATAATGTCAACTACACCAACCTTGATGGATTGTTTGATGAATTAGCAGAAATCAAAGTATTATCTAGTGTAATTGCTGCTCATCTTAAAGGTGAGTCTGATGTATTTGTGCCACCCCAGCTAGATGATTTGAAATCTCACTACCTTTCTAGTAATGTTTATATCAACTTCCCGACAACTAAGGAATACGAAAATCGCCAACAAGCCATAGATAACGGTCAGATTGAATCACGCATTAGTTATAAAATTGATATTGGCAGTAAAGAAATTTTGAACCTCAATAAGTTTTATTCTGCTAATAAATTCCTTGACCGGATGTATCGAGTTTATGATAAAGAAACGGGAGAAATTTTCACCAAGCCTAATTTTGTGATGGCTTTTAACGAAAATCTGGCGTTTAGACATAAGCTGTTATCATCCCGGATGAAAATTACAAAAGCCGATGAGTTAATGCAGACGATTTTTGATGATTTTCTGGGTTTAGATACTAACGGCAAAGTTAAAGATATTCTCGCCAAGGTTGGTGCTGATAGTTTGGGACAAATATTACAGTCTAAAAATGCTGGCGAGAGTGTAAATAAAGGAGAGATGGTCGCAGCATTAACAGAGGCTAAAACAAGATTAGACGGATATACAGAGCAAATTTACCAGGAGAAAATTTCTCCTTTAGTATTTTATATTGGTGTCACAGGTAAATTACCGGATGCAATGGTAACGCCAGCAATGACGGCTGAAGAACTTGCTACTCAATACCCCAATTTAGAGTTTTCCAAATATGAGCAAGCAGGTACATTTTTTGTGGTTGGCGATAGTATTATTAGCGTCTATCCTCAGCTTGAATATTATAGTCAACAAACGGCTGTAGCTGTGCAGTAATATTTTGTTAAATTCCTTGTTTTCAACAGACAAGGAATTTTTATACCAATTAAAAAAAAGAATGCGACAGATACGTGAGTAGGGGCGCACAGCTGTGCGCCCCTACTGTGCGCTACTTGGTTTTTTTATTGATACGCTTGTCAATTATGGTTTTTTAGGGGATGAAACAGCCCCCCCTTAAAAAGCAGGGCTATTAACAATTCACGCATTCACGCATTCACGCATTCGCGCATTAAAGACATTTTGCCTACGGCACGCTACGCGAACAGTTGGGGATTTAAACCCCAACTGAAAATTTGCTACGTACAGACGTAGGGGTCTTTAACCCTCGGAATTACGATAAACCTCTTTTGAGGGAGTGGGGGAGCAGGGGAGCAGAGGAGCAGGGGAGATAGTCTTTTACCTTTCCCCCTTCCCCCTTTCCCTTTCCCCCTTTCCCTTTCCCCTTCCCCTTTCCCCTTTCCCCAGTCCCCAGTCCCCAGCCCCTACTGTCCCAGTTCCTTGATATTGTTCATTGCTTGCTGGTACAAGTCGTTGTTATTTTGCCGTTGAAAGATTTCTGCTGCTTGTTTCAAGTCTTCTAAGGCTCCTTGTTTGTCGCCTTGGGCGGCGCGGGCGTTACCTCGGTTATTGTAGGCGGGGCCGAAGTTAGGGTTGAGGCGGATGGCTTGGTTGTAGTCGGATATTGCCCCTTGGCTATCTCCTTGGGCGGCGCGGGCGTTACCTCGGTTGTTGTAGGCGATCGCATATCTGGGGTTGAGGCGAATTGCTTGGTTAAAATCTTCGATAGCGCCGGCTTTGTCTCCTTGGACAGAACGAGCGTTACCCCGGTTGTTGTAGGCTTCGGCGTAGTTGGGGAAAAGGCGAATCGCTTCATTGTAGTCGGTAATTGCACCAGCGTTATCACCAACAGAGGCGCGGGCGTTTCCCCTGCTGTTAAAGGCTTCGGCATCATTGGGGGAAAGGCGAATTGCTTCGTTGTAGTCGGCGATCGCTTTTTGCTTGTCTCCCAAATCGAAGTAAGCTAATCCCCTTCCTCTGTAAGCTGCGCCATAATCAGGATCTAGATTAATCGCCTTATCATAGGATGCGATCGCCGCTTGTGAGTCACCTTGAGAATGCTGTCTTTGCCCTTGGATGTATAATTGCCCAGCTTGCGAATTGTTAGTTGTCGTCCGACGGCTAGGAGGACTGACACCTATTTCCGTCACCAACACTTCTTTGTTATTACTACAGGAAACGCTGGTAATTGCGCTCAGTGCGGTAAGCACACCTATAGTTAATATTTTTTTTAACTTCACCCGCCCTTGCTCCAATAACCACCGTTTCATAAGTTGTTCTGAACCGCCATGATAACTGGATAAAAGTAGTACCAAACATAGTCAATTATCCAACTTAATATTGACTATAACTGTATACAGATATCCCCAGTTATTCAATTTGGTAGTTTAAATAGCGATTTTAGATTAAAAAAATCTGTTAATCTAAAACCTAAAATTAGCACTTCAAGGGGAAGTGCTGATAACTTTTACCCTCGGTTTAATTAACAGTAAATCACTATACAAATCGGGAAACTTAACAAATTCTTTTTGTCAGTTGCTTTTGATTTGGTTGAATCTACAGCAGTTTCGCTATTCGTGAAATCCTGTAGAGACGTTACATGTAACGTCTCTACATGGTTTTGGGTTTTAGGCTTGTACCTCATTTACCCAAAATATGCTGTATTTCTGCGTCAGGGACAATTACCGTAATTTTATCCGCCCAATAAACTGTATAATAATTTAAACTACAAATTACGAATTATTGTCCTGATTTTTCGGAGTCAGCCTTGAAGAGGTGCTTTGCTCAATATCTACAGACAATTGTTCGAGATTTTCCCCTAAATCCTTTTGTAGCTTTTGAGTGAGTGTTACCGGAAAATCTAAATCGATACCTTGTGTTTGGACTAAATCTGCCAATTGCGAAAACTGCACCTTGACAACTTTACGATCGTAACTTGTCAGCTTATACAAAGGAGTTTCCGAAATATCCTGAGCCTGCATAGCCTTTTTTAAACGCTCTTGTAAATGCTCATATTCAGAGTTTAACAGTTTCCACTGCTCCTCAATTTGCCTGTATCTGGCGTTGAGAACTATTACATCTTCTGTGGTTGGGTCAGGGTTACTTTCTGCCTGTAACTCTAACAAACGCCGATGGATTTGCGCCAAGTAAATACAATCTAAATAAGCGTATTCTATTTGTTCTTCAGTTAAGGGTCGTTGCGACCAATTGCTAGTTTGTTCTTGTTTATCAATATTATTAAAATTACATAATAATGTAGCTAAAGTTTGTAGTTGATAATTAGGTACAGGTAGGAGATAATAAGGGATTTTTTTAGCAATATCTAAAGTACAGGTAATATTTTTAGCTCGCTTATTACCCAAAAATTTCACATCAAAACTAGCATTGTGAAAAACCTTTTCAATCTGAGGATTGACCATGATTTGCTCAACAAAATCAGCTACCAAATTCGGCTGCTCAAGTACATCCAAAAGGTAAACGCGATCGCCACTCATATCATCAGGATCATCTAATACCTGAATCAACGATAATCTAGCACTACGGCTATTAAATTCCGCCACTTCTGTATCAATCCATAAAGTAGCAGCTTCACTATATTTAGAAATTATATTGTTAATTTCCCTAGCATCAGTTAAGTATGGCATAGTTATCAGTTATCAGTTATCAGTTATCAGTTATCAGTTATCAGTTATCAGGAGGTAGAGGTTAAATTCTTCCTTTCCCCTTTCCCCTTTCCCCCTTCCCCCTTCCCCTTTCCTCTTAAGGGCAGGTTTTTCATAAAGTAATCAGTGAGGACTATAAGATTCAGTAAATTATCAGACTTTCATCTACCCCTACACCCCTACACCCTTATACCCCTACACCCTAAAATCAGTGTTTTTGGGTCGAAGTGTAAAAAACCTGCCCTTGAAAGCTTCCCCTTTCCCCCTTCCCCAGTCCCAAAAAAAATTCCCACCCAAGCATCAGCCTGAGTGGGCAATATTGAGTAGGTACAAATTAATGTACCCTAAATCATTACCTAGATTACTTGCTTTCAGTGAAATCAGCGTCAATCACATCATCACCGCCGCCAGAAGAAGTAGAACCGCCATCTTGAGGGCCGTCAGCGCCAGGTGCAGCACCGCCAGCTTGTTGATAGATGTTGCTACCAACCGCGAATAGTGCTTGTTGCAATTCTGGAGTTAGCTTCTTGATTTGCTCGTCATCTTCCTTAGCAACAGCTTCGCGCAGTTCCTTGACTAAACCTTCAACCTTGGTTTTGTCAGCTTCGGGGACTTTATCACCCAATTCTTGGATTTGCTTCTCAGCTTGGTATGCCAAGGAGTCAGCTTGGTTCTTACGCTCAATTTTCTCACGACGTTCTTTGTCAGATGAAGCGTTTTGTTCAGCTTCGCGCACCATGCGGTCAACGTCGGATTTGTCAAGGGTGGAAGCACCAGTAATACTGATGGACTGTTCCTTACCTGTACCCTTGTCCTTAGCGGTAACGTTGAGGATACCGTTAGCGTCAATATCGAATACAACTTCGATTTGAGGTACACCGCGTGGTGCTGGGGGAATACCATCGAGACGGAAGGTTCCCAAGCTCTTGTTGTCGTTAGCAAATTCCCGTTCACCTTGGAGGACGTGAATTTCCACGTTGGTTTGACCATCCACGGCTGTAGAGAATACTTCGGATTTCTTGGTGGGAATTGTGGTGTTGCGAGGAATAATCTTGGTCATCACACCACCCAAGGTTTCTACACCCAAGGACAATGGTGTTACGTCTAACAACAAGATACCTGTAACGTCACCAGCCAATACACCAGCTTGGATGGCTGCACCAACTGCTACCACTTCATCAGGGTTAACGGTTTGGTTGGGTTCTTTACCCAAAAGATTCTTAACTAGTTGTTGTACTGCGGGGATACGGGTAGAACCACCAACTAATACAACTTCATCGATGTCATTTTTGCTTAACTTGGCATCGCGGAGCGCACTTTCTACGGGAATGCGACAACGGTCAATCAAGTCAGAACAGAGTTCTTCAAACTTAGCACGGGTCAGTGTCATATCCAGGTGCTTGGGGCCGTCCTGGGTAGCGGTGATAAATGGTAGGTTAATTTCCGCTTGGGTCACACTGGAAAGCTCAATCTTAGCTTTTTCTGCGGCTTCTGTTAAACGTTGCAGTGCTTGTCTGTCTTTGCGGAGGTCGATACCTTCGTCTTTCTTAAACTGTTCAGCTAAGAAATCAACGATTTTTTTATCGAAGTCGTCACCACCCAAATGGGTATCACCAGAAGTAGCCAATACTTCAAATACGCCGTCGCCTACTTCGAGAACGGATACGTCGAATGTACCGCCACCAAGGTCGAATACGAGAATGGTTTCGTTACTCTTCTTATCAAAACCGTAAGCCAAGGAAGCGGCTGTAGGTTCGTTGATAATCCGTAATACTTCAATACCAGCAATTTTACCAGCGTCTTTGGTGGCTTGGCGTTGGGAGTCGTTGAAGTATGCAGGAACGGTAATTACAGCTTGGGTAACGGTTTCGCCCAAGTATTTACTAGCATCTTCAACTAGTTTGCGGAGAACTTTAGCAGAAATTTCTTCGGGAGCGAATTGTTTACCAGCCCCAGGAGAGTCTAATTTGACGTTACCGCCACTGCTGAGAACTTTGTAGGAAACTTCTGTCGCTTCGTTTGTCACTTCGTCGAAGCGGCGACCAATGAAGCGCTTCACAGAATAGAAAGTATTTTCGGGGTTCATCACCGCTTGGCGCTTGGCGATTTGTCCTACCAAGGTGTCGCCGTTTTTAGCGAATGCTACTACTGACGGTGTGGTGCGGAAACCTTCTGCGTTAGCAATAACTGTGGGTTTACCACCTTCCATTACTGCGACGCAGGAGTTAGTTGTACCTAAGTCAATTCCAACTACTTTTGCCATTTTCGGTGCTGGCTCCGTATAACTACAAATGAATGGGAATATAAATTGCTCAATTTTTGAACCAACTAGTCAAAAAAGCAGTCAGTTCAGCATCCATAACCTTTTTTTGGTCTTCCTGGGTAGGAAATGCCAAGTTATGCTGATATATATACTGAAGCTTAGTAATCGCCAGTCCATGAAGGGTGGTTTACCGAACCAGGGTTGGGACGGTTAGTTTTAATAGTTGTTTCTAGTTGGTTCATGGATTAAATTACTTTCACTGTGTCTAATTTATGAGAATTAATACCGCAAGTAATTAGGGTCAACCGTAACGCTATTGTGGTGTTTGCCGTCTTTTGGTCATTAGTTATGATTCCATAGTCCATAGTGCATGGTCATTTGCCTATCTCCGCTACACTCTCTAAAGGTCGGAGAGTGGTCATTGTTCTGGTTTTTGATTGTGGTACAGCAAAGACTTTCCTATTAAAATGATTATCATTATTCTAGAAATGCGATCGCTTGTTTTTTTAAATCATCTCTTCTGGAAAAATCCTTTAGATAAATGCTAAAGATATTGTCATCAAATTTGAAGTACAGCAGAAACAAAAATAAAACTCCTTCAATAATGTCTGTACCAAAAGCTTCGATAAAATCTTACCTTATATAACTAAATGTCTAACTACAGGAAGATAAATTATATTCAATCTCTCATCTATTCCTTGACAAGCGGTCACTTTTAAAGAAAAAACAAGCTTAATATCAAAATTCTCAAATTACATAGGGGTACTTTTTAACCCCAAGAGTGCGGGGATGGCATAACTATTTAGCTGGAATCAAGTAATTTAAAGCTACCTATATCAAATGTCGTATAGCCATGAAAAGCTTAATTACAAGTAAGACGATGAGTATTGATGAGTCTTTACGGATGGCGACTACGCCATTGGAACTACTGCAACCTTCGCTTGCTGCTTTGGCGATCGCATATACTGCTGAGTTCCCGCAAATTTTAGAACTTCGTCCTGATTTCATGCGGCGAGTCGTGCAATATTCTGGCTGGATGTTAATTACTGCTATTCAGTCAAAGCTTCAATATCAAAAGTCCTTTGGGAATGGGAAATGCAGGAAACGATCGCTTGGTTAGACCAGCAGCGTATTAGTATGGAAGACTGGGTACAAGGAATTAGAATAAAGCTTTTAGACAAACAACTCAAAGAATTTTTGTTTGGGCCGAGTGTAGATGGTGAATATATGAGAAACCGCGATCGCTACAAACGAGTGGCAATATCGCAGATTCTTGTTGTAGACTTAGCAACAGCTTGGAAAATTGTCCAGTTGCTACGCGAAGGACAAGCTTCATTCTGTGCCTTAGCGTTGGAATACTCAAAAGGTAAGACATCACAAGAAAAAGGTGGGTTTGTCGGCACTCGCTTTTTGGTAGAACTAATACCAGATGTAGCTGAAGCTATTAAGAATGTGGAGGAAGGCGAAATTTTAGGGCCTATTCAAACTAAATTAGGTTATCACGTTGTCAAGGTTGAAAAGTGGTTTCCTCTGCAATTAACCCTAGCAGTTAGAGAGCAAATCATGGAATCTTTGTTTCAGTCTTGGTTACAAAATAAGTTGAACAATATCGTGTATCACGATTGAGATTATAAGTCAACTATTAAATATTAAGTAGTAGCGCGACCGGACTAAAATGTGGCAATAGATTTGAGAAAAATCGAACGCAGATAAACGCAGATGAACGCAGATGATAGATTGGTATTGCACTATTTTAGTCTGGACAAGCTACTACAGTTAGTTTGATTATGACACTTGCGTAAGTCCTATCTATAACTTGCTCTTATATGACAGTTAAGTAAAGCTATAGTGATACACCTTTACAATCCGTTACAAACTCTCT
>NZ_JACJSG010000050.1 GCF_014697625.1 Anabaena azotica FACHB-119 | reverse complement strand
TTGCTTGGATTTAATCACCTAATTTCTACCATGAACCAATTTAAACCTTTTTTCTCTTCTGGCTAATTTCAGTTATTTACTACTTGCTTATTTCGGAAAGTGACAGAAGAGGGCTAAAGTCCTTACTACAAACAATTATTTATCAGATTCCTGCTCAACTTCACGCATCACCCGCTTCACAGCATCTGTCCATTCAACGTGTTGCTTACCTTCTTTTGCTGATTTTTCTTTTGATTGTTCAGCTTCTTGTTTTTCTTTCTCACTCAGTCGTTCCCACACTTCTTTGGGTAGATAACGTTTAGTTACTTTACCATCACGGGCGCGTGTTTCTCCTTCTTCAGTTTGCCAATCTTGCTCAGACCATTTTTCTAAAGATTTGGCAGAATCATCTTTTTCTGAGTCTTTATAACCGCCACCTTGTTTTTCATATTCTCGCACTAACATCTGACTTTTCCGCGCCGACCATTGTCCGGGTTTACCGCCTTTATCTGATTCTTTGATTTCTTCTTTTATTTCTTCACGTAATTCTGGGTCGGTGTATTTTTCTTCCGGTTTTTTCTTCGTCATCTGCTATTTTCCCTCTAAATGTTGTAGGTGATTGGCAATTTATCAACACTTTTTCAAGGTAGAGGCTTTTACTAATACTTCCGTCTGTCAATTGGCAGAATTAGGTTATATAGCATATTTTGGGTAGATGAGGTACAAGCGTAAAACCCAAAACCATGTAGAGACGTTACATGTAACGTCTCTACAGTATTTCACGAATAGCGAAACTACTGTGTATAGGATTGATATTTAATTAGGACTGACGCAACTGGCATATTTTTTCTGTAGGGTGTGTGACGCTGCGAAAATATCTGAACGTAGTCACCAGACTTGTAGCGTCACGCACCAACCACCAATTGTGACACTTGCCTAAGTCCTGTTAATTTGCCAATATCAGTATTTTTGGTGCTGCACTGTCCACCCTACATTTAAGTAAATCTAATTTTCATGAAATTGCAAAATCTGTCATTTTTCTACCTTCCGATGATTTGAATGCTAAGACAATATGGTCTTTAGGAATGCCTTCAGCAACTAGCTCATCGGCAATTCCTTCTTCTGTACCATCATGCTGTATCCAAAGCTTATTATTAATTATATCAATGTGTAATAATGTGCCGTAGATGCGATAACCATTCTGCCAACCAGCTTCTACTAATAAATAATGATGATGCTCCCTATCAAACACAAGTTCAACATCAACTTGGTCGTCATTGTTGATAAAATCGGCATATTCTTTTAATTTTCTCTCAACAACATTACGATAATTTATAATTATTGAATCCATTTGACAACTTTTTACTTATTAAGGTAATAATAGCTAAAAGATGTAATCTTCATTCAATAGAGTTCATCGGCTTTTTGTTCAAACACTATTTTTCGCCTATCTTCACAAATCAAGACTGAACCTTTACACTTTTTTAAAAAGCTTAACATTATGTCAACTTTGGAAGAAATATTAAATCAATACTGTAAACAAGATAATTCTGGACTGCTTCTCTTAAGTATGCCTACTGGTTTTGGTAAAACATATAGTGTTATAAACTTTATAAATTCTAATTATAAGGAATTTGCCAAACAAAAGAGAAAGATTTTATTTATTACCAATCTCAAGAAAAACCTACCTATTGACGAACTCAAAAAACGTTTCATCGAAAATGGGAATGAGGAGGATTTTGAAAGATATGTTCTTTTTATTGACTCTAATGCGGATACAGTTATTAACAATCTACTAAATATAGATGACCAAATCCCTGATAAGTTTAAAAAAGAAACATATTTACAGCTTAAAAAAGATATAGAACTACTTCAAAACTATGAAATTCCTAGCACTTTTAAAGAAAGAATTAAAATAGATATTCGTAAAAGTCTTGAACCAGCATTCCGAGATTTGATAAAAAAAACATTAGCGGCAGAGTTTTCAACAAAAAAAGCACGTCTATCGGCTATAAAGACTAATCAAGATTATCAATGGATTGAAAAACTTTATCCCGCAGTCTTCACAGATGAAAAAACTATCTTATTTCTTAGTGTAGATAAGTTCCTTGGTCAAAATACAACGCTTGTAGAATCATCATATTACTTTTATGAGCGACTGATAAATGAATCAGTGATTTTTATTGATGAGTTTGATACTACCAAAAACGCTGTACTCGAAAATATTATTGAGTCGGGATTACGGCATCGAGTAGATATTATTGATTTATTTTTGAATATCCATAATCATCTGATGCAAACGGAATGTCCTGAATTACTTGTTCAAGAATCAAACTGGCGAAAGAAAAACTCTTCAGGCAAAAATTGTCCATCTCTACGAGAGCAGATTGAATCATTGCGGGACAAGGCTAATTATATATTCAAAAAGTATGAATTACAGCATATTTGTAAATCTCACAAAGACTTTTCAACTAAAGAAAGAAACTTTCTCTTTTATGATTACAAATTTCATAATGTGCTGGATCGTCATCAACGTGTGGAGATTATAGGAGATATCAATAGCCGTACTAATTGGATTAAAGCTTTTGAAATTAAACAGGAAAAGACAGGCATTGACATACAGGAAATGCTGAGGGAAATTACAGGTTATTTATCTTATTTTCAGAACAGGATTAAGTTTTTTGCAAATAACTATCGCCATTTAAAAGATGAAGATAAAGGGGGTCAAGAAAATTTTCCACTTAAATTAGCTATTCAGACAGTTCTTAATAATTTTCACCTTAAGGATGTCGATTTTTTAACCAATAAAATTCTTGAAGATGATTTACCTTATGGCTTGCAACCTTATCAAGGTACAATCCAAAGTCAGAATTTTTATGATACAGGCTTTCGTTACTATGATATCGTCGATAGTGATGAGCATGATACATTATCAAAAATATATATGTTCAACTTCAGCCGTACACCAGAATCCTTTTTGGCTGGAGTTTGTTCAAAGGCTCTGGTAGTGGGGATTTCAGCTACCGCAGGGCTTCCTACAAATATTGGCAACTATGACCTTGATTATCTAAAATCACGTCTAGGAGATTCATTTATACGTCTTAAAGACGATGCTATTGTTAAACTGAAAAACGAATATAATGAAACAACTCAGCGATACAATCAAGTCTCTATAAAAACTAAGTTTGTTGGGGCAAATTCACAGGAAGAAGCAGTCAAACAGCTTGAAGAGCTTTTGAATGATAGAGAAGCAGCCCAGGCTTTATGGAATGAGCTTTGTCATAAAATTACGGATGATGATGAGAAAAGTATTGAATTTTCATTTTGTCGTTATGTAAGAGCTTTAACAGCATGGAAATATTTCCTAGATAATCCTGATTGTCATGGGTTCCTTTGTTTCTTCAATAAACTACCAAAGCCCTCAGATCCAAAATTCGACCTGCATATATTGCATAAGTATGCAGAAATGTTATTGGATGATAATAAAGGTAATATTGATGATTCCGTAGCTGATACATTCTTTGTACTTAGTGGAAATAGCTTTGAGGAAAATAAAGATAAACTTCTAAATGACTTAAAAAATAATAAACGCCGATTTATTATTTCTGCATACCAAACGATTGGAGTTGGACAAAATTTACAATTTCCTATTCCTTCTGGTATGGAACCAATACATATTAATAGCTTTACCAAGCATTCAAATATGGATATTAATGGGATATATTTAGATAACCCAACGAATATTATTGTTAATATCTTTAGTAACAATATAGATGATGATGAGTTTATAAAATATATTTTTCAATTGGAATTCATTCGGGAAAATGGAAATTTTTCCCTAAACCAGTTTAAGAGTAAGTTGGATGAAGCTTTTCATAGATATATAGGAAGATATAGACCGAGACGAAAAGCTAATGACTTCATCAACGCATACGATACAAAGGCTTACTCACTCTACTTAAATAAAATCATTATTCAAGCATTAGGGCGAATATGTCGTACAAATATGAAGGCTCCAACAATTCATATTCTGGCTGACGCTTCTATCCGAAAACATTTAACAGGGTTTTCTCTACCAAAAGATGTAATTCCTATTCGAGAGTATGCTGCTCTCCTTGAATCAGCAGGTGAATCTAAGCAGTCTGATGATTTAATAGAAGCACAAAATCGTGCATCCCATAAAAGTAATCAAACTGCTGCTTCCATACGTCGTCAACTGAGTACGCCTTGGACGAATCAAAGTGTAAAGAAGTGGCAAGAACTAAGGGAACAGGTTCTTCAGCAACCTGCGATCGCAAAAGATTCAGAATGCAATCTAAACTGGAATAATATTTACCTGCATTTGCCACAACCTGCTGATTCATATCATTTTTCACATGAAAATGACTATAATGAAATCGAAATTTTCTTTACTGATGACTATGGTAAAAGAGAAGTTCAAGAAGTAAGTGAAAGAACTGCTCGTCTATCAGAGTTGATGAAAATCGACAAGTTTTATAAATTGTTTACTGATTCTGGCTGGGCAACAACATTTCCTAAATCTCAACTGATGTTAACTCCTCCCATGTTCAACAATATTTATAAAGGTGCATTAGGTGAAGTATGTGGAAAATATATTTTTCAAAACATCTTAAAGATTCCTTTATTAGAATTGAATGTGGATGAGTTTGAACGCTTTGACTTTAAAACAGAGCAAAATATTTATATAGACTTCAAGTTATGGAATGATCGGGTTGCAGTAAAAGCTGATGAAATAATTGAGAAAATCTGTGAGAAAATGGCGGTTGTTGGAGCAGAAAGGGTTTTTGTGATCAACATTCTCGGTAGCTCCAACACTACCTTTCGTCCGATTTCATCATTTGATGGACAAATTGTAGAGGTTCCCTATCTGTGTAAAAATGATAAAATCGATGACTCAGCACTTAATTTTATTGTTGAAAAATTTATAACATGAGCATTCTGACAAATCGGCTGAAGATAAATTTTCATATTGACGCTATTGAACGAGACTTTACTTTTATCCGCTTAAAGCGAGACAATAATTGCAAGTGGTGGGGGGCTGAAGAACTAGATCGTATTATAGGCGAAGATTATAAAGCCATGTCTGTTGGATATGCTCAATACGCCTATGCTATGTTTGATAAAAAATCAAACGATACTTACGCATTACGTCAAAAACTGGGAACAGATCCTAAATTTGAGACTGTATCTGCAGTTGAGGTAAAACCCCAGGCTTTTTATACTGGCGATGATGAATGTATATGTGAGGTAACACTTGCCCGCTTATTAATAAATTCTCTGGGTTCATCACGATCTAGATTTAAACAGCTACATTTTTCAAATCTGACTGGAGCATTACTTAAAGTCCCTTCATTGACAAATAAGCTCTATGATACGATTGGTGTTGCTGAAATAACTCTTAGCCGTGATGAGAGGCAAAAAAATGAGTTTTTATTGGATGTTCGTGTAACCTCTTATCGAAAAAAGGTTTCTATACTAGCAGAATATCAAGGCACACCAGAATTAAAAAAGATTCTTAAAAGACCTGAATATGTGTTTCATAGCGGCACAGGGACTTTAAGAAGGTGGCTTCCATCTGACGGTGAAAAATCAGACCCTACACAATCTTACATACAATGCGGTCAACCAGGTAAAAAGATTCATACTAATTTCCTTGAGTTTGGTAGTATAAAGGATTTTGAGAAGAGCAGAGCAGGTATTTTGTATCAAGTTTGCAATAGTATTCAAGAGTATTTATCTGAATACATGAGCGTTAGTTTTTCTACTGTTGAAATTGACGATAGCGTTGAACTCAAAAACACTATACTTACAACTCCAAAACAACTCCACGCCAAACTTGATAATCAGGCAATAAATATAGTAGATAGAGTTAATGATGAAGACTCTGATAATTTAGTAACTACCCTGAAAAACTTTCTTCTTCCTTATATTACTGATGTAAATCTAATTACTGTTGGTAAACGTGATAAACAAGGCGCTCTAAATTTTAGAATTATACATGATGCCGAATTTTATGAAAAAACGGGGCAAAAAGACGAATATCTGCCTTCGACAGATAAATTCCAGCGACAACATTTAACAATTGAATCAACTAGAAGTGTTTCTAAGCCTATTGTGAAAACAATTATCAAGGAACAGCTTATCAAGCGTGATATTAGTTCTGGAAGATTGAGTTTGTTTGATTGGGGTAAACTTCAACTGAAAGGAATTTGGACTTTTGCTGCTTGGGATGAGGATAAAAGTCATGTAATTTTTATGGAAATTCAACCAGATGGTAGTTTTAAATTTTACGAAATAGATGGTGAAGATATATTATTTAACTGGCAAAAGTTTGAAAAATATAGCAAGTATATGACAGAGATTCGCTCTGGAGATAAAATCAAGACATTGGAAGGTCTTGTTGTTTCTGATGCTGGTGATATAAATCAGATATTCCTAACCAATGAAAGAAGCATTCCTGACCTTTCTAAGATAGAAGCTATTCTGAGGGAAGTTGAAACTGAACTTCCTGAAAACAAGCGAAGTGGAAATGCACTGGCTGATCTATTAGAAGAATTTTTGCAAGAACCATCTGAACTTGATATTGAAAAATTTCAATCATTATCATCGGAACTGAGGAAAATTGGTAAACAAATTATATCAAAAGGAGATTTGAAGTCTTTAATAGCACAATATTTAGGAACAAAAAGGAAGAACGGAGACAAGATCATTGATGTTAGTACCACAAGTGAGGCTATTCGTTTTAGAGATTATCTTCTTGATAAACATCAAATTCGTTTGAAGTTACCCCAAGATAACCAAAGCAAAGAAGATTTATTTGACGCTTCTCTCAATATAAAATATTTTGGTGAAACCGAAAAAGAAGCTTATTACTTTGTTGGCGACCGAAGAGAAAATGTACAATGGCATTTCAAAGATGCTTGTCTTATCCGTAAAATTGTTGCGGTGGATAAATCTAAATTAATATTTAGACAACTTCTTAAAACTATGGATGTTGATTTTGTCCGCACTGGACAAAGTACGGTAATTCCTTTTCCTTTTAAATACATTAGAGAGTATAAGAAATTTAGTGATGCTAAGTGATGAAATGAATTGATTCTAATAATAAAATTCAAAAAATGACTAACATCAAACTCATCAGTGAATATAAAAGCTTTGAGGGAAAACTCGGCTTTTATTCTCATGCTTCTTCTAGTTGTAACGGTGATATGCGCTTCGCTGTTTATCAACCACCACAAGCAGCAGAAAAACCTGTACCCGTGCTTTATTTTCTCTCTGGGTTGACTTGTACGGAAGAGAACTTCATGGTGAAAGCTGGGGCGCAGCGTTACGCGGCTGAGTACGGGTTAATGTTGGTTGCGCCTGATACTAGCCCGCGTAATACTGGTATTCTAGGGGAAGATGATGAGTGGGACTTTGGGACGGGTGCGGGTTTTTATGTGGATGCGACGGTGGAACCTTGGCGATCGCACTACCAAATGTATAGTTATATTGTGCAAGAATTGCCTGCGTTGATAACCGCTAATTTTCCCATACAACCAGACAAACAAGGTATTTTCGGTCATTCTATGGGTGGACATGGGGCGCTGGTATGTGCTATGCGAAACCCCCATCTTTTTAAATCTGTTTCGGCTTTTGCACCTATTGTTGCACCTATACGTTGTCCTTGGGGTCAAAAAGCTTTTAGTCGTTATTTAGGTAATAATCAAGCAAGTTGGCGTGATTATGATGCTAGTGAATTAGTGCAGAAGTTGGGTTATCACAGTCAAATTCTCATTGATCAAGGTACGGATGATCAGTTTTTGGCTGACCAATTGTTCACAGATATATTCGCGCAAGCCTGTACAGCAGTTAACCAACCGCTTAACTTACGTTATCAAATAGGCTATGACCACAGCTATTATTTTATTGCCAGTTTTGTAGAAGACCACATTCGCCATCATGCGATCGCGCTTGCTGCTAATTCGTAATATGGCGTTGCTGAATCAAGATATGAATTTGTCTCACGCAAAGGCGCAAAGGCACAAAGTTACAAAGAACAAGGAAGTTCATTTTACCATTTCATATCCAATTCAGCAACGCCCGTAATATCATCTCGTGGGGGTTGGTAATGGGTAATAGTAGAAAACAATTACCCATTACCTCAATCCCAAATCAGACTATGCAATCACATAAATTTGATTAACAGTGAGTGCGGCTTGGTTGGATAGTTGCGCTAATTTGACTTGTGCTGCACCACCTAAACCATCGGCATCAAAGAACAGATTACCCGTAAATTGGTCATAAATAAAGCGATCGCCTACTGCCGTAGCCTCAGTTCCCAGTCGGAATGCACTATCAAGCGTACCCACATCTTGATTAAGCCCAAATTCAGCCTGAGAAATGACAATTTTGTCATCAGTGATTGTGAAGTCATTGATAGTATCAAAATCACCAACTACAGGCAACCTCACGTAAAAACTATCTTGACCAGCACCACCAATTAATGTATCTCGACCTTTACCGCCTATAAGTATGTCATCACCTAGACCACCATCAAGCTTATCATCCCCATCGCCACCAAATAAGCTATCATTACCATCGTCACCAGAGACGTTATCAGACCCTACGCCGCCATTGAAAGTATCATCACCACCACCCAAATCAACCACAGAGTTAGCATAGCTACCCTGTAAAGTAATGACATCGTTACCATCTTGGGCTGTATTGCTGACAGGTTCATCACCCTTTAAATTAATAAAGAAGCGGAAATTATTCATCGTCACGGTAATCGAGTCATTACCCTGACCACCTGTAATTTTGCCATCTGAACGGGGTGCATCGTTGGGGTTGCTGTTGTTGTCCCAACTAGAGGCAAATGTGATGTTGATTTTATCGTCTCCCAGACCACCGTGAGCGGCAAAAACACCATCGGGGTCGATAATTATATCATCACCGTCGCCAGCAAATAGGCGATCGCTATTACCTAAGCCACCGTTAATATTATCATTGCCGCCACTACCATCAATATAGTCGTTGCCCTCTCCACCATTAATGGTTTCATTGCGGTTAGTGCCAACGAGGTTGTCACCGTTAACAGTACCATTAATTACCTCGTAATTAGACACAGGTACAGCCCATAGGCGATAACCATCCACACTATCTGCTACGAAGTACAGCTTATCATCAGCATAGGTAAACTCCCTGGGATTGGAAGATGCAGCACCGGGATTAATTGTATCTGTCACCACACTAATGTTACCAAAAGAATCAATCCTCCATAATTCTTTTCCATAAGTAGGGTTATCAGCAGAAAAATACAATTCGCCATTCACATCAAATGGGATGCTGATAGAAGTAAACCCATAATCTGATAAATTATTTACCAACAGCACAGCATTACCATTGCGCTCATCAATCTTCCATACTTGCGGATTGCCACTACCGTCGTTAGCATAGAAGTAAAGTGTCCCACCGACGTTAGTTAAGGTATTGGGGTTAGAGGACGCAATACCAGGATTAATATCGCTGACAAGCACAGCTTGGCCTGTCTGGTCAATTTTCCACAACTCTTGACCTGTTGTGCCATCATTGGCAATGAAGTAAAGTACACCATTAACATTAATTAGATTGGTTGGTGAAGAAGACTCCGCACCTGGATTAATATCACTGACAAGCACAGCTTGACCTGTCTGGTCAATTTTCCACAACTCCTGACCTGTTGTGCCGTTATTAGCGCTGAAGTAAAGGGTATTATTAAAGATGAATGGTTGTAGAAACGAAGAAGAACCAGCACCAGGATTAATATCTGCTACTTGTACTGGGTTCCCTGTGGTGGGGTCAATTTTCCACAACTCCTGACCTGTTATGCCGTCATTGGCGCTGAAATAATATGTACCATTAACATCAATTCCCGATGCTAAGTCCACATTGATTTGACTTAGCCTTACTGGTTCGCCTGTGTTGGGGTCAATTTTCCACAACTCCTGACCAAGAGAACCATTGCTAGTGAAATACAGCGTATTATTTATGGCATATAGTTGAATCTCGGAATTGGGATCAAGGTCATCTGTTAGCAGTATTTGGTCGCCTGTGTTGGGGTCATCTTTCCATAGAGATTTTTGCAGAATTTGTGTATATTCTCCATCTTCGTTGACTTCGTAAGTTATTTTGCTAGTTACGTAGTAAACTATGCCATTGACTTGAGTGAAGCTGGTAATGTTGGTGACAGTGTTAATTTCGTCAAGAATAGTGGTTATTAGTTCAAAGTTGCCAGTGCGATCGTCAATTCTCCACAAAGTCGGGTCAATACCATATTGACTATAATTATAAGTTACAAAGACATCAGCAAGACTTACTGGTGGTTCCTCATATTGGTCAGCGAAAAAAGATACAGTTGTCCCTGTTGAGAGTCCAGTAGAGACATCAATTTGAGTAATTGAACCAAAACCAAAACGACCTATACTAACTACATAAGGTCTATTGTTAAAGATAGTCGTGTAAGTATAAGTCCTGCTGTAATCATCTTCATTAATTCTGACTGCTACAGCTTCATCTGTGGTATTGTCAACCTTCCATAAATTAGGACTTCTTCCACCACCAGGCGGCCCGCTTAGTATACCTACAAAAAAGTACAAAGTATTATTGACCTGGAATAAACTACCAATGTCGCTAGAAGCTGATGCTACATTTATGCCTCGGACAGGATACGGCTCAGAAATATTCAGATTAACAGTAGCTGTACTTATACCTCCTTTGCCATCACTCACGGTATAAGTCAGGCTGTCTAAACCAGAATATCCGCTATTAGGAATGTAAGTGTAAGTGCCGTCATTGTTATTAATTAAAGTACCGTGACTTGGTTGAGTTAAATTAATTAGAGATAGACTATCACCATCTGCATCTACATCGTTAGATAAAAGGCTGGCAATACTGATAGTAATGGGTGTGTTGGTTGCTGTGATGATTGTATCATCTCCTAATAATGGATTGTCATTAGACAAATCATTCACAGGCAAAGCTGCCAACTCTGTACCATTGTTATATCTAAAGTAAAGAGTACCATTGACGTAGATGAGAGAATCTAGATAAGAATATTCCATTGCTGAATTGATATTTGTCAGCCTTGAAACTTTGCCAGTTTGATTGTCCAGTTGCCAAATTTGATTGCCATTGCTACCATCATCAGCAGTAAAGTAAAGTTTGCCATCAGCATTAATCAAGTTGCGGGGATTGGCAGATTGAAAACCCGGATTGATATCTTTGACTAATACTGCATTGCCACTAGCATCAATTTTCCACAATTCATACCCATTAATGCCATTATCAGCAGTAAAGTAAAGTGTGCCATCAACGTTAGTCAAGTTGCCGGGATTAGAATATCCAGTACCGGGATTGATGTCTTTGACTAAGACTGCATTGCCACTAGCATCGATTTTCCGCAATTCATACCCATTAATGCCGTCATTAGCAACAAAGTAGATTGTACCGTCAATATTAGTAAAGTCGCGGGTATTGAAAAGCGGAGAACCTGTGTTGATATCTTTAACCAATACTGCATTGCCAGTAGTAATATTTAGTTGCCACAACTCAAAACCATTGTTGCTATTAAATGCTGTAAAATAAATTGTGCCATTTACATTGAGCAGACTTGAGGAAACAACAGAACCAAAACTGCTCTCTGTAATCTTTACTGCGTTATCAGTAGCAATATCTAGTCGCCAAAACTCAAACCCACCGTTTTCTTTATTTCTGATAAAATAAGTTGTGCCATTCTCATTAATTATCTGAGAAATATTGAGTAAATCTGTGACTTGCACCGCATAGCCTGTATCATTATCAATCTTCCATAGTTTTGTCTCATAGCTGTTAGATTTGTCATCCGATGCAATAAAATAAAGCGTGCCATTAATATTAGTTAGGTCAGAAATATTGACAAGCTCAGAAGAGGAATTAATATCTTTGACTGCCTCCACCTTGCCGCTATTACTGTCAATTTGTAATAACTTAGGCGCTACACCATAATCGTAGGCAGTGTAACTTGTTAGGTAAAGTTTATTATTAAATTTGATAAAATAGAAGCCTTCTAAGTATAAATATCCAAAATCTGGGGGAAAGTCTGCTACTTTAACTAATTGATTTGTATGGTTATCAATTTTTAAAAGTAAAGCTTTACCGCTATCTGTATTAGCAATAAAGTAAAGTTCACCATCAACATTTCCTAAAAATGTACTGGAGGCATATTTTAAAATTGGGTTGATTGTGGTGATTGAGTAAGGCTGTTTTGACGACGCTACAGGAAATTGATCCACTGTGAGGTTGACAATGGCTGTACTGGTGTTTCCCTGCTCATCTTTAATGGTATATGTAAATTGGTCTACACCATAGTAATCTTCATTAGGAATGTATGTGTAACTGCCATCATTCTTCTGAATTAATTTGCCTTGTTTAGGTTGAGTAATAGCAGTAATTGATAACTCATCCCCGTCTAAGTCTGCATCATTTCTTAAAAGTGTGTTTGAGTTGATAATAATTGATGTATTCTGATTAATGTTAAAGCTGTCGTTTGCTGCATAGGGAGTCCGATGAGAGAGAATATCAGCTATAGGAACAGCCCAAATTTCTGTACCGTGGGTGCTATCAGTTGCAGAAACATAAAGCTTGCCGTCTATGTTGCCTAAAATATTAGGAAAGGAACTACCAGAACCTAGATTAATATCTGTGATTCTGATGGCTTTACCTGTACTATTGTCAATTCTCCACAATTCGTAGCCGTTGTTATCAGACGCGGTAAAATAAACGATGCCATCGATGTTTTTTACTTGATTAAAATTAAGATATGTAGACCCCGGATAGATACCTGTAACTCTAGCGCTACTACCAGTAGTCCCGTCAATTCTCCATAACTCTCGGTTATTACTATTGTTGTTGTACACTGAAAAGTAAATTGTGCCATCAACATTAGCGAGGATGTCAGCCTGAGAATACCCAGACCCTAAGTTAATTCCTGTTATGGGTATAACTTCGTCGGTATTGTTGTCAAGCTTCCACCAGCTAGTACTATTGGCATCAGTTATTGTAAAGAAAAGCGTGCCATTCAGGTTTCTTAAATTATTAAGACCACCATTCCTAGACCCCAGCCTAGTAGTATCAGTTATCTCTACTGCCTTACCTGTAGCGTTGTCGATTTTCCATAAGCCATTGCTATCTGTATCTTTACTAGCAATAAAGTAAAGGACATCATTAACGTTGGTGAGGTTATTAGCATATAATATCTCCTCAATTAGTACAGGGTTGCCAGTAGAGGTGTCAACTTTCCACAATTTACTATATGTGTTGTTATATGTGGAGATAAAGTAAACTGTGCCGTTGGCGGAAGTTAAAGACTGGGGATAGGAATACTCAGCACCCGGATTAAAATTTGTTACCTTGACAGCGTTACCATTAGAATCGTCAATCTTCCATAACTCATAGCCATTTCCATCGTTAGCTATGAAGTAAAGTTTGCCATTGACGTTGGTGAAGTTTTGCGGAAAGGAACTTCCAGAACCGGGATTGATATCTGCAACCTGCACTGCTTTGCCGGTAGCGTTGTCTATTTTCCAAACTTCATCACCAGATACGCCATCGCCATATCTAAAGTAAAGCGTGCCATCGACGTTGGTTAGTTCATAGAAGGCATTATACTCTCTATATTTATCCGTAACCCGTACTGGTTGATCTGTTGTGCGATCAATTTTCCAAATCTGATAGCCTACACCATCATTAGCGACAAAGTAAAGTGTGCCATTGACGTTTACTGGTTGTGAGAGAGAAGCATTACCAGTCCCCGGATTAATATCTGCAAGTAAGTAGGGAATTTTAGACATAATTAGCTTTAAAACCTTTAATTGAGAAATCGGATCAAAAAATTTCCCAGGCAATTGATCAAGTAATTATTTTCCAGATATTTCGCTGTGCGAATTTGCTGAATTAATATTTTAATCAGCTAAAAATTTGCTAATAACTCTCTGTGAGAATTAAAAGCTTACCTTATCAATTACTCTTGGATGATGACAATACCTATCATAATTATTTGTTAATTTTGTATAAAAAAACCGATAGCTTAATATTTTTTGTTAATTTCTGGTTTGTGTAAAATTTTAATTTCTAACTTATGAATAGCGATAATTTTTCATCTATCTTTAGGAAGATTTGCGATAAATTTTATATCGATCAAAAAGAGTTCAATTCGTAATTAACAAGTAAAAAAGCCCTCCGTGAACACTGGGGGCTTTTTGTTACGCCGATCGCTAGATCCTAGTGTGAAGTAAAATTCAGGCTGAGGGACTAGTAGCGATCGCCATTATAACGATAGTCATCATCTCGGTAGCGACGGTCATCATCTCGGTAGCGACGGTCATCATCTCGGTAGCGACGGTCATCATCCCGGTAGCGGCGGTAACTCCGATAGCGGCGGTTACTTCGATAGCGACGGTCATTATCCCGGTAGCGACGGTCAAGGAGAGGAGGAGGTAGTGGGCGGTCTAAATCATACCCGGAAATTCCTGATGGTGGGATAGGTGGGGGTGCAATAGGAGGTTCAGCATGAGCCTTGGGCGTAATAGCCAAGACGGAAACAGATGCGATCGCACCGAGGATCACAACAGAAGTAAGACGCTTAATCATAGAGTCTAGAGTCGTCCTTGGTAATTCATACAGGTTTATTCAATTTACGCAAGACAGATTCCACATTACTTTTAATCAAGTCTATCAATCTTCAGTAGCCAGCAGAGTTGTCTTGAGTGCAGGCAGTTTCCTTGTCTGTCAGTGTGATTTTGCTAATGATGTCTTGGATATTAGTATTATATCGTTATATTAGTTAATGTTTATTTGCAAAAGATAAATAAATTCAAATTGAATCAATTAGATTGATATAAAAAAACATCAAAAATACTCAGGAATAATGGTAATCTCTACAAGACATAGAAATAAACATCATTGATATTGGGTAAGTTTTGATGTCAAGAAAACCCCTCAAATTCAGGTGGTAGTTAATTACTGGAGACTCAACACAAATCAACCTGAAGAGCATGATCTGGGGGGAAATGATGAATGAAAGAGACGTTTACTAATGCTGTGTTGTCGTCTATACAGCAGGTCAATATTCTTCCTATTCCCCAGCCGCAAATCCTTAATTTCCCAAGCGGAGAATTTTATGTATCATAAGAGTGCAAATACAGCAGCGTTACATTTAAGTGCAAAATTACCTTTTTCCCTCAAGCGCCTAGCAGATTTAGCTTATAACTATTGGTGGAGTTGGAGCGGCGATCGCCTAGCATTATTTCAAGCCATTGATCCCCAAGAATGGGAACGCTGCGGACATAACCCAGTAGCGATTTTGGAGTCGGTCAGTTACGAACGCCTCACCCAATTAGCAGAAGACCCCTTTTATCTCAAGCAAATCTCCGCTTTAGCCGAGGAATTTGACCAATACATCAACCAAAAAGATACATGGGTGAGCCGAGTTGCACCACAAGTAACCCATGAAAACCCCATAGCTTATTTTTGTGCAGAATTTGGCATTCATGAATCTCTGCCAATTTACTCTGGTGGCTTGGGGATTTTAGCCGGGGATCACCTAAAATCGTCATCAGATTTGGGTGTCCCGATGGTTGGTGTTGGCTTGCTGTACCGCCAAGGTTATTTTCGTCAGCGCTTAAGCCGTCACGGTTGGCAAGAAGATTACTATATTGATAATCCCTTCCACCGGATGCCCATTGAACTAATTAAAAATGAGCAAGGGGAACCGCTAACAATTCAGTTGGAGATTCGCCAGCGCCAAGTCAAAGTGCAGATATGGCGGGTGCAAGTAGGGCGAGTCAGTTTATATTTACTAGATAGCGATCGCCAAGACAATGATCCCATCGACCGTTGGCTAACCGGACACTTGTATGGCGGTAACATAGAAACCCGCATCGCCCAAGAAGTAGTCTTAGGAATTGGCGGTGTCCGCGCCTTGCAAGCCTTGGGAATCAAACCTTCCGTCTATCACCTCAACGAAGGTCACGCCGCCTTTAGTACCCTAGAAGTTGCCCGTTTAGAAATCGAACGCACAGGTAAATCCTTCTACGACATCGAAGCCACCGTGCGGAATAGTTGCGTATTCACCACCCATACACCCGTTCCCGCCGGACATGATGTCTTCTCCCCCGACTTAATAGACTCCTTCTTCGCCCACTACTGGCCGCAACTGCGCCTCTCCCGCGAACAATTTTTAGCATTAGGTGCAAGACGACTGGGTGATCCTTGGGAACCCTTTGGGATGACAGTATTAGCCCTGCGGATGTCTCGCGCTTGTAACGGTGTGAGTGAATTGCACGGTCAGGTATCCCGCAAGATGTGGACTGTTCTTTATCCCCAAAGGACGGAAGATAAAGTCCCCATCGGCTATATTACCAATGGCGTACACGCCCCCACTTGGACAGCCCCACTATTAGCCGACTTGTACGACCAATACTTGGGTGCAGACTGGCGAACCCGCGCGGTTGACCCGCAAATGTGGGCGAAGGTAGAGGAAATTCCCGATGAGGAACTATGGTCAAGACACCTAATTCTCAAGGAAAGACTAGTTGCCTATACTCGTTATAAAGTCAGGAAGGCCAGGGAACAACGGGGTGAAGACTCCAGATTGATTCAAGCGGCTGATAGTTTACTTGACCCCAAAATCCTGACAATTGGCTTTGCGAGACGCTTCAGCCCCTACAAACGCGGGGATCTAATCTTACGTGATGCACAACGGGCGCTGCGGATTTTTAGCAACGCGGAACGTCCAGTGCAGATAGTATTTGCCGGGAAAGCGCACCCAGCAGATGAGGAAGGTAAGCGGATTATTCAACGCTTGATGGAATGGTGTCATAATTCCGGTATTATCAACCGCGTCGCCTTTATTGAAGACTACGACATTCACACCGGACAGAAACTAGTGCAAGGGGTGGATGTGTGGTTAAATAATCCCCGTCGTCCCCTGGAAGCATCTGGTACAAGTGGGCAGAAAGTCTGCTTTAATGGTGGGATAAATTGCAGTGTGCTTGACGGTTGGTGGTGCGAAGGTTATCAAGCCACGCCAGAAGGTAAAGGGATCAATGGTTGGGCTATTGGGGAAGATGCCAATACTAGCGACCAGGAATTACAAGACCGGATTGATTCGCGATCGCTGTATCAGTTGTTAGAAGAGGAAATTGTACCTCTATACTACGACCAAGATGCACAAGGTATTCCTCACCGTTGGGTGCAAATGATGAAGGCATCGATTAAGACGAATGCGCCGTTATTTAATACGGACAGGATGATTGCAGATTACGTTTCCCAGGTATATGTGCCGGAAATAGCAACTATTGTCCAGCCAATTTTGGCTAAGGTGCTGCTTTGACAGGTGACAGTTGACAGTTATCAGTTATCAGTTATCAGGTTATTTTCACTGTTCACTGTCCACTGATAACTGTCCACTGTCCACTGTCCACTGTCCACTGTCCCCAGTTGTCAATAAATTTTTTCCTCAAAATTACGAAAGAAAATACACAAATAAAAATTAATTTTTACAGAAACTCTAGGTACAATACATAAGCTGCTTCCTTTTTCCTCAACATCATGGGTAACACTTTTGGACATCTGTTTCGCATCACTACTTTTGGTGAATCACACGGTGGAGGTGTGGGGGTTGTGATTGATGGTTGTCCCCCACGGCTGGAAATTTCTGCTGAGGAGATTCAACTGGAGTTAGACAGAAGAAAGCCAGGACAGAGTAAGATAACAACGCCTCGTAAAGAAGCTGACACCTGCGAGATTTTGTCTGGGGTATTTGAAGGTAAAACTCTGGGGACACCAATCTCGATTTTGGTGCGGAATAAAGATACTCGTCCGCAAGATTACGATGAGATGGCGCAAAAGTATCGTCCTTCTCATGCTGATGCCACGTATGATGCTAAATACGGGATTCGTAATTGGCAGGGTGGGGGCAGATCCTCGGCGCGTGAGACAATTGGCAGAGTAGCCGCAGGTGCGATCGCTAAAAAAATTCTCCGTCAAGTTGCTAATGTAGAAGTTATTGGTTACGTCAAACGCATCAAAGATTTAGAAGGTGTTGTTGATCCCAATACCGTCACCCTAGAACAAGTGGAAAGCAACATCGTGCGCTGTCCCGATGGGGAATTGGCAGAACGCATGATTGATTTAATTGAACAAACTGGCAGACAAGGTGATTCTATTGGCGGTGTGGTAGAATGCGTAGCGCGGAACGTACCTAAAGGTTTAGGTGAGCCAGTATTCGATAAATTAGAAGCAGATATTGCCAAAGCTGTCATGTCTCTCCCTGCAAGCAAAGGCTTTGAAATTGGTTCAGGTTTTGCTGGGACTTTGTTAACAGGATTTGAGCATAACGACGAGTATTATATTGATGAAAACGGAGAAATTCGCACAGTCACCAACCGTTCTGGGGGAATTCAAGGTGGTATTTCCAACGGCGAAAATATCATTTTGCGAGTAGCTTTTAAACCAACAGCCACAATTAGAAAAGAACAAAAAACCGTCAACCGTGAAGGTGAAGAAACCTTACTCGCCGCCAAAGGTAGACATGATCCCTGTGTTTTGCCTCGTGCAGTTCCAATGGTAGAAGCAATGGTAGCTTTGGTACTTTGCGACCACTTACTACGCCATCACGGTCAATGTAAGGTGCTGTAGGAATCGGATTTAATTAGAAAAAATAGTTTTCTTCCGGGGTGGGTGTTTAACTCACCCTTTTTTTGGGTAGATTAATTGTAGTAAAGAACACTTATATAAGTCTGCCAGTACTTACACTTAATATGAAGCCAGAATCTCAAAACCGCTTACAACACTTTGCCGACCTCAAGTCCAAATATCAAGCCAGTGAATATCAAGATTCATCATCTCATAGTCTACTATATTGCCTACTACGAAAAGTTGAATTAGGTATGAAATTAACGGATTTAGAATCTAATTGGTTGAGAGAGTCTAAGTTAGACAATACTTTAAAAATCATCCAGGAACAACAGCAACATAAACAGCAAGAACTTATCAATATAGGAGTAGAATTTTCTCAGTTAAAATCTAAATACAAAGCTAAAAACTCTCATCACCCTTGGCAATCTAGTAATTTGTATTACATCCTGCTAAAATTGGATTGTGGAAATTTGCTGACTGATTCAGAAAGTCTATGGTTGAAAGCAAATGGTTTACATGAAACAGATATAATTGCCCAAGAAATCAAACAATTTACCCAGCTTAAACATAAATACAAAGTTCATCAATATCAAAACTCCCATCCTGATGACACATTATATAAAATACTGAAAAAATTAGATGTAAATGAACGGTTAAATCATTCTGAGTATAATTGGTTGTTAAATAACCCACTTTTGCAGACATCAGAAATATTTAAACAACAAGAGTCAGCAAGACTAGCTGAATTTACTGCCCTCAAAATTAAATATCATATCACCAAATACCAAGATGAATCTATATCCGATACATTATATAAAATTCTCCTCAAAATCGATGCTGAATTAAAGTTAATTGATGAAGAAATGAACTGGCTAAAACAGCAAGGCTTTATCGAAACAATTAATATTCTTCAAGAACTGGAACAAGCACAAGAATTTGCCATACTCAAAGTTAAATATAAAGCAGAAAAATATGCTGATTCATCTCCAAAAAGCCATCTATATAAAGTTCTGAAAATACTTGAAGCAGGAAATCAGCTAGGTGAGCAGGATATTAACTTCTTAAAAAAACGCCAGCTAACTAAAACTATAGAAATTGCCAATCAGCAATATATTTACCTGCTCAAATCAAAAATAAATTTAGGGCAATTGTTTAATGATGCAGAAATTGCATGGTTAAATAAGAATGGGCATGAAGATATAATTAATATAGCTCAAAGAAAACACTTTGTCACCTTAAAAAAGAAATATAGATTAGTAGATCCTTCGCTGCCAATTGAGCCATTTTATGAAATCATGCTAAAAATAGAAAAAGGAGAAAGACTAGACCCTGTATTAGTTATTCGACTAATAGAAGAGGAGATGTTATTTTATGCGGGAGAAATAGTTCTTGCACATTATAAACTAGAAGCAGAGTTTTATGAAAAAGAATGGCAACGCACTGGAAATAAATGGCATATTCCCACAGCCAGTAGCTATTGGCGTAAAGCAAATCAACCAGAACAGTCTTTAAAAATTACTAGTTTGAATTTAGAAAAAATAAAAGAAAGTAAACTTAAATCAGCCATTTTAGTTACTAGAGGTGGTGCATTTAGAGATTTGATGAAATTAAATGATGCTGAAAATTGTGCTAAAAAAGCTATGGAATATCAGCCAGAGAGTTATCAACCCTATACTTTAATGGGAGCCATTGATTATAACCGTGGTAATTATGAAAAAGGTGATTATTGGTTTGAGCAAGCAAGACAACGTGGGGCTAAAACTGAAGATATAGATAATGAGATAAAACGAGTCATCCGCAGTACAAAAGATGAGGAAAAACGACATGAGGCGGCAGAATATTTATTCCGTAAAGATGCAAACCGATATTGTTGGGCTAAAGTTTATCTCAAGAAAGTCCCAGATAACGTTAGATAAACTGGGCTGCATTATTAGTAGTTAGTAGGGTGCGTCAGTATGAGGATTTTCTTGGTATAGCCAGAGTCTCTCGTAAGTAGCGCACCCTACATTCTGATAACTAAAATGTGCAATCAATTTGAAAAAAATTGAACGCAGATAAACGCAGATAAACGCAGATGGGCAAGATGAGGATTTTTCGCTAATGTACAAGTTAGTAGGGTGCGTCAGTATGAGGATTTTCTTGTTACAGCCAGGGTTTCTCGTAAGTAGCGCACCCTACATTCTGATAACTGATAACTGATTTAAACCTGTTCCCTGTCCCCTGTCCCCTGTCCCCTACTATAATTAACTCTTTTAGTAGGTAACTTATTTCCGCAACGTTTACAAAAATCTGCATCCTGATCATGGAATTTTAAACCACAACTCAAGCAAGCCGTTTCTATCTGATTTGTAGTTTTTACTAGACGCTTAATTAAATCCCCTACTTGCCAAGGAATTAAGGCTACACCTGTCAAAATCATCAACACAGTTAATAATCTACCTAACTCGGAAATGGGAGTTACATCACCAAATCCGACAGTTGTCATAGTAACTATGGAGAAATAAAAAGCATCTAAAAAAGTGCCATAAGCTTGTGAGTTTACCGGATGCTCTACTTGATATATTAACCCAGAATAAACAAAGATGATGGTAAATAAAGTAAACAGTATGCGAATGAAAATTACCCCATCTTCAGAACTGATACTGCCGAATAAAAACTTACTATCAATAAATCTAATTAATCGTAAAATTCTAAACCAACGTAATATGAGAATAAAACTGATATTTACCCAACCTATGAAGAAAGGCAAAATCGCCATTAAGTCAATAATTGAATAAAAGTTAAATATATATTGCAGCTTATTTTCTGAACTCCAAAGCCGCAGGGCATATTCTACTGCAAAAATTATTAATATAACTGTGTCTATTGTATCTAACTGTAAGCGGATAGAGTCAGGTATATTGTATGTTTGTGCTACGAAAATACCTGACGATAATAAAATTAAGGCAGCAATTATCAAATTAATTGCTTTACCCAATGGCGTTTCTAGGTCTGTTAAGTAAAATTCAGTTTTCTTTCTACTTAGTAACATATTTCGCTGTAATAAGTTAAATATGGTATTTTTACTGAGTGTTGCTGAATTACCAAGCTACTATGAATCCAGAATATTTCATGAGCCTAGCATTAGAAGAGGCAAAGAAAGGAGATGCTCCATATGGTGCAGTAATTGTCAAAGATAATCAAGTCGTTGCAACCGCACATAATACTGTCGGTCGGGATAGTGATCCTTCTGCTCATGCAGAAATTAATGTGATTCGGCGTTTAACTGCTCAAATCAAAAGCTTTTCGTTAGAAGGTTATACCATATATACGACTGGTGAACCTTGTCCTATGTGTGCAGCAGCTTGTGTGTGGACAGGAATTGCAGAGATTGTATACGGTGCTTCAATCGAAGATTTGATACAAGCTAATCAAGGACAGATTCAAATATCTTGTGAAGAAATAATTGCGAAATCTTTTAGAAATATCAAAGTGACAAAGGGTGTTTTGAGACGGGAGTGTTTGGATTTGTTTCAGTAACTTATAGTAATAGCTAAATTATCAGGTGGCAAATGTCAAAAATCATTGGTTTAGATGGAATGACTGTATTACTAACTATTCATCGGGTTCATTGAAATAATCTAAATAGGTATTGGCAATAATGGCGGCTTGAGTGCGATCGCGCAAACTCAGCCGATTTAAAATATTAGTCACATGATTTTTCACAGTCCCCTCAGAAATATACAATTGCTGGGCAATTTCTCGGTTACTCGCACCGATAGCAATTAATCTTAAAACTTCTTTTTCTCTGGGGGTGAGTTCAGTTAAATTAGGAGGCGCGGGTGGTGTGTGGTTTGGTGTAGCCTGAAACTGCGTTAAAAGTTTCTTGACTATCCCTGGGCCTAGTTGAGTATACCCCTTATAAACTGCACGAATCGCCACAGCTAATTCTTCTGATGGTGTATCTTTGAGTAAATAACCCATTGCCCCATTTTGAATAGCAGCTTTGACATATTCATCATCATCAAAAGTTGTCAGCACCAAAATCTTCACGCTAGGGAAATTTTGTTGAATGTGTTGTGTAGCTGCAACTCCATCCATAATTGGCATTCTAATATCCATTAAGACTACATCTGGATGAAATTGAGAAATCAAATCGATGGCGACTTTACCATTTTCTGCTTCACCGACGATTTCCAAATCCGGCTCTAGCTCTAATAATGCCTTTAATCCTTGACGGATCAATTGCTGATCGTCTACCAACAAAACTTTAATCATGCCAATTTACTTAAGGGAATATCAACGGTAATTTGACAACCGCCACCAATGGCGCTGTTGATTGTGAATTGACCTCCTAAAGCTAGGGTGCGATCGCGCATACTTTGCAATCCAAAACCTGTAGTATTTTGGTGGATATCAAACCCTCTTCCATTATCCTGAATTATCAGCAATAAACTACCTCTACTTAAAGAAATTTCTAAATTAACTCTTGTAGCTTTAGCGTGCTTAGATATATTTGTTAACGATTCCTGTATAATTCGATAGATTGCTGTATTTACTTCCATAGGTAATTGACAGTCAACATTCAAGAAACAAGTTAAGACAATTCCCGTATTGCCTTGAAACTCTTGTGCCAAAATCCCAATTCCCTGTTCTAAAGACTTCCCTTGCAATGGATGAGAACGCATGGTGGAAACAGAATTGCGGACATCTTGCAAAGCTTTAGAACCAAGCTCTTTGGCTCTAGCTAAAAAATATTGGGCTTTATCTGGATTAGATTGTGACAATTTTAATGCAGTTTCTAATTGTAAATTCAAAGCAGTGAGGGAATGCCCTAAAGAGTCATGAATTTCCCGTGCAATGCGATTACGTTCTTCTAAGGTTGCTTGATTTTCAATACGTAGAGCATATAAACGCAGTTTCTCATTAGCAACAGCTAACTCCTCTCGACTTTTCCTCTCCGATAATAAACTATTCATTAATAGTAATACAAAAATTAAGCTGAGTCCAAATACTAAGGTCAAGCTCCAAGTAAAAAAGCGGAAACGCTCTTGTGCTTGTACTGGTAACGGAGGGCGGGGTAATCTATTAACTAATGTAAATAAAAATAAACTGAACGAGAAAAAGGTGACAATTAAACGTCCGGGTAACGGAAAAATTAAACAACTCCGAGTCACCAAAATAATGTAGAGGAAGGGAAATAATCTAGCTGCTCTACCTTCAAATAACCCACTTATAAAGATTAAAAATATTTCACAAGCTGTATAAACTACTTTACTGACGTTGTTACTTGTGGGTAATCGTAATCCCATTAAACCGAAAATTGTTAAGCTTAATATTGTTAGTTCGGGGAACCTACTAGAAAACTTTGGCGAAGGATATGGCAAAACCGATGTGAAAATAGATATTGCTAGCAATATCCATTCTAAATAGAGTAAGAAGCGGAAAGGATGATTGTGTATTTTAATGTGTTGTGCCATATTTAATAATTGAAAATCTCATAATTAATCAGTGGTTAGTGGTTGTTTGCCAGTTATTTTTGATGAAAGTTTATTACCCCATCCTCTGGTGGTTAGTTTGCCAACATATGCCACTGACAACACCCAGTTTTCTATATTTACTTTATTTGGTACACAATCACCAGTCACTTGAATCAGGGTGGAAGTATGACTTTAGTCATGGGTGTATTCATGACTTTCTCCTCATGTGAACAGTTAAGCAAAATACCTAAGATGGTGACATTCCAGAGGAAAAAGAACCAAGGTAATCAATGCAACTCAAGCCGTTATCTCTATTAGTTGGAGCGCTGGCTCTCACCGTAAGCGCAACTCCCTTTGCTGTCCATGCACAAACAAATTCTGCTTCTGCACAAGTAGTTGCACAAGCTGGAAAGAAAGGCCCTTGGGAAAGTTTGGGACTAAGCAACGAACAGAAGACCAGAATACAACAAATTATGAGTAACAGCCGCACTCAGGTTGAAGCGGTTTTCACCCCAGAACAAAAGGCTAAGTTACAAGCAGCACGTCAAGCACGTCAAGCGCAGCGTCAGCAAAACCAGCTTCCACAAGCTGATGAAGGCCGCAAAATCATGGCTGACTTGAATTTGACTGACTCTCAAAAGACTAGAATTCGGTCAATTCGTGAATCAACAAAACAGCAAATTGAAGCAATTTTAACTCCTCAACAGCGCACAAAATTACAAGAACTAGAGGCAAATGCTCGTCAGCGTTGGCAGCAAAGACGCAATAATCAAGGTACACCTTAAAGCCAATGATGCAACCTCTGATTCATGGATAACCAGAATTGCTTTGATCTTGATCTTTAGCTAACAAATATTTTTGGCGATCGCCTGTGGCGGCGCAAAGCTCATCGCTCACAGTTAACAAACTTCTTGCAGAAGATGAGGAAAGGGGAAAAGTTCTACCCCTTTCTTTTACCTAAATTAGGGATTGGGGATTGGGAAGAATGTTTTAATGCCCTTTCCCTTTCCCCTTTCTGTGGACTCAGCAGTGAATTATTTATTTCAGGCTTCAGAATCCCGGTATCTTGGAGATACTGGGATTTTCGTTTCTTACGATTCATTATGTCTGAAGAATTTACCATTGGTAGTAAAGTCCGTGTTGTGGCGTTACCGCCCTACGTCAAAACAGCAGATCCTATGCCCATGTTACGCCCCCCTGATGTGATTCAACTGGGCGAAGAAGGAATAGTTCTTGACCGTCGCCCCGGCGGATATTGGGGTGTACGCTTTGCTAGAGGTGCATTTCTCATGGATAGCCAATATATTCAAAGCGTGAATCAGCCAGCAGAAAATCCTGATGGTTAGGGTGTAAGCAGGGTGGTTTCATACAGAAAAAGAAAAATTTATAAGTTCTGATTTCTGGTGTTGTAGCAGAGATTTTGACCCCTCTCCAAACCTCTCACGCCAGTTTGCTCAAGTCGGGAAACCCGCCCACGCAACTGGCTCCCCCACGGGGGGAGAGGCTTTGAAACAGATAAGTTTTTTTCTCTGATTGTATGAAACCACCTTGCTTCCCTAGAAGGGAAGGGGGAGAAATTAAAGCCTCTCTCCTTGCAGGGGAGAGGTTTGGAGAGGGGTTTTCCAGATCCGGTGAAAAGTCAGAAACACCTATACCCTTAATTTTTTTATTGTTAGTCTTGATATCTGTTGTAGCTAAGAATTGTAAACTTGTGTAAAGTTACTATTTTTGCTTACATGATGATTTCCCGCCGTAAATTCCTACACATCTTGCTTGTCAGCTGTTTTGCTGTCATGAGTTGGTTAAATTTTGCCCCTACTGCTCATGCACTTGGGGGCAAACTTCCTGCTATAAATCAACCTGCACCCGATTTTACATTGCCAACCAATACAGGCGATGGTCAGCTTTCTCTGTCTGATTTGCGTGGTAAGTGGGTAGTTCTTTATTTCTATCCCAAGGACTTTACAGAAGGTTGCACAATTGAAGCCCGTCGTTTTCAGCAAGATTTACCCAAGTATCTAGAAAAAAATGCTCAGATTATCGGTGTCAGTGCTGATGATATCGATTCTCACGCCGAGTTTTGTGATTCTGAGGGGCTAAAATTCCCTTTGCTGGCTGATACTACTGGCGCGGTGAGTAAGGCTTATGGTTCTTGGATCGGTTTTGTATCTATGCGTCATAGTTTCATCATCGACCCTCAAGGCATTCTCCGCGACACTTTTGTTAAAGTTAATCCATCTGTTCACAGTGCAGAAGTTTTAGCGCGGCTTGAGAAGTTGCAGTCGTAGGGGGTGGGGAAAGGGGAAAGGGGAAGGGGGAAAGGGGAAAGGCTACTAATGTGCTTCCTCATCCCCCTCATCTCCCTCATCTCCCTATTCCCCTCCTGGGAGGGGTTAGGGGTGGGTTACTCCCTCATCTCCCTCATCCCCCTCATCTCCCTCATCTCCCTCATCTCCCCCTAGCGCCTAGACAAACTTGCTCATAACGCTTACCTGCTATCTCCCAGGTGAACTCGGTTTCTACTAGTTGTCTGCCATTTTGGGATAATTGCGATCGCATCTGGGGATTCTCGAATAGTTGGGTAATGGCGTTGACATATTCTGCTGGTTGGTTCGCCCTCAATGCTGCTAAAGGTGTATCGACGGCTAGTCCTTCTAAACCGCGATCGCTAGCTACTACTGGTACACCTGCGGCCATTGCTTCTAAGGTTTTGTTTTTAATGCCAAAGCCTGTACGCATAGGAACAACACAGACAGTTGCTTTATGTAAATAATCTACCATAGAAGGGACACGCCCAGTAACAGTAATTCCTGGTTGATTTTGCAGTGCTAAAACTTCCGGTGTAGGACTAGAACCAACAATATCAAAAGTAGTATCTGGATAATATTTTTGCAGTTCAGGTAATACTTGATTAGTAAAAAAGCACACAGCGTCAATATTTGCTAAATTATCCATTGCCCCAACAAAAACTATTTTATGCCCTTGTGGATCAGTGGAACGCTCAGGAAAAATTCCTAAATCAACACCATTAGGAATAATTGCCATCTCGGTTTTTGGAGAGAATTGTTGTAATTGCTTTTTATCTTCTTCTGTAGTGACTACTATTGTAGAAAACTTAGAGCAATACTTTTGTTCATAGCGACGTAAAAGAGGTAAATTAATTTTATCTCTCAAGACATTATCCGAAACACCTGTTGTTAATTGATTCAGGCAAGAACCATAAACTGAACTATGAACATTAACTATGGTTTTGAGATGTTTCTGGAAATGGGGACGTACATAAATTTCATTGACGCTATGTTCACAAGTAATTACATCATATTTGCGCTTCTCTACAGCTTGATCAACCCACTCTTGTATCTCGGTTGAGTAACGGTTGACTACGCTTGGTGGTGTTCCTTGTCGTAAAAATTGACTAAATCGCTGTATTTTTTTGATTAATCCTACATTTGTACCAGCATCTGGCGGACGTTCAAACAAGACTAAATTATCTACACAATCCTTTAAGCCAGCAATTTCTGCGTCTGTGACATGGCGATCGCGTTGAGTTAGCAAGGTAACGGAATGATTGTTTTGCAGATGCTTGAGTAAATGAAATGTCCTAACTTGCGTTCCTCCCCTTGTAGGTGGATAGGGAAAGGTTGCAGAAAGCATTAATACATTCATAATTCTTTAAATCACATAATTATATCTATACGATGACCTAATTGCCGAGGAGATGCCATCAGATTTTTCGGGCTTTTTGCCGCAAAATTTACTGTAAGTTCATGATGACCCCCTTATTTTTACCTACAAACATAAGGCAATATATATTTATCGTCAGTAACTTGATCAGTGAAGTAGAATTTAGCAAGACAAAATTAGTCAATATTCGCTCCTTTGTCAAGGATGCTGTACTTGACAAGTTTCGTCTTCAATCACCTGAAGATTAGTCTTAGCCGAGATATCTCCTATAAGGCATTTTCTTTTATGTGTAATTTATAACATTTGAGATAAAAAATTGTGGTTAAAGTTACTGTCTGTATACCTACCTATAATCGCGCAAATTTGTTACCTTACGCAGTCAATAGCGTATTAGCCCAAACTTATGCAGATTTTGAATTAATTATCTGTGATGATGGTTCTACTGATAATACTCCTCAAATTGTCGGTCAGTGGAATGATTCAAGAATTCGTTATATCAAACAACCTGTAAACGGTGGTCGTAGCCGTAATATGCGTTCTGGTTTTGAAGCGGCTCGTGGAACTTACTTCATCAAATTTGATGATGATGATGCCTTGAGTGCCGAATTTCTGGAAAAAACAGTGGCTGTGTTAGATGCAGACTCTAGCATAGATTTTGTTTGCACAAACCACTGGATTATTAATCAAAATCATGAAAGGGTGGAATCAGCAACAATTGAAAATTCTCGCAAGTGGGGGAAAGATAAACTCCAACGCGGTGTAATTCCTAACTTGATGCGGGAAACTTTTTTAAATCAAAGCTTACAAGTAGGCTCAACTCTATTTCGTCGAGCTTGTTTACAAGAAGTTGATTTTATGAGTCCACAAGCTGACGGCTGTGAGGATTTTGACTTACTAGTAAGGTTAGCGATCGCAGGTAAACAAGGATATTTTCTCCCAGAGTTTCTCATGGAATATCGTTTTCATGGGGGACAAACAAGTTTGAAACAAAACTTGCACTTTCTATCTGCCAAAGTTTTTTGTATTAGCAGTTATAAATTCCCTGATGAGGAGTTAGAAAAACTGCGATTACAAAAATTAGCAGGTACGCAGCGTGCTTTAGGTTTAAGGCTGATTGAAAAAGGAGATGCTGTGGAGGGAAGAAAACTCTTGCTGCAATCAACTCAAGTATTAGGGAAAGGGCGTAAACTTATGTTAGGATTACTTTTATCTTACTTACCCATCTATCTGCGAAAATTCGCTTTACAAGTTTTTCGGCAACTGCGTCCTAAAGATTACACTGAGCAAGTGCGGGAAACATCTGGTTAATTTTTTTAATTTTCTAGTCATCAATTACAGGAGTTGGCGAGTAAGTGAGGTACGAAAGATCAGATTTCAACTCACGTATCAAGATTGTGTAAATCTTGCCTCCGGCTTCAAAGTTTGTAGCCTTGTCCTTCAGGCAAAAGAAAACTGCTGTATTTGTAGTAAATCACTCCAACGATAAATCTATGGATGAAGTTGAAGCAGTCGAACTAGGAAGTAATGCAAATAGGACTTACGCAACTGGCAGATTTTTTCTGTAGGGTGTGTGACGCTGCGATAATATTTGAACGTAGTCATGAGACTTGTAACGTCACGCACCAACCACCAATTGTGACACTTGCGTAAGTCCTGAGTTAGTTTGATTATGACACTTGCGTAAGTCCTAATTATAAGAATTATAGAGAATTAGATAAACTTAGTTTTTGTGATTGAATAACTATAAATTGCTTTTTTTAGCAAAAAACTGCGGAATTTATTCAGTCTGTCAAGTGCGATCGCTCACTTTGTTATAGCGATTGAGCAAAAACAGAGATACTATATAAAAATGTGTGTCATTTATTGCCATTTGAGTTAAAGTAGTCGTGGCGTAGATGCTGTATAAATTACCAGTATGGATACAAATGAATTAAAGTTCCTCTTAAAGTTATTAGGATTTCCCAATTACCGAGCAGGACTCAGTGCCTTTAGTAGTTTTAAAGGTAGAGATAAAGTTTGTCGAGAATTAGGCGATCGCGAACTGGTAGACTATTCGCGGGAGATTGCCACAGTCAAGATTTTACCAGCAGGTCAAGCGTTACTTGAACTCGAACCCGGTCAGTTACCCATCACCGACAAAGAAATTAAGGTATTAGAGAAAATCAGTAAATCTACTGGCAAAATTGAACCCAGCAAAATCACCTCGCTAAAAGCTGCTGAACGAGACACGATATTAAAAACCCTGAGTGAACGGGGATTAATTAATGTAGAAGAAAAACTTCAAAGGAATAAAGCTGAGGTGTGGCTAACTGAAAGAGGAATCGAGTTTTTGCGAGATGACTACAACCCAGTAGGTAAAGCAAACATTAGCTTAGATTTGCTGAACAATTATCTGCGATTTTTACGTAAGACTTTGCGAATTAAGTCAGAGCCAGTATCCCCAATACCACTTATTAATGTTGAATCATCTGTTGAAAAAATGGACAATATCACAGATGAAGAAATTTTACAGATTATTGAAAAATTAGATAAGGAATTGGGTACAGACAATTACTTACCAATTTTTCACCTACGGCAAAAGTTACAACCGCCATTATCACGCGATGAATTAGACCAAGCACTGAATCGCTTGTACAAAAATGATTTCATCGAACTGAGAACACTTGTACACGCTCAAGATTATACCGAAGAGCAAGTGAACGCGGGAATTGTTCAGCGTTCAGGAAGTCCACTATTTTTTATTAAACTTATCAAGAATTAAAGAGCAATTCTATGGCATCTATCGATGAGATTATTCTCAGGAGTATCAACCCCTTTGATAATTTTCGCTCCGTCAATTTTTGGCACAAACAACAACAGCCAGAACCAACTGTTGATTCTATTCATCAAGAGGCGATTAAAACAATTGAATTAACACTTGATCAAGTTGCTCAAGACCATTGTACACGTACTGTAATACTTGATGGAGATGGTGGTTCCGGCAAGACTTATCTGTTGGGTAGGCTCAAAAACCAGTTAAATCATAAGGCATTTTTTGTTTATATTCCTCCATTTCCTCAGATTGATAGTATTTGGCGGCATATTTTACGCTATACAGTTGATAGTTTAGTACAAATACCCAAGGGACAAAAAGATTCTCAACTTTTACTCTGGTTAGAAAATGCTTTATCCTCCATCAAACAACGCAGTGTTAAGGAACGCATTTTCAAGGATGATGTATTTGATTTATTGAGAAGCGATCGCAGCAAGTTTATTAATAAACTGAAAAATATATACACGCAAGCGGGTATCTATAATGCAGAGAATTTTTTTGGAGTGCTACATGATTTAACTAATTCTGAACTGTATTCTTTAGCTTGTGAATGGTTACGCGGTGATGATTTAAGTGAAGAGTCCTTGCAACAATTAAAGCTTAAAAAATCAATTGAGACAGAAGAAGCAGCTAGAGAAGTATTAGCAAACTTTAGTAGAATTGCTGGTGATACACAACCAATTGTGCTTTGCTTTGATCAGTTAAATAATATCGCTCGTCTTCCAGATGGTTCGCTAGCTCTGCAAAAAATATTTGATGTCAATACCAAAATTCACGATGAGGATAAAAACTTTCTCATTATTATCAGTATCAACACAGATATATGGTTCAAGCAAGCGAAACAAATGGATTTGACTGATAAAGCTAGAATAGAAAGACAAGTTTCTCTCAGACCAATCAATTTAGAACAAGCAGAATTACTACTAGCATCTCGTCTTTACTTTCTTCATAGTCAAGCTAGTTCTCAACAAAAATCGGCGATTTATCCTTTAAAACGCAAATATATAGAAGAAGAATTTACATCGGGAAAAACTGACCCAAGAAATGCAATTCTTCTTGGCAGGGATATATTTCAATCATACAAGGAATGGTTGGTTAACAGTAATGGACAAGCAGAATTTAAATATGACAATAACAAATCTGGTGGAGGAGAAGAAGAACATTTAAAGCTATTAGCTTCATTTAAATTAAAATGGCAAGATGAATTTTAGGACTTACGCATTGACAGAGAAGCCAAAATAACAGGTATAGTTTTCAAGGCTTAGAGCTAAATTCTTCCACAATATTTTGGCGATCACAAGCAATCAAGTGTGATTGACAAAAGCCTGAAACAACCTATTTACTGTGATACACAAGATAGTTATTTTGTACAGTGCGTAAGTCCTAAATTTAATAAGATTCAGCAACAAATTACAAAATTTCGTCATTTGTCTTCACCAGAGCTTATTAAACTTTTGCAAGAAGCTTTAAATGCTTTACAAATTAAAGGTATTAAAGTTCCGTTATTTACAGGGACTAAATATGCAAGTTACTCACTAGGGTATCAATTAAATAATTCATCTGTAAATATGGGGTTAGTTTGGACAGAAGAAGCGAATATGACTAACTTCTTCTATGTCATGGAAGCTTGTAAAAAAGCAGTCAAGAAAGACCCTTCCTTGACTCTATTCCTTATTAGAGCAGAAAGTTTAGGTGAGCCTAAAAACAAAGGACATAAACTATACTTAGAAATTTTTACTCAATCTTCTCATCGTCACATTAAGCCAAATCTCGCTTCTGTTCACTATCTAGAAACTTACTATTCTTTAGTTAGAGATGCGCGTGAGGGAGATTTAGTTGTTGGAAACCAGACACTTAACTTAAAGAGTTTACAAAGCCTGATTCGGGAGTCTCATATTCTAGATGAATGTCTTTTATTAAAACAATTAAATATAGTTGAAGGAAAAGTAGCACCTACTCCAGAACTACCGATAAAAGATTTTGTTTTAAACCTAGTTACAACCCAATACTTATTAGGTAAAAACACTTTGATTCAAAATGCACAGAGTAAGTTTCCCACAGCTAGCGAGTCTCAAATCGTAGCATCAATTCAACAACTATGTCAGGAGAATAAAATTAAAATACTTGACCCTGAAGCTAAAGCAGAAGCGCAATTAATTTGCCTAGTTCCTAAACAGTCACTTATTAAACAGTAGTAAATGCAATACCTGACACAAGCGGCAGAAATTATCGATGTCATATCCCAATTAGCGACAGCTAAAACACTTTGGTTAGACACAGAAATAGCTCATTGGTATACCTCATCTCCTAAATTGTCGCTGATTCAGGTATTGGCTGAACCAACAGACATAACAGGTGCAACAGCTTATATCCTTGATGTACTGAATAAACCTGATTTGGCAAAATACTTTATTAACCAAATCATGGTTAATTCTCAAATTGCAAAAGTTTTTCATAATGCTAGCTTTGATATTAAATATTTAGGTGGACAACTAGCTAAAAATGTTATCTGTACTTTACAACTAGCCAGAAAAATTAGTCGTAAATATCTACAAACTTCTAATTTAAAATTAAAAACTTTAGCAGTCGAACTATGCCATTTCTCCAACGTAGATACAGAAGAACAATCAAGCGACTGGGGAAAACGTCCCCTCAGCCAAAAGCAGTTACAATATGCGGCGATGGATACAGTTTATCTGGCGGCTGTGCATCGTCGTTTATTAGAAATATCTAATCCTTATGCTGTCGATAATATTCTTATACCAAACAATGGGTTAAATCAGCTAAATAAACAAATGGAAAATCCATCTTTAAGTGTGACTAAAGTCCGAGTTGCTTTTGAATGTCCTCGACTATTCTATCTTAATCATAAATTCGCTGATAAAGCAATATTCTTACCACAAAATACAGCTATTGGTATCGGTAATCCATTTCATCAGTTAGCAGATAAATTTGTTAATTTAGCTATTGTTGAGCCAGAGTTTAAAAATTTATTTAAACCAGCAACATCACAAATAAATATAGATGAAATTACCTCAGCAATTCAACAAAAATTTTATCAGCTAGAATTTTTTCCCTACCTACAAACAGCAATTCAAAAAGATGGAAGCCAGGCGCAGGCACTCTTACAAGTTTGGCAGGGATTACAAGGATTAATTAAACACTTTACACAATTGCTATTAGTTAATCGAAAATACTGCCATGCAGACAAACTTATTAGTAACACTTTTTTATTAACAGAACGTAGCATTGAACATTACTTTAATTTACCTGATGGAACTCAGCAAAAAGTTAGAGGTGAATTTGATTGTTTAGTTTTTAATTTTGAGTTAAATCGGCTGTGTGTGGTGGAGTTTAAAACCTATCAACCTGTAGACCCTTCCGCACAATTGGCGCAGGTTGCACTATACAGTTATATGTTACATCAAAATAAGAAAGTTCCTGTTGATTCAGCAGTTTACTGTGTATTACCTGAGTTTAAAGAGTATCATTATTCCTGGGAAGACCTAGAAAATACAGTACATCAATTAATCCCTCACAAATTGTTACAGATGCAGCAATGGTTGGCTTGGAAATCACCAAATTCTAACCCACCTCCGCGAACAACTCAGCCTCATCTATGTGAAATTTGTCCCCAGCAACAAAAGTGTCAGATTTTTTTTGGTGAAGTAATATCTGACCCTCCCCAACCCCCCTTAGAAAGGGAGAAGGAATTGATTAATATTGATGCTTCTACAAACGATTTAAAGGATACATCTAAAGTAAATGTTCAGCCATCACCCAATGCTGAAAAAATAGGGGAAGGTTTAATTAATACCTTACAATCTTTTGGTGTTGGTGTTGAGTATATGGGTGCGGCTGTTGGGCCGAGTTTTATTAGAGTGAAGCTAAAACCAAATTTGGGTGTGAAAGTAAATACACTGCTGAGATTATCAAATGACTTGCAAGTGCAATTAGGGTTAGCAGACAAACCTTTAATTACTCCCCAAGCTGGTTATGTCAGCATTGACTTACCGCGTCCAGATAAACAGGTTGCTAGTTTTGGAAATTACATTCAACTGCAAAAGTTATCTGCAACAGCACCGATAAAAATCGCTATTGGGGTAAACCTTGAAGGAGAATTGATAGAGGCTGATTTATCTGATCCTAATACCTGTCACTTTTTAGTGGGTGGGACAACTGGTAGCGGTAAAAGCGAATTTTTGCGATCGCTCCTCCTCAGTTTACTATATCGTTATTCGCCGCAACATCTCAAAATCGCTCTAGTTGACCCCAAGCGAGTTACCTTTCCAGAGTTTGAACGGATGGCTTGGTTATATTCGCCAGTCGTTAAAGATAGCGATCGCGCTACAGAACTTATGGAAGAATTAGTTATAGAAATGGAATCCCGTTACCAGCAGTTTGAAAAAGCTAGCTGTGCTGATTTAACTAGCTATAATCAGCGTTCCCAGAAACCTTTACCCCGTATTGCCTGTATCTTTGATGAATATGCCGACTTTATGGCAGAAAAAGAAGTTCGCAAAGCCTTAGAACAAAGTATCAAACGTTTAGGAGCAATGGCAAGGGCTGCGGGGATTCATCTAATTATTGCTACTCAACGCCCAGAAGCCGGTGTTGTCACTCCCATCATTCGTTCCAACCTACCTGGAAGAGTTGCATTGCGAACTGCAAGCGAAGCCGACTCAAAAATTGTTCTAGGGGGAACCGAAACATCCGCCGCTTACTTATTAGGCAAAGGTGATTTACTTTACCAACTTGGCCCCCAACTGCATCGCTTACAAAGCTTGTTTGCTAAAACTATCCAAATACCATCAATCTAGACAATTGCCCTTGTTGACTACCTCTGTTTGCATCTGTGCGTGAAAATAATTACTACTCTCACCACACTGCTATAATGTGGCAGCCTCAATCAATATAATATTGCTAGGATAAATTGTACTACTAACTATTTAAACATAGAAAATATGTACATCCAAATTAAACCAGAACTAGAGCAATTTATCCAAGCACAGCTTGCAAGCGGTAGATTCGCTAGTGCTGATGAAGTCATCAATGAAGCGTTTAAACTGCTACAAGAAAGGGAAAAGCGAATTGAAGAACTACGACACAAAATTGCTGTAGGAACTGAACAAATTGCTAATGGACAGGTAACTGATGGTGAAGTTGTATTTACTAAACTACAAGAAAAAATTCGTTTGATTACTGAGGAGTCTTCTGAATGAGTAATTATTCATTCTCCGATGCAGCAATTCAAGACCTCAGTGAAATTTGTGAATATATTGCCTTTTATGGTTGTTTTTTTGATAAATTTGAGCCTCAATATATTTGATATTTAAGCGCTGTAGAGACGTTGCATGCAACGTCTCTACATTGTTTATTCGGCGCAACTTCATGGAGATAGGACTTACGCAACTGGCATATTTTTTCTGTAGGGTGTGTGACTGGCGATAATATTTGAACGTAGTAATGAGACTTGTAGCGTCACGCACCAACCACCAATTGTGACACTTGCGTAAGTCCAGGGAGAATTGGTATTACCTGCAAAATATAGGTATGATTCGCTATAAATATGAAATTTAACAGAATTGTTAATTGTTCAGAATGGGTGTACCCTACCAAATGGAAACGCGCTAACACAGGAAATCACAAATGGGATATGTAATCGCTACAGCAAACATGAAAGGTGGCGTAGGTAAAACTACTCTCACCGTTAACTTAGCCACCTGTTTGGCGAAAAATTATGGTAAACGGGTGCTAGTGTTAGATTTAGATACACAAATCAGCGCCACACTCAGCTTGATGTCGCCTATAGATTTTGCCAAAAGGCGCAAACAAAGGCTCACATTTAGATATTTAACTGACGATGTTATTAATCCAGACCCCAACGCCAAGCTGACGATTAACGATATTATTCAAACTAATGTTTGTAATCTACCTGGATTAAATTTACTCCCAGGAGATATCGATTTATACGACGAGTTCATAGTTTCAGAAATGCTACATAAACAAACAGTAGCTTTAGGTGAACAAGACTTTGAAACTGTCTGGAATCGCTTTGAAAGAGTCTTAATTAATAACATCTTAAAGCCAGTGCGCGACGAATATGATTTTATTCTTTTAGATTGCGCCCCTGGCTATAATTTAATGACTCGTAGCGCTTTAGCCGCCAGTGATTTTTACTTGTTACCTGCCAAACCAGAACCCTTATCTGTGGTGGGGATTCAACTTTTAGAAAGACGCATCGGTCAGTTAAAAGAAAGTCATGAACAAGAAGCGAAGATAAATATTAAAATGCTAGGAATTGTCTTTAGTATGTGCAACACTAATTTACTCACTGGTAGATATTACAAACAAGTAATGCACCGAGTTGTGGAAGATTTTGGTGTAGAACAAATTTGTAAGGCACAAATTCCCATTGATATCAGCGTTGCTAAAGCAGTAGATAGTTTTATGCCGGCTGTGTTGAATGCACCACAGTCAGCCGGTTCTAAGGCATTTTTGCAGTTGACTCAGGAGTTGTTGCAGAAATTGTAGGAGACTGGGGACTGGGGACTCTCACAAGTGTAGGTTTTTAATATAGCAGTGAGTAAGGACTATAAAACTAACGAGAAAATCATTGTTTCATCCACCCCTACACCCCTACACCCCTACACCCTTACACCCCAAACCAAGGTTTTTGGAACACCAGTAAAAAACCTACACCTGTCAGGACTGGGGACTGGGGACTGGGAAGGATAAAACATACCCTAAAGTTAGTAAAATTCTTGTGGGGTGGGCCGAACAGCCATTGGTGTCAAGTTCCCAAAAAAATATTCATACGGACGCACCCTACTAACTACGCCAGACAAGCTACATCAAGAAACGGTATAACTTTCAAGCCTGTCACCTGTCACCTGTTCCCTGTCCCCTGTTATTAGGTACAAATTTCTCTCATTGAGGAAAGCAAATATAAAAGGTTGTACCGCGATCGCGCTCCAGAATAATCTTACCTTTAAGCTGCCTGACTAAGTTTCTCACAATTCTTAAACCTAAAGAGTTGGCATTTTCCCAATCTAATGTTTCAGGAATGCCAACACCGCTATCTCGCACCATTAAAACTAATTCGTTTTCTGGTGTTTCTTGGAGAGAAATTCTAATATTGCCTTGCTGTTGTTTACCAAAAGCGTATTTTAAACTATTAGAAACCAACTCGTTAATTATCAAGCCGCAAGGAATAGCATTATCTAGAATCAATTTAATGCCATTGGTTTCTAGATGGAGAACAATATTTTTTTGACTGACTCCGTAGCAGCGAAATAAACTATCTGTCAAACTTTTGATGTAGTTGCCAAAATTGATTTGATGAATATCTGCTGATTGATAAAGTTGTTCGTGAATCAAAGCCATTGACTGTACCCGATTTTGTGATTCAGTAAACAACAATAAAGTTGCTTCATCAAAAGAACGCCGAGACTGCATCCTCAACAGGCTAGAAATAATTTGCAGGTTGTTTTTGACTCGATGATGAATTTCTTTGAGTAAGGTTTCTTTCTCATCTAGCGATCGCTGAATTTGTTCTAGCACTTTTTTGCGTTCGCTAATATCAGACAAGCGCACCAAATTAATTACCTGTCCGGCGGCGCTAATTTGTTTAGCAGCTAAACTCCCCCAAAAGAAATTACCTTTACGGGTGGTATATTCCAATTCTCGAACCAAATAGGATTTTTGATTTAATTCACACATCAGTTCATCCCATTCTTGCACAGAGAATGGATGCCGTAGCAGTGTATTTCCCGAAATATTAATTAATTGGTCTTTGTTTGCCACCTCAAACAATTCTACTGCGCGACGATTACAATCGAAAATCAATTGATTATCACTATCTACCAAGAAAAGAGCATCTGCTGATTCATTAAAAATGGCTTCTCGCAAATCCCGATGGTGAATAACTTCTGACTCAATTTGTTTACGAACAGTGATATCTGTTAGGGTTCCTATATAACCGATAATCGTGCCACTGGGGTTGATTTCCGGGACTATCTGAATGTAAAACCAAGCGATATTCCCATCTGGACGTAGATATTTCACTTCACACCGACAGGTTTCATGTATGTCAAATTTTTTTCCACGAGGATCAGAACAGTCCATCAACAACTGAATGCGGTCTTGTTCATAGATATTTTCTAGCCATCCTTTCCCCAACGCGGCTTGTGTTGGTCTAGCTGTCATCACACTCCAGCGTTCGTTGACGTAAATACAATTACTCGCAGCATCCAGCCGAAAAATACCCACTGGGGCAGCTTCTGTCAAGGTAGCATAACGGTTTTCACTATCGCGCAAAGCCGCTTCTGCTTGTTTGCGCTCGGTAATATCATAGTTAATTCCCACCATGCGCTCTGGTTCACCCTGTTGATTGTGTTGAACGATCGCCGAAGCTTTGATAAAGCGGATACTACCATCATTGAGAATAATCCGAAATTCTGGATCAAATTCTTTAATTCCGCTCAAAGCCTCTTGCAAGCTAGTTTCTGCCATATCCCGGTCATCTGGATGAAGCCTATCTACCCAATCTTGATAGGTTACCACCCGATCAGCTCGATGGAAATCATACAATTCATACATTCGTTCATCCCATTCGGCTTCGTCGATAGTATCCCAGTCCCAAGTGCCGATGTTGGCTGATTTTAGCGCCAAGGTCAACCGATCTGAAAGGTTACGTAATTGCTCTTCAGTTTGTTTACGCTCAGTAATATCGAGGATAGTACCAATTAATTGACATGGTTGACCATCAGTATTGACAATGACTTCACCTCGTGATATTAAGTAACCCAAACTGCCATCGCCACGATGAAAGCGATACTCGATTTCATAAGCTTGCCCTTTGGCGATCGCTTGCTGCACCGCAAAATTACGGTGATGGCGATCCTCTGGATGAATATAATCGAGCATTTGTTGATAACTCGGCGTACCCAAGTCAGGATGGCGGCCAAATATGTGAAATAGCTCTTCTGACCAAATCAACTTTTGCGTTGACAAATCTAGTTCCCAACTACCCAGATGAGCAATTCGTTGCGCCGTAGCCAAGGAAGAGGCATTTCTGCGTAGTTGCGCTTCTATATGTTTTTGTTGGGTGATATCCTTGGCGATGCCCACACTACCAATAGCTTCTCCTTCTTGATTAAACATGGGTTTCAGGGACAGAGCTACAGGGAAGCGCGAACCATCTTTGCGAATAAAACTGCATTCCTCCTCATAGGTTGCTGTCTGAATTTTGGCAATAAATAAATCTCTCAAGGTCATATCCCGGCTCATTTCCCGCATCAGTTCATCACTGCGTTGCTTGAGTTCTTCTGGGTCGTAAAAAGTATCTGCGGTTAACTTGCCAATCACCTCATCGGCGGTGTAACCTAACATCTTTTGGGCTGCAAGGTTAAAAGTTTGAATTATGCCTTGGGAATCGGTAGAAATAATAGCGTAATCAATGCTAGTCAGAATCGCCTGTTGCAATCTTGTAACAGCTAATAACTCTGTTTGAGTTTGCTTGCGTTTAGTAATGTCCGTCACCGAGCCGCTCAGGCGAATAGGAGTGCCTGCTTCGTTCCACAATGCCTGACCCCGGTCTAATATCCATATATAGGAGTCATCTTTGCATCGCATTTGATATTCTTCTTGAAAAAACGGTGTTTTCTGGGCTAAATGGTCAGCGACCGCCTGCATGATGCGATCGTAATCATCGGGATGAATTCGGCTCGACCATGATTCTCGATTTGGAGGCAGTTCATCATTAGTAAAGCCCAGCATTTCATGCCAACGAGCCGAACAGAAAACTTGATTATTTTTTAAGTTTAAATCCCAAATACCATCATTACTGCCTCGCAATGCCAACTGCCAACGTTCTTCACTTTCTTGCAAAGCACTCGTCCGTTCGGCAACTCTCGCTTCCAGTTCTTGATTAAGTTGTTGTAATGCCTGCTCTGCACGAATTTTATCGCTAATATCAACTGCAATACCACCAACCATTAATTGCCTACTCGTATCTGGTAAAAGGAATTTATAGACTAAAAAATCGCCTATTACACCATCTAATTTCGGAACCTTTTCCACGGTTGCCAAAATTTGCTGAGTCTGTGCCACATGGTGAATATTATCAACAAACTGCTGGGCTATTTCTGTTGGATAAATCTCAAATACAGTCTTGCCAATCAAATCTTCTACCTTGTTATATGGTAGTTGGAAGGTATGCAGATAAGTCTTGCTCACATACAGTATCCGACCATTGTCATCAGTAATCCAAGCGGCGGAAGGGCTGTTATTCATAAATGCCTGAAAGCGAGCTTCACTCTCTCTCAAGGCTGCTTCTGCCTGTTTGCCTTCGGTTATGTCAATATCTACACCGCTCATCCGCAGAGGTTGTCCGTTTTGGTCATACAATACTTTGCCTCGACTCAGCGCCCAACGTAGCGTACCATCGGGTTGAAGAAAGCGAAATTCGATTTTGTAATCTTCTCGCTCATAGACGGCACGATAGATGGTTTGTAAAACCTGTTGCCGATCATCTGGGTGTATCATCGCCACCACTGTTTCTATCCGACCATTAAAACTCCCTGGTTCTATGCCAAACACCCTTTCCAGATTTGTAGACCAGCGAATTTCATTTGTTGGAATATTCCAATCCCAATTACCCATACCCGCAGCTTCTAGGGCTAAACTCAAGCGTTCCTCGTTCTCCCGCAGTGCTGCTTCGATTTGTTTGCGTTTGCTGATGTCCTCAATGACGGCGATAAAATATTGGGGAGTGCCTAACCCATTTCGCACTAAAGAAACTGTCAGGTTAATCCATACAGCACCTCCATCCCGATGAATATAGCGTTTTTCCATTGAGTAGGTGGGAATACAACCTACTAACAGATTTTGCACTTGGGCTAAATCAGCCCAAAGATCATCAGGATGGGTAATATCTTGAAATGTGAGAGTCATCAGTTCCGGACTGGGGTAGCCAGTAATGTCGCAAAAACGCTGATTAACGTCGATAAATTGTCCAGTTAGGGAAACATGACCAATGCCTACAGCTGCTTGTTCAAAGGTATGACGAAATCTGGCTTCACTTTCTCGTAAAATTGCTTCTATGCGTTGGCGTTTTGCTATTTCTGCTTGTGCTTGTTCAAAGGCGATCGCTTGCTGAATGGCGATCGCTATTTGCACCGCCAACTGTTCCAACAATTCCAACTCCAGTGATTGCCAATTACGCGCGGCGCTACATTGATGAACTATTAATAATCCCCATAATTTATTGGCTACCAAAATCGTTACAACTAGATTGGCTTTAACTGCAAATTTCTCTAGTAACTGTAAATGACAATTTGTCAGATTGGCTTGATAAATATCGTTAATTGCTGTTTTCCTCCCCTGGAGATAGCCGTTTTCAAATTCTTGTTGAAAACAGCAATCTTCAATTTGCTCTCCAATCACAGATTTCCATTCTGGCAGTACTGATTCTGCTACAATAGTACCATTCATATCTGGTTGAAATTGATAAACTAATACTCGGTCTGCCTTGAGAAATTGCTGTACTTCTTGTGTCGCCGCCGTCAAAATCTCTTCCAAGTTCAAAGACTGATGAATCCGTAAAGCGATCGCTGACATCAGTTGTTGCTGTTGCTGACTTTGTTCTAACTGTCGGCTCAACAGCATCCTTTCTACTGCATAATGAATTGTTCTTTGTAAAATTTCTGGTGTCAAATGATTTTTGGTTAAATAATCCTGAGCGCCATTTTTCATGGCGTTAACTGCGATCGCTTCGTCACCAACACCTGTGAGCATGATCACAGCAGATTGCTGATTATTTAGGTTATTCCTGAGTTGTTGGAGAAATTCTAATCCATCATCATCGGGTAATAAATAATCCAGCAACATAACATCTGCTGTCTGCTGTTGGCACCATGTTAGGGCTTGTTTTACTGTCGTCACCTCTTGAATGTCATATTTATATAATCTATCTTGTTGTAAATACTGACGATAGATATATCTATCTTCGTCGCAGTCATCTATCACCAGAATGGTTAACTTGTGGCAATTTTTCATATATCACACAGATAAAGGCATCGTCTTTCATCAATAAATGGAAATGTTCTCTATGATGAAGCTAAAAAGCTTAATTAAACTGAGTCAAACCTGAATATGCTCTTCAAAAAGCGCTAGTTAACTTTTAAGAACTTAACTACACATAACAATATTCATATAGTTTTATCTCAGTTTTTTAGGATTTAAGTTAAATATGAAATTATCTTATATCATGTCCGCTTAATCACTTATCATATCTTCGGGGTTGGTAATTGGTAATTGGTAATTGCTAATGGTAGAAAACAATTAGCTATTAGCTATTACCCATTACCGACCAAAACAACCATATTATAAGTAATTAGCCGAACTTGATATTAGATAAAAATTTAAAATCCAGAAAAAATCCTAACTTTAATTTAAAATAAAATGTACAGCCTCAGACATAAAATCACATTTATTGTTTTTCCTATGTAAATTCTAATTTAGATTCTTCTAACAAAATTTATGTAATTACACTGTAAAAGGATGTTTTTTTGTTTAAACCTGATAAGTGATTTCCTGGTTTTATCTTAGTGTTGATATACCTTATAAACAACCCTAGTTATCAACAAAACAATTAAAATTTAGATACCATTTTTTAAAGTAACCCAACTAATATATTTACTCTAATGACAAAGATTTTAGTAATTGAAGACCAGGAAGATATTCGCAGTATTATTAAAGAAATACTGACTGCGGAGAACTTTCTTGTTATGGACGCAGAAAACGGACAAGCTGGTATTAAATTTCTCCAAACAGAAATCCCTGATTTAATTATCTGTGATATAGCCATGCCTAAAGTAAGTGGCTATGAAGTAGTGACTTGGGCGCGGGAAAATCCCACAACTGAAGCTATTCCTTTTATATTTTTAACAGCCAAAGGTTCTCAAAATGATATTCGTCAAGCCATAGAATTAGGCGCAGATGATTATCTAATTAAACCCTTTACAAGAGCCGATTTATTAGGAGCAATAAAAGCCAGACTAGAAAAAGAAGAAATCATTAATAGACAAACCCAAAAAAAATTAAAGAAATTAGACAATGAACTTTACTCATTAATGAGTGATGATTTAATCAACCCTCTTAATTACATTATGTCTATATCGAAAAAGCTTATAGATGACTATGAACTTATGGAGCGAGAAGAAATTTTAACAAAAATTAAGGAGATTTATAATTTTAGTGAAAAAATACACAATAAAACTTCCCATTAATTATATAATTCTTACTTGATGTTTGAAACATACGTAGGCCGATGCACTGCCCACCAAAACCATGATACGGTAAGCGGTGCATCGGCCCACAGGTACGAAAATTTTTTCAAAATTCAAATAAGATTCCTATATAAATCTAATCAACTAAAAAATTAATTATGAAACCTATTCAAATTTTGATAGTTGAAGATGAGCAATTAGTTGCTGATGACCTAAGAGAAACTTTAGAACATTTAGGTTATGATGTTCCTGCCTTAGTAGCATCAGGAGAAGAAGCTCTTTCCATAGCAGAAACTTTGCGTCCTGATTTAGTGCTAATGGACATCAGGCTAGAGGGTGAAATCGATGGCATAGAAGCCTCCTTTGAAATCCAGTCTCGCTTAAATTTGCCTGTAGTTTATCTAACTGCTAATGCTGACCGTGCCACACTAGAGCGAGCTAAGGCTTCCCATCCCTTTGGTTACATTTTAAAACCATTTGATGAAAGAATCTTAGCAACGACAATTGAAATTGCCCTGGCTCGACACCAAACAGAAGTTAAAGTTAAAGAAGCACTGATTGCTGCTACAAATAGTCAGCAAATTGCTGAGTCCAATAGCGAAATGAAATCTCAGAACCTTTACATGGCAGCACATGAATTTCGTAACCCTCTGACTACAATTAAGCTGAGTGCTGAAATGTTGAAAGCCTATGGCGAAAACATATCCGAGGAAAAAAAACAAAGTTATATTCACCGGATTGAATCTGCTACTGATAGCTTAACCCATCTTTTAGATAATATACTAACACTCGGCAGGTCTGAAGCTGAAAATTGTGTCTTCAATCTTACACCAATAGAAGTAGTAAGTTTCTGCCAAGAAATAGCTGAATCTCTAGGGTCAATATTGAAAGAGCAGTATGAATTCAGCTTTATAACAAATACTAGAAACTGTATTGCTTATTTAGATGAGCAGTTAGCATGGCATCTATTAAATAATTTACTTTCTAATGCTGTCAAGTATTCACCACAAGGTAGTGTAATTTCCTTAATCCTAACTTGTGACGAAAATACTGTATGTTTTCAAATAAAAGACCAAGGAATAGGTATTCCCTTAGAATTTCAAGAGAAACTATTTGAACCCTTCCAACGTGCTAATAATGTGGCTAAAATTCCTGGCACAGGATTAGGTTTAGCAATTGTGAAACGATGTGTTGATCTGCATCAGGGTACAATATCTGTCGAGAGTATTCCTGGTCAAGGAACAAATTTTGTAGTTACACTACCGTTAAGAACAATTACGTCAATGAATGAAGATAAATAATTCACTTGCCACTAATATAATCACTAAATATAATTAATATAAATTAATCATAAAATTTTATTAATTTTTAGGATTATTATGGCTAAACGCTCTCTTCAAGCTTCAAATGAAGGTATAAGAAAAGCCAAAAAAGCTTTTAATAATAGAGGCTGGACTCAAGACTATCTTGCAAGTCAAATTGGCATCGATAGCCGCCAACCAATTTGGAAGTTTTTTACTGGTAAACCTGTAGCTCGTCATATATTTAACGAAATTTGTTTTAGTCTAGAATTAAATCCAGAAGAGATTATTCAAAAGCCAGAATTTGCACCAGATGAGGATTTATCATTCCCACAGATACTAGAAAGTGATAATTCTCCTGTCAGTGAATCTTTAGTAGTTAAAGTACGTGTTGCTCACTCAAAAAAAATCCAGCATCAATGCGGTAATATCCGGGTGTTAGATGTGGCTCGTACTGTTGAATTACATGAATTATTTGTTGATGTAAACGTAGTAGAAGAAATTACCAGTCAAAGATGGCTAGATATTGCAGATTTACAAATATCTGACGGTGAATATTTAACTAAATCTGTAGTACCGGAAATTAAAACTAAGAAAATTACAGGTTTACAAGCTATAGAGAAGTTTCCTAAGCTTTTCGTACTTGGCAACCCAGGTTCAGGAAAAACTACTTTCTTACAATCAATTGCTATACTTTGTAATCAAGGTAAATTTTTGGCTCAAAGAGTACCAATTTTTGTTAGTTTGAGAGACTTTGCTGAAAATATCAATTCTGATGATAAGAACCCCTTATTAAGCTATTTGATTGCAGAATTTAATATTTGTAAGATAACACAACAAGAACTGGAAGAGTTACTTTATGCAGGTAAAGCTGTAATTTTGCTAGATGGACTAGATGAAGTCGCAGATAAATATCTTGATAAGATTAATCATGTAATTAATACTTTTGTTGATACTTTTTATACTAATACAGTAGTTATCACTTGTCGGACTGCATCCAGGCATCAAAAATTCCAAGGGTTTGCTGAAGTACAGATTGCTGAATTTACCCAAACGCAAATATCAAGTTTTGTTAATAAATGGTTTGCAGCTTTTGCTAAAAATAGTCTCAGTTTTAGAAAAGCATTAGCCTCTAAATTTATTAAAGAGATTGCACTTCCAGAAAATCGCTTGATTCAAGACTTAACATCCACACCCCTCTTACTAAATCTTAGCTGTTTAGTATTCCAATATTTAGGAGAATTTCCTGCTAAACGTTCGGAAATTTATCGCCAAGGAATAGAGTTGTTATTAGTACGTTGGGATGAAGCCAGAGGTATCAAAAGAGATGAAGTTTATCGCCATTTAACTTTAGCTCAAAAAATTAAATTGCTTAGTTATATAGCTGCTATCTCTTTTGAAAAAGGTGATTATTTTTTGGAAGATAATAGAATTTGTCAGTTAATATCTGATTATCTATATTTACTACCTAACGCACCGGATGACATAGAAGATTTACAACTAAATAGTAAAGCTGTACTGAAAGCCATTGAGTTGCAGCATGGATTATTAGTTGAACAAGCTAGAGGTATTTATTCTTTTTCTCATTTAACGTTTCACGAATATTTTACCGCAAGATTTATTGCTAATGGCGACCAAAAAACCTTAGCAAAAGCTGCTAATCATGTGCTTGATAAACGCTGGCGTGAAATAATTCTGCTCACTTCGGAGAATATTAAACCATTTGAAGACTTTTTTCAATTAATGAAGCAACAAGTTGATAATTTAGCTGTTGCCGATCAAGAATTAAATCGATTACTCGCTTGGGTGATGCAAAAGTCTTCAACAGTTAGCTCAAATTATCATCCATCTGCTGTACGGGCTTTTTATTTTACCCTTGTTCTACCTGCTGACCATACTTTATCACGCAACCAAACTCTAGCTGTATCTTTGGATAGGAAGCTTGCAGGAAAACTAGCTGATGATTTAGCTTTAGATTTAGCTTTAATTCATATCCTTGGAGTTAGTTGTTCTCTGACTCCAACGCTCTTTTGTAAGCGCATTTCTGCTATTGAGTTGGCGCTTGATATTAATTCTCTACTACAAGAGCATTCATCTTTATATGAATCTTTGGCAAGTCTTAAACAAGAATTGCCTAGTTCACAACAAGATAGAGATATCTTGAAATCATGGTGGCAATCTAAAGGTGAAGGTTGGATTGCAAGGTTAAAAGAATTGATTTTAATTCACCGTCAGATGGTTTATGATTGGCAATTTAGTGAGGAACAGTTGCAACTAATTCAGCAATACTGGGAGGGAAATAGTTTGTTAGTAAATTGCTTCAAAACTGCTAGTAATGTAACTCCCAAAGTACAAGATTGCTTTGAGAATGCTTTACTTTTACCTTCAGATATAACGGTTTAGAAGGCTAAAATTTGCGATAAATTTGGGTAAAATGAACAGTAGATAAACGCCGTATCCTTTGGGAACCAAAGGAATGAGCAAGATTTTCGCTCTTTAGTAGGGTGGGCATTGCCCACCAGAACAATTTCCGAAAATGTATGTTAAAAATAAATGGTAATTACTGGTAATTTTTTCAAGCTAAATCTTAATAATTTTACTATGAAAATTACAAATATAACGTGAGTTCGACAAGCGTTGTTTTGACCTCTCCCCTAACCCCTCTCCTACGAGGAGAGGGGACGAGGGTGAGGTTTTTCGTTTCTCCTCCCTCTCCTGACGGAGACGCTACGCGAACGCCTTTTAGGAGAGGGAGGTTGGGAGGGAGAGGTTCATCGAACTCACGTAATATAAATGTTTCAATAAAAAAATGGTGGGCATTGCCCACCCTACGACATTAAGAGGTTTTTGAATTTGATTTTTAAGTCAATGATGATGCAAAATTGGAAACAAGTTAAGTAAGAAAAATGCAACTTACCGAAGTTGATTACCTCACGGAAAATGCTTCGCTAAATCTCCGAGTTACGGGTTCCATGATGAAGGTTAAAATTGACTTCTTGCGAGTGACAATTTCACCAGTTGCAGCCATACCTGGAGTAAATCCTACTTCTTGACCGCGAACAGAAACTGAGTGCTGATTGAGTTTAATTCTGGTGGGAAAAACTAAGCCCAACTCTTTATCGACTGTGGCATTGGGGCTGACTTGTACTACTTCACCTTCAACTGTACCAAATTCTTGGAAGGGGAAGGTTGCCATTTTAACTTTTGCTCTCATGCCTTTGCGAATAAATCCAATATCACGGTTGAGAACTTTTACTTCTAGTAATATGTCCTCACCTTCTGGTAGGATTGATAATAACTCTTCACCTGCTTGTACTGGCCCTTTAGTCGCCTTGATTTTATATATTGTGCCAGCAACAGGAGCTTTGATAGTTTCGCCGTCTTTTTGTTTTTTGGCTTGCTCAAACTGTCCAGCAACGTTGGTTAATTCTTCTTTGCGCTTGTTCATCTCGGTTAAGATTTCACTTTGGCGCTCTGATGCTACTCGTTGTGCTTGATTTTTTGCAGCTTGATAGGCTTGTTCGGCTTGGCGGATTTCTTGAGCTTGAGCAGCCATGTCTCTTTCTAAAGATGTAACTTTATCTTCAGCCTCGGTTAGGCGATTTTGGGCGTTGATAACTTCATCTTTGGATCTGGTAATCTCTGCTTGGGCGCGACCCAATCTTTCTTTTGCTTCTAGGTAATCAACTCGCGGAACAGCGCCTGGAGTGATTAAGGTGCGTAAATTTTCCTCTCTATTTTGAGCAATTTTTAGGTTGTCTTGTACTTGGGTACTGATGCTTTTAGCATTGAGTAGGTTAGTTTTGGCGTTAGCAACACTAGTTCTAGCATTGACTACATTCTCTTGTAACCGCAGTAGCCGCACTTTCGCCTGATCAATTAAGGCACGTTGACGACCTGCTTCTGCTTCTGCTGCTGCTTGGCGTGCTTGATAGTCTTTGAGGCGAGCTTTTAAGAGTTCATCCTGTATTTGTGTGCCGGTGGACTGTCCACCCAAGCGTTCGGCTTCTAAACGCCGTAAATCTTCTTGAATAAGTTTAGTGGATTGGCCTAGTCGAGTCACATCAGTTTGTTTCAGGTCTGGGTCACGTTGAATTAATACTTGATCTTTGGTGACGCGATCGCCTTCTTTCACTTTAATTATTTTAATCACTCCATCACCCAATGATGTCACTGGTCTGACTTGGGAGGAAGCAATCAATTCCCCTTGAGCGACGGCTACTTCGTCTATTTCTGATAAACCAGCCCAGGCGATCGCACCAAATACTACTAAGCTAATAGTTCCTGCTAATAATCTAGTGTAAACTGGCGGCAATTCTTTCACCGCCTTACCCAATTCGTAAGATAGTTGGTCTTCTGGTCTAGCAAATTGCTGTTTTGTTTGACGTGCTTGAGCAGCGTTGGCTAATAAGGAATATTTCATAAAGTTTTTGATTTGTCAGTTATCAGTTATCAGTTATCAGTTATCAGTTATCAGTTGTCAGTGGTGATTACAACTGACCACTGACAACTAACTACTGACTAAACAGCTAAATAGCGCCTTAAAAAACTCTCTAAGGTTTCCAAGGGGAAGTTAAAGGTCTGCTCTAACTGAGCTATCTCATCTTTTCTACAGAAAAATTCATTGGACAGTAATGTGCGAAATGTGCCTAAAGCTTGTTTTGCTTCAGGATTAATTAAGCCCAGGATACCCCGCAACCCATCAACTGTAACTAATGGTGAATTGATTACTATGGGCTGTCTATTAAAGATCCGGCTAAAAATTTGGGGAATGTCCTCACGCAATAAAATCTCTGGCCCCCCTACGGAAAATATTTGGTTGAGAGCGCCTGGAACTTTTACTGAATCCACTACTATCCTTGCTAAATCATCTGTACTGACAATTGAGGTACGGTTTTTGGGGTCGCCAATCAACAAATATAACCCTGTTTCCCGAAACCGTTCTGCTAAAGTTAGCAAATTAGATGCTAATCCAGCCGGACGTAAAATAGTGTAATTGATGCCACTAGCCGCTAAATAATTTTCTACAGCTCGTTTAGCTTTGAACACGGGAGCATCTTCATACCCCCGGTTTGCTCCTAATACGGAAATAAAGACAAAGTGCTGCAAGCCGTTGGCTTTAGCTTGGTCGATGAGTTCGATGTTAGCGCGGTAGTCAAGGTTGAGCGCATCGCTATCAGAACCGTGAGCGCTGATAATATATTGCACACCCCGACAAGCTTTGGCAATATCTTTTTCTCGCCGTAAATCACCGATGAAGATTTCGGCTCCTCTGTGTTCTAGTTCGCCATAACGCGAGGTGAGACGAACAAAGGCGCGGACAGAATGCTGTTGTTCGCGTAGCAGTCGCACAACTCGGCGACCGATGTCTCCTGTTGCTCCAGTTACCAAAAACATAGTGATTAAGGATAGGGTTTTTCAGTTATCAGTTATCAGTGAACAGTTATCAGTGAACAGTTAACACAAGCTGATAACTGATAACTGTTAACTGATTTAGTCCCTAGTCTAGAATCTCAGCTTTAAAATTCCACTATGACTGGGGTATGGTCACTCGGTTGAGTTAATTTTCTGGGAGATATATCAATGATGCAGCTTTTTGCTTGTTCGTACAGTATGGGTGTGAGGTAGTGATGGTCTATGCGCCAGCCTTTGTTGCGGGTGAAGGAGGCGGCGCGGTAGTCCCACCAGCTGTAATGTCCGCCTTCGCTGGTGAATTTGCGAAAAGCATCGGCAAATCCCAGTTCTAGGACATCTCGTAAAGCTTGGCGCTCGGCTGGCGATGCCATAATATGATTTGCGGCGTTGACTTTTTCGTGAATGTCTATGTCTTCTAGGGCGATGTTAAAGTCGCCGCATACACAGATGGCGGGTTGTAATAGTAGGAGCGATCGCAAATACTCTCTTAGCACTGTTAACCAGCGTAGTTTATAGTCGTATTTTTCACTGGCGATCGCTGATCCATTGGGTACGTAAAGGTTGACAATCCGCACGCCATCAATTACACCAGTAATTACCCGCTTTTGTTCATCCCACTTTGGGTCTATATCCGGCAAAATCGGCGTAAATCCGCACTTAACATCTACTAGCGGTTGCTGGCTAATTAAGGCTACACCGTTATAGGCTTTCTGCCCCGATATATATAAGTTGTAGCCCAAATCTTCCAGGGGCGATCGCGGAAAATCAGCATCTACAACCTTTGTCTCTTGCAAGCACAGAACATCGACGGGATTTTGTTTTAACCAATCAACAACTTGCTCTAGACGAGTGCGAACCGAGTTAACATTCCAAGTAGCGACTTTCATTAGTTACTGAACAATATGTAAATGAATGATAAATTTTTATCAGCTCGTTCTTATAATTATTTAATCTTTATCAATTTACTACGTATTTTTAGCGTTGCTTCAGAATCAGACTATAAAACATTGATCCCAAACAAGATTTTTAGTAGTGTTAGCTACAAAATCTATCTTTTTGTCTGTTTGGATACAAATTATTCTACATACTTATGATTCCGCAGATAGATGAATCAAGAAAAATTCAGCTATATTCTATAAATAGTCGTCAAGCGGCTAAAGCTAACGGTTTCAAATGTTGAGGGCTTTGACAATACACAGTTAACCTATATTTCCCAGTTAGGTTAATTTAGATGTCAAAATAGTAAGTAATAATGTAATTGCTCATAAGATATTGTTGGTCTTATTTGCGAGGAGCATTTTACCGACAGAACCATCACAATTTATGAAAATCGCTCAAGTTGCTCCCTTATAGGAACGACTTTCACCCCTCAATGATGGAGGGATTGAACTAGTAGTAAGTCACGTTGACTAATTAACTAGTTCGTTGCGGTTATGAGGTAAGATTATTTGCCTTAGCGCGATTCTCAAGCCTTGGCAAAGTTAGAGGACGTTTATTCACTTGCATGGCGCTTAGATAGAAATATCCCAGAGTATGCCTTGTATAAAACCGTAAAACTGAGGCAAGTCTATCAGAATGCGGCGGGATGCGATTCTCATGTAGGGTTTGGTGCATTAACTTGAGCGAGTTTGGTAAGGACTCCTACAGTGCATACTCTGCACGGTAACTTTACCAAAGATCAGCAGAAGGTTTTTAGTCACCATTACCAGTAAGCAGACGTTAGTATTAGCAACGCCAGCGTCAACTTCATCTCAACTATATTAGAACCGTTTATAACGGCATTGAGCCAAAAAATTATCCGTTCATTGACCAACCAAAAGAACCGCCATACTTGGCATTTTTAGGAATATTTTTCCCGAAGAAGCTGAAAAAATGGCTGGGAAGGTAGATGCAGTAGATGCCAATTTTTTTGAACAAGATATTGTTTCCCATATAGATGGTAGACAAATTGAATATTTAGACGAAATTAACCATACACCAAAAACTGAACCTTTAGGCAATGCTGCAATTACTCTCTTACCCATCAAGTAGCGAGAATCTTTTGGGCTAGTGATGATTAAATCAATGGCAATTAGTACAACAGTAATTGGGATGATACCTGATGCTTTGGAACTAGAATGACGTAGTTGTAGAAAGTATGTAGAACACAAATTTAGCGTTAACCAAATGATGAAGCGGTTGATAAATAAATTTTTCTAACCCGCATCAAATTAAATGGTTACGTTTATGCGACTAAAATCCGATTTTAAACAAAAACTTTTTTCATCATTTTTCAACAGAGATTTTTCTTGTAGGAGGACATTGGTATGAGTCTGCGAGCCAATAATTGCCCATGCTGCGGTGGTTCTCTCCTCCGTCATGTTCGTCACGGCGAATTATATTGGTTTTGTCTGTCTTGTCGTCAAGAAGTCCCATTATTAACTAATTATAGCCGTTTACCAAATGTGGATACTCGCAACTCTGGAGGAGTTGTTCAGACAACGGTAGGGGTGGAGTAGGGGACAGTTGACAGTTGACAGTTGACAGTTGACAGTTGACAGTTAACAGTTGACAGTTGACAGTTGTCAGTGATGATGAATATTTTCTCCTCTGCTCCCCTGCTCCCCTGCTCCCCTGCTCCCCATTTTCCAGACATTTGAAGAATCTTCGCCGTTTTACGGCGGGGAGTTGTCAAAATCAGGACTTACGCACCAATGTTATCTGTTAAGACTGGGTGTAAGGGTGTAAGGGTGTAAGGGTGTAGGTTTTGAAGGCTTACCCCCCTACACCCCTCTCTTACAAAGTTCTGATCGCCGGAAGCCGGCGCTCAGACTTTGCGCTATACCCCTATACCCTTGTCCAAACCCTTGATTTTTCGTTTTCATGCGTAAGTCCTAAAAATGTTGTTTTCTTGATTTTGAGTAAATTAGTAGAACTGGTGAACTAAGAAGTAGGGAAACTGTTTTTAATGCTTTGTGGTCAATTTAATAAGTTAATAACTGTCTAAATATTATGGATTGGAGCAACTGGCTATATCTAGGAGCAGGATTACTGCTGGGGATGGGTGTTCGGGGGTTATTGGGGAGGTCTGTGAATTCTAGTTCCCAGCAGTCCGCAGTTACACCGGGGGAGCGAGAGCATAAATCACAACTCCTGCAACAGCTCCAACAAACACAGCTAGCCTATGAAATGGCGCGGGAGATGAGCCAGTTTAAAGGGGGTTTTTTGGCGCGAACTACCCATGAATTGCGATCGCCACTCAATGGTTTAATTGGCTTACATCAGTTAATTTTGTCTGACCTTTGCGAAGATCCAGCAGAAGAGCGGGAATTTATTGCTCAAGCTCATGAAAGAGCCTTGAAACTGCTGCATCTGATGGATGAAATTTTGAATGTAGCTAAGACAGAACATGGTAATAACAGATTAGATATTCAGCCAAAATCTTTAGCTGAGACTTTACAAGAAATCCATAATTTAACTTATATGCTGGCGGTAGATCGCAATTTAAAGTTGCAAATTTTGCCCCCAGACCCAGAAATTTATGTTTTGGCAGACCCCAGATGGCTAAGACAAGTATTATTAAATTTAGTAGACACTGCTATTTCTCAGATGAAAGAAGGCAGTATTTCTATATCCGCAAAGCTAGCACCAACTAGTAAGGATATTTATATTTGCTTGGATTTACCTAATCACGCTCTAGTTAAAAGTGAGGCAATTGATTTACTGACAATTACTGATGAATCTCCCCTAGCCGAGAAACAGAAATCTGGTCTTTCCCCAGCAATGAAAGTATTACTGAGCCAAAAACTTTTAGCCGCAATGGGAGGAAAGTTAGAAATCCTTCCCTTCCCAGAAACCGACGTACAAGAGAAAATGACTAGACTTCGGTTGTCTATTCCCCTAGCGATTCCTGAAACTGAATTTCTGGAGTAGCTAAGTAGCTCATTCTTGACTGATTATCTAGCACCATAGTGGTGCTGTTATTGGCTTGGAAGCCGATTTTTTCATAAAACTTTTGTTGATGAGTAGTCATTAAATATACACGCTCTACCCATCTCATTTTGGGGTGAGCTAAGACAGTTTCAACTAATTTGCTGCCTATGCCATTACCTCTGTAGTCTGGATGAATGACAACATCCCAGATGGTAGCGCGATAGATACCATCGGAAGTTGCTCTAGCAAAACCGATTAAACGTTCCCCATCCCAAACAGAAATCACCGGGTCACTGTTAGCAATAGCTATGCGTAAATCCTCAATACTGCGTCCTTTCGCCCAAAAAGCAGACATATTAAATAGCTCTTGGAGTTGATAAAGGTCTACTTCAGACTGGCGATCGCGAAACTGAATCTGAGGAGAGGTCATGTATAGTTACTCCAGTATGGCTAAGTGCTGATTCCTAAGTATAAACCCGGTTATTTTCAGGCTTTGAGCAATCCACAATATATCCTAACCTCCAAAGCGGTTACAGTATTTTGACTGTTTTTTAGTTTATTTTGCAAAAAATTAAGAAATCTGTATATCTATAGTAGGGAATAGGGGACTGGGGACTGCTTTCAAGGGCAGGTTTTTTGAAGAATCAGATGTTAAGATAAATCGTCGTGACACAAAGCAGGTCATGAGCAAAGATTCGGGTTTAAACAGTTGGATTGCGATCGTTAGCCAA